>NZ_KB899807.1 GCF_000378445.1 Deinococcus aquatilis DSM 23025 | reverse complement strand
AACCTGGCACATTCGTTCCACTGGGAACTCGTCCTGGTGCTGCTCGATGAAGTTGAAGATCAGGGCTGCTTGGCGAAAAAGGCCAGCGCTTTTTTGTGTGTTGGGCCAGATCCGTCACACTTCGGATGGTCAGGTCTCTCCCAGGTCAACAAGCCAGTGCTTTTTTCAAGCCTTTCAAGGCCGCATTTTAGATCTGGCCGACCTGGGCTCTTTCTCTGCAACGCTGAACCCTCTCCGAGGCCGAAGAGCCTGTACCACAAGAACAGTGCTGAGAAAGACTGTGCCTGACACGCTTCGCCCACCTCAGGAGGTGCAGCATGTTGGTGCTTGGCATTGACGTTGGAAAACGAGAGTTGTTCGTTCAGCTCCAAGATCCCCTAGGAAGTTCGCTCGGTCAGCGCGGCCCCATAGCCAACACGTGTGCGGGACTTCAACAGTTGAGCGACTGGGTTCGCAAGTGGGCTGAACCTGCAGAACTTCACGTGGTGATGAAGGCCACCCATGTGTACAGGGAGCGCTGCGCACACCACTTTCAAGCGCTCGGTTGTGTCGTCAGTGTGGTGAACCCTGCGCAGATCAAGTATTTTGCCCGTTCTGTCCTGCGCCGGGAGAAAACGGACGCGATGGATGCGGAGCTGATCGCACGGTATGGGGTGGTGATGCATCCGAGCGGCTGGACGCCGCCCAGTACCGCCTTGAGCGACCTGAAACAGCTCACTCGAGAACGGGAGGCCGTTCTCGTACGGCGAACTCAGGAACAGAACCACCTTCAAGCCTGGCAAGACGCCCATCGTGTTTCGGAGACTGTTCTAAAGCTCACCCAGCAGCGGTTAGACCTTATGGTTGGGCAAGTCGGAGGGATTGAGGCCGCGATGCGTGCGCTGATGGAGGCCGATGAGACGTTGTCGCAGCAACTAAAGTTGCTGCTGAGTGTGCCAGGGTTTGCCTTCGTGGCGGCGGGGACGATTGTGGCCGAGACTGTGGGATTTGCCCACTTGGACACCGGACGAGCAATCTCGGCGGCCGCAGGCATGGCGCCTTCCCCACACCAGTCGGGATCCAAACGCGGTCAAGG
>NZ_KB899806.1 GCF_000378445.1 Deinococcus aquatilis DSM 23025 | reverse complement strand
GCCTATGCACGGAGATACCCTCTGGGAGGTTCTGGAGCGAACACCCTGCAGGCCGTCCAGTGAACGCCTACACCCGTGGCAAGTGACCCACTAGAGGCAGACTGAGGTCAATTCATAGCGATACTAAAGCCTTTTTGGGCAAAAAATTTTCACTTCTCTGTGGATGACGGTGTATATGTAAGTTGCTTTCTTAGGCGAGGGATGTCCTCTTGGCAACCCTCGACATACCCCCTCACCAGCCCGAAGAACGCCAACTTGCTCCGCTGCAAATTATCCAGGCGGTCGGTCAAACAATCAACAGATGGCTGATACGTTACTCCGTGTCCTCCTGGCAAGAGTGCCTCAGGCTCAGGGCAGTGAGAAGGCGACCTTCACGCCTGGTCAACCAGGACGGTTGATACCTCAACAACGACGATGGATGGGTACCCTCCTGTAGAAGGGTGTTCGCGCGTTTGAATTTCCAATGAGATGTGGACGACGCCTCGCGGCGTGAAGTGATGGGTCCTCAGTTGGGTGGGTGGTCTCAACTCATGTTCGCACCCTACTCTACGCACTGGAGTCTTTACCTCAACGACCGAGCCACAACGAGACTGCGGTATGAAGCTGGGTGCAGACCATGTGCTCAGAGGTCGAAAAGAAGGTCGCGCCGAGCGCGTCCTTGGTCTATTGGGGTGAACGAGGCTTGGGTGTACAGGGCGTGGTGCGCCAAACTTGGGCTCCGAAAGGGAAAACGCCCATCGTGCGTCTTCCGGCCAGTTGGCAGATGCTATCGACTCTTGGGGTGATCACCTTGACGGGGCAATTCCTGCAGCACCCTCAGGCAGGAGCGATCAAAACGGTTCAGGTGCTGATGTCTTCAGAGCATCTTCTAATACTACAGTTGCAGTTAGTGGGAGGCGAGCCAGCGTTGTTGACGTTGGCGATGACACCGTTGGGCTCGTGCCTGGTGGCGTCGTCGCCACCCCGACCATTCCCAGACCCGCAGGTTGAGCTGGTGGTGCGGTAGAACCAAGCGCAACAGACGGCGCACCTCAGGAACCGTCAATGGAATCAGCTCAGGGTCGTTAACTGACCCCCCTTTTTTTCGT
>NZ_KB899805.1 GCF_000378445.1 Deinococcus aquatilis DSM 23025 | reverse complement strand
CCCTGCAGGCCGTCCAGTGAACGCCTACACCCGTGGCAAGTGACCCACTAGTGGGTCACTTGCCACGGGTGTAGGATATGAGGATGGCTCGTGTCCAGAAGGACCCGCTGCGTCCCCTGACCGAAGAAGAACGCACCCTGTTGGAGCGATTGAGCCGGTCGCATCACACCGCTGCGATCGTTGTGGGTCGGGCAAAGACGATTCTCGCCGTCTCGACGGGTGTGCCGTATACCGAAGCGGCTCGGCGGTGTGGACGTCGATCCGGTGAAGGGGTCGCACGTCTGGTCTCCCGCTTCAATCAGCATGGGTTAACCGCACTCCAAACTCGTCCAGGTGGGCGTCCTCCAGTCGTCTACGGTTCCGCTCAGCGGAACCGTATCTTAGACACCGCACGCCGTCCCCCGGATCGGGAGCAAGACGGCACGGCCACCTGGTCTCTGGTGACCCTGCAGAAAGTGCTGCGTCGTGAACCAGGATTCGAACGACTGAGCACCTTCACCATCCTGGGGGTCTTACACCAAGCTGGGCTGACGTGGCAGCGCGACCGAACCTGGTGCGAAACGGGAAGCGCCAAACGACAACGGAAAACGGGCGTGGTGGTGGTGCGCGACCCAGATACGGAGGCCAAAAAAAATTAATTGAGCGGGCCTATCTTGAAGGGGAACAAAGCGGCCTGGCGGTGTGGGTGGAGGATGAAGCGGGCCCCGATCAGGCGATTCCTCAGCCTGGGAGCGGCTGGCAACCCCAAGGGCAACCGACGCGCCTCCCACACGAGTATGTCCGGGGTGGGACGGCCAAGTTGCTGACCCTGTTTCATCCGGCCAGCGGTCAGGTTCGTGTCCGTGGGGTCACCAGTTGCACGAATGCCGTACTGCATCCTTGGATGCAACAGACCCTCTCCGAGGTGCTTCAATCCCTACCGGTGGCAACACCGTTGCCACCAGCAGACAACCGTGCTGCCTGGACGAGGTGGCAGGAAGGACTCAGTGTCAAATTCACGCTGCT
>NZ_KB899804.1 GCF_000378445.1 Deinococcus aquatilis DSM 23025 | reverse complement strand
GAGGATGGCCCATTGCTCGTCCGTCAACCGCATTCATTCAGGATGCCAGTCGTCCTCGCCTCGCTACCGTAACCAATTTCCGGATGATCTCTAGTCACTGTGATCGTGGGTAGCGTCAGCCGGAGCTGACGCTGCTGGACGTCGGTGTCTACTTCTCGCAGGGTCTGGATATTCAGTAGACCTCTTGCGAAAGTCATGGGCTAAGCTGGCAGGGTGGAGCGAGACCGTCTGACACGCACGCTGAAGATGAATCGCAAGCAGTTTCGTCGACGCACCGGGGTCTCCCCGGAAACCTTTGCCGAGATGGAAACGGTGCTTACACAACGGGAAGAACGGAAGAAGAAATCTGGCCGCCCAGCCGCGCTCAGCGTGGCGGAACAACTCCTCTTGACGCTGGAATTCTGGCGCGAGTACCGCACTTTTGCACATCTGGGTGACGATTGGGGCGTGCATGAAACTACCGTGCACCGCACGGTGGAACGCGTGGAAGCGGCCCTGATCGCCAGTGCGCAGTTCCAGATGCCCAAGAAACGCGTGTTTCAGGAAGCGCAGCTCGTCTATAGCATCGTGGCGGTCGATGCTTCTGAAGTGCCCTGTGAACGACCCAAAAAAAGCAGCGCCGCTGGTACAGCGGCAAGAAAAAGCGGCATACGCTGAAATTTCAGCTCCTCATCTGCACCGTGACTCAGCGCCGTGTTGGGCACCGCCACGAGCGCTGGGGCTGTTCACGACCTGAAGCTGTTCCGTCAATCTGGCGTGCGATTACCCAACGATACAGCGCTGATCGGGGACGCCGGATACCAGGGACTCTGGCGGAGCCACGGGCACGCCATCACCACCCATAAGGCGACGCGAGCGTCGCCCCTCTCCGCCGAACAACGCCACGACAACCGCGTGCTGGCGCATGCCCGGCAGGGCACCCTGCATGCCATCCGTCGGATGAAGATCTTCCGCATATTGAAGGGCGTGTACCGACATCGGCGGCGTCGATTTGCGCTCCGAGTTCAGCTGATCGCCGCGCTCTGCAACCTCACTCGTGCACGTCCCGCCTGACTTTCGCAAGAGGTCTAGTTGTGGCATGGGAGTGTATTTTCACGGTTCTCCCTGAAAAAGGTGACAATGATGATGAAACTCCCAACACAAAACCTGTCGATCAGGAATCATGACAGGGCGCTGTGGCTTGATGGGAAGCTTCAGTTCAGCCGAAGCTTGTGGGGAAGGG
>NZ_KB899803.1 GCF_000378445.1 Deinococcus aquatilis DSM 23025 | reverse complement strand
ACGGCGTCCCCATCGGTGCGTTGTTCTTGTGTCATCGCAGCTCAAGAATGCCCCGACGGGGGCATTCTCATCTGTTTTGTCAGTCCCTCAGCGGAATCCGTATGACCACTGACAGAACGCCGTACTAGGCTTTAAACGCGCCTCCCACGGATGTGCCCAGCAGCAACGCCGCGTCCATGCCGGGTAGACCGTTCACGACGGCCTGACCTTCGTGCAGGACTTTGACCGAGCAGGCGTATCCCAAACGGGCTTGGAGACTCTCCTGTAAAGCATCGACCAACGGCAGGCCCACCAGCAGGCCGTAAAAACTGCTGTCTGCCGAGGCCCGCTCTATCTGTCCATCCTGATCAAGGTGAGCGGAAAGGCTGATTGCCATCTGCGTGATGCGCTGACCCGCTGGCACCGTCTGAGCCAAAGCTTCGGTCAGGAACTTCAGCAATGCAGGGCCATCGCTGAGTGCATACGGAGTGGGCAGCAGGGGCGCAAGCTCTAGCTTGGTCACCTGGCCGCCGCTGACCTCGGCAACGGCACGTTTTAAGGCGCTGTGACCGGCATCCAGCACCAGCACTGGCCCCTCTTGAAACTGCCGGGCCGCGCCGTGAAGCATCAGAGAGCGCGGTTGTGAGAACAGGTGGAGCTGAACCTGGGTGACCCCCCACCGAGCCAACCATTGGCAAGCGGCGGCATAGATATGTTGCCCCAGCACGCCCTCCAGAACGCCGCCACCCAGCACGATCTGTTGTACGCCTTGCCACCGTTTCCAGTGCTCATCGGGCCATTCGGGGCGGGCAACGCGGCTTTCGGGTGGGGCCAGATTCAGCGTTGCCACCACCGCCGCCAGAGCAATGCCCATGCGTTCGGCAAACGCGGCGGCCTCTGTATCGCCCCGCTTCAGAGCCTCATTCAACGCCAAAGGGTAGGCTTTCAAGGCTTCAACTTTTTGACCCTGAGCTTGAATCATTTTTCTGCGGAAGCGGTTTTTAAGCCACCCCAGCCCTTCTTTCTGGCTGACCAAACGAACCAGAGGCCGAAGGACAGAAGCGGCAACTTGGGCAGAAAAGCCGGTCTTTGGGGAAGCCGGATCAGGCAGGGGAGCTAGGCCCGCAGCAGCCACCAATCCGCCCAGTTCGGTCTGCATCTTGGGCGCAATGTTCCAGGTTGCCAGCCACTCATGCGCCATCGTGCCTGCCATATCAGCGGGCAGATCCGCCAAATTGGCAAGGGTGACACGGTTCAAGCCTGGATTAAATGACATACCGGACTGAATATAGGCAAAGGGAATGAGCTCAGTACCCGACACTTTGTGAATTGAGCGTCTGGCTGGGTTTCAAAAGCCCAATGAGTTGAAGGGCTTCCGCCTCCCCACGCTCATGGATGCGG
>NZ_KB899802.1 GCF_000378445.1 Deinococcus aquatilis DSM 23025 | reverse complement strand
GGCAGTATCGGGGATCGTCACAGACTCAGATACCGCCCCTTGTCATGCCACACTGCGTTCAAGACGCCATTTCTCGCAAAGTGTCAGGTGCTGAGGTGCGGTTGGCTCCAATCCGGGACTGATCCTTGCGGTACAGGCCCACCGTACTGAGAGTGGTGGTCAGCACCACACCCAAAATAATCATCAATAACAGCATTCCGACGAGAAGTTCAAGAAGGGTCAATCCCTGCGTATGCTGTCTTTTCATCTCAAGCCTCAGTTGTTGTCTACAGTGCTATTGACGTTGGTAAACACCGTTTCAACAGTGAAGATGGTTTTGCTGCCGTACTGCACCGTGACTTGAATCTGACGGGCATTTCCTGAGCAGTAATTGGGTGTCGGAACGCAGTACCGCAGGGTCACTTTGTAATTGCGGCCACCCACATTCACGGTTTCGGTCGGCTCAGCTCCGCTGAGGGGCATGCTGCTGGGATCGGAGGTGCGGGCGTCGTCCAGTACCTGCTGTGCAGCCACCGTTGCCTGAGCACTCTGCTCGGTTTTGGTGTTTAGCTGCGTATTGCTGGCAATCGCTGTCAGCATGACCCCGATGATGATGCCCAGAATAGCCAGAGTGACCAGCAGTTCAACCAAGGAAAACCCCTGCTGGAGATGCTTGAACTTGCTCATTGGTTATCCACGCTCCCGGTGAGATAGAAGGTCAGCGTACGGGTGCGGGCGCGGGCATCAGTCAACTTGAGGACCGAGGGCGGCAGAGTCGGCAGTTCTCCCCGGCTGGTGAAGCAGACTTTCCAGGGCAGTGGGGCAGCTCCCGGTGCAGTGATGTTCACGCCGTCTGGCATGGAGGTACTGATATCGGTCAGGGTTGTCCAGGCAGTCGTATCGCTGCACCGAGCATTGGTTTCAAAAGTCAGCACACGCGGGCCAGTCAACGTGACCCGCACGGCACTGGTCGTACTCAGTGCCTGAGTACGGGCCTGTACGAAAGCGCCGGAAATGATGCTGCCAGCAGCTTCTGCATCATTATTGAGACCTTTAACATTTAAGGCCACCAATGTCAGAAGAATGCCCAGAATCGCCATGACAACCAGAACCTCAATCAGGGTAAACCCAGCGCGTTGATAGGTTGTGGCAGAACTTTGCATACTTGGCCGTTGGTCAACCATACCAGCATGTTAGGTCTCCGTGAAGTCAAAAATGCGTGAGAAGATCGGCGCACCTAATCAGGTGTATCTGATCTCATGAGGTCAGCACAGCAAACGAGCGATCTCTCTTGCACAGCAGGTCAATTCACTTTCCGTTCGAACAGGCCAAAATTCATTTTGTAGGAAGTGTCAGAATAACCGCGAATAGGGGTTGACTTGAACGGCGAAACATGACAGAGGGCGGTACCTATGGGCCGTCCCGATCTCACTTTATTGCCGCTTCCTACC
>NZ_KB899801.1 GCF_000378445.1 Deinococcus aquatilis DSM 23025 | reverse complement strand
CTTGAGCTGCTGGAAAAAAGCTTTCCTGCGTTCGCTCACACTTGAGAAGACTGAGCCTTTGCGCATCGCATTAATTCTCGAACCAATTCACCCTTCTCGTACTGGTATGTCCCTCGCTGTCCCCCCAAACGCCCAGCGAGATTCTGCTTCAAGGAGGCGTACCGCTCCGCGTCTGCAGAGTGAGTCCTCAGGTAGTCACGAAACAGCAGATGATCTCGCCAGTGATCGCTGTCATGTTCCACGACGTGCAGGTGATAGCCCCGGGGCATAGTCAGCCAAGGCTTCAAATACACTCGCCATCGCTCGTTTGGTGCTTTGTAGAAGATGTAGCCGAGTTGCTCCAGAGCAGTATCCAGCGATTCAGGCCAAGGCCACAGCGTCGTGCCTAGCAAAATATCGACTGTGGGCTTTGCCGACATGCCAGGCACACTGGTGCTGCCAAAGTGCTGTACCTCTTGGACAACCTCGGAGGGCAGATCGCACAGTAGGGCTGCCTCATCCTCGTACCGCGAAACCCATAAGGGTTGATAGGGCTCGACCATGAGGGGCTGTTGGCTGGGATGCATATCTCTCAGCTTAACTACCTCCTTTCGTTTTGTGACGGCCCGTGACTTTAATGCCCGCCCAGATGGATGCTCGTCATTTTGTCTGCTCTAAATCCCCTTAGGTCAGAGAGCATTGTGGGGTTTTACCTGGGTAAATATGTGTGAGTCTCTTACGCCTCCGAATGCGTACTCTCTTATCGGAGAACCGGAACCGTGATTGCAGCGACGCATGCTTAGATGAGCTCCAATGATTGACTTAACCTGGTACACGCGCATCACCGAAGTTCCTGTCCGTCAAGCTGCGGGCGGCATCGTCGTTCGTCGAGAGGGCGACCAACTCTGGGTGGCGCTCACGATTGAGCATGAATCAGACGCTGACGTGATCACGCTGCCCAAAGGTGGGGTCGAACCAGGTGAAAGCGTTTTGCAGGCCGCCGTGCGCGAAATCAGAGAGGAAACTGGTTTGCAACGCATCCACCTCCTTCAGGCAGAGCCCCTGATGATCGAAGAGCGCTACGGATCCGGCAAAGGCATCTGGATCTGCTGTACGTGGTTCCTCTTCGTCACTGAAGAAAATCAGAGCCAGCCGACGGAAAGCAAACACACCCTACTCTGGGCGCCGCTGGGATCCTTACCTGAACTGTTCTGGCCTGGCGAGCGTGACCTCCTGTCTCAGCACAGAGAGTTCATCACACGCCAGATGGACATTCAGGACAAGCACGGTTCCCGTGCTTGTCCTGAATAACTACCTTCTGGGAACTCCAAAGGGCTGTTGTCGGGTCATCCGTAGAGACGCGGGCGTAGGCCACAAGAGTCATTGCAAATACTGTGTTGGAACGGCGCTGTCAAGAGGCGATCTGGGGGCGTTGGTAGCCTGGGTCAAAGGGTTTCGCTGATTTCAGGACGGCGAAACTC
>NZ_KB899800.1 GCF_000378445.1 Deinococcus aquatilis DSM 23025 | reverse complement strand
ACGAAAAAAAGGGGGGTCAGTTAACGACCCTGAGCTGATTCCATTGACGGTTCCTGAGGTGCGCCGTCTGTTGCGCTTGGTTCTACCGCACCACCGGCTCAACCTGCGGGTCTGGGAGTGGTCGGGGTGGCGACGACGCCACCAGGCACGAGCCCAACGGTGTCATCGCCAACGTCAACAACGCTGGCTCGCCTCCCGCTAACTGCAACTGTAGTATTAGGTGAAAGACCTCGCTTTGAGCTCAGTCGAGTTTGCCCGTTTGTTTCTCAATTTCTGGCGGTCAATAGCTTCCTAACTCTGATCAGATGACTTTTTTACCTTAATGTCACGGCAAGATGAAGATTGATAGAATGTCAAGTTGTTCACAGATCTGTGCCTTACCTGAACCAGTTTAAGGTATATGAGTCATTGAAGGCCCACGCAGACACAAAAAATCTTTGTCAGATTATGACAAGAGTGCGGAATATTGATTATTAATTTAAAGCCGTTCCTCATGAGAGGCGCAGTTTTGTTGGAAACGTTTAGAGATTTTTAACAGCTTGACATGATTAACGACCGTTAACGTAACCCTGTCCTTGAGATCAGTCGGTCTTAGGGGAACAGATGAGCTGTTAAAGAAATCCTGTTCACCGCAACTCCTTGGCGTAGTGAGGCCGATGAGTCTTACCTCCGCGCTACCCGAAATCGTTTTGAACTGCCTCCACTCGACGGTGCTGTCTGCACGCCGTTGCCGCCTCTCTTGTATTGCCTTTCCCTTAGGAGACCGAATGTCACTACCCACCGCTTTGAGCCTGCCCCGCGCCCTCCGCTCCTCCCTGCCTGCTGGTCTGATGCTGCTGACACTCGGTCTGTCGGCCTGCAACTCGGGCACGACGACAGCCACTGCGCCTACCCCTGTTGCGTCCCCGGTGGCCGACGTGCCCGCCGCGCCCGCAGACTTCGTGTACGACGGTCAGGATTACTCCTGGACGAGCGCGGCTGGCACGTCGCCTCTGCCCCTGTCCCTCAGGACGGGTGATAACGCGCTGAGCAATGAGACCTGGACGGCGGCAAGCAACGGCTGGGGGCCAATCGAGAAAGACCGCAGCAACGGCGACAAGCTGGCAAGCGACGGACGCGCCCTGACCCTGGCTGGACAGACCTATGCCCAGGGCTTTGGGGTGCACGCGGGTTCTAGTATGACCTTCGCGTTGGGCGGCAAATGCAGCACCTTTACCGCTCAGGTGGGTGTAGACGACGAAGTGGGAGATAAGGGCAGCGTCATCTTCAAGGTGATTGCTGATGGCGTGACACTGTTCGACAGTGGCACCATGACCGGGGCGAGCGCCACCAAAGTTGTCAGCGTTAGCGTGGTAGGCAAGCAGCAGCTTCAATTGATCGTAACCGATGCGGGCAACGGCATCAGCTACGATCATGCCGATTGGGTGACGCCATTGTTGGGTTGCACAGTCACGCCCCTGGCCCCTGGAGAAATCCAGTACAGCGGTCCGATTGTGATTACGAAGGGTGGAACGTACTCGGGCAACTGGGAGAGCACGCAGAACAAATCCGCGGTCCTGATCCAGACC
>NZ_KB899799.1 GCF_000378445.1 Deinococcus aquatilis DSM 23025 | reverse complement strand
CTTCAGACCGCCGCATCCACGGCGCGTTGCCAGGTCAGGTGGGCCTTCGACTGATGCGTTCTTCGATTGCGAGCGGGGACGGTCGTTCGAGTGCGCTGGTGAAGGTTCGAAACGCGGGCGTGCAGAGCCAGAAATTCTCGTGCCCTTCGGGGTTTCTTGAAGCCTCGCTGACTTCGTTCCTGATCCCGGGTGGGCCGGTGAGACTGTTCAATCAGGTGATTGCAGCGCGCAGCGGAAATGACCTGGATGTGCTCCACGCCGTGGAGCACAGGAAGCGCTCGAAGAGCTGCTCCATAGCTCCAGAGCTTGTCCGTGTGAATGACGTCTGGGACGTCATCGTTGGTCAACAGACGCTCAAAGAAGGTCTTGGCTGCATCAGCGTTCCGGTGAGGTTGCAAGAGGATGTCGAGCACTGCACCGGATTCTAGGGCGGCCCGCCACAGCCAGTATTTTTTGCCCGCCATATCGACACACCTCATCCAGGAACCAACGGGAACCCCGCCGCGGTTTCCGGTGGCGCAGCCCCTCGGTGAGGAGTGGGGCGAAAGGGATGTTCCACTGGCGCAGGGTCTCGTAACTGACCTGTTGGGCCGCGCTGGTGCAGCAATTCCTGAACATCGCGCTCGCTCAAAGGGAAGCGGTGATAAAGCCAAAGGGCGTGCCGGATGATGCTCAGTGAAAAACGGTGTCGGTAGGGCTTGCGGTCAGTCACAGAGAATCAGCCTATTGCGATTAAGTTGCCAGAACCGCCACACTACAGCAGGGAAAAATCAGGCTCGCTCGCAGGAGCGGGCCTGAAGAAGCGGATGAGGTTAAGGTCGGTTGGTCGTGCCGGTATAAGGAGTAGTGACCACCCGCTCCGGCTGACGGCGCAGTCCAGCCAAACCTGCCAAGCCCAATAAGCCCAGCCAACCCCAGTCAAAGTCGTTGTTGTCATTGTTCTGGTTGGCCGTGGTGGTATTGGTGGCATCGGTGGTGTCCTGGGCCTGCGCAATGCCGGGGGCCAGTAACAGAGACAGCGCCAGAAGAACAGTCTTGGTTTCAGATTTCATGAGTTGACCTCCAGAGAATGATGTATCTCTTGCCCGAAGGCATACTAATTGTGTCAAAAAATACAGAACGGAAAAGTTGGTGGGCCTCAACCTCTCTTGTCAAACTCTGTGGCAAACGTTGATTGACTCACCGTCGCGCTTGCATTTTAAGTTTCGCTGTATTAACTGTGCCTGGCTCGCTGAGCGTGGTTGAGACAGGTTCCGTAAGCCATCTGCATCTGCACCTCACGTGGGCAAAGCTGCTCACCCGCAGACTCGGACCATGTCTGTTTCCCGCAAACTTCTGCTGTTCACGGGCGCATTGCTCGTGACTGGTCCTCTTCAGCCTGCTCAAGCCACCGTATTGGAAAAGGCCAAGTTCGTGTTCCACCTGGGCGCGGCCTACTACGCCTTCAACACTTGGGTCTGGAAACCTTACCGTCAATACAAATTCCAAGTCGGGGCAGCCAACCAGAGACTCAACATCATTAAGGCGGGTGGAGCCTTGTTATTTGCTGCAGTTCAGGTCAACGCGGCAATCAAAATGACCCGCAACACCCA
>NZ_KB899798.1 GCF_000378445.1 Deinococcus aquatilis DSM 23025 | reverse complement strand
CCGTTACACACTTTCCAGGCGTGCTCCTTCAACCACTCGGACACCGTTCCAGCGCACGCCAATCTAGCGGAGGCGCGGCCAAAAATCAAATGCCTGATTTAAAGTCCAGTCTAGAAGTTGCCCAAAAGTGTGTGTCAGACGTGCTTTTTCCCTCTCCCTTTAAGTGATTTACTGCCCTCAATACCACAGGTCATTTTTGAGGGGCAATTTGATCTCAGTCACTGCAACTCACAAAATCCACATAAATTGTGAAATTGTCTATAGGGTTTTCGGTGCAGGAGCTACATGCAGATGCGCTTAGATACGATCAAGCAAGAGTACGAATTTGACTGCCTCAGTCGCGGTCACGCCCCTAACACCATGCGGGCCTACCGTACCGCTTTACGGCAATTCTGCGAGTTTGCAGAAGCACAGGGCATTGAGCACGCTCAGGAACTCACCACCGTCACTCTTCGGGCTTTCGCGGCTCAGTCGATGAATGCCCTCTCCCCTGCTGGCGCTCACTCCCGCCTGAGAATTCTGCGCTCCTTCTTCCGTTGGGCCACCACAGAAGGCTATTTTGAGTCCAACCTCATGTTGCGCGTGCCGCTGCCGAAGCTGAAGCAAGTCATGCACAGCGCCGTCAGTCCCCAAGACATGAAACGCCTGCTCTTGGCCGCCCAGAATGGCGCGACCCCTGCAAAACATCAGGCACTCTTGGCGGTGTTCTATGACACGGGATTGAGGGTGTCTGAAGTGTGGGGGTTAGAAACTCGTGACGTACTCCCTACCCAGTGCCTGATGGTCAGGGATGCTAAAGGCGGTAAAGATCGAATCGTTCCCTTATCACGGGCCACACTCAAACTGATCCACAAATATCTGCGAGACGAACGCCCTGACGCCGCCTTACCCAATCTTTTCTTGGCCGATGAATTCAGCCCCTACTCCAATATCAGTCTCTATAAGCTGCTGGAACGCCTCTGCAAACGCGCTGAGGTCAAGCGGTATAGCCCTCACGCCTTTAGGCGGGGCTTTGCAGTGAACTATCTGCGGAACGGGGGCGATGTTTTCACCCTACAAAGGATCATGGGCCATACCACGCTCGCCATGACGAACAGATACGCCGTCATGAACACCAATGACATACAGGATGTTCACCGCAGAGCTAGCCCATTTGCTTCTCTGAAATAGGTTCTTTTATCTGTCAGAAGCCTAGGCCCAAGCGTCTAGGCTTTTTCGCCGTTAGCCGTCGCTGTCTGAAAAGCTCTGACTGGTCAATTCGAGCTGCCCGCTGACCTGATTGAGGGCGAAGGCCAGATGCACAGTGCGAGTGCGCCCTTGCCCAAGATCAATGGTGTGGCTGTAACTATAGGTGTAGGCTGCTGCCGATTTTAGGATTAAATTTCCCCCGACCATCAACTTGGCAAGGTCTATAGCTAACTCGGCTGCCTGTACTGCTTTAACTACTATTTCGTTGTCTTGATTCATCAAATATCACCCTTAAATTTAGATTTAATTGTCCCTACTCCTATCATATTCTATGCCTAAATTTGTAATAATGCCAAGTTTTTTGGCTTTTACGTCCACAGCTTTGATGATTCCCCTCTCAAATTGGCCTAGCTCTCAGTACCCGACACTTTGTTGAGGGGTTGAAATCTCCCGTCTGATCCGTCAAAACAGAACGCGTCCCCTGCCACGCTGACCCATCTGACGCGCT
>NZ_KB899796.1 GCF_000378445.1 Deinococcus aquatilis DSM 23025 | reverse complement strand
TTGAGCGTCTGTTCCTGCTCAGGGCTCAATTCCACTTTGTACAGCAGAGGGCGAGGCATAAATAACTCTACTCAATTGCAAAACGCTCCACTAGGAATGGATATAGTCCTTGTTGTTGATCATTGTTTTTAAAGCATAAAAAAGACATGAATGATTATCATGGGCAGCCCATCAATACCGTGCCACACGAAATTTTTCAGCTAAACCCCACAAAGTATCAGAGGGAAGAAGACCCATCGCCACAAAGTGTCAACAGGGTTGTGTTGCCTTCATTAATCCCGAGGCCGCTGGAGGGCAGGGATGGCCACCCTACCTCCAGCCCCCGCATGAAGGCAACACAACCGAATAAACTGGTCGTCGTCCTACGAGAGGCCACAGGGTCGGCGTAGACACGAATTTCAGCTCCACGACCGAACTGGAATCTGGCCGTTCCTGCTCTTCCGCCGAGCGACTTGATCAGCAGGTGGTGACCTCCAAAAGGAGGAGTGGGCGGTGAGGGAGCGCCCGGCCTTGATCCACATTTCTGGAAGGACGACACTGATCGGCATGACCCTGCCCCTTACCGTCTCTCCACACCTGCGCGAATTGGCGCGGCTACGGCGGGTGCGTGACCGGATCGACCGGGACTTCGCTCAGCCGCTGGACGTCGAGGCGCTGGCCTACAGCGTGAACATGTCCGCCGGGCACCTGAGCCGCCAATTCCGGCTGACCTACGGGGAGTCGCCCTACAGTTACCTGATGACGCGGCGCATCGAGCGGGCCATGGCACTCCTGCGCCGGGGCGATCTCAGTGTCACGGACGTCTGCTTCGAAGTCGGTTGCTCGTCCCTGGGTACCTTCAGCACCCGCTTTACTGAGTTGGTGGGGATGCCGCCCAGCGCTTACCGGCAGCACGCCGCAAACCAGACGGTGGGCCTGCCGCCCTGCGTGGCCAAACAGGTCACGAAACCGGTCAGGAATCGAGAAGCGCCAGAGACCCGCCGCGCCTAGAGTAAGTGCCATGACCCTTACTCTTCACCAGACGTTCTTGCCGCACACCGACCCCACCGCCTCGTTGGTTTTCTACCGGGACACCCTTGGCTTTACCGTGCATAACGATGTCGGATACAACGGCCTGCACTGGATCACAGTGGGCCCCGCAGGTCAGCCCAGTCCTTCTATCGTGCTCTTTCCGCCTGAGGCCACCCCTGGACTGACCGACGATGAGCGCCGTACTATCGCCGAGCTGATGGCCAAAGGCAGTTATGCCACCATTATCCTCGCCACCAACGACTTGGACGGCACCTTTAACCGGATACAGGCCAGCAACGCGGAAGTGGTTCAGGAACCAACCCTCCAGCCGTATGGGGTGCGGGATTGTGCCTTCCGGGATCCGGCAGGAAATTTGGTGCGCATCCAAGAGGTCTCCATATCGCCCAACGGAAACCGGGCTTAAGCAGAGCTTCTAAAGTGGTATGTCAACATCTCGAAGCTTTACTGAAAAGGGTCTGGGCGGAAAGCCCAGGGATTTATCCTTGGGATGGATAGCCTAGCCGCCCGAAGGGCGGGGTGCTGATGCTGAAGGCTGAATCGAAAGCCCTACGCCACCTTCCAACTGGGCTACACTGTGGATGTGCCGACGCCTTACGTTCACAAAAACACCTCTGTGTCGCTGCTGCGATACCACTTCGTGTTTTGTCCGAAGCGGCGCAGAAAGGTACTGGTGAATGCTGTTGCACAACGACTCCGAGAGCTG
>NZ_KB899795.1 GCF_000378445.1 Deinococcus aquatilis DSM 23025 | reverse complement strand
TGATGGAGTAAACCTTGTCCAGGACGCCGACTTTGCTGTGCCATGTCCAGTGCAGCGACCACCAACTCGGTATGAAGGGTTGATCTTGCTAAGGTTTTGTGGTTCTTGCACCCTTTTGGTGCACGTGGTCATCCTGAGAGCACGCGGATTCGCAACAGATCGAAGTTGGCGCGTCCATACATTTGCCGCTTGATGGTCTTCAGGCGATTTACGGCCCCTTCCGTCGGACCATTGCTGTAGGGAAGGGTCAGCGCTGCAAGCAGCGCTGACCCTTCGCGCTCGAGACCTTTGGCAAAGCTCACCAGATTCTTCAACCCGCTCGACTGAACACGCTCCACCCACGAACTGAACGTCTCACCCTGACGGTTACGTACCATCGTACGGAAGGCATGAACCAACTCCTGAGCGTTTCGAAGCGGTTCACAGGTCAGCAACCGCTCCACCAGCCGGGACTGATCCTCCTCTAGCTCAGCTGGAAGTGAAAAGAGGAGCCAAGACGCTGTTTTGACCGTCATCATCGGCATCGGCTGCGAGGGAGCAGACGCGACGTTTCGGTTCCGCATGGCCGAATCGCGGAACCGGCCGGGCGTGGTCGGCGCAGGAACCTCTCGCCGTTCCTGGGCCCACAGGATGACGCGGCGTTTGGATCCTGCGTACCCCGCCTGAACAAGGTCACGGAACAGTTGACTGGCATTGCGACAACCTGCGTCCCAGGCGGCTTGGAGAACAGGTTGGAACGGGGTCAGAATGCCTAGTGGGCGGGCATGACTCCGCCGAAGTGGCTGTCCTTGACAACGAATCGCTTTATGGACGGTCGCGCGGTGAACATCAGCAGCCCGGACGATGGCGCCGATACTTTTCCCCTGCTGATATTGGGCATAGAGATCCGCATACAGGGCACATTTTCGTTCGAACGCCTCCTGGCTGGATTGCTCGGCTGCTGTTGAACGCAGGGGGAGCACGACGTGCTCCCCCTGCCCAGCAAATGCAAGATGCACGTCGTCCTGATGCCCTTGCACTTGGCGCTCGAGTGCCTCCCGGAGGTTCTTGATGAGGTGCCAACGGTCAAGAACCTGTTGCGCTTGTGGCGCACCTTCACTTAACCCACGTGCGTATTCCATGGAGCGATCCCGGGTCACCAGTTCGATATCGGGATGTTGCTGGAGCCACGCGGCCAGCGTGGTCGCTGTTCGGTCACGCAGAACTTCGATAGGCTTTCCAGTTTCCAAGTCAATGATCAGCGTGCCATAGCATGCCCCTCGCTTGAAAGCGAAGTCGTCGACCCCAATGCGCTTAATGGTTGTCGGCGGCTGAAATGGGGTCATGCGTCGCATGACCCGGAGAGAGGTCGTTCGTGATCGCTGAACTCCCCAGACCCGGCCGATCCGCTGTCCTGAGCTGGCTCCAATCTCAAGTGCTGTGTCCTGCACCGCACGGGTCAGTCGTTGGGTCATACGAGCTGAACGTGCAGCCACTCCTTCGATTCGCTCGCAGAAAATGCGTCTAGGACACGCCTCGTTGCGACAGCGGAATCGGCGAACCGAGAGCTGGAGATGCACGACTAGGCCAAGACACGGGAGGTCTTCCAAGGTGCGTCGGTAATGGCTATGAAGACTGGAAGTGAGCGTTTGGCAAGAAGGGCAGGCCACCTGTGGTGCCACTGACGTGGCGGTGACGACGATGGCTTGGAGATCAAGGCTGGGCTGAACGTCGATAGCGTCCAGGATGCCACCTGGGAACAACAGCGTAGACAGAGCAGCAGGGAGTGTCATGATCCATCAGAACACCACGCGCAGGTGAACGTGCACCAAAAGGGTGCAAGAACCGGTTTTGTGGAGGAGGAGTTCAGTCTGACCGACAATGGAGACTGACATGACCGCCAGTAAAAACCACTACACCGCCGAGTTCAAAGAAGAAGCCG
>NZ_KB899794.1 GCF_000378445.1 Deinococcus aquatilis DSM 23025 | reverse complement strand
CCATCACGCTCAACTGGCAGTTCTCAACTCAGGCCGCGCGACGAACCCTTGGACACCACTATGAAACCATTCGTATTAATTGAACGCTGTACTAGCCTCACTCCTTGATCTCTTTCAACAGGTTCAGGGAAAGGGCCGTATCGCCATGGGCCACCGTGACGTGATACGTGGTGCTGCACTCACCCTCGCAAATCTCTGAAGTGCTGCCCTGCATCAGCAGGTTGCAGTGAGCTGATCTGGGCGAAGCCAGTCCTGAAAAGTCCCTCCCTATTTTTGGTGGGAGGGGAAGGCCGGGCACTGGGTCTGGTGGTGTGCGAGACTCTTATCAATACCTCAACTTTCACCGCTATTTTTACGGTTCTTATCAAACTTACTCGCTACAATATAAGAAGACCTCACATTGTAGAGTCATTGGAGAGATTCAACCTGCTCTTTTGAATCTTGCTGTCTTTGTTTATCGGCCTTGGTCTACTCTGGTCTATCAGTGACCAGCAATTCCCTTGGACTGGCAATAAAGCAGCAATGCTCGACAAAGAAGCCCCGCCACAGCCGAAGCTGATGCAGGGCGTTTCTTCTGTTGGCCTACCCGCCTTTCCCGCCGCTGGTGTCTGGTTTGGGTAAGGGGGGCACTGAGGTCGGCTTCTCTGTCTTAAGCATGATTGAGCCAGATTGCGCCTGATGCCGTCTCAAAAAGCTGACATGAGAGAGGACATTCTCCAGAGTCGTTTGTTCCTCAGCTGTGGCCGGGGTCTGAATCGTCTGAAGGCCGACCATGCGTGCCTGTCCCCGTGCTGGGATTGGGGCGCGTCTGATCCTGATGGTCTGTTGGCTCGGGTTGGCCGTGTTCTTCTGGCACCGCCTGAGGTTGACTGGTGTCTGTGCGCTGCTCCTCTGCATCATGACGCGTCATCTGTCTCCTCCCGTAAAATCTGACTTTCTTTGAGGCTTCGACTGTCCTCTTTCGGCCTCATCAGACGATGCGAATGCCCTAAAGCAGTCTTGAGAGTTGAACACACGGCAGGATTTCAACACTACTGGAGGAGATGTGCTCGCTCACCCGCCAGAGCAGAAGCAGGGATGTCATCAAGATCAGGAACTTGCCTGAACTGCCGAACAACTGAACCCGCACGCGTCCGGACAGATTCAGGTCCGCTTCATTCATGCAGTCCTGCACGCTACGGTCTGCACTCTCGGCACTCCATCACACGCGCCCACTGCTTGCACCTTTCCAACAAGTGAGTACGTGTAATACAGAGGTGGACGCTATGGGTGGTCTGCAATTCGGTGATCTTTAGCACCGTATAAGACAGAAAAACTCCACATCCAACGGATGCAGAGTCAGGGTGAAGTGTTTGAGTTCAGGAGGCGTCGTAGCCGATGTATTCCCCCAGACGCTGTTCAGGCAACCCCTGAGCAATGACGCGGTCAACGGCGGCACACAGATCTTGAGCTGCCGCCTCGATGCCGTGGTCGTGAGCCATGAGGTTGTTGTACTGAAATACAGCGCCCCGTGCGCCACCGTCCGCGACCGTCGCCACGCAGTACTCGGTCACGCCCAGATTGGGGCCACTGGCAGGCCGCGCCGCCACTTTGTACAGGCCTGGGTAGCGCTGCTCCAGATGCTCTTCAAGGAAATCGACCACTTGCACAGGGGTATGGGCGCACATGGGGCCATCATCCAAGACTGGCTCCGCAGGCGCGTGAGGTCAGTCTTTATTCCAGTTCATGCCCTCTACAGGTATGGCTTCACGTTCTCGCTGCTCTGCCAACTGACGCGAAAGACTGTAGACCCCATGCCCGGCATTGCTGAGGCTGAATGTCCTCAGGAAAATATTTAGGGCGTTTGAACTGCTCTGTCCCATTCTGGGCCAAGTTGTACCGCTCATTGGGCTTCGAATGCTGTAGGAGCCTGCGCGGAAGCCGTCCCTACTCCCAGGTTTGGGCACTAGAGATCATCCGGAAATTGGTTACGGTAGCGAGGCGAGGACGACTGGCATCCTGAATGAATGCGGTTGACGGACGAGCAATGGGCCATCCTC
>NZ_KB899793.1 GCF_000378445.1 Deinococcus aquatilis DSM 23025 | reverse complement strand
GATCAGGGGGCAGAGATGAGTCAGCATGAACAACTGCACCTGGACACGGGGGTGGGCATCTACTTCTGCGAGCCGAGAAGCCCATGGCAGAGAGGCACCAACGAAAATACCAATGGACTCTTGCGCCAATACTTTCCGAAAGGCACAGATCTGAGCCTCCACAGCGCCGATGACCTAGCGGCTGTAGCGAAGACGCTCAATGCCAGACCCCGCAAAGTCTTGGGTTGGCAGACACCCAATGAGGCCTTTGAACATGCACTACACGGGATTGACGCTGCTGTTGCGATGACCGCTTGAATCCACCGATAACACCTGCCTGCATTCCGATCAGTTGGCGTTCCCCACCGCTCTGTAGAACTCAACCGTATTGTCTTCACACCTTTTGGCCAAATACATCGCCTCGTCCGCATGTCGCAGCAGGGTAGTCGCGTCAGTTCCATCCTGCGGAAAAAGACTCACCCCAATTGCCGCGCCAACTCTCACTTCAAACTCCCCGAGCTGACAGGGCTGTATGAGTGCTGCGAGAATTTTTTGAGCCACGTCATGAGCTCGGCCAGCTGGGTACAGGTGAGTGGCCAACACCACAAGTTCGTCACCGCCCCACCGTGCCACACTGTCATGTCCGAAGACGGCTCCGGTCAGGCGCCGGGCCATCTCCTGCAACAACTGGTCGCCGGTGGCATGTCCGTAAGTGTCGTTGACGAGCTTGAACCCGTTCAGGTCAATAAAGAGAACGGCCAGCGGCGCTGTGAGGTTGGTTGCGCTGGCGATGGCCTGCTCAAGCCGGTCCCGAAACAAGGTGCGACCTGCTAGACCTGTCAAGGGGTCGTGGGTGGCCTGGTAGGCGAGCTTCTTGGTGAGTTCTTCCTGCTTCACCTGCGCTTCTTCCAACTTGGAGATGGCGGCAGCAAGTTCCGCAGAACGGGCACGCTCGCCTTTAGGAACGGATTTCTCTAGAACTGTTTCCTTGCTTACCCCATCGTGTGTCTTGACGACGGTCAATGCGAGGTTGCACGCCATCCGTGCTTTCTACGGACAAGCCAAGTGAAACACATTGAGCAGATGTTGTTGCTTGGGCGTAGGCTGAAAGGCGAGCTTGGGAGGGGAAGAGGATTACCCCTATCGTATTGTTATTCCTTCAGTAAAATGCTTTGCCTGACGGCTGAGGGTTACGAAGAAGGGTGTAAGCGCTTTACAGGTTAATCAGAACCGCTGGCCTCTGAAACCCGACCTCACAGGAAGGCCAAGAAGGGGCCTCCGAGAAGCGCTGAAGGGGAATAGGGGGAAAACAGTGGGAAAGAAATCTAGATCCACGGATGGGATGAACGTTCTGCGTAGCTGAGTACGCTCCGATGTAAAAGCAGGAGGGGGCCGGAGTTGAGAATTTAGAACTAACGGAGATTAGTACGGAAACTGTGCTGATCATATTCAAGTCTCAGGCGTCGAGCTCTAGTGTCATTTCCTCTCCTCTGACACCAACACTTCCTCAATCCTCAACAACATTTGATCCGTCTTCTCTCGTTCGAAATCAGTTTCCGATTGAAATTTGTAAATCCGCCTGAAGTAATCTGACGAGAGGCGCAGAAAATCGTGATTCAACCCCCACGACGGCATAAAATCCAAATACAATTCCATAAGTTCTAGCTGCGCATTTGGAATAAAGCACTCCTGTTCCATCACCTCAGGTGGCAAGGTGAGGGTAAGTCGCTTTTGCACACATGGAGTTAAGCCCCGATCATAGGAGGCACTCCATGACCCAGCGCAAAACGTACACCGCCGAGTTCAAGCGAGACGCTGTCCAACTCGCGCAGTCCACCGAAAATATCGCGGGCACCGCCCGCGACCTTGGCATTGGACTTTCAGCCTTGAGAAAGTGGATTAAAGCCGACCAGCACAACGGAAACTTGGCCTTCCCTGGTCAGGGCCGTCAGCTGTTAACACCCGAGCAAGAGGAGCTCAAACGCCTGCGGAAAGAAAACGAAATCTTGCGTCAGGAACGTGAAATCCTAGATAGCAACCGTAACGCGGTCAAGGGGGCTTGTGGTGCCCACCAGTCACCGGCGGCACACTACGCCGCCAGCGCTGGCGGACACCACGGCGCGTGAGTTCGACACATGGCATTGATCATGACCAGCAATGACCGCATACACGCGGTCAGCACCACTTTTTTCGGCTTTCCTTGCGCGACGAGTCGATCGTACTTTGCACGAATCGTGGGATTGACTCTCAG
>NZ_KB899791.1 GCF_000378445.1 Deinococcus aquatilis DSM 23025 | reverse complement strand
GTCGTCACTCCAGCTTGGGGTACCGCTCACCAACTCGCTTTGAGGAACACCGCGCCACACTGAACTGATCCTCCACGAAGGCCTTGCAATATCAAATCGCTCTTGTCATGAGGTTGACTGGCTCAAGTGGGTACGACGAACAAAGCTGTTCCTCATTCGCTTCGGTAGAGGAACCTCGTCAGGCCGGAGGGTATTCCCGTCAAACCACCGTAAGAACAATTTTGCCAACCGTACGTTGGGTCTGCTGAGCCTGGTGGGCCTGTGCAACCTGCTCCAAATCGAAGGTCTGACTCACATGGGCTTTGAGTTGTCCTGCTTCGGCCAGGCCAGAGAGGATGTCCAGATGCGCCTGTGAGGGATAGACCAGGATGCGTTCAACGTTGACGTCTCGTTCCTGAGCTTGGTGGGCAGATGGCTGACCCGCGATGCTGACCAGCCAACCACCCGGTTTGATGACGGCAAAGGAGCGGGACAGCGTCTCACCGCCGACGGTATCGAGCACCGCGTCTACAGCTGAGACCTGCTCCTCAAAGGGCTGCGCCCGGTAGTCGAGCACTTCGTCGGCACCCAGGCCCAGAACAAAGTCCCGGTTATGATTCGACGCGGTGGCGATGACCCGCGCCCCCCGCGCCTTCGCGAGTTGAACCGCAAAATGACCGACACCCCCAGCCCCAGCATGAATCAAGATGGTTTGCCCCACTTGGAGCTCCATCCGCTCGAAGGCTTGATGGGCTGTGAGAGCGGCGAGTGTCATCGCGGCCGCTTCGGTATGACTCAGGTTGCTGGGTTTACGGGCGAGATCGGCGACTGGAGCCGTCACGTACTCGGCGTAGGCACGGCCTTCCTGCGGGAAGCGAATCATCCCGTAAACCTCATCACCAACCTGGAACTCCGTGACCCCCTCACCCAACGCGTCAATCATTCCAGAAATGTCCCAGCCGAGGATGACTGGAAAGTTTGTGTAATTGAAAAATCCAGTTTGACGAACCTTATGATCCACAGGATTGATGCTCACGGCATGGACTTGAACCCTCACTTCTCCGGGAGCGGGGTCTGGAAGAGGAAGTTCCTCGAGTTTAAGGACGTCTGGGTCACCGTATTCGCGAATGGTCATGGCTTTCATAGGTCTCCTCAAGAAAAGCAGCAATGTTTCACCTCGAAACATGCCTAAGGAACTGATTTTTCCTCGCTCTGCTTCTTGCTCGGAAAGTCTAGTCAGACACTTCTTATTTAACAAGTACGCACATATATGGTAGGCACTACCTATTTTTATACTGTAAAGCAGATATACTTTTCCTATGACCAAGACCAAGCAAAAAAGCCGTGGCCAGGGGTGCCCTGTGACGACGACAGTAGAACTGATCGGCGGCAAGTGGAAAACGGTGGCGCTCTACCATCTGCTGAGTTCCCCCAAGCGGTTTTCGGAACTGCAACGCAGACTGACCGGAGTGACCCAGCGCATGCTCACCCTGCAACTGCGTGAACTGGAGGCGGATGGGCTGGTTCACCGGGAGGTTTATCCCCAGGTGCCCCCTAAAGTTGAATACTCTCTCACTGAACACGGGCGGAGTCTGGAGCCCATCCTGCGCGCCATGGTGGAATGGGGCCGGGCACATCAACTTCAGGGGCAGCCCGTGTCAGAGCAAGTTCAGTAGCCGACAACTCCACTTTTTTTCTGTTCCAGAGGGAATATAGGCTGGGTCAGCAGGGGCAGAAGTTCAGGGAGCATCTCGTAACACCAGCGAAGGGCATCAATGAGGTATTGCGCTCCGTACGCCGGAAGGCTGATCGCCTTCCGGCCATACTTGAGCGTCTTGACGGGCTTATGCTGTGACCTCTAGACCCCGATCTGCAAGCAGCTCAGCCAAGCCAAAACGACAAACCCGAACAGCCTAACACTGCCGTGCCACTGTCTTTCCGACGTCAGGAACGCAATCAAAAGGGGTTCTGATGGCAAAAGCGAGCTCAGGAAGTTCTGAGCCTATACGCCCGCTCCTTGAATCTTCGCTATCACATCTGCATCAGCGTTTCGGCCGCCACCAGACAGAAGAACCACCAGCAAGTGTTCCAAACGTGATCCACCCTTACAGCAGGGGAAGCCGATGCTCAGGCCACTCTTGCCCTCCGTCTGCTCTGCGACCAACTGCGGCAACAGAACCAAACGGGACATCTCAGGCATGGTCAAGGATCGCGAGAGAGTGGCCCGGGCTCAGCTAAGGCAACACGACCTTCACCAACCTGAACTGGATCAATGCAAGACAAGACGAAAACTCGAACTCATTCGATGGTCACTGGGGACAGCATTGGAGAATAGGAAGAAGCGCCCTAAGTTCTTGAGCGAGAACTTCCAGAGGCAGGCTTTCCAGCCGCGGCGAGCTGTCCTGTGCATAACGTAACGCTTCATTGAGCGACCGGGCAGGTTGACTGACGTACGCCAGGAAAGCCTGGTCATATGACAACAAGCGAACCTCAGTGCAGAGGAGATCAAAGGTAGCGTGCAACTGCTCATCCGGATACGGGACAGGCTGCTGCACGCACTGAGCCGGAGAGCAACTGGTCATGCTGCTAACGTAGCAAACGGGGCGTGATTGGCCCGTGACAGGCGGGGGAAGAACAATACGTAGCCTGTCCAAACCACACTGATCTCCCAAACGGGATGATGCTCAGCACCTGACACTTTGCGAGAAATGGCGTCTTGAACGCAGTGTGGCATGACAAGGGGCGGTATCTGAGTCTGTGACGATCCCCGATACTGC
>NZ_KB899790.1 GCF_000378445.1 Deinococcus aquatilis DSM 23025 | reverse complement strand
ACGCGCCCCCGGTTGGGTGCATGATCGCTTGGCCGATCTAACCGCCGCACAGATAGGTGAACTCATTAGCACCGCGTTACGCGCTAATGACAGCGCGTTACACGTAACGAAGATCGACAGCGCGTTACACGGCAGTGGGCTAATCATTACCAACAGCGCGTTACGCGAGAATGACAGCGCGTTACAAGCAGAAGCTAGCCTGCATGTGACACCCGAACCGGACGCCCCGCTAAGCCTGCTGGTCTTCCGCCGCGCCGAACTGTCTGCCCCTCAGACTGATCTGGTCGACGCCCTCTCTGCTGGAGCAACCCTCAAACGCGATCTAGACGCGGCAGCATGGATATTGACCCTCAAGGACGGCACGGCGCAGCGAGTACCCACCAACACCGTGACAGCACTCCAGCGTAAGGGTGTGCTTTCAACCTGATACTTTGGCAACCAAGCGCCTAGAGGCAAAAAGACGAACGCCGCCCGATTCCCCACAAAGAGAAGGCGACGTTCTAAACCAACTAAGCGCAATCACAACAATGCACTCAGGCCCACAGGTTAACCCCTCTGGGCTTGGGTGCAAAGGGGTTTAGATTTGCATTCCCATTCATTCACCGAAGCTATTGCCCGCGCCCGCGCTGCTGTACTTGCCCAGCCGCACCCCGCGCCGCACTCCGCACCTAAGCCGCCCGCCGCACTGCTGGCCCCTACAGCGCCCACCCAGCGCCCGACAGACTTACCCACACCCCGCGTATGGCAGCGCCCCGCCCCGTTGCCCGTGATCCCGCTGGAGTTGCTGCACGACCTTGCCCAACTGGAGCGCGGCCCCCGGCAACTGCTGGAGCTGCTGCACCGGTTGGCAGTGGACACAGCCCACGCCCGCGCCTACAAAGTCATGCCCTCGGAAGTCACGCTGCACCAGTCTCAAGAACTGTTGGCCGCCGCCCTCGGTTGCCACCGCGTCACGGTGTGGAGGTGGACACAGGTACTCAAAGCAGCGGGCCTGCTGGACGCCCGCAAGCATTACACGACCTCAGGCAAGGCCACTCGTGCAGACGGCACGGTATACGCCGTGGCTCTCAAGGAAGGCATACGCCCGCGCCTCAGGTATGCCGATCTTGCTCACCAGTGGCGCGACCTGGACGCAGACCGCCGCGCAGGACACACCGCTTGGAAGGCGTTGCAACAGTCATCTACCCCAACAGAAGTTGACTGGTATTTAAGGCTAAAGACGTGGGCCGTTAATCCCGGACAAACTGAAAGCCCGTTACTTAGTGACTGTTGCACGGCCCCCCAGACCGTGCAGGACGTGACGTATGCCCTACCCCTACTCGGAGAGGCTCACGCATCGAAGCGCGGCGAGCTGGTCGGGATGCTGGCCGACGCCCTCGCCCATGCCCTGAATGATCCACACTCCCAGCGCTGGTATTGCCGCCTCATCTGGAATGCTTGGACGGTAGAGGTGGAAGGCCGTGCAGGATTGCAAGCACTGGCCGCGCAGCTTGCCCGACTGGACATAGACCGCCGCGAGTGGGAAGACCTACGCAACCCCGCTGCGCTGCTGGCCGCTCGAATGCGATAACGGCAGACCCGGCCAAGTGTCCAACTTTATTTCAGAAGGATCGACACCTTATGGCAACTCCAGTTTGGACCACCAACACCAACGGCAGGGTGCTTGTGAATGCTGACTTTAACAAGCGGTACACCAACGTCAGGGTGTAGGCCGTGCTGCACTTTCATAGCTAGGCGGTATCCATCAACACCGCGTTACGCAGTGTGATCTATCCCGGTTAGGTGTGCCACGTAGACAAGACAGACATAAGAGTCTGAGGGCATGACGCACCCCCCCCAGATGTGGCCCGACGCGGCCCAATTCCCCGCCGAACTGCTCACCACCAACGAAGCCGCTGAACTGCTGGCCTGTAGCCCGCGAACGGTTCTACGCCTGATCGAGCGCGACTACTTGCCCGCGCTCAGGCTTGGCCCCGGACGCACGGCTCACCGTATCCCCGCCGCTGCGCTTCGGGCCTTCACAGAGGCATACGGCACGCACGAACCCCACGAGGTAGCGCACGCCAACAACCCGGCCAAGTTGCCTACCTTTACGGCTGAACCTGTGACGCTGGTTGTCACCACCACCCCGGACGGCTTGACGCTGGTTGAGCCTTACCAGCCGCCCGCCGCTCTACTGGAAGACTGACCGTGGGAAGCAGCGACACTGCCCCCCGCCCTCACATCCCCGACGCCCTCAAAGACAGCACCCGTGACCGGGCCACCCGCGCCGCCCGCCGCCTGAACTTTGGAGGTGGCCTGCTGCCCCGGTTGCTGGTCGCAGGCAGTCACGAACTCCAGCACATTGTCCTGGCGCTTGGCCCTTCATCCCCTGCTGAGCTGTACGACCCGGCCACCAACGCCCGCGCCCGCGCTGCTGTTGCTGCTGTTGTCGGCACGGCCCCGACTTGGGCCACTTTGGAGCGTGGGAGGGAGGGCGATCTACACGCCCACATCATCACCGCCTCAAATGCTCCGCTGCTGTTGCCCGCTGGTAGCCACAGGAAAGCCGTAGACACCCCGCTTGGCCTGATGCGGTATCTCAGCAAGCCAGCCGATGCCCGCGCCTGCCAGCACCGCGACCCACAGACAGGTATCCGTAGCAAGCCCGACCCTGCCCAGTTGCAAGCCGCCGTGCAGGACTACCAACAGGCCCGCACTCGTGGCCGCCTTCCTCGGCTCTCCTGGACGCTGAACTTGCCCCGCCTCAAGCCGGACGCAGACCCTTCACAGCCCACTGGTTAGAGAGGGCTAATGCCCTACGTGTTTCAAATCTCAACACCCCCCTAAATCCTGCCTTTCCGCCTTCCATCTACAGCGCCGACCAATGATCCCGGCCACCTGGTATACCCCCTGTCCTTAATCCCTTAATCCTTTGACCTACCCCCCAACATCTTTCTGATTCGGGTATGCAGGAAACTCGCACCCACACAACTAAAACCCCACCCGTGGTAAACTTTAGGTGTCGCTGCTCAAGGCCCACTGCATCCCGCCGTGGGCCTTTCCTATGCCTACCCACCCCC
>NZ_KB899789.1 GCF_000378445.1 Deinococcus aquatilis DSM 23025 | reverse complement strand
GTGCCGTTTGCATCTGTTGGCAGTTCACCACTGGGGACGCACGACGCAAACTGAGTCGGTTATATCCCACCCTGACCGATTGACGCTGTACTAGTCAGCTTGACGACCGCTTACCTTGCCCATCAGGGGGGCAATGGTGTGCTGAGCAGTCCCCGCACGGTCGAAGCGTATGCCTTAGGTGCGCGGCAGTTTCTGGACTAGGCCACGGCTCAGGCAGTGAACCTGCTCCGTCCTGGGCGGCATGACGCGCAGAACTACATCAACCATATGCTGGCGGCTGGCCGCCAGCCCACAGGGGTGCAATTGAAAGTGGCCGCTGCCTCGTGCTTCTACCGTGCCCTGCGCTGGGCGGGCGCCACCGAAGCCGATCCGTTCCGGGATGCCACGGTACCCAAAGACCACACGCCCGGGATTGTCAAGCGGCCACCGTACACTGAAGATGAGTTGGCCGATGTCCTCGAACATGCGGATGTGCAGGCCAAGTTCCTCCTGTTCGTCACGGCCCATGCTGGACTCCGAATCAGTGAAGCTCTGGCTTTGGCCTGGGATGACCTGGATGAAAGTGCCAAGCGAATCCACGTCCGCAGTGGTAAAGGACGCATCGTGGCCATGAGTAGCAGTCTGAGCCGGGCGGCCCGGGTCTACCGGAGGGTGTACGGGCCGGGAGGTGCTGAACATACCGACGGTAAGCGAACGACCGCCAGTACCCAGGTCTTCCGCTATGCCAGCGTCATGACGGCGTGGTACCACGTGGGAAAGGCGTTCAACCAGGTGGGTGTACCCTTCCGTGGCTTTCATCCAGGGCGTAAATATGCGGGGACCCGGCTTCTCCGGCAGATCAAAGATTTCGGACGGGTGGCAGCTCACCTTGGACATGAATCTGTAGACACGACCCGCCGAGGCTACGCTCAGCTGGCGGCAGATGACTTGAAGGACGATTTGGCGGGCTGGTAAGGATGGGGTACGGAAGTACTCAGACAGTGTTCGAGGCCCCTTCCTGACCTTCCTGTGAGGACGAATTTGAATCGGTCAATGCTGTATGGCCTCGGTTCAGCGCGTTATTAATAATGAGCCTGCTTTGCACTGGGTCCAGATTGTCAGTGACAACTTTGGCAGAGCTGGTGAAGGCCAGAGATGATGCCGATTTACGTCGTTATCAATAGGACTGCTTTTGCCAGTGAGGCAAATTTTGTACGTCATCTGTTTTTATTCCACCAATAACTTATTTTGCGCTCTGCTTGGGACGCCTTATAAACACACTGAATGGCCCAAATTATCTTGACACTCGGCAAGAGCAGACAACTGCCATGCATGCCCCTCCCCTGCCTTCCCGAGTGCTCCGCCTTGGCCCAGTTCCTGCTTCAAGTGAGCGTGTACTTGGCTGGCAATGGTCTTCAAAGCTCCGGCCTCCGCGGGAGCACCTCAAAGACAGGATTGCTTACGGACGAACATCTGTTCGGGAGACCAATTGACCATGGATACCAGCTGACGCAGGGATAAACTCTGATTCTGCGAAATGGTCACAGCCAGAGGGTGGCGCTACGAGGGGAGTTCGGTATTCATACCAAGTTATTCCTTGAACTGACAAGGTGGTGCAGTGTCAGAAGCTTCTTCTTCTTCTCTTATCCTGCCTTACATTCCCTTCCACCCCAAACGCTCGGTCAGAACCACTCCCTAGCTCGGGCCGACGCTTGTTAGGTCAGTAGTCGTTGGATCCCCGCGTCCTGACCTGGGTTCACTCGCGGATCATCTTGCGTAATCGAAATAGATATGTGCATTCCGAAACCCGAGATTCCGAAGAGCCAAAAAGCGCACCTCAACGTGCATCAGTTATTGCTCTTTAGGTCTGAGGTGTCCTCTTCCGGAGGAACTGGAAGCGGTTCTGCCGATGCTCAGCCTTCGATTTCTTAGGTTGGGTGTAGGGAACACTTTCCAGCTTTGCGACAATCTCCCGCGTCCGAGGATCGGTTCTCAACACATTCAGCAGCCTGAGCAGCTCTCCCTTACCTGGCTGTTGTGATCCAAGCTTCATCCCGACCAACAGGAGTCCCTGAGCTCCTTCTGAAACAGACAAGAATTTCGCGACTAGGTCATCTGTGTCGATGGGGATGGTGAGTTCGAAGCCTGGCGCCATGCTTCTAAGATATTCGTCTGTTCCTGACCAGAAACTTTTTTGATGAGGGTTTGTCAACAGCAGACTTGAGTCTTCCGTTCACGGTGACTGTGCTTGGAGGCGAAGAGAAGGACAATCTAAAAACTGCAGCTCAGCTTAGGGAAGCTGACCTAAATGCTCAGCGTTCGTAAGAGGGCCGTATGGATCAGGCCAATAGGCTGATTCAAATGAAAACAATCCTTGTACCCTTCGTGAGAAGGTCGACGGCCGCAGGTGCACTGGCTCTCAGCCTGCTGGTCTCTGGGCTCTCCAGTGCCGCATCAGTGAAGCTTGACGGATTGTTGGCCGTCATTGATGCCGCCTCGCCCTGCATCACCGTCCAGGTGCAAGTCTTCGAAACGGGCATCCTGAAGACGTTCGTGGCCCTGACGCCGACCGGTCAGGTCAAGCCTCTGGGCAAACTGACGCCCGTTCCCCGCTTCGTCAAGGGCAAGGACTACCGCCTCGAGGCAGTCTGCATGAGCACCACGGGCATCTTTCAGAATACGGGACTGAATTTTAAAGCCGATGGTCGAACCGTCATGATTGTGTTTACCAAAGTGGGCTTCGTGATCAAACGTGGTGGCTTGGCATACTGACGCTCTGGAGTGAATGCTCAAACCCTCTTCAAGAGCAGCGGAGTTCCCTCATCGTCAGCTCTTCTGGCCAAGAGCCCGCTGTGCCTTAGAAATGTGGACAGAAAACTCAACTGGACGTCTTTCAATCCCTCTCCTAACGTGGGCTGCTTTTTCCTCTGGCATTTGCCAGGCCACCCAAGGTGGCAAGCGCAGAGCTAGGAAGACTTTTCTGGTCTAAATACTTTTAGAGGTTCTGGCAGGTTAATCGCGATAGGCTGAGCATCTGTGACTGATCGTAAGCCTTACCGCCACCGGTTTCCGCTCAGCATCATCCAGTACGCTCTTTGGCTCTATCATCGCTTTTCCCTCAGCCAGCGTGATGTTCAGGAACTGCTCCAAGAGCGCGGGATCGGGGTCAGTCATGAGACGCTGCGCCAGTGGAACTGATATTGCAAGGCCTTCGTGGAGGATCAGTTCAGTGTGGCGCGGTGTTCCTCAAAGCGAGTTGGTGAGCGGTACCCCAAGCTGGAGTGACGACG
>NZ_KB899788.1 GCF_000378445.1 Deinococcus aquatilis DSM 23025 | reverse complement strand
CCGAGTCCCGCCGACACGGCGGGACCCATCAACTGGGTGACACTGACCCAAGCCCACTCAAAGAGGCGGTCTCCTTTGCTCCCGGAACCGGCACTCCAGGTCTGCCACTGATCCGGCTCAAACTGCTGGGCGACGTCAGCCCCCTGGGTTTGCTTGGGACCAGACTGGTCCCAAGTCTACACATGACCATTCGACGCCACCGCCAAGGCATACGGTTGCTGACGCTGTTCGAGGAAGCTACGGATGTTGGACGCCGAATACACCGTATCGCCGGTGACCCAGGCGGCGTGTACGCCGCCTGTAAAAGCCCGCTCAAGCATGGCAAGCGCGAGTTGTGGCTTGATCGCGGCCCCAACAGTCTCAGGAATCTGAGCCGCTGCACACCGAGCAGGATCATCCACCCAGCTTTTGGACAAAAAGAGCTCGCGGTCGATCAGGGCCGTGCCATGAGGCGTGGCGTAGGCGAGGAAGACCCCAATTTGACAGTTTTCAACTCGCCCAGCAGTGCCGCTGTACTGCCGCCCAACACCAGCGGATTGCGTGCCTTTCTTGAGAAAGCCGATTTCATCGAGGATCAGCACCGCTTCGGGGGTCTGAAGGTGCTTGAGGACGTACTCGCGGAGGTCGCCACGAACGACCTCCGCATCCTACTGTGCCGTGGACAACAAGCGCTGCACGCCGAAGGGCGTGCGCTCACCGATCTGCTCGGCGATCTGCCAGCCGTTCTTGCGCTCAACAGGGCTGAGGAGGGCTTGCAAGTACGCGAGGGCCCGCTGACGTTGTTCACTGCGGGTGAAACGGGACGCAATCCATTGGTGGAGCACCTTCAAGTCAGCCGACCAGTGATGGGGTTGAGACAGAGGGGGAGAGCCTGATCGCCTGACAGAAAGTATGAGAAAGCGTCCCCGGTAGGGGACACTTTCTGCTTGTGAAGACCAAAAGCACCCGAGGGGACGCCCCCCGAATGTATCAAGCCGTGCTCGCACATCTCGAGCATTCCCTCTAGAACGATACCCGCAATGCCCGCACCCTCGCCTGGATGGTCACTGGCTTGGTGCTGTCCCAAAGGGCCTCGCTCTCTGCCTGGCTTCCTCACATTCACTCCCATGCGACCTTCGCTCAGAGCACAGAACGCCGAGTTCGGAGATGGCTGGAAAACCCAGCCATCCATCCCATCAGCATTTACGGCCCACTTGTCACCCGGGCTTTACGCGACTGGGGAGGGCATACCCTCGTTCTGGCCCTCGATACCAGCCTGCTCTTCGAGAAATTCTGCCTGATCCGCGTCTCTGTGCTCTTCCGAGGACGAGCGGTACCGCTCGTCTCACATGTCCTTGAACATTCCAGTGCCCAGGTCAGTACGGCCCATCTCCTTCCCGTCCTCGCTGAGGTCAAGAGTCTCCTCGACTTTCTCGGGCTCCATCAGGTTCGCCTGTTGGCGGACCGAGGCTTTTACGATACGGAATTGATGAGCTGGCTGCAGATCTGCGGCTGGCACTACCGTATTCGCATCAAGTCCAGCCTGATTCTTGCTGCTCCGGATGGGCAGCGACTCTGCAAGATCAGTGAGATCCGCCTGGCGCCACGAGAGACTCGTTGCCTTCAGAACATCACCTTGACAGGGCGGCACTTCGGCCCAGTTCACGTGGCTCTGGCCCGTCCGCTGGACGGGCCAGAGCAGTGGCAGGTCGTCAGTGACGAACCGACGAGCGTGGAGACCTTTGCTGAATACGGCGAACGCTTTCAGATTGAGGAAGGCTTCCTAGACGAGAAAAGTGGCCTGTTTAGATTGGAAGATTCGAAGCTGCGAGATGCCAGCAGTCTGGAGCGGCTGATTCTGGTGCTCTCGGTGGCAACCTTGTTGCTCGTGTCGGAAGGCATTGAGGTGGTGCAGCGTGGGGATCGACGTGCCGTCGATCCCCACTGGCGGCGTGCACTGAGCTACCTCAAGATTGGCCTGCGGGCAGTTCATCACGCGTTGAGCCGTGGTCAAGCGGTTTTCTCGCGTCTGACGCTTCAGGGAGGGCCGGATCCTGAGCCCCCAGGTCAGCGGAAGCGCCCTCATGCCCCTCCTCAAATGACACTGGAGGTCGGCTGGCAGCTCGTTTTCCGTTCACCCTCATAAAATCTGTCAGGCGATCAGGGGGAAGAGCCCGACATGCCTCATGCTAACGCTCTTAACTGCAACTGTAGTATTAGTTCCGCTTCACATAGATGCGCTGAAGAACCTCCCCGTGTTGATCATCCGGTGCTGCATGCCCCCACTGGGGGTACAGAATTTCGAACATAGGAAACGCACTCCCTGCCGCTACGCTGAAACAGATGAGAAGTGTTCTACAAGCCGCCGCGGGTTTAGCCTTGGTCCTGTTAATGGGCTGTAGTTCCCCTGTCCCTTCTTCTCTACCTGATCCCCTGACTCAACCCAGTGGTTCCTCCGTTCCAGTTACTCTCATCACCTTTGTGGCCGATGATGGGCATATCGAGGACATAACCCGGTTACTGCCGATCAGCCAGGAATTAAACGTCCCGATGGTATCGGCTGTCATCAGCCAGCAAGTGGGTTCAACAGGGTTTCTCAACGCAGCACAAGGACGCCAGCTGATCGATGCAGGCTGGGAAATCGCCAGCCACACTCTGAGCCATCCTCATCTTCTGCCACTCACCGATACACAACTCGCCAGAGAGATTCAAGAGAGCAAAGCGCGATTGGAGGCCTTTGGTTGGCCGATCCAAGCGCTCGTATACCCCTATGGTGATCAGGACAGCCGAATCCAGCAATTTACACAGCAGGCGGGGTACAAGGCAGGAGTAGGCACGCAGTCCGGAATTAACGTGACTCCCCAGCGTCTGGCGCTGCAGCGGGTGGCGATGGGAGCTTATGCGGGTAAAGCCGCTGCTGAATCCAATTACAAAGCGCGTGTGGATGAGGCGCTGAAGGCGCATGGCTGGCTGATTTTCATGCTTCACCCGTGGCATCCCGACCACACCGAGGCGCAGCAAAATGCTCTAAGAGCCACCATTCGTTATGCTCAATCGGGTGGGGCGCAGGTCGTGACCCTCAGTCAGGGTCTTGCAGTGCGAGATGCTGAGGCAGTGCGCGCCGGGCAGTAACCTAGTGGGTCACTTGCCACAGGCATAGTCTTTCACTGGACGGCCTGAAGGGTCTGCGCTCCAGAACCTCCCAGAGGATGTCTCCGTGCATAGGCTCGCTGACGGCGAGCCTTTCTTTTTCCGCCCCAAACGAACGGGGTCGGGCATGCATTCCATCCTCGCGCCGTCGCCTCCA
>NZ_KB899787.1 GCF_000378445.1 Deinococcus aquatilis DSM 23025 | reverse complement strand
ATTCTGGGACGGGCCGTCCCTTCAGGCATCAACGTAGCGGTTGTCAACGCAAGCGTTGCCTGAGAAGCCAACAGATTCATCCGTTGGTAGGTCACCAGAGGCGTCTTTCATCTTATGTTGAGGTATGACCCCAGTGTTGGGACACCCCGGATTTGACGAATCTGGAATGGGTCTTGCCTAAACCCTTGCGGCTTGGTCTGCGCCATACTGGGTGCTGGAGGCAAGCAGATTCATTCGCGGCGTGTGCTCTAGAGTGCCGTGCTGTACAGCCTAAAGACCGGGTGTCTTGGCGACAGTCTCCTGTAAACCTTCCGCGCCGGACGATCGTGTACAAGCTGCTCTCGGTAAATTCGCTATGCATCACGGTGCACTGAAAGCCTCTTCGGAATGAGTTGAGACCTTGGGCTGGCAGAGCCGTGACGGGGCCATACCCGCCAGCGTTGTGTTCCAGCGATCAACGACTGGTCTACCTGAACTGCACGGCACCACCTGAACTGGGATGCGGGCGTCCAGCAATACCCGCTGCATGACCTGTCCGAGCGCGCCAGCCGTGGAGGGGTTCTGGCCGTGCAGGCCTATCACAATCAGTTCTATGTTCAGCTGGTCGGCCACGGTCAGGATGGTCAGCGCGACCCTCTCTTCAAGCCTGACTCCGTCTTCCAAACAGTCAGCTGTAGAAGGGTGGCCCTTGACTTCGCTTCTGACAGGAACAATCAGGCGATTCGGCGGATGGCGCGCCAGCAGGCTGAGTTTCTGGAGAAGCGCACGCGCCGCGTCCAGATCCGGGGGTTTGAAGTCCGGATGTTCGAGAACGTGCAGCAGGGTCACCGTTCCACCGATGGCCCGCGCCACGTCACAGGCGTGCTGTACTGCGGAGCGGCTACAGACGCTGAAATCTACTGCAACAAGCATTTGGCGTAACACAGGCAATGGGCCTCCTCTTTTCCTGTGGCCAGCCTGCCCTGTGGGCCTTACGGACCCGTTACCGGCGAACCGCCTTTGCCTGTCGAGTTGGGCACACCTATGTACAGCACGTTTTTTCTCAGGGTAAAGCCCAGGGTCCGGGCCGCTTGCGCGAGCAGCGCCCGTTCGTGGGCCGTCCAGATGCCGACGCGCGGCGGACGAGAGACGGCCAGCACCGCTTCCAGAGTGCCGATCCGGCCCACAATCGGCACCGCACCTGCGGAGGTCGGCTTGGTGTCCGGTTCAGCAGCCATCAGGAGCGCGATGTTCTCGGCGTACTGTGCCTCACCGGTCTGTACGACCTGACGGCAGAGTGCCACCGCGTCCAGAGGCAGCGCTCCGATTTGCAGCAGCGGATGAAATTCAGGGGGGATCTCGCCCCAGACCCGGCTGACGCGCAGCACGCCCTCATCGATCAGGAAGATGAAGAGTGACTCCAGTTGCATGGTGGTGCCCAGAGCCTCAAGGGTCAGGTGCGCCACTTCATCGAGCGTCTCAGCAGGTTGAAGCGCGTCGGCCAGTTGAAGTCCCAACTGGGCGCGTCCCAGTGAATCATGGACTTCATTCCTGTCCAGCTCGAAATCAGACAGCAGAGTGCCAATCGTGCCCTGCGCCAGATGCCGTGTACAGTGGTTGTGGGTGCCGCTCTGGTGCGCACATATCGATTCACCAGCCTTGAGACGTTCAGCCAGGGCCGTGGTTTCCAGCATGGGCGTGTCTGAGAAGTCGTCCCGCAGATACTTGACGAAGCGGCGATAATGCTCGATGGCGGCATAGTGACTTTCGACACTTGCCAGGCGGATCATCAAGTCCTGATGGTGGTTTTCCCCAATCAGTGGATCGGTTCGCAGCGCTTCTGTCAGATGCCGGATCGCCAACTCGCAGTCCCCAGCCTGACAGTGCAACTTCGACAGTTCCAGCGTGGCCCGTACGTAACTGCCCTTGTATTCTTCACGGGCGGTGCTGGCCCACTCTGCGTGTATGTCGGGAAGGTATTCACCGCCGTACAGGTTGACGGCCTGCTGGAGAGCGTCACGGGTCACCTGAGTTCCGGTGGTCAGACCCCTGTCAGTGCCTTGAGCGTCGTGCAGCGCGACTTGCATGGCATACACGTCGCTGGTCGCCAGCACCTCCGGACTCAGCCGGTAGCGTTCGTACTCCTTGACCACCGAATCAAGATGTCCCAAGGCCGCCCGCACCCGGTGCAGCGCGACCCGGAAGCGGTTGTTGCTGGCGACCGTTTCGTTTTCTTCGTCGGGCCAGAGGGCCAGAACCACGTCATGCTGATTGCGCCCCTCTGGAAACGAGAGGAGGTAAAAAAAGAGCTCACGGGCACTGGCAGCGTGCCAAACGACGTCTCTTCCATTTAAAGTGATACGGGCCTGGCCGAATGTCACGATCTTGAGCTCATGCATGCGGTCTCCTGTAGAGTCGAGAAAGAACGTGCACAGCGGCTTTCACGCCGTTCCACTTGCAGTGTACTTTCTGCCCATCCGTATTGAACACGGTTCTGACCAAGAGCACATCACTGTTGGGTCGCGATAGCTGTAACCTGGATGCTTCCGATATCGCGGTTTTTCCGCTGATTCCATGTACGGAGTAGGGCTACCCCCAGCGCTTTGGCCCGCGCACTGTTGGTCTGGGCGCGTTTGGCCTCCCAGATGAAGTGGCTGGGCAAGAACACATCGGCCTTGCCCAAGTCGCTGGAGCCGGTCTTATGAATCCTGGCCTGATAGGTCAGGCCTGCGGGGCACCGGGCTACCCTGGCGCGTGCCCACCCACCAGCAAGGCGACGTCGGCGTAATGCTCCTGATTAGACCTGTTCTTCCGTGACTTCATGTACCCGGGTAAACGGAATCAAGAAAGAGATTCTCCTGCCAGCCAGAGCGGGGCCAACGAACGATCGTCCGGTAATTGACAGGCGGTGTTCGGCTTTCGTCCTTCCTCAATCAAGCTCGGGGCTGCTCACCCTCCGGAGCAGACCAGACCCGGATGGCTGTAGTCCGATAATTGCGCACACAACGTTGTCGCTCCTTCCTGAGCTCCTGCTCCAATTGCCCGGAGGCAAGCTGAGCAAAGCGGTGATCAAGCTCTCGATTCCACGCCTCAATCACCTGCTTCATCTCACGAAGAGATCTGGAGGGAGGAGACCACATCCAGACACTCTGACTCCCATCCATGAGAAGGCTTTCTCAATTGGCGACATTTGGGCTTATCTCCAGGCCGTCATGTTCAGGCCCTCGTCGCCTCTGTTGTTCCGCCCGCTTGACTTGTTGCTTTTCCTCCCATGAAGCCAGATCAGCCAGGCGTTGATCCAGTTCCTCTCGCCAGGACTGAAAGCGTTTTTTCAGTTCATGGTGGTGTTCGGCAGAGTTGACGGTGGGTAATGGCGTCATGGAACAGTTGAGCGTCTCCTGCTTTTGAGAACATGATCTTTTGTGAAATCTGGGTTCATTCATTGGTGGCGTACCAGCGGTCATCCCGATCACAGAGGTCAGGAGACGGGCGGCTGGAGAATCCTGACAAGATCGCGCAGATCAACCGAAGCCGAGGTGCTGGGGGACCGACAAAAGTCATGTGAAGCCTTGGATGAGGTGCCAGCGGAGTGGGGAACTTCGTCGTCGTGAGGGTTCGGGATCAACGTTTGAG
>NZ_KB899786.1 GCF_000378445.1 Deinococcus aquatilis DSM 23025 | reverse complement strand
GCGAAGCGAGTATCGAAGAAAGTACGTCGTAGTGGGAATGGAGCTTTATCCCGCAGTTTGGGGTAAAGCGGCTGGGTTAACTACGACGTACTTAGCGCAGAAGCTATCCAGCATCAGCAAACGCCAGGTCGCACAATTTCTCAGCCCATCAGATGTTGAGGCCCGGTTTGCAAGTCCCCGTACTCCCCCGCACCACCAGTGTCGTCGGCAACAGCACGTTGGGCGGTTGTTGCCCAGCCAGGAGGGCCAGCAGGGCACGTCCGGCCTGTTCGCCTTTCTGGGCGGTAGGTTGGCGCACGGTGGTCAGGTTCAGGACTGCGCTGCTGGGGATATCGTCAAATCCAATGAGGCTCAGGTCTTCGGGCACGCGCAGGCCCAGAGCCATTGCCGCTGCCAACGCGCCCTGTGCCAACACGTCGCTCATGCACAGGAGGGCAGTGGTTTCCGGGTGCGCCGTAAGCAGGGCATGTGCAGCCTGTTGACCACTTTCCGGCGTGTTGTCGGCCACCTCATATACGGGTAAAGGTGCCGAGGCAAACCCCTGTAAAGCGGCGCGGTAGCCCTGCAAGCGGGCCAGAATATGGGTGTTGGTAGCCCGGCGTTCTCTTTCGGATGTCACCAATCCTGCGCGTCCATCGGCCCGCAACGGCAATCCCAGAACTCCGATAGCCGCGTGTCCCAACGTCAACAGGTGTTCGGCGGCCAGTTTCGCTCCATCGGTATCGTTGATCCCAATGACGGGGTGGGTCGTTTCTGGCCCCTGCTCGGCAGCACCCTGATCCAGCCGCACCGGATGATCGACCAAGACGATCGGTAAATTGCGGGTCAGGGCAGCGTCAAGCAGGGGGCTGCCATGTGCGGCAGCGTAGCTGATAAAGCCGTCCACGCTGGCACTTCTGGCGGCGTCGCCCGCAGGCGCGGCTTCACTGCGGCCCGACAGGAGCAGAAGGCTCAGGCCAGCATCCTGCAGGGCCTGGGCAATACCGCCCAAAAACAGGCTGGCCGCCGGGTCGGCAAAAGCGTAGGCCAGCGGCGCGTCGTACAGCACGCCGATCACCTGGGTACGTCCCCGGCGCAGACTGCGGGCCAATGGATCAGGCCCGGTGTAACCCAGTGCCGCCGCCTGCTCGAACACCCGTTCGCGCAGATCCGGTGACAGTTGGTCGGGTCGGTTGTAGGCATTGCTGACTGTCGCCACCGACACGCCCAGTGCCAGCGCCACATCACGCAGGGTGGTTCGGCGGTTGGGCGGCGTGGACAGCATCCGGTCTTCCCCGGCAGCACCAGTTGGCTGCCGCACCTCTGGCTCGGATGACAGCGCGGCGGGCAAGGGGGTCTTGGCGGAGGGCATAAGGAATGCTACCGTATGTTCAGAGAGTCTGAAACGATTCAGACTGCCAGTGCGTCTTTCTCTCCCACCATTCGTATTGCCCAGAGGTTTCTCCAATGACTGACGCCGCCCAGATTGCTTCCCCAAACTCCAGACAAGCTGAGACGGCCCGTCAGGCGCTGGGGCTGGTGTTTTTGACCAACGGCGCAGTCTTCGGCACCTGGGCGGTCAACATTCCTGGCATCCGTGACGCGCTGAATCTCAGTGAATCACAGGTGGGATTGGCCCTCCTGTCTATCGGGCTGGGAAGCATGTGTACCATGCCTGTCACCGGCGGCTGGACTGCCCGGTACGGCAGCCACCGGGTCACGGGCACGGCGATGGCCGCATTCATCCTGGCGCTGGCCCTGCCTTTCCTGTCTCCAAATCTGTTGGTTCTGGCCGTGGCCCTGGCCATCATGGGTGCTGCCAACGGAGCAATGGACGTAGCGATGAACGCGCAGGGCGTGACGGTAGAACGGGCTCTGGCCCGCCCGGTCATGAGCCGCTTTCACGCCTATTTCAGCCTCGGCAGCGTGCTGGGTGCGCTGCTGGGGACGGCATTGGTGGGCCGCGTTCCCATGCTGACACACGCCCTGATCGTGGTCGGCGTTGCGGCGCTGGCTGGTCTGTGGTCGGCCCGAAGACTCATACCGGATCAGGCCGCGCTTCCAGCAGTCGCGGATGACAAGGCGACGGCTTCGCGGCCTGCTGGCCCACGCTTCAGTTCTGCCGTGTTGCTGCTGGGAACTCTGTGCTTCTTGGGCATGCTCTCAGAAGGCGCAAATTACGACTGGGCAGCCCTCTACTTCCGCGACATCCTGGGGGCGTCAGGCGGCAATGCCAGCTGGGGCTACACGGCATTCGTGATTGCCATGACCCTGGGGCGCTGGTTCGGAGACCGCCTCCGTACCCGTTTGGGCGACGAACGCACCGTGCGGGGCGGCGCTCTTCTCACGGCATTGGGTCTAGCAGTCGCGCTGCTGGTACGTGAACCGTGGCTGGCAACGCTGGGATTTGCTCTATCCGGACTTGGCCTCAGTAATGTGGTGCCTGTGATGTACGGCACCGCTGGGCACGCTCTGGCTGGACACGGCATCGCGCAGGTGGCGACCATCGGATACGCCGGATTCCTGCTCGGGCCGCCCGCCATCGGGTTTGTGGCACAACACGTCGGACTGCCTGCTGCCCTGGGGATCGCGCTAGCTGGAGCAGTGATTATCGGAGTCTTTGGCGGACAGGCATTTGCGCTGGTCCGGAAAAAGCCTATGCCGTCCAGTTAGGGCACGCCCTGATTCAGAGCAGCACCGTCACGATTCGCAAGCCACGCCCAATATGCGTCGTTCGGCAAAATGCTACGCTCCCCGGCATGAATTCAGACCGTTACCGTGTCAAATCAGGTCGCAGGGTTTCCCTTCAGGACTGGGCCACCGACGATGACGGCGGCTACAGCAAAGAGGAAGGCAAAGCTCTGCTGAGCAGTCTCAAATCAGAGCTGGCCGAATGGCAAGAGCGCCTCTATGCCGAAAGCAAACAGGCCCTTCTGATCGTGTTGCAGGCCCGTGATGCTGGAGGCAAAGACGGTACCGTCAAACATGTCATCGGCGCGTTCAACCCCAACGGTGTCCAGATCGCAAATTTTAAGGTTCCCAGCGAAGAAGAACTTGCCCACGACTTTCTATGGCGTGTTCATGCCAAAGTGCCGCGCCGGGGCAATATCGGTGTCTTCAACCGCAGCCATTACGAAGATATTCTGGTCACCCGTGTTCATGCTCTTATTGATGACAAAACGGCAGAGCAACGTTCCAAAGACATCCGAAACTTTGAGTTTCTGTTGATTGATAGCAGAACACAGATTATTAAGTTTTATCTCCACATCAGCCCCGAAGAACAACGTCAGCGGTTGCAGGAACGCCTGAACGATCCAACCAAACATTGGAAGTTCAATGAGGGTGACCTGGCCGAGAGGGTCAAGTGGCCTGAATACACCAGCGCATATGAAGATGCTTTTGCGACCAGTACCAAAGACGCACCCTGGTACGTCATTCCAGCAGACCACAAATGGTTTCGTGACCTGCTAATTGCACAGGTCATTCTGGACAGGCTCAAAGAAATGAACCCCGAGTATCCAGTAAGCACATTTGATCCCAAAGAGATAAAAATCCCAAATGTGAAAGAGCAGTAATCTAATCAGAAAACAGCCCCGTTCACAAAGAACGGGGCTGTTAAACTGAAAAAAAACCTCTTGCGAAGTTAACTTGGAGCGGGAGACGCGATTCGAACGCGCGACATCTACCTTGGCAAGGTAGTGCTCTACCAGCTGAGCTACTCCCGCGATAAAAAAAACCCCCGC
>NZ_KB899785.1 GCF_000378445.1 Deinococcus aquatilis DSM 23025 | reverse complement strand
CACTTCACCCCGAAGCACGGCTCCTGGCTCAACATCCAGGAGTTGGAATGGTCAGCACTCGCTCGGCAAGCCTTAAAGGCACGGGTGGGTGACAAAGAAACACTGATCAAGGTGGTCGATCATTGGCTGACCCGACGTCGGGAGCGTGCCGTTTGCATCTGTTGGCAGTTCACCACTGGGGACGCACGACGCAAACTGAGTCGGTTATATCCCACCCTGACCGATTGACGCTGTACTAGGTGGCATCACCCAGGTGTGCCTAATCATGGTTGATTTAGAACGGAAGACCCCGCCGGACTGGTGGGGGTTCTGCATTGGAGGAAATGAGATGCCCGTCCAAAACGCAGGCTGTAGATTGATTATCTCGGCAGTTGAACAATAACCGTAGGGTGACGAGCGTTCCCGCTCACCAAGCATCTGGCAGGGATGCTGACTGCTCCGCCAAGAGCAATCAAGTTAAACCTTGCACTGTAGCCATCTTGAGTAAAACGAATCACATCAAAATCTCCCTGAGTCTTTAATTGCTGCGTTGCTTTCTGACCGCACAAAGCCTGCACCTGTGATTGCGGAACGGCACGGGGCGCGAAGTAAACGCCAACCGCTAGGGCGACCAGCGCGAGTGCTGCTCCATGTCCAAAGTTTGTCCGTCTTCTTGATACAGCGGGCTGTTTCGCTGGCTCAGTCATGCCCCACCTTATCTTCTCGCCCTGTGCGTGTGACCCGCATCAGGGAACTGCTAGACGAGCTGCACAGCAAATGGTCAGCGTCCGGGTCTAAGAAGCTATCCGTCAAGCGAACGTAGGTTGGCTCTCGGAGTTTGATCACAACAGAATAATTGGGGCGAGCCTGAGTCTCTCGTTCATCCCGTCCAGTTTTTCGGAGTCCAGATCCTACTTATTTCGGGCCAGCTTCGGGAGAAGGCAGTGCGCGAGCTAATGCACCATCGGTCATGCTAATGACCAGCATCATGACGAACCCAATCCATGTTCTCCGAATATTTGAAGGGGAGGACCGAAGGTGAACCGCATACAGTGCAGCTAGACCTACGTTGGCTAATGCTCGCACATGCATCCACCGTCGGGTCTGCCTACCGCTCAGTAATGCTGCTCCCAAGAGGACATCAGCACATCCCAATATTGAGGTTGAGTGCGGAGAATACGGGAGCCCCAGAGCACCGGCGCTCCGTCGCGGGGTGATGGTCAATGCACCTCCCATCCCGAGCGTGACACTGCCGATTATTTTGACCAACACATTTTTTTGAGCAGAAGTCAGGGACATAGGCTAAGTATCTTTTATCTTTGAGTACTCGCGCAGAAGAGTTGTGTTGGCGAGAAGCTCTCCGGCAAGCGAACCGAACATGGGATGAAGTTTGTTGAGCAGCAGCCTGCAACGAAATGAAAGCTAACCTGGTAGTGCTCCAGAAATCCCGACAGAAAGTCCCCCGCTCGTTGAGAGGGTGGGGCAGACTGGAGGGAACGTATGGGAAAGCAGCGAAAAACGTGGTCACCAGAACTCAAAGAGCAAATTGTGCCCGCCGTCCTGCGTAGTTACGGTGGCCGAACTGGCCCGTCAGCATGGTGTGGCCGAGAGCCTGATCCATAAATGGCGGACACCGTTCTTGGAGGCGGGCCGTGCCCGCCTCACTGGCGACCCCGTCGATCAGGGGGTCAAAGCTCTCGAACAGGAAAACGAGCGGCTGAACAGCCTGCTCGGTGAGAAAGAGCTGTCACTCTATATTGCCCCAGCCCGGGGTCTTTGAGCGTTCAGCAGGCCCTTGCGCTGTACGCCGAGGTGAAGGGAGACCAGCCTCATCTGAGCCTGTCCAGCTTCGCCCGGGACATTGACCTGCCGTATTGGAAGTGGCGTGACGCCAGACGAAACGCTAGACGAGACGAGGCGCGTGAAGTACGGCATCAATCGCATCGTGACCACGTACGTGACGTCGCGTTGGCGAATCCAACCGATGGATATCGGCGCATCCAGCGTCACCTGGCCGTCATAAGATCAGACGCTTGCTCCGGGAACTGGATCTGATTCCGGCCCCGCCGAGGATGAGGAGGCGGCCCTCCGTGCCCATCCTGACGCCGCCATTGTGGCCAGAAGGCCGCCGAGTTCAGATTGACGCGACCCGGTTCAGTCTCAACGATGGTGCCGCCTGGGTGTATGTCGTGCTGGACGTAGGGAGCCGCGCAGTGTTGCACCTAGAAGTGGTGCGCAACCTGTGTGCGAGCAGCGCGGTCACCGCGCTGCAAACAGGACTTCAGGTGCTGGGCGCACAGGGGATTGAGGACCCCATGTTGGTGATGTCGGATGGCGGGTCAGATTTCACGTCACAGGCCTTCAAGCGGGCCTGCGAGGAGGTGGGAAGCTGGACTCGGGCGAAGGTCTCGCAGCGCGGTGGGATGGGGATTCTGGAACGGGTCAACAGAAACCTGAAATACGAGTGGATCTTTCGGCAGGAGGTGCGATCCATCACCGAACTTCGCGCCCAATGCGCTGAATTCCAGCAGTGGTACAACACTGGAAGGCTGCACTCGGCACTGGGATATGCCTACCCCTGGGATACACTGGTCGCATCGGTGAAGCCTCTCTTCGCCGCTTGACGGGATTCTTGGAGCATTACCGAGTCACTTTGATGACGAGTCATCCCGAGTTTGGGCGAAGGAAGATTGTCAAAGAGGAGATGGCTGGACGACCAGCACAGCCAGCCATGATCGTCCAGACGGCTGCCCTCAAGTCGGATCAGGGCAATGCCTTGGCTTACCGGGAACAGGCATCCGTTCCGGCGGAAGCCGTGGGCGAGAGTGGCGAGGCTGAGTTGGCGGAAAACCTGTAGGCCGCTCTTGATTTAGAGCATGGTCAAGTCCCCCACTTTCCAGTCAGTGGGGGACTCTTTTCGCTTGATAAGTAGAGGAATTCTCCACTTCAATCGGGCGGTGATTTGCTTGACGGTTGTTTGACAGCTCGCAAAGGATTCTTGCCATCTCAGCAAAAACCCGCCCTTCTCAGGACGGGGCGCTGTGGCTGTTGGGAAGATCTACTTCCGCCGAAGCGTGCGCGGAAGATAACAAACTGAATCAAGTCAACTGACCCGACCTGCGTTGATGCGTGGACGAGAGTGGTTTTGATTGGACTTGTTTTCTGGGTCGCTCCTGGCCAATGGAGACGGTGGAGCAGGCTAACATGTGCGTCAGATGGCTGTGAGACACCTGCGCTTAAGCTGCTCGACATGGCCTCCACCACCCCACGTCTTGTCCACCTGGAACAGCTCAAGCAAGCTCTTGCAAAGCGCCTTCCCGTGAACTCTACCGTCTATGTGGAAGGCTCGCCAGCTATAATGCCTGAGGTGGTGACTGTCACCGTGAAGACTTATCAGGTCAAAACGGCGACCATTACTGGGGTGGTGCTGCCTTTCGAGGCGATGAACTGGGAGCGCAGAACGCAGCAACAAATTACTGAGGACGTAGACGCGCTTGTCCAGGCAGAATTACTGAAGGGTTTACCGTGCAAAGGCCCGGACGGGTTTACCCGCCGTGCCCTCCTCTGAATTCTTGGCATTGAGTTCAAGTTGCCTACCGAATGACTGCTTCCGAATCACGCCACTCGACAAGAAGGCGTGGAGAGGATCCGCTCAATCTTTCAGGCGTTGTCAGATTCCTGAAACAGGATCAGGCGCACGCTGGATCATGCTGAAAGACAAACCTAAAGGCCAGCAAAAGCCGCCAGGACCACAGAAACCACCACCGCCACCACCTACACCGCCTGTAAACATTTACCCGCACCCCGCGACTTAAGCGAACGACAAGCCCTCACCTGCGCTGATGCGTGGGCGAGGGCGTTTTGTTTTACCCTTCAGGCCATGCACCCGCGTGACCTGACCCTGTAGAACTCGCTGATCTGCTTGATGCCGCCTACCGCCAGGATCGAGGGCTGGATGGTTTTGGTCTTGATTTCGCTGAACGTGTGGAACTGGCCGACTTTCTTGGCTGCCATCCCGACATGCAGACCGCGGCGTGGGAAGCGTGGCAAGAGATTATGTCTGAAGGTGGGGTTCTGGCAACTTAATCAGGGAGGGGGCTGATGAGGTCAGTGGCCGTCTGAGCTTCAGACGGCCATTGCAATTGCGTTCTGCCATGCCAAGTTGGCACGGTTCTGGTTCAATCTTCGGCGGTAGGCGGGAACAGTGGTGCGGGTGTGCTGCTAAAGGTTCGAAACGCGTGCATGCAAGGCCAGAAATTCTTGCGCTCGTCTTTGGTTTTTGAAGCCGATCTGGCTTCGTTCCTGTTGTCGGGTCGGGCGATGGGATTGCTCAATCAGATTGTTGCAGCGTGCCGTTGAGATGACCTGAACGTGATCCACACTGTGGATGACAGGGAGTGCTCGAATAGCTGCTCCATAACTCCAGAGTTTATATGTGTGGATCACGTCTGGCACGTCATAATTTGCCAACAGCTTTCCGAAAAAGGTCTTTGCCGCCTGGCTATCCTGCCGATCTTGTAGGAGAAGATCCAAGACCGCGCCAGAATCGTCGACAGCCCGCCACAACCAGAGTTTTTTGCCACCAATCTCGATGCAGACCTCGTCTAAAAACCATCGGGAACCCCGACGGGGTTCCCGATGCCGTAGTTCTTCGGTGAGGAGGGGTGCAAATTTGCTCAGTACCCGACACTTTGTTGAGGGGTTGAAATCTCCCGTCTGATCCGTCAAAACAGAACGCGTCCCCTGCCACGCTGACCCATCTGACGCGCTGCTTTTGTGCTCATTTCCCGGAGTACCGCAAAAACCAAGTGGAACTGCTTTCTCTCGTTGTCCTGGCACTCCTTCAAGCCAAGGACGTCCGGCATGGGGAGCTGGCTGAGCGTTTCCCGGGAAGCGCAGGGGCGTCGTCGGTCATTCGCCGAATTGAGCGGTT
>NZ_KB899784.1 GCF_000378445.1 Deinococcus aquatilis DSM 23025 | reverse complement strand
CACCCACATGACGCTCCACGATCACGTGGAGCGCCTACTCTGCCTATTGACCCTGGCGTACGTCTGGTGCGTGCTGGTGGGGGTTCTCCAAACCTGCACTGTGAAGGCGCACGGTCGGCGAGCCTGGAGTGTGGTGACGCTGGGCCTCCGGACCCTCGTGCGGACGTTCGTCTGCATCCACGAGCGTGGGGAGGCGGAAGCCCTGCAACTCATTGGGCTTTTGAAATCCAGCCAGACGCTCAATTCAGAAAGTGTCGGGTACTGAGGGCCTAGCTCCCCCCCTTGGCCTCTTTTTGCCGAATCTGTCACCTTGACGACTATTCCGTCATGAATCAACAAATCAAGTGAGCAATACTTCTTGCCAAGAGTGTATTGAATGGCGGGCTTCATCAACGCAACCTCATAAGACTGTGCTTCATACGCCAGAAGACCTCTGAGGTTTCCAGAATATTGATTATTAAAGTGGGGTTCGATAAATTTATGGCGGTTGCCAAAAGCATCAATGATCTGCCCCTCTTCTTTAATTCTGTCCATTCTGGCCTGTCTGGTTTCTAGAAGTTCCTGCATAATCTCTGAAGCAGCAAAAAAATCATCAAAAGTCAGATGACATCTCTTTTGAATTGCGTCAGCTAGTTTTTTCTTTCCCATCCCAAAGATGAGTGGGTAAATCAGGGGTTTAAGGTGTTCTTTGGTGATATAGGGGTAGTAGGCTTGGAGCGGTTCCACGACAACTGACCATGCATCTTTTAAACCTTTGCTTGTCAATTTTTCTTGCAGGCCATGCGCTCCCCAAATTCTGGCGATCACAGCGAGCTGGGCAGCGGCAAGGTCAAAATGGAGCGCTTCCCCAAACACTGCCTGTCGTACCTTTTTACTGAGAAGTTGAAGACCTCCTCCAACGGTATAGAGGCGTGGGCTACCGCTTTTCGTGGCATAAAACGCTTGCCAGTGAGGAAGTCTGTTCAGAATATCAAGGTTGAAAATAGCCTTCCTTTCACTGGGAAGGGAGCGAGCGGCAACAATGGCGGCGGCGCGATTGTCCTCTAGTCGGGCAAACGAATGGGGCTTTCTGCTGTTGAGCTGCTGAAGCTCCTCATACAGCGGGTGTTTTTTAGGGGCAGTGGCGCTCGCAATTCGCCCTTCAGCGCGGTTTTTCTTGAGAGAAATCTCTCTCTCTGTAGCAGTCAAAGGAGGCTTGGGAAGGAGGGTTAATGGAGCGACACCCCCGCCATTGAGAAATTCCAATTTCCTTTGCTCAATCAATGAACCTAGCTCTGGATGAACTTCAGGGCGGATACAAGTTGCTCTCCCGCACGTGGCATCTGGAGGGATGATCTCGAAGGGGAGAATATCCCTTAGAACGTGCTGCAAATCCTCCAAACGCTCTTGCACTTCAGGACGCTTCTGCTCCATCAAATGGAATGTGTCATCCAGCCCATGCATCACAGCCTGCGAGCACACCACCAACGAATCATCGTGATCATCTACCCAAGGGCGGAATAGAACGTACTCCAAGAAACAAATGGTAAACTCATTCAACGAATCCAGATTCATAGACATCAGCTAATCACACTCCAATAAATCAACAAATAACTACAGAACCGCACCTATTTATGCAGTTCAGATAAATCATACCCTCTAGGAGCATGTTTTTCGTGTACTAACTAGGGAAAACTTTTCCCTAAATAAGTATCCCTATTAAATAATCTTTGCCATAAGCCTTTGATTATCTATATTGCTTATCTCGATAGGACAAGTTCACTTGTACCAACGTGGCAATATTATATTGGCCTTCCCAAGTCTTCCCAGAGGCATAGCCACTCTTTGGGGCGAAGAGATTGGCCTGTCACTTCGAGTCTGTCGCAAATAATCTTTTCTACGTGAGCAAGGCACACGGGGCACATGTCATTCACATCGGGAAAGCGGAAGCAGTAGCCCCTGCATTCCCACACCCGAAAGGGCAGCCTCTTAAAATACTGCCTTGTGTCAGCAGTCAAACCACTTGGAGTCGTTCTTAGGATCGGTGAACGCTTCATAGCCTCAGTTCCCTCACCTGTGCTTTCCTCCCTCGCCTTTGCCGCCTTCTCTGCTGTTTGCTCCATCGCCAACGCTCTTTCTCCCTTCATCTTCTGCCTCCTTTTGACCTCCTAAGTTTAACTGATTACATAATATGTCCCATTAGTTTATGGTTCTCGACACCAACGGAATAAATTGGGGGAAGATGAGAAAACTGCTTTCAATCCTTAGATTGAGCAGATATATGCTGTCCTACACAGCAAGACCCGCCTTTATATTCCTTAAGATCACTGCTAAGCATCACAGGCTCAACAGATAGGCGGCAAGTGTGGCTCCTGACCTCTACCCTTGCCCGTATCCTGAGCCGTGTCCACAACTCTCCTACGTGCCTACTTGACCCGTCTTGTGCAGATTCGGCCTCAAGCGGTGGCGGAAACGTCTTTCTATCCTGCTTTGGAAACCCTGTTCACGGCAGTCGGCAGCACACTGAAGCCCAACGTCATTTACATCACCCACCCCAAAGGCAAGGGTGCGGGCCTGCCTGACGGTGCTTTCTTCACCCCTGAGAAGTTGAAGGGTGAGGCTAAGGTGCAAGCGCTAATGCCCTCTCGCGGCGTCTGTGAGGTCAAGGGGACGCCCCAAGACTTGTCGTCGCTCATTGCCTCTGCCCCAGTGCTCACATACCTCAAAACATAGGGGCAAGTCGTGGCGACTAATCTCATCAGCTTCGCAATGGTAGAGCTGGCCCAAGAGGAGGGGCAGAAGTGGTGAGGGTGGTAGAACGCTTCGATCTTGCCCCCACAGAAGAGGCATTTTGGAAAACGGCACAACAACCCTAGAAGATCAGTGAGGCCGAGAATGAGCGGTTCCTCGAATTTCTAAAACGGGCGCTGGTGCGTCGGGCCGACCTGTCCAAGCCTGCCAATCTCGCTTTAATTCTTGGCCTCTTACGCCAAAGAAGCACGACTAAGGCTAGAGCTGAAGGGTACGGCAAACCTCAGCAGCCTACGGAACGCCTTAGAGGAGCTATTGGGCGTCAGTTTCAGCACCGATCAGGGAGAGCACTTTTTTCGGGCTACCCTTGTCCAGACCCTCTTCTATGGTCTGTTCAGTGCATGGGTGATTCACCACGAAACCAAAACCAAAGCGGCGTTTAATTGGCTTCAGCGGCTCTTTGGAGAAATCGCTAAACCTGCGGCCATGCAGGCCATGAACCTTGTGGAAGTGATGGACAGCGCCCAAGAAGCCCTTGACCGCGTGAACCGAACCGCCTTCTTCAAAAACTTCAGCGAGGAACGAGCGGTGCAGTATTTTTATGAGCCGTTCCTCGAAGCCTATGACCCTGAGCTGAGGGAACAATTCGGCGTGTGGTACACCCCTGAAGAAGTGGTGGAATACATGGTGGAACGGGTAGACCGTACCCTACGCGATGACTTGGGCCTGAGCTTGGGCTTGGCCTCGCCTGAAGTGGTGATCCTTGACCCCTGCACAGGCACAGGCACTTACATTCTCAAGGTGTTGGAGCGGATTCAACGCACCCTAGAGGAAGAGGGGCAACTGGACGCCTTTAGCGGGCAAGACCTCAAAGAAATCGCCCTTAAAAGGGTTTTCGGTTTTGAGCTGATGCCTGCGCCTTTCGTAGTGGCCCATATGCGTCTCAACATGCAGCTTAAAAAGTTTGGCTTTGAGCTAGGCGCAGACGAGCGGTTGGGCGTGTACCTCACCAACGCCCTCACAGGCTATACGGATACAGGCAGCGTTGACCTTTCGGCCTTTGGGGAATTTCTGAGCGAGTGGCAGGAGTCCAACAGCGTCAAGCAGCAAGAGCCTGTGCTGGTGGTACTGGGCAACCCGCCTTATTCCAGCTTCTCAGGGATCGGGGTCAAAGAGGAGCAGGAGCTAGGCAACGCCTACCGTGAGGTTAAGGCCGTGCCGAGGCCCGTAGGCCAAGGCTTGAATGACCTCTATGTGCGGTTCTTTAGGATGGCGGAACGGCAAATAACGCAGCCCAAAGAGGGCAAGCAAACTCAGGGTGTGGTGTGTTTCATCTCTAATTATTCTTGGCTCGATGGCCTCTCGCATACGGGCATGAGAGAGCATTACCTGAGCGCCTTTGACCAGATCACCATTGATAACCTGAACGGCGACAGATACCGCACAGGCAAGCTCACGCCAGAGGGCAAGCCTGACCCCAGCATTTTCAGCACACCCTATAACCGTGAGGGCATTCAGGTAGGCACAGCTATTTCACTGATGGTAAGGCGTGAAGCTCTAGCGCGTTGCTCTGAGCGCGTGCCGCTGCCGAAGCGTTCAAGCTCTGAAGCGTGAGCAGACCTGAAGAGAGCACTCTTAGGTTAATCACTTAGCAGCGGGTTGCGTCAGCTCCTGTGCGCGGCGACCTAGAACGAGCGAATCTTAATCGCGTCGCGAATTTCGGCCAGCAGCTTCTCTTCATTGGTAGGTTCGGCCACAGCGGGCTTCTCCTCACGCTTGAAACGTTCCATCAAGCGCGTAAAGGGAGTGATGACAAAGAAATAAATTACCGTTGCTGTGATCAGAAAGTTGATCAAGGCCGTGAGAAACGTGCCGTATTTGAAGATGCTGCCATTGATGCTGAAAGTCAGGGCATCAAAGTTAGGGACGCCTCCAAAAATGCCGACGATAGGCATAATTACGCCTTGCGTAAACGCCGTGACCACGCCACCGAAGGCCGCACCGATAATGACACCGACAGCGAGATCAATTAGATTTCCACGTAAAAGAAACTTTTGGAATCCGCTTATCATGGAGCAAGCCTACTTAAATTGTTATCCACTGTAAAGGGGTATCAACGACAGCAGGAAACAACATGGCTTGTCAACTGCTGAAGTCATGACATTGAGGCATAAGCGAACCCAAAAGAAAACGCCCTCAGCTTGAGCACTTGGCTCGTACTGAGGGCGGTATTATGTGGAAGTCACCGAACCCTAAGTGTCTATAGGGGGTTGGAACAAGCACCGAAATTAGGCGACAGGAAGGGAGTTTTTCTAGTTCCCTCACAGGTTGCCCCGTTACACACTTTCCAGGCGTGCTCCTTCAACCACTCGGACACCGTTCCAGCGCACGCCAATCTAGCGGAGGCGCGGCCAAAAATCAAATGCCTAGTGGAGTAGCTGGCGGGTGTATGCAGGAAAAGCGTGTACTAGACGTGCTCGGGGGCTTTTTCGGCAGTGGCAGGGGTCACAGCTTGCGCGGGCTGCGGCGCGGCAGTTTGGGGAAGGATGGTCTGGGAAGCTACGGCTTGGGGCGTCGCGTCTTTTGCCATGACCACACCGGG
>NZ_KB899783.1 GCF_000378445.1 Deinococcus aquatilis DSM 23025 | reverse complement strand
GCTGAAGTGGACGGGCTACGGGTACCGTCGCGTCACCCATGAACTGGCCCGCCGGGGACGCCCGACCAACCACAAGCGCGTCTTACGGGTCATGCGAGCAGGAGGGTTGTTATGCCGTCCCAAACGGCGATTTCAGGCCACGACGGACTCGACGCACAGCGAACGTCGTTTTGAAAACCTGTTGCCAACAGTGGTACCCAAGCAACCCAACCAAGTCTGGCAAGTCGATCTCACCTACGTTCGGGTCAAGCATGGCTTTGTGTACCTCGCCTGCGTCCTCGACAGCTTCACCCGAGAAATCGTGGGTTGGGCGATGTCAAGGTGTATTGACGCGGCGCTGGCGTTGAAAGCGCTCAACAACGCGCTCACAGCGCGTTGTCCAGCCCCAGGCTTACTGCACCATTCTGACCAAGGGTCAGGGTACGCGAGTCGCGTGTATGTGGAGCGGCTTCGGGAGGCCGGTCTCATTCCCAGCATGTCCAGAAAAGGTAATCCCTACGACAACGCCCGCATGGAAAGTTTTTACAAGACCCTGAAAACCGAGGAGGTTGATCTGCAGGACTATCTCGACTTCGACGACGCGCAGCGCCACATCAACCACTTCATCGGTCAGCTGTATAACCAAGAACGTTTGCATTCCAGTCTCGGCTATATCCCACCGGCTGAGTTCGCCACCCAGTATCATTGCGCCTAGAAGTGACTTGCCTGCTGGCCCGGTACTTTGGGTTCACTCCACTTTGGAGTGCCCCCCGAAAATTGGACGGCGTGAAGGAGAGACGAAGGCTCGCCATGCCAGCCCTGATTTGTCAGGTTGGAAAGCGAGGAGAGGTCATGAAACAGAAGCAGTTCACGGAAGAGCAAATCATCAACTTGCTGCAAGAAGCCAAGAAAGGCGAACAGCCCACCCTAGAGTTGTGCCGGGCCTTCGGATGCAGTCCGGCGTCGTACTACACGTGGAAAAAGAAGTACGGCGACACCACACCGGATGAAGCCAAGCGGCTGCGACATTTGGAGAAAGAAAATGCACGTCTGTTGCGGATCGTCGGCCAGCAGCGCCCCCTGATCGAGGGGGTCAAGGAGGTGTTGGCAAAAAGCGATCACGACCCCTGAGAAGCGTGCCATGGTGCGAGATCTCGTCACGCAGCGGGTCAAGCCCGTTCGGGCTTGCTTCTTGGTGGGTCTTCCTCAATCGTCCTGGCACGATCGAGCAAAACCGCGTCAGGACGATGAACTGCGTGGCCGAATTCGCAAGCGATCAGAGCAACATCCGCGTCGCGGTTATCGATTCATCCACGCGCTGCTCGTCAAAGAAGGCAGCCATATCAACCGGAAGCGGGTCAGACGGATTTGGCGGGAGGAGCAGCTGACGATCAAGAAAAAGCCCATCCGGAAGATCCGCACCGGCAACACCATCCCCATGACCGCGGAATGCCCCAATCATGTGTGGACATACGACTTCATTCTCGACCAAACCTTGGGAGGTACCACCCTCAAAATCTTGACCCTCACGGATGAATTCACCCGGCAATCTCTCGCCATCCGCGTCGCAGAGGCTTTCACGTCTATGGACGTGAAAGCCGTCCTAGACGAAGTCATCAAAGAGAGAGGTGCCCCGAACTTCCTGCGGAGCGACAACGGCTCAGAATTCATTGCTCGTGATTTGGGCATTTGGTTGGCCGTGCAAGAGGTCACCATCCGGTTCATAGAACCGGGAAAACCCTGGCAGAACGGTTTTGCCGAAAGTTTTCATTTCCGTTTGCGAGAAGAATGTTTGAGCCAGGAAGTGTTGTATTCGGCCAAACATGCAGGTGTCTTGATCGAAGGCTGGCGAGCGTTTTACAACACCCACAGGCCCCATTCTTCGCTGGCTTACCAAACGCCCGACGCGTTTTCCGCCACCTGGCTGGCTCAATCGGTCTCACATCCTGTACCCTGTGGTTGAGCCGAGTCTCTACTCGAAGTCGTCCAAAAATTAAGGCCAGCCCATGTTATGCCTTACACCCCAAACTTGCGCTTTTATACAGCGGCGGCAATGACGCTGGTCTACGTCGCCCACCGACGTCACGACCAATACACGTACCTGTATCAGGAACTCACCAAGGAACATCCGGCCATCGCCGAGGACTGCATCCGTCAACTCCATGCGCTCCTGAGCACTAATCCCGAAATCACGCTCTCGTCGCCTAACGTTGACATCCTGACCACAGCGAAAACCTATTTCGAAGCCCGTTACCACGCCGAACTGCTCTATCGGCCCGGGGCCCGGAAACACCGCTTCAACTTTGGCCCCGACGTCGAACCCAAGACGATCGCAACGGTTCTCTCCCGGTTCCGGTCCGTGTTCGGGCTGATAGCGGATCTGGGGTGGCGCATAGGCAGGCCGTTCGCGCAGATCGCTATTCCAGCCTATCTGGTTCGGCGTCACCGGCAATCCCAGAAGATGTCCCCCCCATACGTCTATTACCGGATCAAGGGCGGGCGCCGGGTTGCCGTGCCGATCTTGCACAACAAAACGTTGCCCGACGAGCTTCGGCGCGCAGCTCAGGCTGCGGGCTGGAGCAGCCGCGATTTGGCGATACTCGAAATTTGCCTGTCGTCTGGCGCACGCATCGACGAGGTGACAGGCCTCACGTGGGCAAGCTTGGTGGACGGTGGTCTACTGGCCCGCAACAAAGGCCAGGGAGACGCACTAATTAAAAACCTTTCGCTCAACTCGGCCGCCAGGGCTGCTCTGGATCACCACCTGACCAATAGGGAAGGACTGGGCCAAGATCAGGACCGCAAGGAGGACTATCAGGCGTGGCTGAAGGGGCGATCACATACACCTGAACGGTACGTGCGTTACCTCCTGTCCAAAAACCTGGAACTGAGCCAGGTGCCTATCTTCCTGACCCGTCAAGGCAATCCCTACACGCCTGCCTCGTTCCGCCGCCATGCATGGGGGTCAGCCATGAAATGCGGCAACCTGGTTGTTGTAATTCATCAAACGCGTCACTGGCGGATCAATCAAGACCTCACGGAGATTGCAGAGGCACACGGGGCCAGTCCGAAAGAACACGTCCCGGCCCTCCTGGCCTACACGGAGCGCATGGGCTGGGTCGATGCGCTGAGCATCGCCACCTACGACCACGCTGGTGTGGCGACCAAGTTGCTGAAGCTCTATTTCCGCGAAGTCAAGCTTTTAGCTCGAGAGTCGATTGAACATCCAGATGAAGCACCTGAGCGCGGGAAGGAAAGGGCCCGTGTCTCTGGCATGACATTCGAGGGCCAGTTATGAGCCAACTGGAGCAACTGCTCAGCTTGATGGACGAGTCACTTCAGGCCCAGGCCGCTGTTTGGCGCAATCCCGACCTCTGCCCATCGGCAGAGGTGCTCGAGAAGCTTCTGGAAAGTTATCGTCGTCGGGTACCCTGGCGCAGCTTGCTGGTGATCTACACACTGCGTCGGGAACCGCCCTACTGGGAAAGATGCTTTCGCTGCCTAGTGACTATCCATAATTATTGGTTTGCCCCTTGGCTGGAACAAGGGTGTCCGGAAGACCTGACAAGCTTCCGCTTTCCTGAGCTGACTGGAAAGGAAAGACGCAGAGCCGTGAGAGCTGTCGGTCACGCCCTCGAGGACAGTTTGCGAACCGGCCTGGCTGATGATGCAAACACACAGTACGCTGTCCGGATACTTTTAACCGGTGAGTATTTGCCCTCACAGCACTGGTGGAATTTTCAGTCCCTTCCGGAGCCTATCCTTAAGCTTCTGCAACAGCATTTGCAACAGCATTGCCAGTCACCCCTAAAAATTCCTGCCCGGTACGATGCGGTTCTTCGGCAACTGCACAGCTACCTGACGGAGCCTTGGGGGAGGACTATGGCGTGTGCGGCCGCAGTGCTAATTGGCGATCTGACTGTCAGGGACAACTTTCACCAGCCAGACTCGCTCCAGTCCTACCTGTCAGGCTTAGCACACATTTACCGGACGCTTGGCATAAAGAAGGATGGGCCCCTGACGGAGCACCAGTTACGCCAATACGTGGGGCGGCGTAAGTTGAACCTGAAGTATTTGGGTTATTACGCAGGAGCAGTGCATGCCCAAAACCGGTTTTTGGGCATGCAACGGAGCGTAATCTCATTCCAACCGTGGCTGCTTGGCTCGGTAGATGTCACCAAGCTCCTCCCAAATACTTCGCACCCTACCCTTTCTCCAAGGGCTCCCGATGCCAAGGCAATCCTTCGAGTGGTCGGGAGGCTCTATCAGGCGGCTGAGGACAGGACTGAGTTGCTCAGACAGGTGGCAGAGGCAGTGGATAAAGCCAAAAGCGGTCTGCAAGCGAACGGCCAGTCCTCAATTGATTTCCACCTGAGCGTGACTGTCTCAGGAGCGCCGAGCCTTCTTCACCTCAGGGTGCATTGTGCCATGACTCTGGCAAAGCAAACTTACGGATCCCAAGCCCAATTTCAGGGCTATCATGGCCACTACCTGACGGAGTACCTAGGCACTACCCAACCCGACACTGGAGCCTCAGTGCCAGACCCGTTTTTTATTCCGATAGTTCGCAGTTGGTATGACTGTCAAGCTCGGCGACGCCTGGAAAAATTGGGATACGCGCGAAAAGATCTCACTCACTCGCAGGCCGGGCTCCTACAGCCATCCGACTCTCTTGGAAACCTGTGCAAGACGTTGGCTCACCGTGCTCGAACTGAGGGTATAGCCGCGCCGACGTTGTTTGAAGCGCAGCTACTTTACAACGCAGCAGCCTACAGCCTCCTCATTTTGATGCTATTGCAGTGGTCTGGACTGCGCACCAATGAGCTTCTTCAAATTTCCGCCAACCCCTCCCAAAATCCGGACGACAGCGTTGAATTTTGGGTGCGTCATAAAGGAAAAAAAGATGAGCGCTATCGATCCACCGAGCACGTGATAACCGAAAAAATAGTCCCCTACTGGCGGACGGTCATGGATATTCGCAAGAAAGAGTGGCCTCGTGCTCCTCAAATAGTTCCCCAATATGGAGAAAAATACAATAGTAGAAAAGGTTACTATCTATTGCAAACTATTGAAGGCCTTCGGGAAGACACTGTTAATGCGCTGATCCGATTTCTTCTTCAGGATCTGGCTCCATCCTCAGTACCCGACACTTTGTTGAGGGGTTGAAATCTCCCGTCTGATCCGTCAAAACAGAACGCGTCCCCTGCCACGCTGACCCATCTGACGCGCTGCTTTTGTGCTCATTTCCCGGAGTACCGCAAAAACCAAGTGGAACTGCTTTCTCTCGTTGTCCTGGCACTCCTTCAAGCCAAGGACGTCCGGCATGGGGAGCTGGCTGAGCGTTTCCCGGGAAGCGCAGGGGCGTCGTCGGTCATT
>NZ_KB899782.1 GCF_000378445.1 Deinococcus aquatilis DSM 23025 | reverse complement strand
GACCAGTCCTGTTCAACCACTGAGCGCACCAGTTCATCGCCCAAAGTCCACAGGAGCCAGCCAGACAACGGCACACCAATCAGCCCCAATACGATCAGGACACGAATGATTTTCAGACTGATGTCTCCCCGGACCATGGCAGACAGAGTAGCCGAGATCTGCAACCCAAGACAGAAGAAATGCCCACACTGAAATCAGGGGTTCAGCTGTGTTCTGGACAGGGTTCCACGAATTCTACGTCCAGCCAGTACTGGGCGTCGGCATCTTCCCGAGCGCCCAACAGCTCCTGCCAAGCTGCCCAGACTTCAGTCTGCACGTCAGGATGGCGGCCGAGATAAGCCATCAGCTCGACACGCTCAAGGAGCCCGAGGCCCTCGCCACCGTAGCCCCGGTCCTGGCGGTAGGCGGCATCAAGTAGGTCGGCCAATTCAACAGCGGTCAAGTCACGTGGGTGCATAGGCCGAGGATTGCTACCCTCGGCACTTCTTTTCCTGTGTGAGCGGCTTCAGGGCCGCACCGAAACGGTGAGCCCTAGTGTCATTTGCGTCTTGATCAGCATGTCCGAGCCTCTATAGTGCGGCCATGAAGCGCCTGCCTGAGAGCTATCTCAACCTCTGGAATCAGTATCTGCTGTCCTCTCGGCCTTTGCGCCCCCTCCTCATGGTGGCAGGCGGCAGCCTCCTCTTTATGGTCGGAGTGAATGTCGGGCGAATGCTCTACAGCTTGACCCAGGGCGGATAAACTGAGCCTCAACTCACCGAGAGGGCGCAACAAAATCTCTTTTCTCGTGCAACCGCCAAAAGCTCCACCCTTCATTCGGTGCAGTGGTGGGGCTTTGGTTTCGCCTGTGCTGTCCCGTACTTGGGGGCCACTCCCTCTGGAGTGCCCCCATTGTTTTGGCACTTCAGGGCGATAGCGCTGACGACTTGGCCGGCGAGTGCTGGATCATGACGCGGCAGGCGTGTAGCTCTTGGCTGGAGTAGGGGCGGCGGTTTATGCCTCAAGCAGACGGGTGGACTCGGTTCCTTGGTACTCCAAGAGAGGAATGGTGAGGGCAGCCAGCAGGATGGCGGCAAGGGCGGTGGTCGTCATGGCCAAGAGGTTGCTGGTGAAGAGGAGGAGCAACGTCACCACACTGAGTGCGCAGGCGCTGCCCATCAACACAGAGAAGAGGGCGTTCATGCCTTCAGTGTGGAGGCAAAAGGCAGAAAAAGCTCTTCAGTGAACTTCAAGAAGCCGCTGGGGGCCACGCGGAAGGCGGGATTGAGGGTGATGGTCTGCTGGCCCACGCCTGTTGCGGCATTCACAGTGTACTGACCCGCACCGGCACCGACGGTCAAGAGGGTGCTGCTGGCGTTGGTGTAGTCACTGGTAATGGCTCCGGTCTGGGGATCGCGGACTGGCGTGGGATCGTAGTAGACCTGCGTATTGCTGAAGTTGAACAGACCGGGGGTCTGCTGAACAGGGTCAGTGGCACCGAAGTTGTAGATCAGGACGTTGTTGATCGCGCCTTCGTTGGAAGACACTTCGACGCTGGCCGCGCTGGCCAGGATCGTACCCGCTGCGTCGCCGCCACGGATAGGATCGACGGTATCGGTGAGCTAGGTTTGCTCGGAGATGAAGGACGTGACGGTCACGCAGGCCTGAGCCTGACCTGTGCCTGCATTGCTGCTGGTGTAGCTGCCCACATCGCAGTAGCTGCCGCGTGGCGTGCCGGCGGCGACGCTGCTGGTGAGGGTCAAGGTCAGGATCTGATTGGGAGCAAGGTCGAGTGTGGCGGGCACGGTGCTGACGGTGTGTGTGGCGGCGTCAAAGGTCACGCTGCCTGCCTGCGCGGTGCCGGACACGGTGTAGCTGCCGCTGCCGTAGTTCATGTAGACGTTGTTCAGGTTGCCCAGCAGGTCCTTCACGGCCACTGCGGTGGCGGTGGCCGAGCCGGAGTTGGTGACGGTGATGACGCTCTGATAGCTGCTGCCAGGGGTGAGCTGGTTGAGGGCGGGCTGCCCTGCAATCTGATTGTTCACCTTGGTGATAGCGAGGCGGGGTGAAGCGACCTTGAAGCAGGGGATACCCGAAGCACCTGTGACGGCCACACCGTTGTTGCTGGTGGCCGTGAAAGTGCCTTGGTCACAGTAATCGCCGTCAACGGTACCCGAGGCGGCAAACGTGAAGGTCTGGGTGGCTCCAGCGGCCAGGTTGAAGGCACCGGTGGTGAAGCCGTCGTCCGCAGTTTTGGTCACCGCTACAGCTTGAGGCGCGGCAGTCACGTTGCCCTGAAGAGCGTAGTTGGCCGCAACGGTGGCGTTAGCGATGTTGTCGGTCACGACCACGTTGGTGGCGGCGGCATTGCCGTTGTTGCTGACGGTGATGCGGGCGACCACGGGCACGTTCGGGCCGACGACGACGCCGCTGGCGATAGGCGTAAAGGCTCCTGCCGCGTCAAGCGTACCCAGCGTCTTGCTGATGCCGAGGTTGGGGGCTGTGACCGTCAGGCAAGCCTGATCGGACAAGGTGGGTGAGACGGTACCAAATGCGCCGTTGTTGTAGCTGACGATGGTAGCGACGTCACAGTAGACGCCCACGGCACTGGCCTGGGCAGGCAGCGTAAAGGTCCGGCTGGCCCCGGCAGCGAGATCGAAGGTGGCATCGAAACCGTCCGTGGCATTGGCGGTGGTGCCTGCGGGGGCGGTCACGCTGTAGGCCGCAGCGTCACCAGACTTCAGCACGTCGCTCAAGCGGATGGCCGTCGCGGGGCCTGCGCCGGTGTTGCTGACCGTGACGGTGAAGTCACGGGCCTGATTGAGTCCAGCCTGGTTGTCTTTGGGGGCCTTGACAATCGTCAGGCGGGCACTGGGCGCAAACGTCTTGTTCAGGAAGCGCTTGGTCACTTCGGTGCCGTTGACGTAAGCGATGGCGCGAATGCGGGCGGTGGCCAGCGTAGTCACGGCAGGATCGTGGTTCAGGGCCGTCCAGGTAAAGCCGTTGGTGTCGGGTGTATTGACGCCGGTGACGTTGTACAACGGATATTCGGTGCTGCTGGGAAAACGCACGTTGTTCCCCGTAGCGCTGTTGGTGTAGGTGTTGGCGCTCAAAGCATTGTCGTTGATGTCTTGGCCCGTCACTGGGGAGCCAGAGGCCTGTCCACCATCATCAGCAGCAGCAAAGCGCACATTACCCGTCTGGTCCAGAATGTCCCAGCGTACGTTGGCGCCAATGATCGGATAAACGTTTCCATCGGCGGCCTTGTAACCGACGTAGCCGCCTGCAACGTTCTGGCTCAGCAGCGGAGCCACTTCATCCATTTCGCCTGCGGCGGGGGCTGCGGGGTCGGTAGCACCGCCCACTTTGGTCGCATCAATGCCGCCCGTCTCATTCTCGAGCCAAGAGTAGAAGACGAACTTGGTTCCGGCGTTGTTCAGGTCGTCTTTGGTGATGGCCCTCAGCACCTGACACTTTGATGTGAATGGCGTCCTAGACGCAGTACGGCAGGACAAAGGGCGGTATCAGACTTTGTGACAAGCTCCGAAACCGCCCTGCTGCAAGAGTGACACGCTGGCTGCCCATTTGAAAACCCGCCTCCCCCATCGCCGCGGGGATGCCCTGAAGCGACTGGCCGAAGTGCTCTTAGCGATTCTTCAAGCCGAGTCCACACTCCACCGCAAGATCGCTCTCCACCTGCCCCGGGACGCCACTCCTGAGTCCAAAACACGCGTCGTCGCCCGGGTATTCCACGATGTCCAGCTCACCCAGCAGGACGTCTGTGACGTCCTGCTTCCCTTGCTCCCAGAAGGCAAACTCACCTTGGTGATGGACCTTGCCAACTGGCACTACGGTCAGACTTCACTCAACCTCCTCGTCCTCGGCGCCCTGCTTGGGGGCGCCGTGATTCCCTTGGTGTGGACGGTCATCCCGCACCAAGGGAACAGCTGTACCGCCGCCCGCATTCTGTTGGTGGCCCGACTCCTCAAAGTACTCCCCGCCAAGCGCTGGGCCGTTCTGATCGCGGATCGGGAGTTCATCGGCCAAGAGTGGTACCGTTTCCTACGCTGGAAGCGCATTCGGCAATGTCTGCGCATTCGGGAAAACACCCGTATTGAAGATGAACTTGTCAGGGATCTGTTCAAGAGCCTCAAACCCGGTGAGGTGCGGACACTCTTTGAGCGGACGTGGGTGTATGGCGGCTGGATGCATGTGGTCATCACCCTGTCCCCCGTCGGGGACAGGGTGATTGTCGCTTCAGATTTGCCCGTCAGGGACGTTTTGAAAACCTACCGGTTGAGGTGGGGCATTGAATCCGCCTTCTCGGCCCTGAAATCTAGGGGGCTGAACCTAGAAGCTACGCACATGACGGCTGCCGACCGGATTTCGAGATTGTTCGGCTTGCTGTGCATCGCGTTGGCCTGGATGGCCCGGGTAGGGGCACAGGATCAGCAACAGAATCCGGTGAGATGTGACAACCGAGGGCGACCGATCAGAAGTCAGGTTCGCACTGGGTGGATGGCGCTCAGTCAGGCCGTCCGGTGGGGCAGGGACGCCTTCTGGAGCTACCTGCAGCTCCTCAATACACCATTCCTGCCCTCTGGGACGTCAATTCCTTGAAGTGTCAGGTGCTGAGGTGATGGCCACCATCTTGCCACTGGCGTCCATGTAAAACGCGCCGCTGACCGTATTGGGCCGCAAGGTTGGGTAAACCAGATTGGTCGTGCCGCCTGCGGTGGCCGTGAAGGTCTGAGTTTCAGGAATAAAGCCGTCTTTGCTGTAGGTGGCGGTGTAGGTGCCGGGCGTCAGGGTGTTGTAGTTGCCGGGAGCCACAACCACTCCGGCGCTGTCACGGATGGTGAGGGTATAGCCGTTGGGGTTGGCGGGTAGGGTGACCATACCGACGGTAACGGCAGGAGGATTCACGACAGGTGTATTGCCGCCGCAAGAGGCAAGCAAAAGTACACTGGTTAAAGCAGCCATTCCTAGTTTAACGTTCATTTTCATATGAGCCTCCAAGAAACAATCAACAAAGCTCTTCAAAGTGCGTTGACTTTGAGCATAAGAAAGTTACCTAGCGGCCTAGGAAGCTTTGTCGCGTGCCCTGATTTAGACACATCAAGCTCTCAGTTTGTGGCCTCCATTAGATGAAGGAAATCCAATCAGGTGTAAAAGGTGCTTCTTCTGATGTAGACCTGATGTAAGAATTAAGTATCAGGTTTTATTTCTTAATGTATGATATTTTAATAAAAACTAAGACCCAACGTATAAGGAATTTGTCAGAACAGTTGATCTAAGTATCTGGAGAAGCGAGTGAATCTGCATGAAGAGCTTTCCCGCCTCCCAGTTAAAATGAGGGCGGGTAGCGTCAAGATGGGTTGCGAGCCAGCCTGGTCTGGTAAAGCTCCCCTGCCACGCTGACCCATCTGACGCGCTGCTTTTGTGCTCATTTCCCGGAGTACCGCAAACACCAAGTGGAGCTGCTTTCTCTCGTCGTCCTGGCACTCCTTCAAGCCAAGGACGTCCGGCATGCAGAACTGGCTGAGCGCTTCCCGGGAAGCGCAGGGGCGTCCTCGGTCATTCGCCGAATTGAGCGGTTTTTCGACCGCCATCCCCTGTGCCCAGCTGATCTTGCCGCTGTCGTGCTGAGGCTGCTTCCGGATGCCCGGAAGCGAGAATTTATCATTGACCGCACGAATTGGAAGCTGGGTCAGACAGATGTGAACGCACTGGTGCTGGCTGTCTTGTGGCGTGGTGTCGCCATTCCACTCCTCTTCGAGCTGCTGCCCCATGGGGGCAGCAGCAGCACCGAAATCCGGCTGACCCTGATGAACGACGTGCTTTGCCTTCTGTCCTGCCAGGAGATCGCCGTGCTCTATGCCGACCGGGAATGTATTGGCCAAGACTGGATTGGTGGGCTGTCTCGTGCGGGGATTCC
>NZ_KB899781.1 GCF_000378445.1 Deinococcus aquatilis DSM 23025 | reverse complement strand
GAACTGGGGGCGGCCCGCCGCCCCTTGCTGCTCGTGGTGCTGTTTCCAGCGCACCACCAAATAGGGCGGCACACCAAGGTTGCGAGCAATCTCTGCGCAGCTTTTCTGGCTGCTGATCACCAAGCGCACGGCTTCTTCTTTGAACTCGGCGGTGTAGTGGTTTTTGCTGGCGGTCATATCAGTCTCCATTGTCGGTCAGACTGAACTCCTCCTCCACAGAACCCTAGCAAGATCAAAGAACCCCAAACCAAAGTTGACACTCCACTAGGTGTTGCCCCGCTGATCAAGACTCCAAACGCCCTTCGCTGAACCCTTGGCGGTCTCGAATGTTTACCCTGACAGATCTGAAAGCCGCCCAAGCTCCATGCTGATCCTCTCCTTCGGATGGTCCAAGTGTTGGGAGTCTCCACTTGACAGGGAGTCCAGTTGGCGTCTACTATTTCGTTAGTTGGCGAAATAGGCAACTAAGGAGTCCCTGTGCGAATCCCCCTACTTGCCCTGACCCTGGCCCTCACCGGCTCTACACTGGCTGCCTCCACAGCGACCGAGCTGAGCGTCGGGACACTGACCTTGCACGGCACCCTGGAGACGCCGGATTTCCCGGCCCCCTGGCTCACCGTGCTGATCGTGGCTGGATCGGGCCCCACCGACCGAGATGGCAACAGCGCTGGGCTTCCCGGAGCCAACGACAGCCTCAAGCAACTCGCCCAAGGCCTAGCAAAACAAGGCATCGCCAGTGTGCGTTACGACAAGCGCGGCATCGGTCGAAGCGTCCCCGCCGTCGGCCGAACCCTCCGCGAAGAAGACCTGGTGTTCGGAGATTTCGTGAACGACGCCGCTGCGTGGATTCGGCAGATGCAGGCTGACCCGCGCTTTGCTGGCGTCAGCCTGGCCGGACACAGCGAAGGGGCACTGATTGCCTTGGCGGTCGCCAACTCGACTCCGGTGGACGCAGTGGTCACGCTGGCCGGTCCTGGCGAGAACTTGGCGAATGTCTTGCAGCGTCAAATCCGCGCCAACCTGGCCAATCCCCCTGAGCTGGTGGCCGAGGTGAACCGTATCCTGGCCGAACTGCGTGCGGGCCGCCGGGTGGCGTCCGTCTCGCCTGTCCTGGCTGCACTGTTCCGCCCCAGCGTACAGCCGTTCTTGATCTCGGCCTTCCAGTACGATCCTGCCCAGTTGATCAAGACGGTCAAGGCCCCGGTGCTGATCGTCCAGGGTAAACGTGACCTCCAAGTTCTGCCCGACGACGCCCGGCGGCTTTCCGCTGCCGCTCCTCAGGCTAAACTCTTGCTCATTCCTGGCATGAACCATGTCCTCAAGCAGGTTGGGAACGACCTGGCCCTGAATCAGCGGTCCTACGGTGATCCCACCGTGACCTTCAGTCCCGCGCTGCTGCCCGCCGTCGTTTCTTTTCTGAAAGTCAGTCTCGGCAAAAAAGCCCCTATGCCGTGAACGAGGTCTTCAAGGCCCTGGCCGATCCCACCCGCCGGGAAATCTTACGAACCTTGCGCAGTGGAGAGAAGACGGCGGGCGAGTTGGCCGATCTGTTTCCACTGGCCAAGAGCACCCTCAGCCGCCACTTCGCAGTGCTGCGCGCCGCCGACCTGGTGACGTCCGAAAAGCGCGGCACCTCTGTGGTCTACCGGTTGGACACCACGGTGTTTCAAGAAGTCTCAGTGGGGCTGTTCGAGTTGTTTGGAGCGGTTCCAGGCTGGATGACGCTACAGGGGTCAACCCAGGACAAGGAGAAGCGATGACGATCAAAGAATGGCCTGCCACACTGTGCTTTATCGGCTCTGGAGTGGTTGCGGCCCTGGTCTACCCACGCCTGCCCCACTCTGTCCCGGTGCACTGGGGCCTCGACGGCACACCGGACCGTTTCGGTTCCCGCTTAGAGGCTTTGCTTGTGCCTCTGCTCGTTTGTCTGGCCACCGCTGCGCTGCTGTGGGCCATCGGACGCTTCTCGCGTGCTGACCGCGCCAATGTTCCAGTGCTGCGAACCGCGCGTCTGGCTCTGGGCGCACTGGCCTTGCTGCTGACCTTGGCTTATGCCCTGGAGTGGGAAATGGGCCGCGCAGCCCTGATCGGCGCCGGGTTGGTGCTGACTCTGCTGGGCAATGTGATGGGCCGCACTCAACCCAGCGTGTTTGTGGGACTGCGGACGCCCTGGGTCTTCCTGAGCCGCCGGGCTTGGTTTGCCTCACAGCGCCGCGCTGCCCTGTGGCTGACGGGCCTGGGTGCGCTGTTCATGATCTCAGGGGCGCTGCTCCCACCGGGTGTGCTGTTCTCCTGGGCCGTGCCAGGAGGTGTGGTGCTCAGTGTACTGGGCGTGGTGGTCTGGCTGACGTATCGGTCGTACCGCGACTGGAAGGAAGATCCCTCACCTGAGCCCGTGTTGGAGCGCTGAAGTCTGGTGACAGCGCGTGAACACGGCGTTCACACTGAAGGTGCCAACTCAGTCGATTGAGGTTAGGACGTGTATTCCGCTGAATGGAGGAGGCCGTGCGAAGCTTGAAGTGACCTCGTGTACTAAGGGGTGTTTTGGGCTGTGCAACAGTCAGGGTAACGTCAACATCCCTGAACACGGGTGCTAACGCTCGTCTTTTCGATCCTTTCGTACTCCCCTTCTCTCAGGTCTCTATTGATTGTTGCACTCACTTGGGAAACAAAGAGGCGCAGTCGTCTGACTCGTGTTTGGACGAGGTTGACGGCCGTTGCGTTCGGCCTGAGGAGGAACCGCTTTCCTGTTCACTTTGATGCCCCTACAGGCCAGGAGGAGCGACCAACTCAGGCGGGTTCGTTGGATTGCAGTGGCACAGCGTCTGATCGGCGGGAGAGGCCACAGAGCTGTTCGCGGTCGCCCGTGCGCAGGTTGAACAGGGCGGCGACGGGTTGGCCGTCGGCAGGTTGCAGACCTTCAAACTTGAGGTCGTCGATGGTGGCGAGATCCGGGGGATAGATTTGTTGATAGGTCAGGATTTTGTCTTTGGGGATGAGTGAAGTTGTCCATTCGCTGGGCCTGACACCCAGTATCTCTCGGTTGACTTGTCCCAGCTGTGCGCTTGACAGGCAACGGCTTGGTCACGCTGATGCACCCGGTGTCGGGCCGCCTTGCATTTTGCCTGAGGCATCCTGGACAGCAGGTGATCTTGCTCCTGCTGTCCAGGAAAGAATTCTTGCACCTGCAGGTGCCAGTCTGATGTCACTCAGCACGTCCTCTCCACAGCAACAACGGATGTCGATGTTGGCTGTCATCCATCCGGCATTTTCTTGCGGGCAATGATCCGGGTGAGCAGGGCCAAGGCACGCGTCAGGTCGTACTGCGCCAGCACAGCTTCTGCATCCTGGATGCTTCCAGGAAAACTGCTGGTCTGAGCGCCGATCTGCGCGGCGTACGACCCGAATCGATCCAGTGGGAGATGAAAGCCGCGCGGCCCCACGGGCGTTTCACCCACCACCAGAAGGGCACCGCGGTCCAGCCGGACGGGCCGAAGCACCTGCTGGTCTAGCATGACTTGCGCCGCACGCGCCTTGATTTCAGTGCGTTCGGGATCTACATTGACGATGGACGGGAAAGCACACACTTGGCTCAAGGAGCAATCGACAGCGAGTCAGTCGTCGCCATTACGTGTCTCCAATACCCACCCCTGGCCTACCAGGACGAGTGTGATCACAACGCGATTTTCATCGCTCATGCACGTGAGGATGTGCCTGCTTTGTTGGCAGAAGTGCTTCGCCTCCGTGACCTTCTGTCACGGGAGTCGTAAGTGCGATGAACCTTGGCCGACACGCCCTAGACGGCTTGTTCACCGTCCTCTTCCCCACAGGCGTGGGGGTGATCCGAAAACACCACAAACGCCCCTATTGACTTTGAACTCTTCCCCACAGGCGTGGGGGTGATCCGGACAAAGACCCTGGGGATACGTGCGGTGATTTCTCTTCCCCACAGGCGTGGGGGTGATCCGGGCTGGCCGCCAATTTCGACTTCGACAAACACCTTTTCCCCACAGACGTGGGGGTGATCCGACCGGAGGTGGGGCAGCTTCCAGCATTCGCATCTCTTCCCCACAGGCGTGGGGGTGATCCGGCCTACGGTCTGGGTACGGTGCTGGGCTCTTCCCCACAGGCGTGGGGGTGATCCGCGGTATTGATGGCGGCGCGTGTCTCCGTCCGGACTCTTCCCTACAGGTGTGGGGTGATCCGGGGAATCCGGGCTACTGGCTATCGCGCCCCCCCTCTTCCCCACAGGCGTGGGGGTGATCCGGAAGCGTGGATCCAGCGCAACCGGGTTGTGTCCTCCTCCCCACAGGCGTGGGGGTGATCCGGGATTGGAGCGCATTGGCGTAGGCCTTGTCATCTCTTCCCTACAGGCGTGGGGGTGATCCGTGTCAGAGGAACGTTCCCCGACCAAAGCCCCCCTCTTCCCCACAGGCGTGGGGGTGATCCGAGGTTCCGAACTGCAGTCACCGCCTCACCCGGCTCTTCCCCACAGGCGTGGGAGTGATCCGGTGTATCTGGTGGCCTTCGGTACGGCACTGGACTCTTCCCCACAGACATGGGGGTGATCCGAAAGAACAGGCCCACAAAGCCAAGGAGAATCACTCTTCCCCACAGGCGTGGGGGTGATCCGACCACCAACGCTGAGCGTGCGGTCGTGCGCCTCTCTTCCCCACAGGCGTGGGGGTGATCCGGGGTCTGTGGGGTTCCGGTCTGTTGGCCCAGACTCTTCCCCACAGGCGTGGGGGTGATCCGGGCTTTCCCGGTTCCCGATGAGTTCCTGATCCCTCTTCCCCACAGGCATGGGGGTGATCCGGTGTACAGGGCGGCATGGGTGTCCCGACCGGCCTCTTCCCCACAGGTTGGCAACGTGCTGGCGGTTGGAATAAAAATGTGGGTCGCCGCTGCTTACTTCAAAGAATCAAGTAGCGTGGAGAGCGCCCGGAGTTGCATCCCAGGCACGTGCCCGATGAGGTCTTCGCTGATATGGGCTGCAGAGGAGAGGGCATGGCTGAGCAGTTCACTGCCTGTGGGGGTGAGGGCGACGTAACTGATGCGTGCGTCGCGGATGTCTGGCAGGCGAGTAATCAAGCCAATCTTTTCCAGAGGGAGGAGTAGCCGCGTCACCCCCGAGGCGGTCAACCCCAGCTGCGTGGCCAGATCGCTGCGGCGCACCTTGCCCTGAGGCGCTTGAGCCACCGAGTGCAGGACTGTGAAGTCGTTAAGACTGAGACCGTGCAAGGCGCTGAGACGGTGATCAATGTGACGGGTGAGGACGGCGGTCGCCCGGTTCAGGTTGAGGCAGAAGTGAAGAGCGTCACGTCCGACCGGATCAGGCTCAGACATGTGCTGATGTTCCATGAAGTGCTTCGGCCAATTCTGACGCGGTTGGTGGCTGGTACACCCGTTCCATCATGTCGAACATGGCTGGGGTGACGGTCAGGGCGAATGTTTCGCCTTGGATCTCGTTGCGGTGGAGCACACGTGAGCGGCGGAGGTCGGCTGGCGCGTCAATCAGGTGAAATGTGGGGGCCGCGCCGCAGTGTATGGCCAACTGTCGGGCACGCTCGCGGTCATCAGTGGTCAAGAACCCGAGGTCGAGAATGACGGGGGTATGGACGGTCACGAGTTGCTGGACCACAGTCCAAATCTGAGTATGGCAGCGGGCAACGCGCGCCATGACCCAAGCGATGTCAAGGGGTTGAGGCAGATCCGGGCCGTAGAGGGTGACCATCCACTCATCAATGGAGAACCGTACCCCCTGGGTCTGGGTAGTCAATGTCCGGGCGTAGGTGGTTTTGCCAGCGCCTTGAGGACCGTAGATAACGTGCACGATTGGGAGTGGATTCATCTGGACTCCTATTCAATCTTGTTGACATGTATTTGATCTATCAAATACATGTCAACCTTAAACTTGATCGCCGGTGGTGTCCAGCCAATGGGCCATTGTGCCTATATCGTGTCCTGCGGTAGGGCTCAGAGCTCAGTACCCGACACTTTCTGAATTGAGCGTCTGGCTGGATTTCAAAAGCCCAATGAGTTGCAGGGCTTCCGCCTCCCCACGCTCGTGGATGCAGACGAACGTCCGCACGAGGGTCCGGAGGCCCAGCGTCACCACACTCCAGGCTCGCCGACCGTGCGCCTTCACAGTGCAGGTTTGGAGAACCCCCACCAGCACGCACCAGACGTACGCCAGGGTCAATAGGCAGAGTAGGCGCTCCACGTGATCGTGGAGCGTCATGTGGG
>NZ_KB899780.1 GCF_000378445.1 Deinococcus aquatilis DSM 23025 | reverse complement strand
GGCCGCCCGATCTTGGCCCGTAAACTTTGCGGGTCGGCCGGTATGAGGTGCGTCGTAGAGCGCCGCGTCTAAACCACCCAACACAAAGCGTTTTCGGATCGATTGCGCCATCTGCACGCTGATCCCTAGGGCCTCGCTGATCGCCAAATCGCCCAACTGCCGATGGGCCATCAGCAAAATTTGGGCGCGGGTCATGACCCGCGCCTTGTGGCTCCCTTTCGTCGTGATTGCTTTCAGGCTTTGTTCCTGCTCAGGGCTTAACTCCACTTTGTAACGCAGAGAACGAGGCATATCTGACTCTACTAAATTGTAAAACGCTGTACTAGGCGCAGCGAGAGGAGGCTTTCGATGACACAGGTCAACGCCATGAGCTTTGCGTTGCCGCACTCCAATCTCCTACGCGCTCATGCGACTGCAATCGAGTTTGATCCCCACCTGCACAGCACTTACTCGATTGTAGCCCTCAGGAAGGGCGTGGCTGAGATTCGATCGGCAAGATGGAGTGGAATTGCCCGTGCGGGTGACGTCTTCTTCTTCAACCCATATGAGGTTCACTCGGCGTCTTGCTCTGAGGAGAATGCTGAATACGAAACCTTGTATCCATCCAAGGATTTTTTGATCGGGTGTCTCGACCATGAACGCCTCGATGAACCTCTTCATTTCCAGACCGCCATTCTTGGAACGAGCTCAGCGACAGTTGAGTTCATTGATACCCTATTTACGCCGGTCATTGAGGGCAACTCGATTGAGGCTGCCCTTCGGCAGATCGTCGCGAGGTGTGATTTCTCGACAGATGCAGTGCAAAGTCCTGAGCCGTTAGCGCGCAGGGCCTGCCTGCTGATTCATAAGAACTGCACACGTGCCATGCGGACCGAGGAACTCGCTCGCGAACTCGGGGTGCACAGGAGCCACCTCATCAGAACGTTCAGCAATGCAGTGGGAATGGCACCTCAGACCTATCTACGGCAGGTTCGAGTCGCGAAGGCCAGGGAGTTAATTTGCGAGGGCTCGGACCTGAGCGAGGTTGCGTTCATGTTGGACTTTAGCGATCAGGCCCATCTGACCCGAGAATTCAAGAAGGTATTCGGCGTGCCCCCCGGTGCGCTTTCACGAGACATTGGTCGTCGCAGGAAGGAAGGTAGCTCACGCCAGCAACCCCTCTCGTGAGATTGACCTCCTTCGCCACGCACCATGGTCAAACTTCCTAGCGCGCCGGCACTGTGCCGATGCACATGCAAATCATGTTCAATACGGCATCAGATGGGTCACGTAACCTCGGGATCGATAGTTGGAGGTTCAAGATGCCGCAGGATGAACGTGCTTACTTGATGAGATACCCTGATGTAAACGGGTATTATGGACGGTTTGGGGGCAATCACTACCCGCCCGAGGTATGGCCTGCGCTCGCGGAACTCGCGTCGACGTATCAGGCACTGCGGGACACGCCTGATTTTCAACATGTCCTGGAAAAGGTTCGGATCGGTCTTCAGGGACGCCCGACACCGATCCACTATCTCGAGAACACAACACAGGAGGTCGGTGGCGCGCGCATTTTCGTCAAGCGCGAGGATTTGAATCACACGGGTGCCCACAAGATCAATCATTGCGTGGGCTTCGCGCTTCTCGCCCGCAAGATGGGGAAGCGCAAGCTAATCGCCGAAACAGGAGCCGGCCAACACGGCGTCGCCCTGGCAACTGCGGCTGCCTATTTTGGTCTTGAGTGCGAAATCCACATGGGCGAGGTCGACATTGAGAAACAACGCTCGAATGTCGGACGCATGCGCCTTCTCGGCGCCCAGGTCGTTGCCGCAACGGCTGGGCAGTCAGCCCTGAAGGAGGCGAGCGATTCCGCCTTCAACGCCTATGTCGAGCAACGCGACCACGCCCTTTATGCCATCGGTTCGGCGATCGGGCCGCACCCCTTCCCCATGATCGTGAGGGATCTCCAATCCGTGGTGGGGCGAGAGGCCCGTGGACAGTTCTTGTCTCTCAGCGGGGGTTCACTTCCCGACCACGTCGTGGCCTGCTTGGCGGGCGGATCGAACGCGATGGGCATGTATGCGGGGTTCCTTGACGAGCCCAATGTCATTCTCCATGCCGTGGAGCCACTTGGGAAGTCAGATCAGCCCGGAGAGCATGCGGCGACACTCTCTTTCGGAAGCCCCGGAACGCTGCATGGCGCGCAGTCTGTCGTCCTGCAGAACGAGGACGGCACCCCGACCCTGGTATCGTCGGTGGCGTCCGGGCTGGTTTATCCGGGTGTTGGGCCGGAGATCGCGATGTTGCACGAGGTGGATCGACTGAACGTCGCGAGTATCTCTGACGAGCAGGTCATCAGCACCTTCTTCAGGATATCGAAGGCAGAAGGAATCATACCGGCCCTTGAGAGCTGCCACGCGCTGGCGTTTGCAATCGAATTGGCGAGGCAGACCCCTTCCTCGGAAAGCATCTTGGTCAATCTGTCCGGGCGAGGCGATAAGGACGTCGATTATGTCCTGACGAACTACGGAACCGGAGACAGTCGATCGTCCTGATCTCTGCTGAGCTGATGTCCAGGCCTGCAGCGCGCAGGTGCGACAGGTTGTGGGGGTGCCGGACACCTGCAACGTACGCCCTATCAACCACAAGCGCGTGTGATGCTCAGGATGTCCAGCACGTCCATGTGTTCCTCTGCAAGGCACCCTGCCCGGCCTGGTGGGTACTCGATGATGTCCGTGGGTTGCCAAGACTGTTCGTCATGCCTGGGACCCGTCAGCGTCGTTATACCCAGACCCGGATTAAGGCAGCACAATCTCCCCTTTCGCTACAGTCAGGATGCAGGCTGGCGGAACCAAGCCTGGTCAAGTTGCGCAACACATGAACTGAAGTCTCTCAGCGTATGGAGTTAATATGAAACGGTTGTTTCCCTTATGTACTGCCCTGCTCCTCGCCACTGCGGGACAGGCGACCGCCGCCACCCTGGTGTACGCCGCCAACGGTGACCCCGTCACTTTCGACTCCGGCAACATCACCGACGGCGTCAGCGTGATCTATCAGCTCCAGTTGTACGACACCCTGGTCGGTTTTGTGGACGGCACCACCGACACCAGACCTGCCCTGGCCGTCAGCTGGAAACCGAACACCACTGCCACCAGTTGGACGTTCAACCTCCGGCGCAATGTGAAATTTCATGATGGTACACCCTTTAATGCCGACGCAGTGCTCTTCAACTGGAACCGCTTTTGGGATCCAGCAGCACCCAACGGCTACCGCGATCAGGGACGAACCTATGACATCGTCACGTCCCTGCTGGGAGGCTTTAAAGGCCAGCCCAATGCCATTATCAAAAGCATCGTAAAAGTCAACGACTACACGGTGAGGTTTGACCTGAACAAGCCCTCCACCGTGTTCGCCCAGGTGGTGGGCACCGGGTTCTTCGGCATCGCCAGTCCCACAGCCATAAAGGCACAGGGGGCAAAGTACGGCACGCCTGCCAGCAAGCCCATCGGGACGGGACCGTTTATCTTTGACACCTGGACGACCGGTGACCGCGTCACCTACAACCGCAATCCGAACTACTGGGGCAGCAAGGCCAAGGTGGACCGGCTGATCGTGCGGGGCATCAAGGACGCTTCACAGCGCCTGAATGAACTCAAAGCCGGGTCAGTTGACCTGGTGGGTGATATCAACCCGGACGGGCTCAAAGCCCTCAAGGCAGATTCAAATCTTCAGGTGGTGCTGCGCCCCAGTTTCAACGTGGGCTTCATCAGCCTGAACAACCGCAACCAGTACCTCAAAAACGCTAAGGTCCGGCAGGCTATTAGCATGGCCATCAATAAACCGGCCATCGTCGAGGCATTCTGGAATGGGCTGGGCACCTCAAACGCCTCGTTTCTCCCAAAAGCGCTGTCGTGGGCGAATTCCAAGAAGGTGCCCACCGAATACAAATTTGACCCTGCCGGGGCCAAGAAGCTGCTGGCAGACGCCGGATACCCGAACGGCTTCACGCTGGACTTCTGGTACCTTCCCATTGCCCGTCCATTCTTCCCTCTGCCCAAACCGATTGCTGAAGCCATCTCCGCAGACCTGTCGGCGATTGGGATCAAAGTCAATCTGAAAACAGAGGATTACGCCAAGTACCTTAAAGACCGTTACCAGGAACCGGGCTTCGATATCTACATGATTGGCTGGACCGGCGACTACGGTGATCCGGACAACTTCTACTCGGCGTTCTATGGTCCCGGTGGCAGCGATGATATTAACTGGAACCCGCCGGAACTCAACGCCCTCCTGGAAAAGGGACGGGCCACCGTAGCGCGGGACGATAAAGCAAAAATTTACGCACAAATTCATGAAATGACTTACAACGCCAACTACCGGATTCCGATTGTACACAGCCAACCGCTCGGTGCGGCGCGGACCTATGTCAAGGGCTGGATCGCCAACCCCCTTGGGACGGGGGCGCTGAATAATGTCTCCGTTCCGGGCAAGAAATGACGGGCGGCCAGACCTAACCCTGGGTGAACGATTCGGTTCTGGTGGGCGAACGTTGGCTTCGCCTCCCCAGCAGGACTGAGCAAACAGCAACCGGAACCACGAAATGGTTCCGGTTTGCCCTTGGGCATAGGCCTGACGTGAGGGTATCATGAACCAGCAAGTAGGCCACGCCAGCTTCCGCAAGAACAGCCAGTACCATTACGCCAGTAAGCATCCAGCGTTGCTGCCGTTCGATCGGTGATGTGGCCGCCACACCTCACCCTAAAGCCATTTGGCCTGAACGAGGTGACCTGGGGCTAACCTTGGGGTTCTTCGCTCTTGTGTCATCCACTCGGCATCCTTTTGCGGGCAATGATCCGGGTGAGCAGGGCCAAGGCGCGCGTCAGGTCATACTGCGCCAGCACAGCTTCTGCATCCTGAATGCGTCCGGGAAGACTGCTGGTCTCCGCACTGATCTGCGCGGCGTAGGATCCGAACCGGTCCAGCAGGAGATGAAAGCTGCGCGGCCCTATGGGAGTCTCCCCCATCACCAAGAGGGCGCCGCGGTCTATCCGGACGGGCTGGAGCACCCGCTGGTCTAGCATGACTTGAGCGGCGCGTGCCTTGACTTCGTACAGGTAAGTCTGCTCCCGGCGGAGTGCTGGGGCATTCTTCGCCAAGGCAGCTTGCTGAAGCTGAGTGCCAATCGCTTTGGCTTGACTGTTCACCGCCTGCAACGCCAAAACCGGGTGCAGGTGCCGCAGGACACCTACAGGCAACCGTCCCGACGAGTGGACCCGTCCGAGCGCTCGCCAGTCGGTCTGGTTGATCCAGGGTCCAAACGTTTGCAGGAGCTTGGGGAGAGCCGCTTCTGGCACAAGGTCGAGGAGACCCACCGTCAGCAGGGCCGAATGCGGTACGCTCCAGAGCCCCACGCGGATCTTCCCGGGATCCTGGGTCGGGGTGGCGTGAGCGGCAGCCAGAGCAGCGGCACCCAGGACCAATCGCCAAGGCAACTCGACTTTTAGCCCACACTGCACGCGGACAAACACAGTGCAATTGTGCATCAGGAGGTCGCCTAACTGAGGGCGGGCCACGCTGGCGAGCGTGAGCAGCGCGTTCGGCCAAGGTGCGCCAAGCAACCAGGTCAAGTGTTGCTCCTGCCTCGGCAAGCTCTTCACGGGCATCACCCGGTCTGGAGACACCGAATCTAGGGTCCAACGGAGGGTCATGGCAAAATCTTCTGGGGTGAATGCTTGATGCAAGAGAAAGCGATCACGCCGGCCTTGAACGTGCCGGGCAAGATCCTTAAGTCGGGTGCCCCAGGCGGGAGAAGCGGCGCCGAGGTGGAGGTCATGGACGGTGACGGGTTGAGGGTGGCCAGTGGACGCCTCGATCTGCCAACGCAGTAGTTCCAGCACGGCGTCCTCCGTGGCCGGGTCCGGCGGTTCAGGCCACGGGTGGGGGCCGGCTGTGACGGCGGGGAGTCGAAGGGGCGGGGTCAGGAGCTCCTGTTGCAGCCGCCTGGACCAGGCCGGGCTGCTGTCGAGGAGGTGCCGCAAGGCTCGGCTGGTGAGCGCACCCTGATTCACAGAGGTACTGTACTCGTCAGCGCGCCACCGGGCTTGGCTGCGCCCAGCAGTGAGTGGGAGTGTTTGATAGGCCTGAATGACGCCCGTCAGAAATCTACGTTCCAGTGAACTGCACGGCGCCAGTCCAATGCCAAGTGCGTCCAAGCTACGAAGTAAGCGATTCTCTTTAGAGCATTTGTCATAATGATGACGTGAAACGAGTGGGAGGCCGAGGGTACAGTCTGGATTTGCGTGAACGGGTGGTGGCTGCGATCGAAGGCGGACAGCCCCGTCAAGTCGTCGCCCGGTTGTATCGGATTCACATTGAAACCGTTGATGCCTACCTCGCAAAGCAGCGTCTCGGGAC
>NZ_KB899779.1 GCF_000378445.1 Deinococcus aquatilis DSM 23025 | reverse complement strand
CTGCTGCCCTGGTGGGAGAGCGCCGTCCAGACCAGAGGCAGGGTAAAGCCGTGTAGGACGACGCCCAAGACCAGGAGATTCAGGGGCTGGCTCCCATAGGCCCAGTTGGTTCGATCCAGAGCGAGAACGAGCTTTCCTGGGGGTAACAAAGGGAAGAGCACCTGGAGGAAGACGTCATCCGTCAGTTGCTCATCTTGAAAGCACCGGTGTATCCGCTTTTTTCGGGCTTCAGGCGACGCTTCATTGGGGAGGAACGTGCCCAACACTCGGTGACAGGTCGATTGCGCTTGAATCAGGGCTTCGATCACGTCAGCGACACGCTGCAGCGTGTCGCGCCGGAGGAAGGGAACTCGGACTTTCAACAGGTCGACAAGCTTGGTAGGCTCAGCGAGAGCGGCATCGTGGGTCGTCACAAACCAGTGATGCCGCTCATGTGCTGCCCCAAATGTGGTCAACGCTAGAAAATGAACAGTGGCGTCTCAGTCGATCAAAAACCTAAGATGTCCAGTACTGAAGTTGTCGCCTCTTCAGTTCCATCCACGGCCTTGTGACCCTCTTGGGAGCAGCGAGGCTCCAGCGTTGAAGACTGATGATCTGAGCCGCGTTCAACTTGAAGCGGCGGTTCAGGGACGGAGTTCCGCAACATTGTGCCGCTGGTCAGGACCTTAGCTCCATCCTTTCGGTGAGCAAGAGTTCCCAAGTCTCCCCACTTCCTGCCGATCTCGTGAGCCTTAACCTCATCCGTGACCAAACCCCAGGAGACAATTCATGAGTGACGTTGATAGCCCCAAGCTAAGCTTGAACCTCCTCGACACCTCGCTCCCCGACTACCCAACCCTGTACAGCACTTTCGTGTCGTACCCTGCTGCCTCTGTTGATGGACTGCAGATTTCTGGCAAACTCCAGGTGCCACAGGGCGTGTCTGGACCGCTGCCTGCCGTCGTGATTCTGCACGGCTCGGCCGGCATAGACTCGCGGGGTGTACTGCATGCCCTTGACCTGAACCTGGCGGGCTTTGTGACACTTGAAATTGACATGTGGGGGGCGCGTGGTCTCGCAGGTGGATCGGAAGGACGACCTCAAGCCGCCTGGGACAACCTGCCCGATGCTTACGGCGCCTACCGCTTCCTGGCAGACCTGCCACAGGTAGATGCCGGACGTCTCGGTATCATGGGCTTTTCCTGGGGAGGTGTCGTCACGATGCTGAGCGCGACCCAGCGGTACAACGCCCAATACCTGCCCGCAGGCGAGGGCTTCGCAGCGCACGCCGCCTTCTATCCAGCCTGCTGGATCTACAACAGGGTACCGGGCTACGAATTTGGGAATCTGACGGGAACCCCGGTCAAGATTTTTACCGGAGGTCGGGACCGTTACGATGCAGACGCAGACACAGCACCGCGACTGGCCGCCTCATTGGACGTGGTCGACCGCGCGCTCGTCACCGTTCAGGTCTACCCTGACGCCGAGCACGGGTTCAATATGCTGGAAGCGCCCTACCGTTATGTTGACCCCTTCTTGTACCAGGGGAAGGGAGGCGAGGGGTTGTCGGCCCCTCATCCACAAGCCCGGGAAGCGGCTCGGCGCGACCTCGTTCGGTTTTTCAGGGAGTCGCTCGTGCCCTGAAAGAGCGGCATCCGCTTCATCAGGGCCGGAACATTACTTCTGCCTCAACCTCGACCGGGATATTCCAGGGGAGCTCGGCCATGCCGACCGCCGACCGGGCATGTTGGCCGATCTGGGGACCGAACACCTCCAGAATGAGATCTGAAAAGCCGTTAATGACGTCTGGCAGCGCTGTAAAGCCCGGCGCGGCATTGACCATGCCGTGAACCCGGACCCAGGCCGTGATGCGGTCAAGATCGGTCAGGGCGCGTTGCAGACTGCCAAGGACCGAGAGCGCGACCAGACGGGCCGCTGTATGGGCCTGCTCTGCGGTGACCTCAGTGCCCACCTTGCCGCCCGGTGGAGCGAGCGTGCCATCTGGTGCTTGTGGCCCATGACCGGAGATCAGCGCCCGATCCCCGATCAGGCGGACGGCGGTGAATGGCAGACGTGTGCCTGCTGGCAGCTGAGGCGGGGGCGGCAGACTGAAGCCGAGGTCGCGGAGCCGGGCTTCAATGTGCATGGCCCGAACTGTTTGGAGACCCTGCGAATACGCTCAGCCGTTCGGCGGCTCCGACCAGGATGGCCACTCCAGTGCCCAGCGCACGTTCGTCAATGGCAAATTTCGGATGGTGGTGCGGCGCGGTGATGCCCGCATCGACATTGCCGGCGCCAATGATGACAAAGGTCCCCGGAGCCTTAGTCAGGTAGGCGCTGAAATCCTCTCCACCCATGTTGGCAGGCGGCTCAAAGAGGACGCCTGCGCCTACGGTCTCGCGGACCACTTCACGCAGCACCTCCGTGACCTGCGGGTCGTTGTGCAGTGCCCGGTATCCCTGGTTGTATTCGAAGCGGTAAGACGCCCCGTAAGCCTCGGTGATCCCTTTGAGCAGGCGTTCCATGAGGGCCGGAATGGTGATTCGCAACTCTGTGTCAAACGTCCGAACCGTGCCTGTCAGCGTGACGGTTTCGGGAATAATGTTGTGCGCAGTACCGGCGTGGATGGTGGTGACGCTGAGAACGGCGGGCTGGAGGGGATCGATCTGCCGCGCCACAATGGTCTGAAAGGCCAGCACCACCTGGGCGGCGATCACAATCGGATCCACTGCGGTGTTGGGTTGAGCCCCGTGACCGCCCCGACCAACAATGGCGATCTCAAAGGCGTCGGGAGCGGCCAGCAGCGGACCGTCTTTAAGAGCCACCATTCCCACCGGGATGGAGGAGAACAGGTGCGTTCCCACGGCGTACTGGACTCTTTCCATGACGCCGGCATCGACCAATTCCTGTGCGCCTCCGGGAAACAGTTCCTCGGCGTGCTGGAAGATAAAACGGATCTCCCCGCGCAGTGCCGCCTGGCGCTCACTTAATAGTTTGGCCGCGCCCAGCAGCATCGCCGTGTGCCCGTCGTGGCCGCAGGCGTGCATCACCCCGGCATTCTGTGAGGTGTAGGGAAGGTCCGTTTCTTCCTCAATCGGCAGGGCGTCCATGTCTGCACGCAGCAACACCGTATTGCCTGGGCCTGCACCGCCGCGCAGAACAGCCAGCACACTCGTTGGCGTGGGACGTCGGATATCGAGGCCGGGCATGCTGCGGAGCTGTGTTTCCACATACTCGGCGGTACGGTGTTCCTGGAATGACAGCTCGGGGTGCTGGTGGAGATGACGGCGCCAAGCGATCACCTGCTCTTCAATGGCGGCCACCTCTGCCATCCCCGACCCACGGGCGTTGCTGTGCTCTCCTTGGGCTGAGGAGGTCATTTCTTGTCCTTGATGGTGATCTCCTCAAAGGGCGTAAGCAAGGATGGACCCGGGACCCAGCCTTTCACGTAGTTTCTGGCTGCTCCCAGAGGCTGGGAATGCACGATGGGCAACCGGACGTTGGCGCCGTAGGTGATCTGATGGATCTCCGCATAGGCCTTAGCACTGTCTGCACGGGTCTTCGCGGCGGCGGCGGCGGCCATGAGGTCATCCAGCCGTTTGTTGTTGTAACCGCTGTCCAGCGACGCGCTCTCCCCGTAATAGGAGCCATAAAAGTTGTAGGGGCTAGCGTACGGACCGGTCCAGCCGATCATGTACATGTCAAATCCCGGGGCTTTGTTGCGGTCTTCAAGATACTTGGCCCAGTCCTCGGTTTTGATGTTCATCTTGATCCCAATGGCCCCTAGATCGGCGGCCACTGCTTCCGCAATAGGTTTGGGTGTAGGGAAGTAGGGGCGGCTCACAGGCATGTACCAGAAATCGAGGCTGAAGCCGTTTGGATAGCCTGCCTCGGCCAGCAGTTTCTTGGCCGCCGCCGGATCAAACTTGTAATCGGCAGGCACGGTTCGGCTGTTGGCCCATTTCAGCGCAGGGGGCAAAAAGCTGGCGTCTGTCACGCCAAGGCTGCCCCAGAAGGCCTGAACAATTTCCCTTTTGTTGATGGCCATGCTGATGGCCTGCCGCACCTTAGGATTGGCGAGGTATTTGTTGGTGATATTCATGCTGATCATGCCCACATTGAATGAAGGCACGATCACCGCCGTTAGGTCTTTGTTGCCCTGCACGGCCCCCAACTGGTCAGGGTTGAGATCACTCGTGAAATCGATGCCTCCAGCACGCAGCTCATTGAACCGGGCACTGGGGTCCTTGATGAACCGCAAAATCAGTTGATCGTAGGACGCTTTCTTTCCCCAATGGTCGGTGTTGGTGCTGTAGACGATGCGATCACCTGTGGTCCAGGAACGCATCCGGAATGGGCCGGTTCCGACTGGCAAGGAGGCCGGGGTACCGTATTTTGCGCCTCCTTTCGTCACGGCTGTCGGCGATGCGATACCGAAAAAGGGCGTGGCAAGGGCTTCCGGCAGAGGATTGAACGGACGGTTGAGCACGAAGGTCACCTTGTACGGACCGTCTTTGCGAACCTCTTTCAGAAGGCTGTCCTTGTCTCCCTTGAAGGCTCCAAAAATGAATTGCCAGGACGTAAACGTTTTGGTCTGTTCCTTGGCTCCGGCGCGGGCATTGGGGTCCCACCACCGGTTGACGTTGAACACTACTGCGTCTGCGTTGAAGGGCGTTCCGTCCTGAAACTTGACGCCCTGACGAAGAATAAAAGTCCACTGGGTTGCATTGGCATTTGATGTCCAGCGGAGCGCCAGACCGGGCGCCACATCACTGGTTCCCTTTTTAAATTTCACCAGAGAGTCGTACGTCAAGATTTGGGCCAGCGCCGAGTTGCCGTCGCTAATCGTTCCCGAGTCGAGGCTGACTGGATCGCCGCCCAACCCGAACACAAGTGTTCCTTCTGCAAGAGCGGAACCAGCGAATAGCGCAAAGCTTAAGGCGAGTAGGGTCTTGTGCACGGTGTTCCTCCCAAAGATGAATTCGAGGGCGTGAATCAATAGAACCAGCATGGAATCTGCCTGGATGACCCCATCAGCCTGCGGTTTGTTGCTTGCTTCAGACTCTATCCCAAGGAGCGGGGTTAAACTTGCTGCAACGCCCAACCACAGTTATTGACCGGGAATAGATAGCGTAGTTTTTGGAGGTTGTCTACAGTGGTCGCCCGTTCGCCGAACCACTTCACACCTGGTGTGAAGCTGGTTTCACGTACGTTTCGCTGAATGGCTGCCCTGATCTCACGACGGCCAAACCTGTCCGCAACAATTTATGTCCGAGCGCAATCAACGCCACCTTGGGCGGCTTTCCATTGGCTCGCAGACGACGATAGAAGTCACCCAGATGCCCTTTGTTTCGCGTGACACTCAAGGCCGCAAGGTACGCGGAACGCCTCAGGTGAGCATTCCCTGTCTTTGAAATGCGCCCTCGGCCATGGACACTCGTGCCCGACTGAAATGGCGCTGGAGCAATGCCAGCGTGAGCTGCTCTTTGCTTGCCGGTCTCCAGCACGGCAAACCCATTTGTTTCTGCCAACACGGACGCCGCAGTGATCAAGCCGAACCCAGGAATGCTGGTCAATAAATCAAATGGCTCGCGCAACGCGTCATTCGCGTGTATGAGGCTACGGATGGCCGTTTCGAGCTCCAAGATCTGTTGCTTCAGCAGGGCAAGGCGAGTCTTGAGCAATGCCACAACCGTCTGGCTTTCATGCTGCCGGCGTTCTGAGGCGTGCAGGTGATTCTGATCCTGTGTCAGCGCTCCCTGCAACGCCGTGCGTTCACGAACGAGTTGCTTGAGTTCTTGCAGCGCTGGACTGGGCGGTGACCAAGGTGCTCGGCCGCATCATGGCGACATACAGGGCAATGACCGCTGCGTCCATCCGGTCTGTCTTGCCCCGTTTGAGTTTGGCGCGGGCGAAGTATTTGATGCTGGTGGGGTTCACCACGCTGACGGTGCAGCCAGCACCGAACAGGAAGTTCGCGCACTGCTCCCAGTACACGCCGGTGGCTTCCATCACCACGTGCAGCTCTGACGGCGACACATCGTGTTGCCCTACCCAATGCAGGAGACGCTGGAATCCGGTGGGCGTGTTCGGAAGGTCATGGAGTGACTGTTCTAGATCCTCGTTGAGCTGTAAATGTGCGTACAGAGAGTCTTTTCCGATGTCCAGGCCGAGGGCAAACATAAAAACCTTCTGGAGAAAAGGGGGCAGGTCGGGCTCTCTCGGCACTGGCTCTTATGGTGCAGGCTTGGTGGCCTTTGATAGCGTTCAGTCTTCGAGAAGAGCGCCCGAGCTGGTCCTGTCTATTCGACGGTTTTGTTGAACCTAGGGTTGACGCGGACTTGGCGGCTCGGACTGGCCTGGCAATCTCCATTCTGATCAGGAATGGACCCAGACGTACTACATAAGAGGTTGACCTGAGCGGCAGACAATGCGAGAGGGACGGTACGATGGGCCGTCCCGATCTCACTTTACTGCCGCTCCCTGTGGCTTTCACCACGCTCAGTCACTGGACCCTGCCTCACCTTCCACCGAAACTGCTTCATTCGCACGAGAAAATCTCGGACGCAGAACTCCTCGCAGTGGCGCTTCTCCAGAAGCTGCATAAGGTCTTCTATTTCAGCCGCCGGTCTTCGGACGATCTTGACCGCAGCAAGGACTCGGGCAGCGTTGTCAGATGACATCGATGTCGATCTACTGATTGCCGGGTTTCTGGGTGCGCTCTTATATCGGCGCTGGTTTTCACGACAGCCACTGGATGCCTCTCAAATTGCTCAGGTGGTGATTCTCATGCTTGGTTCACCGAGCTACAGGCTCTGCAGGCGATGACCCTCACATGAGATTGTCACCGGGCCTGGAGTGTGGTGGCCCTGGGCTCAATACCCGACACTTTGTGAATTGAGCGTCTGGCTGGGTTTCAAAAGCCCAATGAGTTGAAGGGCTTCCGCCTCCCCACGCTCATGGATGCGGGCGAATGTCCGCACGAGGTTCCGGAGGCC
>NZ_KB899778.1 GCF_000378445.1 Deinococcus aquatilis DSM 23025 | reverse complement strand
AAAGTGTCCCAACCAGGCGGCACCGGAATTCTAGAAAGACTCAACAGAACCTACAAATATCAATTTGCTTTCCGTCACGACTGGCAGACGATGGCTGAAGTTCGAACGGCCATGCCAGACTTTCACCGCTGGTACAACCACCAGCGCCGTCACTCGGCGCTGGGTTACGCCACGCCTTGGTCTACACTCACCTCATCGGCGAAGGCTCGCAACGCCGCTTGAAGAATTTTTTGGAGCACTACCGGAGGGCTGGTTTCCGCGCGGAATTGGCGTCGGCCGCAAGAGTCCCCCGCGTTGATAGGCGTCGTCCACATTATGTGGGTTCAATCCCTGCTGGCTCAGCCTGCCGATAAGAGCGTTGAGGGGGGCCGCCAGCCCTGTGGTCTGCTGCAGTACGGCGTGCTGCGTGAACGTAAGGGCGACTGGGGTCTGGGCGGAGGCGGTTGTGATGACGAGAGAGAGGAGCAGGGATAGAGTTAAAACCTTCTGATGCATAGGAAACCTCCAGTTGCGGGAAAAGACATTGGCGTGGAAATCGGGCAGACCCCATACTCGCGTACACAGTGTTTACAACCATAGGTACACACTGTGTACTTGTCAATCATCAACCGCTACAATTGAGTCATGGCCCGTCTCGAAGCGCCGAACCTCAGTAGTGAACTCATCGTGAACACGGCCCTGCAGCAGATGCGTGACCACCATCTCGAGGACATCAGCATGCGCCCGCTGGCGGAGGCGTTGAGGGTGACTCCTCGCGCTCTTTACCGTTATTTCCCTACCAAAGAAGATCTGCTGCGCGCGGCGTACATTCAAGTAATGGGTGGATTCGAGCTTCCTACGACAGGGAAGTGGCAGGATCGTCTCCGGCGCTTCGCCCTAGACTTCCGTAACTTCACCCGTGATCACAGCCACATCGGTGCCTATCTCTTCTCGCCTCATCAGCCTACCCATGCTGAATTCCGCTTATTGGAGTTCATTGTGACGACTGTTCGTGATGCGGGGGTTGCGGATCACGAAATCTGGGTCACATCCCGCAATACCCTGCTTAATGTCTACAGCATGTTGCGCGATGAACGGAACACTGGCGCGCCTGAGCCTGACTATGCCGAACTGCTGGCCTTCATGGAGGAACGTCCCGGCCACTATCCAGCCATCACCGAGCTGGCCCAGCAGCGCGTGATGGCCTCCGCCACCCGGTACCACAATCAAATTGAACTGTTGATCGGTGGAATTCAGGCGCGGGCAGCAAGCCAAGCCTGCGCCTAAGTTTGCTGTTAGACACGGCTCCTAGCGGGACATGTGATGGCTGTCTCGTGGGACGGATTGCGATTGGCAGCGCCACGTGTTGGACGTCACCACATGTGAATTCTTTACGTGGCGAGAAAGGCCAACCAACACGCATATTTTAGGACGCGGCGCTCACCGTTGAGATGGAGCAAATGGACGCCACCAGCAAAGAGCGATCTGGCATGCCCCGGATTCAGGCGGAACCGCGTGAGCAGGGCTGGCCCTGCTTGCATCGGCGCCAAACTCTCCTTACCTGGTTCTGGCAAGTTAACCAGCGAAGGACTGAGTAGGGTCTCAGCGGCCGTCTGAACTTCAGACGGCTACATCAACTGCATGCCGCCATTCGATGAGGTTATTGCAGCGCGCCGTTGAAATGACCTGGATGTGCTCCACGCTATGAAGCACAGGAAGGGCTCGAATGGCTGCTCCAGAGCTTGCCAGTGTGGATTACGTCTGGGACGTCGTCATTCGCCAATAGTCTTCCGAAGAAGGTCTTCGCCGCCTGGGTCTCTCGCCGAGCTTGCTACAAGAGGTCTCGCACTGCGCGGGAGTCATTGACGGCCCGCCATCACCAATACTTTTTGCCCTTGATCTCGATGCAGACCTCATCCAGAAACCACTGAGAACATGGGCGGGGTTCTCGGTGTCGCACTTTTTCAGTGAGGAGCGGTACAACTTTGATGTTCCACTGGCGCAGGGTTTCGTGACTGACGGCAATGCCGCGCTGCTGGAGCAATTCTTGAACGTCACGTTGGCTGAGGGAGAACCGGTGATGAAGCCAGGCGGCATACTGGATCATGCTCAGCGGGAAGCGATGGCGGTAGGGTTTGCGATCCGTCACGGACGAGTAGCCTACCGCGATCAACTTGCCAGAACCCACCCAGTTCAACCGTGTGACTACAGTTGAGCTTGATGAGAATCGGATCACCCCGCCTGGCCGCCGTGGCCTTTCGCTAGCAGAGATGAGCGCGCCTTTAACGCTCAACCCGGCCTTTACACGGGGGTCATGGTCTGGGCGAACGTATTACCTACTCTGAAGCCCATGCCCCCTCCAGCGACTGCCCCTGAGTTGCCGACGCCTCTCCAGCATGAGCGAACCCAACGACAAGTCGCTGAAGCCTTGGCTGTGCTGGCCGCTTCTCCACGCGATGCCGATCTCGCGGCGTGGCTTAAGACGTGGTATCTCCGCTCCACCGGCTGCCCGCGTGAACTTCAGCGTGTGCATCGCACGGCTCAGTACTTGACCCAGGCCATTCACCGCCCCCGACCCTTCTTGGCCTGAGGAGCACTCGTGAACCCCCTGGAAGCACAGCGCAAAGTGACCCTCAGTGCGATCTTGCACACCCAGCATGTGTTGGCCCGCAGTCCTTTCCCCGAGGCCCAGGTCTTTGCAGGGATGATGCGGCTGTTGGAGACCGCGTCAAAGAGCACTTCCATCTCCGAACTCCGAGTCCTGCAAGACGAAGCCGACGCTGAGGCAGGGGGCCTCTCACTGGAGGGTGCTCCTTAACTCAGTGAGGAGGCACTATCGACCTCATCTGAACTGGAGTTCGGTGCGTGTTGCACCCACGGCGTTCAACCTCCATCATAAGAGGCATCCCATAACCCAGCGCAAACGTAGACCGACGCCAGTGAGTTGCCGCAGCAATGACCTCCTGCTCCACCTCAGACGAACGTCTCGGCGTCTAGGGACCGTGCAGAATCACCTCAGCTGATACCCGCTGAAGGATGGTTCGCGGTGCACGGCACAGTTGGGCTGGTGTCAGCGCAACTTCAGGTGGGTGCTTTGACCTGCAGCAGCACCGCAGTCGCTCGTTTGTACAGGCCGCAGAGATGTTCGCAGTCGCCCGTCCGGAGGTTAAACAGGGCGGCCACGGTCTGATGGTCTGCCGGTTGCAGGCCTTAAGGCTTCACGAGTTTCATGGTGGCGAGGTCAGGCGGATGGGTTCGGTGGTCAGTCGGGATGTTCCCTTTGAGCATGTCAAGGTTCTTCCACCCACTCGTGCGTGGCCTCAAGCGGGCATCCAGTAGGGGGCCGAACGGAGGATGGGGACAGTGCGGGGCTGGCCACCTAAGCACTCGGTGTTCGGGCGCCTTGTGCTTTAGGCCTCTCCGAGATGAACTGCTCTTGCGCCCATTGTCAGAGGTTCTGTTGGACAACGGCATTCAGCCAGCGACTACCGAAGTTCTCCGCGGACTGAACAGCCGCTTGTCCTCCACTGCTCACGGCAAAAGCCTTCCCTTTTGCCTGACCTTGGCCAGGCGACTGCTGGCTCTCCTTGATGGGGAGTCAGCAGTGGATAGGGAACTCAAGCGTGTCACGATAGGGTGTCCTATGTCCGAACAGCCCAGCTCGCTCCGATCCCTTGCGCTCAGCGAGCGCCTGCAAAGCGTGACCGAAGCGCTCGCGGGCACACGCACGCCAACTGAAGTGTTTCAGATCGTCTTGCACCCTGCCCTCCAGGCGCTAAGCGCGGTGGCGGGCGTCGTTCTACTGGTGAACGACATGGGTGCCGGGTTGACGGTCGCCGCCACACAGGGCTACGCGAAAGGTGAACAGACCCTCTGGCAAACCGGTACCCTCCACGACTTTGCTCCCACAGACGACGCGCTGCGCCAGCGCAAAGCCTTGTACTTCGAGCACCAAGACGCCCTGACCACTGCTTATCCAGACCTGAACGCTCCGCTTGGTTGGATTGCGGTGGTGGCTACCGCAGTCATCCCCATGGTGCTGGACGACCGAGCCCTCGGAGTGATCATGTTGGTCTTCACTGAGCCACACCACTTCCCGCCTGAAGAACGCCGGTTTCTCTACACATTGGCCGGTCAGGGTGCCGTGGCTCTGGATCGCTTGCAGCTGGCCACTCGACTGCGGCAGCAGGCCGTGGAGTCACAGACCCGCGCGGAGACCTTGGCCGCCTTCGTCACCCTCACCGAGGCCGTCGGGACAGAACTGGACTTGAGTGTGTTGACCTTGTGTGCTCAAAAAGTCATGCGAACCTTCTTGCCTGAGCTTTCAGTCAGTTTTTATGTCTTGGAAGACAAGTTGTGGAAAGCGGTTGTCCTGTCCGGCGATATCGCTCCTCAGTTGGCCCAGCTTGCACGCGCCGGACTGCCGGTCGAGACCCCCAGTTTTGTAACCGCCGTGCAGGCCTGCGGGCCAAGCTTTACCGAGCACTGGGACACTCAAGCACAAGCCGTGGCGCACACAGAATCCTACGGTGCGGCCGCCTTCTACCCCTACTTCAGACAGGGCCAACCCTTCAGTATGTTTACGGCGGGGACGCAGCAGTCACGCGTCTGGACTCCCCGCGACCGGGCGATGTTCACGGCGGTGGGCCGCAGTCTGGGACTGGCCCTGGAGCGGGCCAACCAGACGGCCCTCTTGCAGCTTCAGAACGTCGAACTGACGGCCCGAACCCAAGCCCTAGAGGGATTTGCTGAACTGACACGGGATTTAGCGGTACAGCATGATCCGTATGCCCTGATTCGGCGGGCGCAGGACGTGATGCTCTCCTTACTTCCCCCAGGGAACATCGTGTATTACGAACGGGACGGCGCCCACTGGCGCAACCGGGTGCAGGTCGGGGCCCTCGGAAATGCTGGTCTTCAGGCCTTCGTCGATGCGGGGCCGCGGGTGGGAGCAACACCGACCCTGGATCTGCCCTGGACCACCCGGCAGCCGCTGTACCAGGATAGATATGCCCAGGGCAGTGACACCCCGGCCGAGCTGGTCGAACATCTGAAGGCGCATGCCAGCCTCCCGGTGGTGCAGCGCAGGGAACCTGTGGGCATTCTCGCGGTGGCTCTGTTTGAGCAGCGCACCTGGAGTCGCACCGACCGGGTCATTCTGGAGACCGTGATCGCCAGTCTCGAACTGGCGCTGGAACGGCTGGAGGCCCAGACGCAGGCGATAAGGGCACAGCAGGACGCGAGCCAGCAGCGAACGCAGGCCGAGGCGATGACGTATCTGGCCCATCACGACGTCTTGACCGACCTGCTCAACCGCGTGGGCCTGATGGTCAAACTGAGCGAGATGATCAGCGCAGGCACGCCCTTCGCTCTGTTCTATCTCGATATTGACGGCTTCAAGCTGGTCAACGATACCCTCGGGCATGAAGCTGGAGACACGCTGCTTCAGCAGATCGCCCAGGTCCTGAGCAGCGCGCTGGGCGACGAGCCGCTCGTCGCCCGGATCGGCGGCGACGAGTTCGCCGCGGTGGTGGGTGGGATTACGGAAGACGCCCTATGCGAGGCCGTCGCCCTTCAGGTTCAGACGGCCCTCGACAGACCCTTCACGGTGACTGGACGGAACGTGTATGTGACGGCCTCAACCGGCATAGCCCGTTTTCCAAAAGACGGTCAAACCTCAGACGACCTGCTCAGAAACGCCGATCTGGCGATGTACGACAGGAAGCGGCAGGCCAAGAACGGCTGGCGGCACTACACCCCTGACCTCAGTGAAGAGGCGCGCACGCGCCTGATGGTGGCCCATGGACTCCGGGGAGCACTCGGCAAAAATGAGTTTCAGCTGTACTACCAGCCGGAGATTGATCTAGAAAGCGGTGACGTGGTGTGTCTTGAAGCCTTGCTGCGTTGGTTTCCAGACGGGGGAGCCCTGGTTCCCCCGGATCGCTTCATTCCGGAGGCCGAAGCCTCTGGGTTGATTGTACCGATCGGTACTTGGGTCCTGAACACGGCCTGCACCCAGCTGGCCGTCTGGAGGCGCAACGGCTTTCCGCAGCTGCGGGTGGCGGTGAATGTCTCACCCGTTCAATTCGTGCGCTCAGACTTCGCCGACACCGTGGCGGCGGCCCTCCAGCGTGCGAACCTGGAGCCGGATGCGCTGGAACTGGAACTGACCGAGCGGGGCGTGCTGGCCGATCTCCCTTCAGTGCGCCATCAAGCCCGTGCATTGCAGGCGCTGGGCGTCCGGCTGGCCCTGGATGATTTCGGCGCAGGGGAGTCCAATCTCGGGCGACTGCTTCACCTGCCGTTCAATGTGCTGAAACTGGACCGGGAGCTGATCTCTACCCTGGGGGATGGGCCGAGGGGACGACAAGTGCTGCGGGCCCTCCGAACCTTCGCGACCAGCCTGAGACTGGATCTGGTGGCCGAGGGCGTTGAAACCTCGGCTCAACTGGAGACGGTTCGTGCGCTGGGCTGTGACCGCGCCCAGGGGTACCTGCTGGGCCGCCCCGCCGCGGTGTGGCCGCCTGGAGACCAGCCGCAGCAGAACACGTCTGAATACCCGTCTTCATGACGTCCTCTGAGAGTCACGGGAAAAGCAAGAAGCCCGAGGAACGTCCAGACGACTCAGCCTTCCACATGGTCTTGCGCTGAGCCACGGGAACCACGCTTCCAGGCTCAGGAACACGCTCCTTGGCAGGTGCAACGACGGTGCAAGGGGCTCTGCCCCTCTGTATCTCCCTTCCCTTCTGCACAGCTTAACGAACTGGCAGGGCCTTTCTATGGCTGGTTTTGAGAAGAGGGAGCGGGATTCGGCCACACGTTGGGGTGGAGGAACCAGCACGTGACGGAGGCTTTTCTTCGGGCACAGCATTAACGAGCTGAATCACATTGCCCAGGCAGCAAGAACCTTGCGGATGATTCACGTCACAGCCACACCAATTCGCCCGAATAATTCGTTGAGGGCCACACAACCGTTCCGATCCGATTCTCTTGCCCTCTCTTCCAGGCATTGGACTGACCCCATCTGACAGGACCACAGGCTAAGACACTTCGCCCCAGTCAGCAGATACGCTGACTGCATCGCGAAGGAGATCAGATGCCAGGACGAAATCACAGCCGCGAGTTCAAACTTGAGGTGGTCAGCCAGATCAACACCGGCCAACACACCACCGCCCATCTCAGCCGGACTCATTCCCTGGCTCCGAGCTTGATTCACCGGTGGCGAAAAGAG
>NZ_KB899777.1 GCF_000378445.1 Deinococcus aquatilis DSM 23025 | reverse complement strand
ATGGAATCAGCTCAGGGTCGTTAACTGACCCCCCTTTTTTTCGTGGGCGGTGACCACGGAGAGGAAGGCGTGGGCCAACATGGAGAGGGTGATATGTCGGTACCAGCCCACCCATGAGCGCACTTCATAGTGATCCAACCCACCTCACCCTTGGCCATTTCAAAGGCCACTTCTATGGCCCAGCGTGATCCAGCGGCCTACACGACCTTTGACAAGGTCGTGCTGGAGGGTGCGAAAGCCAGGTAGTACGCGAGGTCTGTGGGGTCTTTGAGCGAGCGACGGACGAGCACCCAACGCTCGAATCCAGGTGGCAGGATCGGCCCGAGTCCCGCCGACACGGCGGGACCCATCAACTGGGTGACACTGACCCAAGCCCACTCAAAGAGGCGGTCTCCTTTGCTCCCGGAACCGGCACTTCACGTCTGCCACTGATCTGGCTGGAATTGCCTGGCGACGTCGGCCACCTGGTTTGGGACCGCTCTGGTCCCAAGTCCACACATGACCATTCGACGCCACTGCCAAGACATACGGCTGCTGACGCTATTCGAGGAACGTCCGGAGAGCGGAGGCCGAATACACCGCGTCGCCGGTGACCCAAGCGGCGTGCACGCCGCCTTCAAAGGCCCGCTTCAGCATGGCTTGCGCGAGGTTCTCGAGTGAGCTGCTTCAAGTCGCTCAAAGCAGTGCTGGGCGGCGTCCAGCGGCCTGGGTGCACCACCACGCCGTACCGCGCGATCAGCTCCGCATCCATCGCGTCGGTTTTCCCCCGGCACAGGGCGGAACGCGCAAAATACTTGATTTGTGCTGGGTTGACCACACTCACGACACAGCCTAAAGATTGAAAATAGTGTGCACAACGCTCCCAGTACACATTGGTGGCCTCCATCACCACGTGAAGCTCTGCAGGCGTGTTGGCCACAGGGCCGCGCTCACCGAGCGAACGTCCTGTGGCGTCCTGCAGCTGAACGAACAACTCTCGTTTTCCGAGCGTCCATGCCAAGCACCAACATGCTGCACCTCCTGAGGTAGGCAAAGCATGTCAGGCACAGTCTTTCTCGGCACTGTTCTTGTGGTACAGGCTCTTCGGCCTCGGATAGGGTTCAGCGTTGCAGAGAAAGAACCCAGGTCGGCCAGATTTAGGATGCAGCCTTGGCAGGCTGGAAAAAAGCACTGGCTTGTTGACCTGGGATAGACCTGACCATCCGGAGTATGACGGATCTGGCCCAACACACAAAAAAAGCACTGGCCTTCTTCGCCAAAGACCACTCATTGACGGGTTGATTGAGCAGCATCGTCATGAGTACAGCATTGAGCGGCTGTGCAAGACGCTCGGTGTCGGGGTCAGTGGCTATTTTGCGTGGTGGAGAAAGCCCAAAAACTGCTCTCAGGTGGAAGACGTCGCTCTGACCGAGACCATTCGAACTATTCATCAGGTGAGTCGGGGCACCTACGGTGCCCCTAGTGTCCAAGCTGCACTGATGGACGAAGGAAAACAAGTGAGCCGAGCACGGATCACCCGGCTGATGAAGGGGGCAGGGCTGAAGGTGCGCTGCAAGCGGAAATTTCGCGCGACCACCAACTCAAAACACCATCACCCAGTGGCTGAAAATCTACTGAATCGCGGCTGTGTTGCCGACCAGCCCAATCAGAAATGGGTGACGGATATCACCTATTTACCTGTGACTGAGGGCTGGATGTACCTCGCTGTGGTGATGGATCTGTTCTCTCGCAAAATCGTGGGCTGGGCGATGCGGGCCACCCTGCAGACCGAGTTGGTCGTCGCTGCGCTGAATATGGCACAGCAGAGCCGGCGTCCTAGACAAGGTTTGTTGCATCACTCGGATCAGGGAATTCAAGGTGGATTCAAGTGGTGGTCGCAACACCTCAACTGAGGGGGTTGTGATGAAGCCAATCAAACGACAGTCAGATCGATCTGGACGGAGTAAACTGCACTCACCAGGACGGCCAAGAGCGGCACGGCGAGAAGACCAGCAGCAATTCTGGGCGTTGATCGCCGCAGGGGGGTCGAGTGAACGTGCTGCGACGGGCGCAGGAATCTCGCCAGCCATCGGGGCGCGCTGGTTCCGGGAGGCGGGCGGCATGCCACCAACAACGTTAGGCCCACGGTCAACCCCCCCTTTCTGGGCGCTGTTTGTCGTTTGCAGAGCGCGAAGAGATCGCACTCTCAAGGGCGCAACACCTCGGCATCCGTGAGATTGCCCGCCAACTGGGGCGGGCGGCATCCACGATTTCGCGTGAGGTCCGACGCAACGCTGCGACACGGAGTGGTGGCCTGGCGTACTGGGCGACCACTGCACAGTGGCACGCTGAGCGTGCTGCTCGGCGTCCAAAGCCTGCGAAATTGAAGGCCTTGCAATATCATTCCCTAGCTTGCACCCGTTCCATGAGTCAACGGACTACCACTACTCACGCTTGACAAGCCAAGCGCAACACAGTATTTGCAATATCACGGTGAGCCTGTTGGACGCTCTCGGAGAGGTAACAGGTGCGTCCGGCCAGCAGAAGACCTACGTTTACTCAGCTGTTCCGACTGGCAGGGCCGTATCGACCGAAAAGGCGTAGATCGTGGTGGATTGATATGTCTGACCCGGTTCGAGGCGCGTGGACGGGAAATGCGGGTGGTTGGGGCTGTCGGGAAAATGCTGGGTTTCCAGGCAGACCGACCAGCGGTGGCCGTACCTCTGCCCACCTTTCCCCTGAATGCTGCCGTCCAGAAAGTTGCCTGAATAGACCTGAATGCCGGGTTCGGTGGTCAGGACGCTGAGGCAACGGCCCGAAGCAGGATCAGACAACGTGGCGGCAGCCCGGAGATTGCCGACGCTTTCATGGGGTGCCGTGCTCAGAACAAAATTGTGATCCAGGCCGCCGGCCCGCTCCAGTTGCTCGTTCGGTACGGCCAGCACCTCGCCCAACCGCATAGGCCGACGCAGATCGAAGGGCGTACCTGTCACATCGACCAGCTCGCCCGTCGGAATCTGTGTTTCGTCGGTGGGCGTATAGGCGTCGGCCTGCACAGTCAACAGGTGATCAAGTGCATCATGGGTCGCGCCACCCAGATTCCAGTAGGTATGGTTGGTCAGATTGACGATGGTGGCCCGGTCGGTCTGGGCCGCGTAATCGATTCTGAGGGTATTGTCGGGCGTCAGGGTGTAGGTCAGGGTGGCGGTCAGGCGGCCTGGATAGCCTTCCTCGCCGTCCTCGCTGACCCGGGTAAGCGTCAGGCTGACCCCTGCTGGAGTCGTGCCGGGTTCGGCCTGCCAGAGTTGCTGATCAAAACCATGTGGCCCGCCATGCAGCGAATTGGGGCCGTTGTTGCAGGCCAGCGTGTAGGCTGTGCCGTCCAGTTCAAACTTTCCGCGTGCGATCCGGTTGCCGTAACGCCCGATCAACGCCCCGAAATACGGCGAGGTCTCGCGGCTCAGGTAGGGCAGCAGTTCATCGTGGCCCAGCGTGATATCGGCCAGATTGCCATGACGGTCAGGCGCGTCTACACCCACGATGACGCCGCCGTAATTCATGATCCGCACTCTGATGTCGGCGTTGTGAAGCGTGTAGAGCGTCACGACTTCGCCTGCGGAAGTGTGGCCCCAGGGCATCTGGGTCACAGAGGATTCAGGAGTCTGTGTCATGGGTTCAGTCCTCAGAAAATGGGGCGGGGCAGAGGCGAACACAGGCCGGATGCACTGAGCTGCTGCACCAGATTGCCGCATCCGGCCACGCTGCTGGATGTATTCAGTCTGTGCGGGGTTCAGAACAATTTACAGCATAGTGTTGAAGAGACCCCCACTCCTTGCTCCGAAAAGACCCCTCTCACAAGAGGAGAGGGGCAGGAAGTACCCGCAGAGCCAAGTCACTGCTCTAGACTGGCCTCTTTCCAACACAAGGCACTGCTGGATCAAGGCTGCTCTGAATCCGTCTCTATAGGCACCGAGTACACCAGTTGCTTGGCCTGCCACTCCGGGCTGTAGCCAAAGGGATCAGGAATCAGGGTTTCATCGACGGTACGGGCGTCGCGGGGGCCGCGTGTCGCCAGCATCAACCGCGCCGCGTCACCCTTGGGACGGCGGTACTCGTCCAGCAGACCGTTCTTTTCCTGGAAAGTATCGGTCAATTGCGTGTAGCAAAACCCTGCGATGTGGGCGCATTCGTGAACGGCCCCCAGCAGCGCCTCATAGTGAGCCGTGAAGGCCTCGTCGTCGTAGGCGTTGCTGTAGCCCCAGCCCCGTTTGGCATCGGTGATATACGCGATGCCGCCAAACTCGGTGAGCATCACCGGCAGATTCTGATCGGCCAGCGCAGGATCGAGCAGCAGGTTGCGGCCACCAGGCCGGACGTGCAGCAGGGTCTCGCGAATGCGCTCGCGCGAGCCGTAGCGTTCCAGAATCACTTCCGAATCGGGGGTGTAATCGTGAATGGTCAGGATGTCGGTGGCGTCGTTTTCCCAGCCGTCGTTGCCGATCACGGGGCGGGTGGGGTCAAGCGTACGGGTCAGGTTGTACAGCGCCCGCACGAAGGTACGTGAGCGGGCACGGCGGGTCAGGTCGGGTACCCCCCAGGACTCGTTGAACGGCACCCACGCCACGATGCAGGGGTGGCCCCGGTCGCGCTGCACGGCCTCCAGCCACTCTTTGGTGATGGCGTGAATGCTGCGGTCGCTGAGGCGGTAGGCACTGGGCATTTCGGCCCAGACCAGCAGCCCGAGGCGGTCGGCCCAGTACAGGTAGCGGGGGTCTTCCAGTTTCTGGTGCTTGCGAACGCCATTGAAGCCCAGCCGACGCGTCAATTCGACGTCGGTACGGTGCTGCTCGGCGGTGGCCGTCATCAGCGATTCGGGCCAGTAGCCCTGATCCAGCACCAGCCGCAGCGGGTACGGCGAACCGTTGAGCAGAAAGCGGCCCTGCTCGATGGTCACCGAGCGCAGAGCGGTATAACCCGTCACCTGATCAAGGGCTTCACCGCCGTGCAACAGCTCCACGGTGGTGTCGATCAGCTGAGGGTGTTCCGGACTCCACAACAGGCCGTTGCGGTGGCTGTCGATGCCGCCGTCGAGCAATGGAATGACCCGGTGCAGTTCGGGGCTGGAGAGGGTGTACACGTCGTCGGCCAACACCTCTTCCAGCTCGGTGCCGTTGAGCACAGCGCTCGCCACCTTCAGCACCACCCTCGCCTTCATTCCGGGCCGGAACCCAGCCACCTGAAGGCGCACATGCACGCCCCAGGTATTCAGGTCAGGCTCAAATTCAAGGCTCTGCACGGCGGAAGCAGGCACGCGTTCCAGCCACACCGTCTGCCAGATGCCAGTGGTCCGCGGATACCAGATCGAATGTGGCTCGGCCAGCCAGTCCTGTTTGCCGCGCGGTTGATCGAGAGCCAGCGGATCATCTTCGGCCCGGACCGTCAACTCGAAGGGCGCGGCGGCAAAGGCGCTGATATCCACCGAAAAAGAGGTGTGGCCGCCGCTGTGCTGCGTGACTTCCTGCCCATTGATCCAGACAGTGGCACAGTAATCCACGGCCCCGAAGTGCAGCAGCGTGCGCTCGCCTGCCTCGGCTCCGGCCCACACGCCTGCACAATCCACCGTGCGCCTGTACCAGACAGCCCGCCCATGCACCTGCAGATGGATGCCGCTCGCCACACTTTCGGGCGGATAGGGCACCGTGATCTGGCGGTCGAAGTCCACCGTACTGGGATGGATATGAACTGCGCCGGAATCGAGGGCAAAGGCCCAGGTGCCGTCCAGATCGAACCACCGATTGCGCTGCATAAGAGGACGGGGGTGGATTTTTTGCATGCTTCTCCTGATCGGCGCTGGCTGAGCAGCAAGCGTCTATAGAACAATTCTAAAGTCGTCCTTAATGCTAGAAGTAAAGTTGATAATTGTCAACAAATCTTGATAGTAATAGAGTTCACAAGAATCAGAGATCCAGAGTCATGGTCTGCCCTCGCCCTCAGAGGGATTGCAGACACGGAGTCGCAAGCCGTAACTTCTGATGGTGACGGGATATGACGTCTATGTAACGGACGTATTTCGTCTCGCCGGATACCGCCGAAACCGCTTTGCGGCTTGCATCGTAGGAGGCTATTCCCAGTGCAATGTCTCCAGCTTCGCCGGTCATTTTGCCCAGTTCATCTCAAGATTTACTTCGACCTTCCTAGCCGGATGAGGTACGCTCAAGCGCCTTTTGCGCCAGGCTGCGGAAGCGCAGGAGTTCTTTGCTGTTCTGGTCGTGCCTCAGCCCAAGCTGCACGTACTTGAGCGTCTTGCTGTGCTGCCCTGCCTGCGTCCAGGCCTCAAATGCCTCCTGACGGTACAGGTAATACAGGCTGGGCACCCCCAGGGCCACGGCCCGGTCGAAGTTGGCGGCAGCGGCCTTGATGTTTCCCAGTCGCAAATTGGCCTTGCCGAGACCCCACCAGTTGTAGGGATCGCTGGGCCGCGCCTTCACATTCTGCTCGGAGATGGTCTTCAGGCGTTGCCAGTTGGTGGCGGCCCGGACATTACCGCCCAGTGCGGCATACACGGCCCCTTCTTTGGCGGGCGGATAGGCCACCAGGTATTCCCCATTGTAGAAGTGCCACAGATTGACCAGTTCCGCCTCGGTGAGCCACAGTTTCGCTCCCAGCAGCGGGTCACTGGTCAGAAACCGCCCGCCCTGATATCCGTAGACGGTGCGGAAATGCGCCACATTGCTGCCCGCTTGCAGGCGCTGTTGCAGGACCACCGGCACACCCGCCGCCAGTAAGGTTCGCAGCAATTCGGGCGTGCCTGCCGAGCGGATCATGCTGCGCAGGCCAAAGCTGCCCAGATAGGCCGCAAGTTCCAGACTCGTCACCTGCGGATCACGGGGCGAATCTTTCATGGCCTGCGCCGCCTGCCCCTGCGTAATGCGGGTGCCGTAATAACCCAGCACCGTCAATGCCGTCACCGGGGCGCAGTTGTCCGGGCCTTGCGGCTCATGCCGGATGTTGTCGAGGGTGACACTGGCAGGCAATCCAGCAGCCACACCCAGCAGAAGGGGCAGCGCAGCAACGAGCTTCAACCGGAACATTCCTCAGCATGGAAGCTGAGAGGGCCGATTAGATCTGTTGACGTTAAGTGAATATTTATGCTGGCTGCTGCCTGAAGACATTGGTTGAATCTGGATACTGTGGCGATTGTATTATATATTGCTTGAACACCCAAAGAACCTGCAAATAAAAGAGGAAACGGCTCCAGGTGTATTCAAAAATATCCTGGTGTTGGTAACTATTCACCGCGAATAGGGGTTGACAAGCAGAGTGAAAACGCGTGACAACAGACTTATGGCCCGTTATAGGAGTGTATTAACACTCCAGTGCATCCGCACGTTCTGCGCCAGTGGGAACGTCAGAACATGTTCTTGGTAACGTTGCTGCCATGAAGCGCATCCTTGTGATCGGCAGTCCTGGTGCCGGGAAGAGCACCTTTTCTAAGCAATTGGCTGCCAAGACAGGTCTGCCGCTCATTCACTTGGATGATGCGTACTGGCAGCCTGGGTGGATGCGGCCTCCAACAGCAGAGTGGGAGCAACGGGTCGAACAGTTGATCGCTGCAGAAACCTGGATTCTTGATGGGAATTACACCAGCACCTTGAAGCGACGCGCCGCCCTCGCAGATGAGGTCATCGTCCTCACCTA
>NZ_KB899776.1 GCF_000378445.1 Deinococcus aquatilis DSM 23025 | reverse complement strand
GTTGTGATGGCTTTGAGCGTCTGTTCCTGCTCAGGGCTCAATTCCACTTTGTACAGCAGAGGGCGAGGCATAAATAACTCTACTCAATTGCAAAACGCTCCACTAGGCCGTTTGGATCGTTCACCCAGTATTGACGGGGGGTGTAGTGCAGCTGTGGTCGGTAGCGTTCTCGGTAGAGGGAGGGGTCGCCTAGCACCTCCGTACGTTACCCTATGCCTGCTCAGCGCCGATGGGATGTAAAAGGTGTTGAGGCAGGGTGGTACGGTATGGATTGGATCGAACAGAAGGTCTTGGCAATCGGCTCCTCGTCGTCATCGACTCTGGTTCAAAAGCTTTCTCGCCACTTCACCTGAGTGATCGGGAGGTTAAAACCTCCTGCTGATACGAGAGATGGGTGCCATCCGTGAATCCGTCAGCCGCTGCTGGATCAGTACAACGGTGCTCGTTGGTGTTGAAGTGAGGTGCCTGCCAAGGTCCGTCCTCCTATTCTGTGTCAGCTTACTGGACTGATCCTGCTTGAGCTCATGCAAAAAGGAAGAGATTCTGCTGGCGAATTCAGACGGCACGCTGGAACACGTCTAGCACAAGACTTAACTTAATCCTCCAACTCAGATTTACACCTGTATCAATAGGGCTTCAATGACGTCCCAGTTGGTCTTGAAGGTGGCCCGGGTCAAGGGGATATCCCCCCGAACAGGTTGGTGTCCTTGCAGGGTAGGGACGTTGTGAGGGCAACCCTTCGTCTGGACATCGTGCGCCGAGTTCGCGGGCAATCGATGACTGTGAACTTCAGCCAACTTCCAGGCTGATTCAGTGGGACTCATGGCCTTAGTAAAGGCAAAACGTTCGCAGGCTGCTCATCCTGCGAACGTTCGATGTTTGGGCGTGTCCAGCTCAGTCTCTGTGGTGCTGCTCCTCACGCCCTGGCACCAGCCTCAACACCCACAGGCAGACCACCACGTGCATCAGCGCAAGCAGGAGCACCACGTCCCACGACCCGTTCCGAACCCCCAGCAGCATGGCCAACGAAGCCAACAGGACGAGCCCGGCCACCCAGCCAAACGCCCGCTCAGAGCGCCTTAGAAACCGGCGCATCACCGCGAAGACCAGGCCGCCGCCCAGCGCGCCGACCAAGGAAAACAGGACAATGGCGCCTGGCCAAAACAGCGCCTCCTGCCCAGGCTGACCGACCAGCAGGGTGCTGAACGTCTCCTGGAACAACCCATACATCGACATGTTGATCAGCGCACTCGCTCCCCCGGCCAGCAGAGCGGAGCGAAAGATGAGGGCAGTGGTTCGGAAAGGACGGGCAGGCATGGAAACAGTGGTGGGCGTCATACGATCCTCCAGGGCCACTCTGGATACGCGGTTGAGGGGCGAGAACACTGCCGGGCGGTGCCCTTTGAACGCCCAGTTCAGGACAGGGAGCAGGCCACTTCTTCAAGGAGGTGCAACGCCTGCTGCATCCCGGTCTCCATACCGGAGTTCAGATGCAGGTCCCGCTCTTCCTGCGTGGCGTGCTGTACCAACAGGTGGAGGGTTGTGCGGCCGGCGTTCTCCGTGAAGGTCACCGTGTTGACGGCCTGGGCGTCGGGCATCCCCTCGTAGACCTCGGTCATCACCAGTCGCTCGTTCGGCACGATCTCCCGATAGACGCCGTGGAAGCCGACCTCATCGCCGTCGTCGGTGGTCGTCACGTACCTCCAGCGGCCGCCCTCCCGCAGGTCGATCTCGGCCACCATGGTCTGGCCCAACTCGGCGCTCCACCAGCGGCGCACAAGTTCAGGCGTGGTGTACGCCCGAAACACCAGATGTCGGGGTGCCGCGAACTCACGGGTGATCAGGATCTGCTCCGGAGTCGGGAGGACGATCGTCGCTGGGGTCGGTCTGGTCGCGGTCATGGTCTGCCTCCAGGTGCTGGAGTTCCTCCAGCAGGGTGTCGAGGTGCCCAAACCGCTGCGTCCAGGCCCGCTCGAACTGCGAGGCCCAGTCATGGATCGGTTTGAGTGCCGGGGCGTGGACGCGGTAACGGCGATGCCGGCCGTCGTCCCGGACGGAGACCACGCCCACTTCGCGCAGGATCCGCAGGTGTTTGGACACGTAGGGCTGCTCCAGGCCAAGCAAATCCACCAGTTCGTTCACGGTGCGCTCGCCGTGCTGGAGCGCGTCGAGAATCTGCCGTCGCCGGGGGTCGGCGACCGCGTCGAAGGCGTCTGGGAGGGTGGCTGCTCGGGCCATAATTCATCATATACCAAAATAGGTATATGTCAAGGAGGGTTGTCAAGAGGCATTGCCGACTCTCCAAGTCATCCGAAAGCGGCCATGGTTTTCTGAAGGGTTATGTTCAGCTCTCGGGGCAACAGCGCGTGAGAGGTCACACCATCCACCGACGGCTCAATCTCCGCCTGGCCATCACGCCACTTTCAACGGACGAAGGAGCTTGTGCACATAAGCGCGTGAGTTGTGCAGCTCGTCCTTCTGACGGTAAACACCGACCACCACCTCTAGCAAGGCCTGGGACGGGGTGCGCTGAACCAGCGCTCGCGCTTGCCTCGTGGAAAAGCCCAGCAACAATGGGCCGTCATATGCCCGCAGGAACTCTGGGACTGTGCGCCCAGCTTCGTCATAGAACGACCGGTGGGCACGCAGCACCAGCGGCTCATTCGTCTCCACCACCCCGGTCAAGAGTTGTTCCTGGCCCCCAAAAGGCCAGCTCTATTCCACGCACTCCCCCTGCTCCAACTCTGTGAGCCGATGAGAGACGAACAGCCTCACCCTGAAACAGGAAGGTCTGCAACCCGCAGACGGTCAAACTGTAGCCGCCCTGTTCAAACTCCGGACGGGCACTTAGAGCATTTGTGGGTCAGCCTACCCGGTCGGTTAAGGCAACACAACTCAATGGAAAGCTGGTTTCCACAGCAACGCTCGGTGCCCACTTCAGGCCAGCCGCAGGCCCCGCCGCAATGCCTGCATACTTTGCTCCAGAAAGGCTTTCGACACCGCCGCATTTGGGTTGAGGGTTTCAGATGCGTGATATGCCCCGCTCACCTCAACGAACTCGCACGGCACCCCGGCGGCGTTCAGCCGCCGAGCATAAGCCTGATCCTCTAGGTAGAACAGGTCTAAGGTGCCGACCCCGATCCAGGCCGGAGGAAGGCCCGACAGGTTTTGGCGGCGTGCGGGCGAGGCATACTCTGGCGCGGCGTCCAGCAGCGGCGGGCGACCCAGATACGACGACCATCCCAGCTGGTTCGAGGTCGGCGTCCACAGGAACTCCCCCCGACCCTGATGATCGGTCTTCAACACGGTTCGGTCGTCCAGCATCGGGTACAGCAGCAATTGGAAGGCGGCCTGCACGCCATCACGGTCATGGGCCAGCTGGGCGAGTGCAGCGGCCAAGCCACCTCCTGCACTGTCACCCACAACCGCGATGCGGTCTGAATCGATGCCGAGGGTTTGCGCTTGGTCTCCCATCCACTTCAGGGCCGCGTAAGCGTCCTCCAGCGGTCCTGGAAACGGCGTTTCGGGGGCAAGGCGATACTCCACGTTCACGACCACCACGCCCAGCTCACGGACATAGCGGGCCGCCGTGCTGTGAAACATCGGCGCCGAGCCGATCACAAACCCCCCACCGTGCAAGTAGATCACGGCGGGGGTCGGCTCCTTTTGCTCAAGGGGCCGGTACACGTACACGGTGACGTCTGGGGCTCCGGATGGGCCGGGAATCTGCTGGGTCTCGAATGAGATATTCCCTGGAACCGGGAGGTTGACCGGCAGGCGGCGCGTGAGCTTGACGAAGGTGGAGGTGAATGGAGGCGAGCGGAACCGCAAGAGCGGTGAGTGCAGCTCCGGGTGAAGCTGAGCGAAAGAAGCCGCCCGCTTGGAGTACGCCCATACGCCCGTAAGGGCGAGAGCGATTCCCCAGGCGGTGGAGCGTCTTATCCTCACGCCTTTTCCCCTTGCCCTCCGTACCGCAGTCCGGCCACGACGCCGCCATCAACGAGGAGGTCAGTGCCGGTGATGAAGGAGGCCTGTGGACTGATCAGAAATTCCACGGCGCTGGCGATGTCGTCGGGGGTGCCGAGGCGCCCCGTGCCGGATGCCTGAACCATGTGCCGCATGGTGTCGCCGTGCGCGCTTTGCAGTTCGGCCTGGCCCATGGGGGTTGAGATGACGCCGGGGCTGACGCTGACCACGCGGCCGCCTTGCCGGCCCCAAGGAAGAGATGCCGCCTGAACGCGCAATTGATTGGCGCGCTTGGCGATGCTATAGGCTGCCCCTGGGTCGAGGGTGGTGGGATCAAGCAGCGGGAGCTGCGCGAGGGCGTCGGTCGGGGTGACAGCCAGCGCATGTTCGATCTCGGGCGGCAGGGGCACCATTGTCCCGGCCATGGAAGCGATGCAGACTGCCACCGTGCCGGGTGACACGAAGGGTAAGAAAGCGTCGAGGACGTGTGCGGTGCCGAGCACATCAACCTGCACGACGCGTTCGGGACTGGCCTGCACTGGAGAGACCCCGGCAGTGTGAATGACTGCCCGCAAGGTGCCGAGTCCGGCGGCATGCTGGGCCAGATTGGCCACAGACTGAGCGTCGGCCACATCGACACGAACGGTGTCGAGATGGTGGCCCTCGCTCCGAAGCGTCTCGGCTACCCGATCGAGGAGATCCTGCGCGTAATCAGCAAGAACGAGGTGGCGGCCCGAGCCGAGGCGGCGGGCGATGGCCAGACCCATACCGCCCAGACCGGTGATGACGACAACGTCCTTCAATCCTTGAGCCATAGTGTCCCTCCTAATGTAGTAAGACAAATCTACCATAAAGTGGACACCCATGTCCGTTTTATATGAATTACACTCAACGGCGTGATCCAGCGACAGGATGTCCGGCGAAACCGCGAATTGCTCCTCGCTGGGAGTGAAGTGATCTTCCGTGAGCACGGCCTCTCCGTCCCACTGCAACTCATCGCCGACCACGCCGGGGTCGGGCGCGGCACGCTCTACAGGCACTTTCCAGACCGGGAGCATCTGGTTCTCGCCATGGTCGCGCGCCGCATCGAACTCATCGAGACGCGCCTCGCCGCTGCCCCCGACGCTGCCCATTCGGTTCAGGAGATCTTCGGATGGATCGCCGATATCCTCAGTGCCATTCCTGGACTTCACCCATATTTGGCGACGACTACCAAGGGGCCAGCCACCCTCACACTGTTAGCGCGGCGCCTACACGATCTGCTCGCCCATCCCATTGAGCTGGCCCAGCAACAGGCTCTGCTGCGGCCAGGGGTGACCTTCGACGACTTTCTGGCTGGCTGGGCCATGATTGAGGGAAGTCTGCTGACTGTTCCCCTGGAGAGTCGCGCATGGATGGCGGCCCGTGCCAAGCAACTGATCTACTCGGCACTCTTCATAGAGCCTGCCCAGAGCGCGGTTCCGAATCCCAATGCGGCAGGACTCCCACCTGATGACAGGAACCCTTCTTCCTAACAGTGGGCGCCCTGCCTTCAAGAGCTCTGACCTTGACCGGTTATCCGTGTATGAGCCGTCCTATGAGGAAGCTGGCCCATGACTGTCGGCCCTTTCGCTTGGGTACAGCAATCCCCTGAACATTTTTATATTCAGGGGATTGTGCGGAACGGATATGACAGCCCTTCAGTGCCTGTGATCCTCCGTGCGGATGGAACGGTGCTGGTCGAGGAACTGGCGAAGTTCGGCATTCAGTTCGAGGTCTTCTGGAGCCAGACCCCCGAACCCTCCGTGTGGCATGGCCTCAAACACGTGCAGGTCCGCTTTGACACCCGCAACGCGGAGTTTGCGGTGCATCCGAACGGTGTTCGAGAGGAACAGATCCCGGGTGCCGGACTGCAGGAAAGTGGGCGGAAAGCCTGACACGTCGGCGAAGAGTGGAGAAAGCAAGGGATCTGCGAGGTCACGGCCATTGGCGTAGAGGAGGTTCACTTCCTTCAAAGTGCTCAGGGTCGGCCTGCTGACCTCTTTGAGGGTTTCGAAAGTATCACCGGATTCGGTGAGGTCGACTTCTGGGGAGAGCAGCACCAACGCGGCGGGCATCGGCAGCCCTTCCTGCTTGGCGCGGATCAGCAGCGCGGCAGCTAAATTGCCACCAGCCGAGCCTCCGCCTACAAAGATGTCGGCTGGGTCGCGCACCTCCAGCAGCGCCCGGTAGACAGCTAGGCAGTCGTCTAAAGCCGCTGGGAACGGATGGAGCGGCGGCATGCGGTAGTCGACGCCCCAGGTAATCATGCCGTTGGTCAGTGCAGCGACGCTATTCATGACCTTGCAAGCCTCCCCGCTGCCGAAGATCAGTGCGCCACCATGAATGTCCAAGTAGATCGGGCTGCGGTCATCGTCTGCGACTTCATTTGATCGCAGGATGTAGGTATGAACGCCATTGATCTCCGTTTCGGATGCTACGACAGGGAGAGGGTAATCGGCGAAGCGGGCGTGGATATACGCGTTCACCTGCTCAGCCTGCTGAAGCCAGCCATTGGTGTCGTCCAGCGTCGGGTAGGTCGCTGCGGGCCCTGCCGGAACGTCGAGGGCCTGACGCGCAGCATCGCTGATACTGGTCGGAATCGGTACCTGGTGCATCGTATCTGTCATACTCCGTCTCCTTTAAGAGTAGTCAATGCGCGGATAGAGGCCTAGGATCATAAACCACAGTGCTGAGGTTCAGGGATGTCGCCAAGGTCCTCTGAAACCCGGATGCAGATACGGCGATCGAACCTGCAGGGGCGAGATGCAGGCCGTTCACTACACTGGTGACGCCCACGTCTCCTAGACGGTATTCACAATGTCCCTTTCGATGTAGTGTTCCCAATCTACTACAAAATGGGCAGACATGTCCGTTTTAGGTGAATTTTTCCTGCTGCGCTTTGACGAAATACTCCGAGATGAGGCGTTTATTGTCTTGTCCATCCTGATGTCGGCAGCGCACTCTAGGACTGCTCACTGACCTTTTGAGAGTCCATTGACTTCCCGTCCAACCGTGCCTGTTAGCTGTGTTTATGGGATTGGAAAAGTCGGCCAACCTAAAAGCACACAGGCAAGACGCCGTGTACATTGCATTGTTCGCCAGAGTCAACGGACTCGCGGCAATACTTACGGCCCTTGCCGTAGGAAAAGCAAGAAGCAGCAGCGATTTAGGGAAATCGCTGCTGCTTTCTGACCTGCGGTCAATGCAGGGGTTGGGAAGTCGGCAGATCCTGATCTTCAGGGTTGGCCTTGGTCCTAGAGCGCAACGGAACCACGGGCAGGGCCAAGATGAACAAAAAGCCCAGAACGATGATGCCAATGCTGGTCAGCATCATTTTCTTGATGGCGGCCGTGAAGCCATTTTTCATGCCGGAGGTGATCTGCCTGCTGAGGGTCTGAGCTTGCTGATCCAGGCTGGTACGCACTTTGACCAAAGTCTGCGCGGTTGCCTGCTGCACCAGTTGAGGTTCCTGAGCGAGCAGGCTTGCTCCGAACTGCTGATACGGGATTAAACTGAGTCGCGACTATGCAACCTGCCTCGCTGTTCCCGCATCAGACGTCCGATGAGTTGGAGTTGGCCTACCGCCAGTCCGAGCGAGCGGTGGAGCGCTCCCGCTGGCAGATCTTGTGGCTGAAAAGCAAAGGGTTATCCATTCCAGAGATCAAAGCGGTCACGAGTTTTTCGCGCAGCACGATCAGCACGTTGATTCGGGCTTACAACAAAGATGGGCCAGCGGCGG
>NZ_KB899775.1 GCF_000378445.1 Deinococcus aquatilis DSM 23025 | reverse complement strand
CACCCACATGACGCTCCACGATCACGTGGAGCGCCTACTCTGCCTATTGACCCTGGCGTACGTCTGGTGCGTGCTGGTGGGGGTTCTCCAAACCTGCACTGTGAAGGCGCACGGTCGGCGAGCCTGGAGTGTGGTGACGCTGGGCCTCCGGACCCTCGTGCGGACGTTCGTCTGCATCCACGAGCGTGGGGAGGCGGAAGCCCTGCAACTCATTGGGCTTTTGAAATCCAGCCAGACGCTCAATTCAGAAAGTGTCGGGTACTGAGGGCCGGATCACGTGCGGCGCAGTCGTCGCGCAGGCGGCCAGCACTCAGGTAGGTCGCGTAGGCCGTACCCAGGTCCTCAAGAGCCGCGTTCTGTGCCGTGCCCAGGCCGCAGACGCCGGTGAGCAGCAGGGCCACGCCAGTGGTGAGGTGTCGTAACGCAACCATTCACTGACAGTACTGGAAGGCCAATGGCAGACGCATTGAGCCTTTCTCCATGCAGCCAGAGTCTCCCTGAAGAGGTCAACAGCAGGCAGGGTCAAGCAGCCTCAACGTCGATCCTGCCTGCAGTGGCCGGGGAGATTTCGTGTGGACGCCCACGTCAAATCGGCTGGCCTGTTCTCGACCGGATGGAGGGAATCAGATTGCGAGCACTGGAGAGAATGGAAGTGCCAGAGATCCTTTTTCTGACGCCTGCATTTCCCCAGTACTCCAGTTTTTCAAGATTGAGCCTGCTTGGTGGCCCCTCTCCCACAGTTCGGACAAGCGCTCAGACGTTCACTGGAAGTTTGGTGCGGGCGCTTTCATATCCGCCCAGCACCAGACGGACACTCTCGCGGCCATCCTCACCGCTGCACACCACGGGCAGGCCCTGCGTAATCGACGCCAGAAAATGCTGGATGCTCCGGACGTGTCCATTAGACGGGGCCGCAAAGTCGTACCACGTTTCGTCGCCCTTGTCCCAGGTGCCGAAGCCGTATTCGCGTGTCAGCAGCCGCAGCCGGGGCGGCCCCATCCGGTTGCTGCATTCCAGCGATCCGAGCGTGCCGTAGACGGCGAAACTCTCTTCCCAGGCGGTTGCACTCCAGCTGTTCTCCACGCTGCCCTGAGCGCCGCTTTCAAACTCCAGGCTCGCCAGACTCACGTCTTCCACCTCAATATCGAACTTGAGGGTACTGGTCCGGGCAAAAATACTGCTCACGTCGCCGCCGAAGTGCCGGGCAAGGTCCATCATGTGACAGCCGTTGTCGAGGAGGGTTCCGCCGCCGCTGGCCGATTTGCTGCCGAACACGCCGCGCACCTCGGCTGCGCCGCCCCAGTCGTGTGCCTGCCGCAGACGCATAAAGGTCACCTGACCGATACGTCCCTCATCAATCAGCCGTTTGGCCGTTTCGACCTGCGGACTGGAGCGCAGGTGATGTCCAGTTTGCAGGACCGCTCCGCTCAGCCGCGCCGCCTCGATCATCTCGCCGCAGGCGTTCAGGTCAAGCGACAGCGGTTTTTCACACAGCACGTGAATGCCCCGGCGCAGGCATTCGGTGGCTGCGGGCGCATGAAAGGCGTTCGGAGAGCAGATGCTGACCGCTTGCAGCGATTCGCGGTCCAGCATGTCCTCGAAGCTGGCATATCCCCGCGCCTGCCACTCCTGCTCGCGCTGCTTGCGGGTGCTCTCGCTGACGTCCGCGAACGCCACGACGTTGGCCCCGCCCAACCGGTAGCCTTCAAAGTGCCGCTGCGAGATGCCGCCTGCACCGATGATCCCCACGTTCAGCGGCTGACTGATGAGCTGGCTCATGAACGGCGCTCCGGCAGAGTCTCCAGTGGCTGACGGTTGCCGAAAGACCGGGGCGCACTCTGAGTCGGGGCGGCCCAGCGTGCAGCGTTGGCGATAATTCTCTGAATGCCCGCGTGGTGGTAGGTCGGATAGGTTTCGTGGCCGGGCCGGAAATAGAAGATTTTGCCGCTGCCACGGGTATAGGTACACCCGCTCCGGAAGACCTCGCCGCCACTGAACCAGCTGACGAAAATCAGCTCGTCGGGCGCGGGAATGTCGAAGTGCTCGCCGTACATTTCTTCCGCTTCCAGTTCCAGATATTCACCGACCCCCTCGCTGATCGGATGGCCGGGCTGCACGACCCACAGCCGTTCACGGTCATTGGCCTCACGCCATTTCAGATCGCAACTGGTGCCCATCAGCCGTTTGAATACCTTGCTGAAATGAGCCGAGTGAAGCACGATCAGGCCCATGCCGCTCAGGACCCGCTCGACCACGCGGCTCACGATCTCATCGGAAACCTCGTCGTGGGCTTTGTGACCCCACCACAGTAAAACGTCTGTCCTGTCCAGCACTTCGGCGCTCAGCCCGTGCTCAGGCTCATCCAGGGTCGCCAGTTGCAGCTCGGTCAGGCCCTGTTCGCGCAGACCAGCGGCAATGGCCTGATGAATTCCTTCTGGATAGACAGCGTGCACCTTCGGGTTCTCCAGCTCGTGACGAAATTCGTTCCAGATGGTCAGGCGGGGCGAGCTTAATTGAGTCATGTCTCTCCGTAACAGCGGGTGAGGAGCAGGGAGCCGGGGTGCATGCGAACCGAGAAAAATTTCTTGATTACTCTATCGGTGCCTCTACTATATCGATATAGGAGCGGGCCATGCGTTGGCGGAAACAGGCTCTTCAATAAATTTCCAGCTCACGAGCATGATTCTGTAAGGTTCGGGGCGCTGACCACGGATTTGGGCAGGATGGTGTTGGAGTTCGTCGCAGGTTCTGATGTTGTCTTTTGCCCTCCTACACTGCGTCCAGGACGCCATTCGCCTCCAGCTGTCAGACGGTGAGGCCAGAAATAGAGTGAGTGGCCTCGTCGCTCTACACACCTACACCAGAGTTATAGAACTCCCGGAGAAGGTGTGACAATACCCGCAGGTGTTGATGGTCTTCCAGTTTCTCACCTCTGCCAGACGCTGCTCCGGGTTCCGGTTGACCTGTAGGACCAGTTATCTCTCGGTTCCCCCTTCCTCCGCTCTTGTTTCTTGTCTGGGAGATGCCATGCTTGTAGGTTATGTCCGCTCGGGCCACGTGCTGGATTCACCTTTTCCTCAGGCGGCCCGGTTGATCGCGGCGGGCTGCCAGGCCCTGTTCGTGGAAATGAGCGGTGGAGATCATCTCAGCCGACCCATTCTGCACCGCACCATCGACCTCCTGCGATCCGGCGACGCGCTGGTGGTCGAGGATGTGGACCGGCTGAGCAGCAACCCGATGCACCTTAAAATTATTCTGCGCCGCCTCGAAGACCGGGGAGCCAGCCTGAATGTCCTGAGTTTCGAGGACGAACTTGTTCCGGTGCGGTGGTCACCTACACGGTAGAGGAAAGGGTCGGCCGGAGGTGTCGTTTTCTGGCCGTCCGGTCATTTTAAAACACTGAAGTAGCCCGCCTGCCTCCAACTGAAAGCCCGAAAAAAAGCTCACTCCGTATAGCCTCACGTTGCGGCAGCAGAAAACGCCCCGCTTTCACAGCAGACAGGCAAAAAATATCAGCGCTGGGCACGTTCCAGCCGCTGCATCAACTGCGCCAGCTGCTTCTGCTCTTCAGCGGTCAGTGTGCCGAACCGCCTGACCAGCCAGTCCTCGTGGGCGGGCACCAGCGCGTCAAAAAGGGCCTGGCCCGTGGGGGTCAGGTGCAGCAGCTTCTCCTTGCCCACAGGACGCCTCTCGATCAGCTGGCGTTGATCTAGGTGGAGCAGCAGCTGACTGGTATTGCCCTGGGTGACCAGCAGCTTCTGGCTGAGATCTCGCTGGGTCAGACCGGGCTGGCCGCCGACGGTGGCAATCACGTTGAACTGGGCGGGGCTGAGCTGATGCTCCCTGAGCAGGTCGCTCCAGGCTTTGCCGATGTGCTGAGTAACGCGCATCATCCGCAACCAGGCCAGCACGGCGGGGCGGCCAGTGCTGGCACGCCGGGGATTTAGGGCAGAGGGGGCTTGCGCCATACATTCACTTTAGTGCTAAAGTGATTTTGCGTCAAGTTCAGGAAGTCAGGTTCAGGGTACTGAATCCGACCCCTGCGCCTCCCCTTACCTCACCCAAGCGAACCGCCTAGCGCTGGTTCGCTGCCGCAAGGAGACCTATGGAACTGGGTATCGACAGCTTCGCCGCCACCATCACTGACCCGGACACCGGAATCACGCTCTCGGGTGCCGACCGCCTCAACCATCTCATCGAAGAAATCGAATGCGCTGACGAGGCTGGCCTCGATTCGTTCGGAGTCGGCGAACATCACCGCCGCGAATATCTCGATGCCGCGCCCGCCATGATTCTGGCCGCTGCCGCTGCCCGCACGAAGCGCATCCGCCTCAACAGCGCCGTGACTGTTCTCAGCGCCGACGATCCTGTGCGGGTGTTCCAGCAATACGCCACCCTCGACCTCCTTTCCCGTGGCCGCGCAGAGATCGTGGTCGGACGCGGTTCTTTCGTGGAAGCCTACCCACTGTTCGGCCTGCATCTGGATGATTACGACGCGCTGTTTGCCGAGAAGCTCGACCTGTTGCTCAAACTCCGCGATGAAACGCACGTCCATTGGCAGGGCCGCTTCCGCGCTCCACTGACCGGAGAGGGGGTGTACCCGCGCCCGCAGCAGGAGCGGCTGCCCATCTGGGTCGGTGTCGGCGGTACGCCAGCGTCATTTGTCCGTGCAGGCACGCTCGGTCTGCCGCTGATGGTCGCCATCATCGGCGGTGATTTTCGGCGGTTCCGGCCCCTGGTGGATCTGTATCGCCGGGCAGGTGAGGCGGCAGGACATCCCAGAGAGGCGCTGCGCGTGAGTGTTCACGCCTTCGGCTTCGTCGCGGAGACCTCCCAGGCGGCGCGGGACGCTTTCTATCCGGGCTACGCACGCATGATCGACACCATCGGGCGTGAGCGTGGCTGGCCCCCTGCCTCCCGCGCCCGGTTTGATGTCGAGTGCGGGCCGTCCGGTGCATATCTGATGGGAAGCGTGCAGGAGGTGGCCGATAAGGCCGTGCACGTCCACGAGGTGCTGGGGGGCGTGTCGCGCCTGACCTTTCAGATGACGAATGTGGCGCTGTCTCATGACCGCATGCTGCGGGCCATCGACCTGCTCGGGCGCGAGGTGGCCCCCCTCGTCCGCGAACGGTTGGCACAGCTCGGGCACTGAGCGGCAGCGGAGGCCAATTGATTTGGGCGTGATCCTGTGAGGCGGCGCTCTGGCCGGACGGTGCCAGTCCTCTGTGGCCTCCAATCACGGCTGAATCACCCTGCGGCACGTACGGCAACGGTATCTACGGCTATGGTGAGCTTGCCTCGCTTTCGTGCAAAAACGAGGTATCCCCACGAACACCATCAACGTTCCTACACACCTCGTCCAGAAGCCACCGGGAACCCCGTCGGTGCTCCCGGTGGCGCAGTTCTTCTGCAAAGAGGGGGCTGAATTTAATGCACCATTCGCGGAGGGTCTCGTGGCTGACCTTAAGGCCGCGCCTGTGCAGCAATTCCTGCACGTCCCGGTCATTGAGGGGGAAGCGGTGGTAGAGCCAAACGGCGTGCTGGATGATGGTTATCGGGAAACGGTGGCGGTAAGGCTTGGCGTCGGTCACGTCGCGTCAGCGTACCCCAACCCGGTTAAGGCAACACAACCCTCCAGTACCGTCGTTCAGGAAATGTGGGGGAGAGTCGCGTTGTCGGGTGATCGGCTTCAGCCCAATGGCAAGGCCCCAGTCTTTCCTGTGGCCTTCCTTCACGCCACTCTGTTCTAGACTGACCCTATGTACGAGTCGGTCAAGCGCAAGGGGGCAACATCGCAAACGGTCTTGCCCCAGTGGGCTTTGCCGACTCCGGTCAAGTCACTTCCAAACCCGACAGAGGCGGTTCAGCGGGTCCTGACGGCCCACACCTTCCGGCCCGTTTTGGTGCAACGCCGTGCAACACAGCCCGTCTTGCAGGCCAGCCAATACGAACAGCGTGAGGTTCAACGATCGGCCACCGAGCAGGCTACGGTGCAACGCCAACTCGACGTCCTGCCTCCCCTGCTTCCTGGGACATTATCTGCTGCCTTGCAACGCCAGCACGCTCCAGCTTCCCCACCGTTGAAGCCTCAATCGCCTGCCGAATGGGTGACCGTCATGCGTTTTCAAGCCGAGCAAGCCGAAGGGCGCTTGATGGATGTGCATCAGGCGGGGCAATTTACAGCTCTCCAACGACAGGTGGCGCAGGTCTTGCAGCAGGGCTACCGCCAAGATCGACAGCCTCCAGCCGTGCGTCAAGCGCAATACGCCGAACATTTAGTCGCGTTGCAGCGTCATCCCGCGAGTGGTCAAGTCGCTCACGCCGTCATGGCCTTGATTCCTGCAGGCGAACGACCTTCTTCACAACGGGCGGTCGATGAAGCTCTGCAACGTCAAGCGCTCCAAGATGCTCAGGATCAAGCGGCCCTGACTCAGCAGACCTTGCAACGCAAGAAAGCGGAACTGGAAGCTGAAGCGGTGCAACCCGTGTTGCAACGGATTCAGGCCCGACGTGGGGCAGGCAATCCCTTGCCTGCGGCCATCCTGCGCCACTTGGAACAGGGGCTGAACCACGATCTGAGCCGGGTGCGCATCCATGACGATGCGGAAGCGGACAAACTCAGCAAGAAGGTCAACGCCTTAGCCTTCACCACCGGTACGGACATTTATTTCCGTAGCGGGCAGTTTAATCCGAACACTCAGAGCGGCCTCGAACTCTTGGCCCACGAGGTCACCCACACGGTTCAGCAGAGCAAAGGCAACGTTGGTACCGGCGTTGATCCTGATGCGGGGCTAGAAAGCGAAGCCCGGCAGATGGGTCAGAAACTGGCGACCCTCCCTGTCAAACAAGTCCCCAATCCCCATGCGCCAGGGGTCTACACCCACTCCGCGGCTTTGAAGCGCGTCCAAACAGGAGCCGCGCAGGCCTTTTCCCTCAAGCCCTTGACGGATCTCCAACCCCAAGCCATGCAACGCTTCGGCAATCCCCTGACGTGGGTGGCTGATCAAGCCAAATCAGGCTTAGCCTCCGCTCTGACCGCGATCCCCGGCTACCGCGAACTGACCATGGCCTTTGGCAAAGATTTGGTCACTGGCAAAACGATGGCGGCTAATCCCAACGCCATTCTGGATGCCCTGGCAGGCTGGGTCCCGGGGCCACTCAAAGATGTGCTCAACGCCCTGAAAGAAACTGGGGCCATTCCCAAAGCGTGGGCTTGGTTCAAAGCGGAGCTCGGCAAACTGGACTTGGGTGGCGCACTGGGTGAAGTCGGCAAGGCCATGGGCAAAGCGGATCTGGGAGCCGCCAAGACTGCCATTACCCGCCGCATCAGTGGCCTCAAAGCCCTGATCGTCGGGAGTGCCCACAAGATCGCCGAGATTGGCCTGATGGCCCTCACCGCTGGGTTAGGCCCAGTGGGGCAACAGGTCATTGCCAAGTTGCGAAGCAGCGGTGACCTGATCCTGCAAGTCCTGAAAAACCCTGCCAAGTTTGCCAGTCATTTGCTGGGGGCCTTGAAAGGGGGTTTTAGCCGCTTTGCCCAGAATGCTCCCAAACATTTGCAGAACGGCTTAGGGCAATGGTTGACCGGGGCCAGTGGCATTGCCTTCCCGCCAAGTTGGATCTGCAAGGCGTATTCCTGACGGCGCTGAGTGTGATGGGCTTGACCTACCAGGCCATGCGGGGCCGCTTAGTGAAAAGCCTTGGAGCGAACGGCGAAAAACAAGTCCGCCAGGCTGAAGGCACGCTGGACACCCTGAAAACCCTTAAAGGTGGCCTACATAAGGCTTCCGAGATGAAAGCCAATCAAGGCAGTGCTCTGCAAAGCGAGTACAGCCTGTGATGGCGTGAAATTATAGCATTTGTCATAAAGAGACCGAAGGATAGGCATGTCGGAACCAGGCGGCGCTGTCCTGAGGGGTGAGTGTTTGCAACGCCGCCCAGATCGCGGCGAGGAGTTGATCTAAAGTGCGCCACGAGCCAGCCCGTACGGCCGCTTTGATTTTGGAAAACATCAATTCAATGGGATTGAAGTCCGGACTGTAGGGCGGGAGAAACAAGAGGTGACAGCTCTGTGCTTCGATGAGCGTCCGAACGGACGCTCGGTGATGTGACGAGAGGTTGTCCATCAAAACGACTTGTCCTGGCTGCAAGGTGGGGCACAGGACGTGTCGGACGTACCACTCAAAGGACACCCCATTGACCGCACCAGTGAGGATGAACGGGGCCAGTGGCCCCGCGTTGTGCAAGGCACAGATGAGGGTCTGATT
>NZ_KB899774.1 GCF_000378445.1 Deinococcus aquatilis DSM 23025 | reverse complement strand
CAAGTTTTCCGTTGTTTCCCCATGATGCTCTCCAGTGTGCTCGTCCCTCGCTTCAAAAGGGTCAAGTTCTAGAAGTCATTCCTGGAGCATTACCGATGGATCTGCTCGAGACGTTGCTGGCCCACAACAAGGGAACTACGAAACGGTTGATCGAACAGAGTGCGCCACTCACCAAAGTGCAACTGGACGAGGGATTTGATCTGGGATTGCGGACCGTGTGGCTCACCGCTGGTCAAGCACCGGATCGGGCGGGCAGATTGAGCGTGTCTTCTGCAATGAGTTTTGGTGTTGTTTTAAGGCGTAAGGATGAATTCCTGTCCATGACGTTGGCGGACGCAAGAGCTAGCGCTTTACCTTGCCCAATATCAGTGAATTATTTCCCAGAAAGAGTCGATCTTCATTAGTGCAGGTAATGGCGGTTATCTGCACTAATGAAGGATCAGAGGGTGAACACCTGACTGAACTGTCCACCAGAATTCATCCCTCATCTTTAATCAATCTGCTGTGGACACATCGGTCAATGTGACGGTTTTGGGGTTTCTGTGCGAAGACGAACGCTGAAAGGAACACCCACTGGCCCCATTAGCAGCTAGTTCAGTCAGGTGTTCACCCTCTGATCCTTCATCAGTGCAGATTGACGCTTGTACCCATCACAACCGCTACTTCAATCGTTTAGGCCATTCAGATGATCCACCAAGTTGCGTGTGTTCGGAGCGATATATTTGAGGGTGGTATTGATATTTTTGTGACCCAAGTAGTTGGAGATTTCCAGCAGACTGACCCCTTGATCATGGAGCCGAGTCGCAAAAATGTGCCGAAAATCTCTTGGAAGATAGCGGACGTCTTCGGGCAAGTTTCCCTCAGCACGAAGAATGTTCTGAACAGCATCTAACCAGTGGATCATGGCAACGTTGCCTAACCCAATCTGAATATTCATGCCGTGCCGCTGCAGCAAGAGCTGAGCATTGAGGGCAAATTTTCCGTAGGACATTTCGAACCGGTCGACATAGGGATAGTCTGCTAAGTCTCCTTGCATCCGCTCGATAATTTTTGCAATTACTTCCGCAGCACGCGATGACAGATCAATAATTCTGGGTACGATAATCTTGGCAGACGGCACGAAGAGGGAGGGCACCACTTCACCGTTCTCACTGGTTCGTGGCTGAATGTCTGAGACTTGAAGTCGATAAAGCTCAACTGGTCGCAGACCCGTTTCCAAGAACAATTCGACACAAGCCCAGCACCAGAACGCCCTTTCCTCTTCGTCCTCCAGATTGATGTACACCTTTGGGTTCGCGCCGACCTCGTCCATCATGGTGTAGGTGACTCCATAAGGATTCAAGTACTGTTTATTAACTGCAGTTCGCCGATAGGTGGTGTGGCCTCTCTCAATCGTCTGATCCACCTCAAGCTGTCGGGCACGCTCCAAGAAGACCACCGTATCGTTGTGATGCTGTTTGAGGGCCTTGCGAAATCCTCCACCATGGTTGACAAGCAAGCGGGTAAGGTTTTGCCGAACCTGTTTGGGTGTTTGTGCTTGGTTGGCAGCAACTTGTAGTTCACTTCTTTGAATGGGCGCATAAGCTTCATGTGTTCCCCAATGTTCAGGGTCATCCAAGGCCAACGAGTTGAGGTATCGGTAAAAGGTTCGAACCACCCTGAGCGTTTCGGCTGGGATAGTCAACACTTGATTTCTTTGGATTGTTCTGATCGAATCCTTCCATAAGGCCATCACAGGATGCGGGACAAGAAAAGTCTCATTCACTGTGGCATGTTCTGTGACGAACTGCCAAAAGGCCAACAGTTTGTGCGTTTGAACTCGAAAAACCGATTGAACTACTTGAATTTGACGTTCGCTGAGATAATTGTGTAATACCTCTCTATGAAAAGGACTAACGATCTTATATTGATCTAAGAGTTTGTCAACCAAAGCTGGCCCATTTAAAGATTTTTTTCCTCGAGGTTTGGGATCTTCAGTGACAATATCTAAGGCCCTCAGCACAAAATGCAAGGTATTGCAAGAGATCCTATGGCTAGGGTCAGTGCGATTCTCTTCGTATTCCATCAGATCTGCGTGACTGAGAGCAGACAATGTTTTGCCTGTGTGGATCGCAATATAAGAAAAGGTGAAAACAGCATTGTAAGACGCTCGGTGATTAAATTTCAATGTTTTGGCGGTTTCAAGGATCCGTTGGACATCTACCTTATCTGGCCCCTCTTCAAAATACTTCAGCATGCCGTTCCAGGGGGTCGCATGTAACCAAGCGTAGCTTGGTTGCAGTATGCGTAGAGCAATCAAAGCCGATAAGGCACGACGAATCCTGTAGTAACGCTGCTGATCGGTCACCCACTCGATTTCAGGCCATGCCTTGAAATCGGCCTCAGCCACTAGCCACCGTGCTTGCCACGTTTCTCCGGGATACGTCTCCAGCCATTCCAGCAAATGCTGTGCTCCATACGTGTACGTTCTCGCCGGGTTATAGGCATTGGTGTGCTCTAAGCCAAACTGCCGGATTATCGCCGTTAGCTGCGCGACGGTGGGGTAAATCTGAACCGTGAGAATCATCGGCTAGACCGTTTGCGGGCGAAAATACGCGCCAGCACCTCAGGGTCATAAGAGGTGGAAGGGGGTGGCAGTTCAGGTTCCACCTGATTGAAATGGCGATGCAAGCCCAACCGATTGCTGCGTCCAGACTCCAAGTAGCGTTGGGTCGTTGCTACCTGCGCATGCCGGAGGTGTGTAGCGATCTCAAGCAACGAAAGCGACGAATCCATCGCCAGATGTGTGGCACAGGTTGCCCTCAAATCATGTGCCGAAATATTGCTGCTCAATTTTTCGTTCAATCGGCGTAGGACAGCTCGTAGTCCTGAGTAGGTCAAGATTTCACGTGGTTCCCGGCGCATGAGCCAAACGGGTTCATGCGCCGCAGCAGTCTTTATCCGCCTACCCAAGTAGGTACGCAGCAGAGCAAGAAAATGTGCAGAGACCGCGACTTCCTGTTTGTCCTGTCGTCCTTTGGTGTGCAGCAAGAGGGTTTGCTGTTGCCAATTGACGTCCCCGAACGTGAGTGCCAACATCTCTTCAGCGCGCGCTGCTGAAACGTACAAACCCTCAATAAGTGCGGCATCCCGGTCGTTGTTAATCTCAGCCCGCAGTGCCTGCATCACTATTTTTGAAAGACCATGTGCCAAGCGTTGGGGATTGCGTTGACGCAGATGGGCAGCAGAACTGCTGGATCTCATCCCCCACACTCCACTCTTGTATTCTGAGGTTTCTCCTTTCATCCGCACAGGGTGCCGGGTGGGGCCCACATCATTTAAGATCAAGATGTCGTAGAACTGAGTGATGACCGAGATCCGCAGGTTGACGGTAGCCATCTGGTAACCATTAGGTAAATAGCGCTTTCCAGTGACTGGATTGACACTGCCTGCCTTAGGCGTGCCAGCACGGCGGACGCGCTGAAGGTTCTGTTTGCCTTTGAGCTCAAGAATGTACTGAACCACGTGTTTGCGTTGTACGTCGTTCAACTCAAGAGCGTGGCGCCCTAGAAATCGATACCAATCCAAAAGGGCATATCCATAAGTACGCAGCGTTGCTGTGCTGTTGGTTCGGCTGCACACTTCCTTGAGAAAGAGATCAGCCTCCGCGATCGGTTGTTGATGAGCATTTAAAAGTTGAAAGTACGGTTGAATGCCTGGGGTGGCCCACATTGAACAGAGCGGTAGCTGATCCATCATGAGATCGGGCCCTCCCGAGCCAATGGTGCTTGAGTTAAATGTCGATGTTTAAGTGGCAACATACTCTTGTTCGTACGCCAGGGGCAACAGCGAGCAAGATCTACCAGCACTAAGGCCATCAATCGGACAAATCTATTGACTGAGGTAGGTGCAATGGAGGTGAGTCAATTCCTCCACACCTCCTTCTGGCCAAAATTTCTACGTGTGGCTCCTAGACGCTAACAGGCCAAGGCTTCTGTCGGGCTGACTCCATTTCGCAGACCGCTGAGCAGATGCGCCATCAGCGGGTTAAGGACGGCTAATTGAATTTGTATCAAATTAGATGTCATCTAATTTGATACATTATAGCATCTATGTCATTACCTCTTCCCCTGCTCGCCGCCACTGGCATCCGGCAGGTGATTCCAGAGCGCCCTTCGCATCTTTGGTTGGCCCTAGACACTGGACAGGTTCTCTTGATGGATTGTCAGCGGTTGCAGCAAGCTCACGCCGCTTCCTGGACCTGGGAAAGTTGGTCCCGAGTGCAACTGGCGCCCGATGGTCAACTCCTGAGTTGGGCAGATGATTTGGAACTGAGTCTCCACACCATTCAAGTTGAGGCTCATGCAGGTTTCTATGTTGGGATGCTGCAGCTCATGTCCATCCTGAGTTCAGCTGCGCTCTACCGGCCACTTCGGGGATACCTTAAACCTGTATCCGACCAAGCAGTTTCACTTCGTCTTCTTCTCGCTCGGCTGAACATTGATGAGTCTACGTTGGCCGCTTTTCAACAGCATTATCCTGTGTCAGCAGCTCTGCTTCATCGTCGCCTGCTGGATTTAGTCTTGGCTTTGTCTCAGGCCTATTCAATTGCACAGCGAGAGATTCATCAGTTGCTGCGTTGGCATTGGCATGGTTCTGTGGGGCGTAGCGCTCTCCTCTGGCCCACTCCGCTGGCCGCTATCCAAAGTGGAGATCTACATGTGGTCGAAGCCAACCTGTATCCGCATCCGTTTCGCCTGGGACGGACGTGAGCGTCGGCAGTCCCCGCTCTGTGCCAACTTGCACAGACCACTTTCCCGGGAGGATTGAAGCAGTGGTTGAACCGGGTCAATAACAAGTGTGGGTTGCTTTCAAGCTGCAAAAGGTTACTGAATCAAACTGTCATCTCTCTTGGCCTGTAAAGGTCATGCTTCACTGCCCTTGCCGGGCCTTATGGCCCGCGTCAGGATGGACACTTGGTGTAGAACCAGAGTGACCAGTTGGGGGACGGCGCAACCGCTTCTTGGAGGGCCTGGCAACCGCACACCTTGGTTGAGCAACAGGAGCCGAAATGAATAGCGTATAGGTTGGGTTGCTCTTCGCCTTGCCTACAGGGCGAGGGTGGAGTCAGTGCGACGTGCCTACAAGTCGAATGCTACCCGTTTGGCGTTGATCCGGGCGACCTCATCTCAGGCAACAGCTCTTGTAGGCGGCTTCCTAACGCACGGGCAATCCGTTCATAGGTGTAAATGCCTGCATTAAGCTGTCCCTTTTCAATCTTCCAGAGGTGGGTGCGGTGGATGCCCACAGTATCGGCTAAACCCTCTAGGCCGATCTTCTGGGCTTGTCGTTGAGCGCGGATCCGGAGGCCCAATTGCTGCAGGTAAACCTCTTCCAAGTTGAGAGTAGGGTCAGGGGACAGGCCAGCAGACATGGCCCAAGGCTTCATGCAGATACCCCCTCTCGCCTACTTCATATTTGGTGTCACCATATTTGATACGTTGTGAGCATGCCCGGAGCCGATCCTGCCACTGTTTCAGACCGATCTGGTGTTGTCCCCTCACACCCAGAGTGGAAGGGCATCAGTGAGGTGCTGCCGGAGCCAGGGCGTGCTCAGGTGTGGGTGACCTTCGACGAGCAAGAAACGCGCTTGCTGGATTTGACAGCGCTGCTCAAGCACGAGCGTTTCCAAGCGCTCCGCTTGCGTGACCTGTTTCGGGCGGTGCGAGTGACGCCTGATGGACAGTCCATTTGCTGGCCAGCTGCCGTGCGATTGGGCCACCAAGACCTTCTCGGGCCAGCCGCAGAGCAACTGGGGGTGGCGACTCTAAGTGTCTTGTCCCCCAACTCGCGATACCGTCCACTCCTGCCATACCTGCACTACCAACCGCAGAAGGGGTATTTGCCGCCCTATCCGGCTGAGGCCCTGGTGGTGCAGCGCCTGCTTCAGGTCAAGCCCGGTGAACTGCGGGACAGTGTGGAGGCGCTCCATGCCCCGGCAGACATCGCCCTGGCCCGCTTATCTGACCTGGGGGCCTTCATGTCGCAATTGTTTTCCCCAGACCCCCTGTACGCCCTGTTACGGCGTCCCTGGCATTACGGCACGCAACAATGTCCCGATCAGGTGCTCCTGCACACCATGCTTGGTTGCCTGATGCGGGGGCGGCCCGATCTGATTGAACGGCCCTGCATGGTCATCGCGACCGGGGGAGGCCCGTGAATGATCAGATCCCGGCCAAGGCCGGAGGCGTATGTGCTGCACCGCCTCCCTGACCAGACCCTTTGCCGCTGACCACCTGCCCGCGCTGCTGTGGGGGAATTGGCGCTACAGCATTCAACAATGCCTTAACCAAACGCTGCTGCACTCTATGCTGGGCTGTCTGTGACACGGGCAGTCTCACTGGATTGACCGACCCTGCTTGCTCTGAGCGGTAGGCGGCTCAGTGTCGACAGGTGATCCTTTCAGAGCCGTGCATGGTCAAGGTTGAAGAGAGGGTGACTGACATGAAGAACATCCAATCAGTGTCTGTCCACACAGATGAGAAAACGGATTCTCTCCTACTCCAAAAAGAAGACGAAGCGGCCCGGTTTTTGTTAGAACAAACTGTTTGCGCCCTGCGCCCTGATCGAGACAACGAAGGAGCAATTTGCGCTGTTGCCGACCAACACTACATCCTCCTCACCAAGATGGTGCGTACACATGCTCACCTTGACTACCGCGTCATAACTGACATTGTGTGTGGTATTGCTAGTGCTTGGACGCTGCATCCAGAAGCGGCAGAGCAAGCTCTCCTCATGGCGCTGGCTCGCCCAGAGGCTCTAATCCAAGAAGAGGCCCTGCATGGCCTTGATAGGATGTGGAGAGTGGGAGGCGCCTCAGAGCAGATGCCTGCCCAAGTGAGAGCACTTTATTTGGCAGTTCCCAAACCCACGTGGGCTATGTGAGCTGGAGTCAGGTCAGCGGAATTCAAGTTGCTCTTCTCCTGATGCAGCGTCTCTGGAGTTGTTCCTTCAGACCACAGTGAATAAGGGCACCACCACATCTCGCCCTTCTGGATTCACCAAGCCGCTGACACTTACCCCCAACAGCCGCACCGCACGGCTGCCCACAAAATCTACCGTCAGCAGATGCCTCGCCACCCGTTCCAGTTCGGCAGCCGACTGCACTGGAGCGGGCAGACTTAGCTGGCGGCTGACCAGCTCGAAATTGCTGAACTTCACCTTGATGGCCACGACCCGTCCGGCCAGGCCGTGTTTGATCAATCGCCGACTCGTCCTTTCACAGAGTCCCGTCAGCTGATTGTGCATGTTACCGAGTCCCTGCAGATCCGTATCTTAGGTATCTTCCGTTCCGACGCTTTTGCGGTCGTCACTGGGATCCACGGGCCGGTCATCCTGTCCCCGCGCAATGGCGTACATATGCGCCCCCTGCACGCCAAAGGTGGTCGTTAGTTCCGCCAATGACAACTGTCGCAGGTCGGCTCCCGTCTGGACGCCCATGCGCTGCAGTCGCGCGGCAGTGACCGGCCCGATGCCGAAGAAGTCCTCGACAGGTAGTTTGGCAATCAAGGCATCCGCCTTTTCTGGCAGGATGACGGTCAGGCCGTCCGGCTTGTTCATACCGCTGCCGAGTTTGGGCAGCATCTTGTTCACACTGACCCCCGCAGAAACGGTTAAACCTCCTGTGCGGGCAGGAACCAAGTGCCGTATTTCCTGAGCGATCCGCGTGGCACTGGGCGGGCCCTGCTTGGGTTCGGTGAGATCCAGGTACGCTTCATCCAGGCTCAGCGGTTCGACCAAGTCTGTGAACTCCCGGAAGACACCCTGAATGATCTCACTGGCTTCGCGGTAGGCGTCCATGCGGGGTTCGACGACGATCAAGTGTGGACAGCGCGCCAGAGCCGTTCGGAGGGGCAGGGCGTTGCGAACGCCATACTGGCGGGCCTCATAGGTGGCGGTCGTGACCACGCTCCGGGGCCCGTGATAGGCCACAGCGACGGCCTGGCCACGCAGTGCCGGGTTGTCCCGAAGTTCCACGCTCGCAAAAAATGCGTCTGCGTCCACATGCACGATCTTGCGCATCTTGAAGGTTCAGATTAACAAGCTCAGCGAGCACATACCGTGAACGGAAGCTTACGCCTAGTCTTCGCGCAGCATTTCACTGAGGGAAGTGTTTAACGCTTTTGCAATTTTTTCCATGTTGTCGACACCGACATTGCGTTCCGCACGCTCGATGGAGCCTACGTAGTTGCGGTGCAGCTTGGCTTGGGCGGCCAGTTCTTCTTGTGACCAGCCCCGCTCCTGGCGGAGGCGCAGCAGGGCGGCAGCAAAGCGTTCTCGGGCACGGTGGGGGGAGGCAGACACTGCCACAACTATGAGCCGGGCCGAAGATTAGAAGTCTACAGTACATCGTGTTGAACACTATCTCTGGTATCATTCGGCATGCGTGCTCGACAGCGATTTCTAGGCCTCCTTCCAGATCATCGTCTACGAACAGACGAAGAAGTGATGCCCCCAGAGCACGTCCAATTTGCTTCGGAAGCGCGCCGCCAGCTGCTGGAGCAGCTCTATGCTCCGGGCCGGCTGCGTGGGGGACTCCTGTTTGGCTCATTGAGAGACGGCGTTCTGGACGTGCTGCTCGCAAGTCCAAGCGGCTTTCCTTGGTGGTATGCCGATGCTGATGCAACGGTCTTGACCGTTGACGAGCGTTACGCGTTTGGATGGAGCGATTGCGTAGCCGCAGTGCATGGAGAGCAGGTTGACTGGCAGGGCAACTGGATTGCCTATCCAAACAGCTCTCTTCCAGACATCCGGGAAGATCTGACGTGGCTGCATTTGGGAGCTTCGCAAGGCCTCTTCGATGGCTGTCATATTCTGGTGGTGGTGGGATGGGACAAGGGAACGCTGGCTGGTCGGGCCTATAGTTTTGACGCTGGCGAATCTCAAGCACTGGAATGCAATCTAGGCAAGATGAGCTGAGTCGGAGTTTCTGATGGTCCGATGGCGTGATGATTCTTCACTCGCAAGCCACTATCTTTCAAGGCTCCTGCGATAGGAAACCGAGACCCTGACTATCCTTTGTAACTAACGACATGCCACTTGCATGCCCGTTAATCCCTTGCTTTTGCTGTACGCTTTGTGTGGAGCGTGGCCGTAGCCCTTCCCCCTCGCATCTGTCCTTCCAGGCAGACATGGCAAACCGCGGCGCAGTACCCCAGATTACCCTGCTCTTTTCAGCCGGGTCGCAAGATGGGAAGGCGAGGACTCATCCTTAGGCACATGCCGCGACCCTCTTTCGCTGAGAGGACACCATGGCAAATCAAAGTATTTACAGCCTTCAGGGGGTAGTGCTCCAAAAAATTCTTCAAGCGGCGTTGCGAGCCTTCGCCGATGAGGTGAGTGTAGACCAAGGCGTGGCGTAACCCAGCGCCGAGTGAC
>NZ_KB899773.1 GCF_000378445.1 Deinococcus aquatilis DSM 23025 | reverse complement strand
GCGTCCAAAGCCTGCGAAATTGGCGGTCAACACGGTGCTGAACACCTACGTTGAAGATCGGTTGTCGGGCATGTTGGTCTCGGCCACTGGAACGCCGATTCCTGGGCCAACGGTGCTTTGGAAAGGCCGCCGTCATGGGCCGCGACAGGATCGGCGCTGGACAACGGCATGGAGTCCAGAGCAAATCGCTCAGCGTCTCCGGATCGACTTCCCAGATGACGCCACCATGCGCATCAGCCACGAGGCGATTTATCAAGCGCTGTATATCGAAGGGCGTGGCGCGTTGCGCCGCGACTTAACTGCCTGCCTCCGGAGGGGCCGAACCCTGCGCGTGCCACGCGCACGTCGGTGCAGCCCCGGCAAAACGTTCGTTGTTCCCGAGGTCATGCTCAAGGAGCGCCCAGAGGAAGCGACAAACCGGGAAATCCCCGGTCACTGGGAGGGGGATCTCATCCTCGGGTTGGGCAGCTCCTCGATCGGCACACTCGTGGAGCGCACCACGCGCTTCACTCTCTTGCTCCACTTGCCCCGGATGCCGGAACATGGTCTGGAAGCACCGGTGAAGAACGGGCCAGCCCTGGCTGGCCACGGTGCCCAGGCCGTTCGGGAAGCCATTGCCCGGATCATCACCACCGTGCCTCCCCAGCTCCGACGCTCACTGACTTGGGATCAGGGGGCAGAGATGAGTCAGCATGAACAACTGCACCTGGACACGGGGGTGGGCATCTACTTCTGCGAGCCGAGAAGCCCATGGCAGAGAGGGACGAACGAAAATACCAATGGACTCTTGCGCCAATACTTTCCGAAAGGCACAGATCTGAGTCTCCACAGCGCCGATGACCTAGCGGCTGTAGCGAAGACGCTCAATGCCAGACCCCGCAAAGTCTTGGGTTGGCAGACACCCAATGAAGCCTTTGAACACGCACTACACGGGATTGACGCTGCTGTTGCGATGACCGCTTGAATCCACCCTGACTTCCGCGATCACTGTGATGTAACAGCCCTGGAGAGGGGGAACGCTGTTGTAGGGCCATCTGGAGCGCGCTGAGTGGCAGTTCTGCGGGCATGGTGATGTCCATGGCCCAACCGACGATGCGCCGGGCATACAAGTCCATCGTGATGGCGAGGTAGAGCCAGCCTTCTTTGGTGGGAATGTACGTGATGTCGGAAGACCAAACTTGATTGGGCTGTTCGGGTGAAAAATCACGGGCCAGCAGGTTCTCAGCGACAGGCTGAGAATGATTGCTCTCGGTGGTCACAACAAATTTCCGCTTGGTCTTGCCGTACAACCCTTGGGCACTCATCAGGCGCGAAACCCGTTTCGCGCTGCACTTCGTGCCTTCCCGCTGCAAAGAGGCGTGAACACGGGGCGCACCATAACGGCCTTTGTGCTCTTGATAAATCTTCTGAATGCGATTGGCAATTTCCTCGTCCTGCACGCTTCGCATCGAAGGCGGCCTTCTCCGCCAGCTCTGAAATCCGCTTGCTGTCACCTCCAACACCCGACACATGGTTTCCAGTCGAAACTCATGGAGGTGCTGGTCGATGAACGCAAATCTCAGCGACTTTCTTTTGCAAAGAAGGCCGTTGCTTTTTTCAATATTTCCCGTTCCTCACGCACAATCTCTAACTCACGACGAAGGCGCTTGATCTCCTCTTGTTCGGGCGTTAGGTTCTGACGCCCATGGCCGGGGAACGCCCGTTCCCCTTCCTGTTGATCGGCCTTGATCCAGCGGTTGAGTGCCGACAGGCTGATCCCCAGATCACGGGCCGTTCGGGTGATCCCTAGAGCGGGCTGCTGAGCCAGTCTGACGGCTTCGCGTTTGAATTCAGCGGTGTAGATTTTTCGCTCGGTCATGGTGGTGCCTCCTATGGTGAGGCTTAACTCCACCTATGCAATATCGGGGGAACCCCAGAACGCACCCTAGGCAGAACGGGTATGCTCGGTACAGTTTGAGGGCGTGGTTGGGCCTGCCGCCGCTTGACGCATAGCCCTGGGAGTCGAGCATGAGAGAAGAAGTGGGATGGCTTCTTATAGGACAGGCCTTGACCGAACGGTTGAAAGGGCTTGTCACGCGTCGCTCTGGAATCGCGCTGGGCCTCTGGGGAGACGCAGGGATTGGCAAGTCCCATTTAGGGCAGCAGATCTGCCGTCACCTCCCTTTTCAGAGCCTGACTGTGCAGGCTACGCTGCCCCTCCATCAGTGGTTGACGGCTCTGCCCCGACCATCCAGGTTACCTGCTTGGGCCAATGGGCGGCTGCGCCAGGCCGAACGCGGCGAGGGACTCGAAGAACCGCAAGTCGCTGCGCTGATTGGGGCTGTGTTGACCGGATTGGCTCCGTTCATGTTGCAGCTTGAAGATCTGCAGGAGGTCAGCCCAGAACGTGTCGTGACTGTGCAGGCCCTGGCCCGTTTGGTCAGGCGGGGCCGGGGGGTCGGCCTCCTCGTGACCAGCCGGTTCCCCCCCCCTGAACCCTTTGAAGCTGTCGCGTTGTCGCCCTTAGGGCCTCTGTTGATCAGGGATCTCCTTGAAGCGCATGCAGGCGCGCCCTTGCCGGAAACGGCGGTGGAGTGGATTCAGGCCCATGCAGGGGGAAACCCGTTGTTTACCCTGGAATACTTCCGGTGGCTGGCCCAGCAAGGCTGCCTATGGAACGATGGGCGACGTTGGCGTTGGCGTGTGCCAGAGCGTGATCTGCTGCCCGACACGCTTGAGGCCCTGTTGGCAGACCTGCTGCGGGGGGCAGGCCGCGAGCCTGCCTTGCGCGACACCTGGGAAGCTCGCGCCCTTTTGGGTAACGCGGCGTCGGAAGCGCTTTGGGCTGCGGTGGCCGGTCTGCCCGCCCCTGCCTTGCAGCGATGTTGCCTGGAGCTGGACCGTCAGGGCGTGTTTCGGGAGAACCGTTTTATTCATCCGCTGTATGCAGAGGTGGCGCGTCAGGCGTTGCCCTTAGAGCGCCGCCGCCTGCTGGCCCGCCGGGCCCTGGCTGCCTGCGCTCCAGACGACCCGCAAATTCCGTTTTGGGTACCGCAGGCCGGTCTTGAGCCGGAAGCCGCCTTGAGTGTGCTTCTCTCTGCCGCTCAGGGGGCCGAAGCCACCGGAGATACTGTGCAGGTCGCCCGGTGCCGGGCCTGTGCTGCCGACTATGCCCCAAACCCTCAGCGGGGCGAGTTGGCTTACGCTGCCGCCTTGGGACTGAGGCAAGTCAATTTGAATCAAGCGGCTCAGTTAGCACGGAGAGCTGCCGAGGCCAGCCCGGATCAGCCGGAACGGGTGTTGTTGTTGGCCGAATTGTATGCGGCCCAAGGCCAAAGCTCTGAAGTAGAGCGTCTGCTGGCGACGCCGACCGAACGTGGCTCCGGCAGTGTACAGGGCGGCCCCGGCTGGGCGCTGACCCTGCGGGTTCACCTCAACGACTATCCGCGTGCGTATGTCTTACTTGAGCAGCATCCAGACTTGCGGCAGCAACCCCACCCGGACGTGGCCCCTAGCGTGGCCCGCACGCTGCTGGAAATGGGCGATCCAGGAGGCTGTGAAGATTTAATGGCCCGGTATACGGCTGGAGTGCACCTCACGGAATCCCAGGCCCGGCAATGGCTGAACGTGCGGGCGCTGACCCGCTACTACGCTGGAGTGCCGGAAGAGGCCGCTCAGTTGTTCAATGCGCTATTGAACGGCTTGACCGAAGATCACTCTCCCCGGGAGGCTGCCGCCGCACGTTACAACCGCAGCCTCGCCTATGACGCTCTGAGCCGCTTTGAGGAGGCGCTGGCTGATCTGGAGGCCGCTGGGCGGCTGTGTGCGGGTCTGGGCGATCATAAGCGTTCGGCTCACCTGCAGGTGATGGTCGCCCGCCTCCAGATTGGATTTGGTCATTATGAACAGGCAGAAGAGGCGTTGCTACTCAGCCGCGCTGGCCTAGAAGGCCTGGGTTTGTCTGGCTTCTTGTGTGACTGCGAGTCTGCGCTGAGTGCTTTGTACCGGCTTTGGCAACCCTCTTACGGCATCTTGCTGGCCCGCCGTCACGCAGAGTTGGCCCTGACGCACGCCCGGTCTCTGAAGCAGCCGTCTAAAATTGCCCTGTGTTTGTATGATGCGGCCCAAGCGGAAATCCAAGCGGGCGACCCGCATCATGGCCTGGAACTGGCACAGGAGATGATGACGCAGGCCCTCCAGGCCCCGAATCAGGAATTGCGCCACTACGCCCGGTTTGCGGAGGCTCAGGCGTGGCTGGCCTTGCAGCGTCCAGCAGAAGGCCGCGCCGCACTGGAGGAGGCCTTGAGGCTGACTGCAGATCCACTCCAGATTCACGTCACTGGACTTGAACTTGACCACTTGGTCGGGGATCAGGCCAGCGCCGCACTCCGGCTGGCCTGGTTCAGAGCGCATGGGTTAACGCCCCTCGAGAAGACAGTCTGTGAGTATTTCCCTGCTCTGGCGACGGCCACAGGAGGTCAGGTGTCTGCCCCCGTTGGGCCGTCGGCTGGACAGGTAGTTGGCCGGTCAGCGGCCCGGCTGCAGCTTAACGTCTTGGGAACCTTGTGCCTGCGCGCACACCAGCAAGAGACGGCGGTGCGGGGGCGGCAGCGCGGCGCGCTCCTAGCCTGCTTACTTGAAGCCCGGCTGTGTGGTCAGCAGGAGGTGTCGAGGAGCGACCTGATCCATCACCTGTACCCGCAGACCGATGAAGTTCAGAGCCAAGCGGCGCTCAAAGCGTTGGTGTCTCAGACCCGGCTGGCGTTGGGACACGCCCTGATTCAAACGACGGCTCGAGGCTACGCGCTCGGTGACGTGACCTGTGATGCCGACGAATTCTTGCAGACAGGGGAGACTCGCTTGTGGCGTGGCCCTTACCTGGCGGGCGTAGAACTGGAGCCGGATACGCAAATTCGGGAGCGGCTGTACCACGCCCTTCAGCAGCGGGCAGAGGCGGTTTTGGCCCGAGATCCACTGGAAACTGCCCGCGTGGGCCGTCTGCTGTGCAGCGCCGACCCCTTTGATCTGGCAGCCTTGAGTCTGACGCTGCGGGCGTTGCAAGCCGCTGGCAACCACCGCTCTGTGGGCCGAGTCTACGGAGCCGCACGCGCCGCTTGGCGCGAGGTGGGTGAGGCGTTGCCAGAGAGCTGGCAAGCGTTTCTGGCCTCCACCGCACCGGCATAATTGATGCTTTTCTTGACCAACACCTCACCGGGCGTCGTGCACTCTGTCATCAGAAGGAGGCAGGCTCAGACTGCAGAGGGGCGAGTGTTGGCTGGAGAGCCGGTGCGCCGCTGGGTAGTCTGAACGAGAGGTGACCATTCAGCACGCCCCAAAGCAGTTCGCCAAACCGTTCGCTGGAGAGCCAAACTGCTGAAATCCGCGCGAAAAGGAGCTGCTCTTCGTGAAAGACCTTGCCAAAGATGACGTGGCTTTGACGCCTTCTGATGCCGCCCTGCCCTTGACGTATCTGCTGTGTCCAAGCTGTTTCCGGGCGGTGCCCTCACACAGCGGCGCGCAGTATTGCGTCAATGACGGCACGCAGTTGTTGACGGCTTGCCCCGCGTGTTCAGCGGCGATCTTGTCTCCCTACGCGCATTTTTGCGAGCAGTGTGGATCTGCGCTTTAGGCTCTCTGGCCTCCCCTCAACCAGCAAAGCCGCGGCCAATGATTCTCACGGCTTCTCCCACAGCTATCAGGAGAGTTGAAATGAGTGCTGACCGCACCGGACTCCTTGTGGCCCTCCTGCTGGGCGCTTTCAGCATGGCCGCCGCACAGCCCCGCCTTGATCCCCGACTTCCCCCTTTGCCGAGCATCACGCCTGCCCCCGGCCTTGACCCCCGACTCAGTGTATGCAATACCCCGTCTGCCCTCAGGTACCCTACGGACGCGACCTCGGCGGCTCAATTTGTTGAACTGTTGTACGGAGGGCCGAGGCGGGAAGGCTGCCCTGCTTTTGGCGGTGGTTGGCCTGCACCCAGTCTAGACCGCACCCGCGCCGCCGGTTCCCGCGAAACGACGCAGAATGAGGACGGGCGCGACTTCAGTTGCCGAGTGGACAGCTACGACATCACCCGTACACCGGACGACATCGTGACCTTCGACCCGGACGCGGGCTTGATGTGGCCCGGAGCGCTCCTGCAGGGTGAGGGCGTGGCCTTGGGACTGGGCAGCCTGCGCCCGCTGAGTGTTCCAGCCAGTCAGCGCATGCCCGTCACACTGAGCCTTGATCTGCTCACGGGCAACAACCGGGCCGTGGTGGTCAATCCGTCCAACTCCACTGTGGCGCAGGCAGTGGGCAGTTTGGTCGAGCAGGCCCAACGCAGCCGTATCGATTACGGCAGCTCGGTGTCGTACAAGAAGACCGAAAGCTATTCGCTGGAGCAGTCGGCTCTGGCACTGGGCCTCGACGCCGCCTATCTGGGAGCCTCCGTGCGGGGACGACTCAGTTTCGGCAATAAGGCCAGTGAACATAGCGTCACCGCCTTCTTTATCCAAAAGGCGTTTACGGTCAGCGTGGGCTTGGATGGACAGCGGCCCGGCGCGGCGCTGCTGGGCAACCGCGTTCCGGTAGCCGATCTGGTCACGCTGGCCCACGCTAAAGAACTGACCTACGACAACCTCCCCACCTACGTCTCCAGCGTTACCTACGGCCGCGTGCTGATGTTCCGCGTGACCTCCGCCTACAGTGCCAGCGAGATGCAGGCTGCTCTGGACGCGTCGTATCAGGCGGTGGCCGCTGGTGGCCGCGCCAGCTTCAGCGCCAAAGAGCAGCAGGTACTCAACGAGAGCCGCATTGAGGTGGTCAGTGTGGGAGGTCCATTCCAAGCGACTGCACAGACCATTCGCAGCGGCAGCCTCAGCGATTATTTCAAGGGCAACGTGCCCTTGACCAGCTTCAAGCCGATTTCCTATGTGGTGCGGCTGATGAGCAACAACGCCATTGCCGCTATGAGCCGCACCACCCAGTACAACGTGACCATTTGCACGCCCAATCCCATCGGCATCCGGCTCAAACCCCAGATGTACGTACGGATGATCGAGCCGAACGATGCAGACGAGGACTCTATCTACGGCAACATTCGGGTCAACGGCACACAGATTTGGGAGGTCAGAGAAAGCCAGGCGGCGGACATCAGCCGGGGCGAAACCGTCAATTTGTACCAGAACCTTGAATTCCCAGTGAACTTTGGTCAGGCGGCCCCCATGCGCGTTGAAGGCCGCTGGATCGATGACGATTGGCCTTCAGGGGACGACACCACGGCCAGTTGGGATTTCACCGTCAATTTGGCAGAGGTGGCCGACGCCATTCGGAATGGCCAAGTCTGGGAACGCCACTTCCGGGGAGGCGGGGACGACGATGCACAGGCTGAAATCGTGATCCGCTTTGACCCCGCCAGCAGCAAGTTGTACTGACCGCGTCGGAAGAGGTGTCAACCGTGAGGCTGATGCCCAGTGGATACCCGACTCTTCTCCCTCTCGTTGCATGACAGGAGACGCTTATGTTCCGTCTGAACTCTTCACTTCTGGCCTTGGCCCTGCTCACTAGCGCCGTTCTGGCGGCCACCACCAATCTCAGCGTGATCGTAAACGGGCAGGTAGCCCCCGATCAGGCGATGATAGTGAACGGCAAAACCTATGTGCCGTTGTCAGCGCTGAACCTTCTGGGGGTCAAAACGAGCGTGAAAGGCAGCACGCTGACGCTGGGCAATGCGATTCCAGCAGTCACTGCTCCGGGCGGCGCGAACCAGAAAATTGCGGTGGAAGGCTGCATTGGCGACCCCCTCTTCAACGGCATCTGGCGCATGACGGTCAAGAAGGTGGAACCGATTGGCCCGGATGTGGGCCTGGGGCCGGGGTGGGGCGTCACGGTAGAACTGCGCAACGGCACGCAGACCAAAACTTCCCTGCAAGACACGGGACTGATCTCCACGGATCTGGTGATGCCCGACGGCAACACCTTCATATTCGAGGAGCGCACGGCGGAAGAACCCTTTATTTACAAAAGCATCGGGCAGGCAGGCGGGGTGACCTATGCGCTGCGGTTTCATGTGCAGGACTCGCGGGCGCTGGCGGCCAGTGTACCCCGGCCCACCAAATTGGTGATTCAGCTTGATCCCAAACGCCTGACTGCAGGCTACTTGAAGGTGGGCAAAGTGGCTTACACCACACCCAATCCCAGCTTCCGCGTGCGGCTGGACTGCACCCGGTAGAGCATGAGCGAAGAAACGTGAAATGAGACAACGTTCAAGCGGGGGTTTGGAGGTTGTGTTGCCTTAACTACAATGTCAGTAAGTTAAGGGGTTTGGGGGCAATGTCGAAGGTGCTGACGGCCTGACACAATTTATGAGAAAGCGTCCCCGGTAGGGGACACTTTCTGTTTGTGAAGACCGAAAATGCCACTGGGGACGCCCCCCGACTGTACCAAGCGATCCTGCCCCACCTCCACCCCGCCCTGTGGAACGACGTCCGCAACGCCCGTACGCTGGCCTGGATGGTCAGCGGCCTGGTGCTGTCCCAGAGCGTTTCCATTCCCTCCTGGCTGCCGCACATCCACTCCCAGGCCACGGTCGCCCAGAGCACCGAACGTCGCTGCCGACGGTGGCTGGAGAATCCAGCCATCGCGCCTGGCAGTGTGTATGGCCCCCTGATTACCCGAGCCTTGCGGGATTGGGGCCCGCATTCCCTGACGCTGGCGCTGGACACCAGCATCCTGTTCGGACGCTTCTGTCTGATCCGGGTGGGTGGCCGTCCTCTACCGGGGACGAGCGGTACCGCTCGTCTCCCGCGTCCTGGAGCATGCCAGTGCTCAGGTCGGCACCGAACAACTCCTGCCTGTCCTCGCCGAGGTCAAAGGCCTGCTGGATTTTCTTGGGCTGCACGATGTTCGACTCCTGGCGGATCGGGGTTTTTGCGACACGGCCTTGATGGGCTGGCTCTGCGTCTGCGGATGGCACTTCCGCATCCGCATCCGCATCAAATCGAGCCTGATTCTGGCCGCTCCAGACGGGCAACGGGTCTGCACCATCGGGGAAATCAAACGCGCAGCGCGCGAAACGCGCTGCTTCCACAACATCACGATCACCGGACACCGATTTGGGCCGGTGCATGTGGCTCTGGGCCGTCCCACGGACGGCCCAGAGCAGTGGTAGGTGGTGAGCGATGAACCCACCAGTCGTGCAACGTTTGCTGAGTACAGCGAGCGCTTCCAAAGAGAGGAAGGATTCTTGGATGAGAAGAGTGGCCTCTTCGGTCTGGAGGACTCCAAACTGCGTGATGCCGCCAGCCTCGAACGCCTGATCCTGGTGATCTCTGTGGCCACGCTCCTGCTCGTCTCCGAAGGACTCCAGATCGTGCAGCAGGGTGTTCGCAGAACCATTGATCCTCATTGGAACCGCGCCCTGAGCGATTTGAAACTTGGTTGACGCGGCCTCCACTTCGCGCTGAGCCGGGGGCAGGCAGTACTCAACCGCCTGACGCTCCAAGGGGGCGCCGATCCGGCGCCTCCCGGACGTCGCAAGAAATCGCATGTCAGTTCTGTGGACGCTTTAGAAGGCGGCTGGGTGCTCAGATTTCGCTCTCCCTCATAAATTGTGTCAGGCCGTCAGCCTGCGTGGGACATCACGCAGTCCCCCGGCCTCCGCATCAGGGCATCACAGATGACGCCCATCTCTACTGTCGGCGTCCAGAAACGCCCCCGAAAGGAAAAGGCAGCGCAGCAGACACCAGCAGGTGGATGCGGCGCTCCGGCAGATAAACCGTCTCGCTCCCGGCCGCCCCGCACTGGCGGCGGCTTCAGGAACCCGTGCGGTGACGCCAGCCGCGGTGCGGCCCGCAGTGACGACCCGTCCGACCACCCGTGCGGGGGTGGAGCCGCCGCAGCCCTCGATCCTCGAGACCTGGCGGTACAAAAACTCTTGGGGAAGATCCCGGCGAACTTCGCCAAAGTGCGTCAGTGATCGGTCTGCCGTTTGATAAGAAGACTCTTCCCAAAACGAACTATTACATGAGACTGGAGGAGGGGGGACCGGTGATCGTCAGGAAAGTGGGGGATAATCAGCGGTTCACGCCCCTAACCATCGATGCCCTCAGTACCCGACACTTTGTTGAGGGGTTGAAATCTCCCGTCTGATCCGTCAAAACAGAACGCGTCCCCTGCCACGCTGACCCATCTGACGCGCTGCTTTTGTGCTCATTTCCCGGAGTACCGCAAAAACCAAGTGGAACTGCTTTCTCTCGTTGTCCTGGCACTCCTTCAAGCCAAGGACGTCCGGCATGGGGAGCTGGCTGAGCGTTTCCCGGGAAGCGCAGGGGCGTCGTCGGTCATTCGCCGAATTGAGCGGTTTTTCAAC
>NZ_KB899772.1 GCF_000378445.1 Deinococcus aquatilis DSM 23025 | reverse complement strand
CATCACTCATGAGGGTCAGCCGGATCTCGGTGCTGCTGCTGCCCCCATGGGGCAGCAGCTCGAAGAGCAGTGGAATCGCCACACCACGCCACAGGACGGCCAGCATCAGCGCGTTCACGTCCGACTGTCCCAGCTTCCAGTTGGTGCGGTCAAGGATGAATTCTCGCTTCCGGGCCTCCGGAAGCAGCTTCAAGACAACCACTGCGACATCAGCCGGGCACAGGGGATGGCGGTTGAAGAACCGCTCAATTCGGCGAATGACCGAAGACGTCTGAGCGCTTCCTGGGAAGCGCTCGGCCAGCTCCGCATGCCGGACGTCCTTGGCCTGAAGCAGCGCCAGGACAACGAGAGAAAGCAGCTCCACTTGGTTTTTGCGGTACTCCGGAAAGTGGGCACAAAAGCAGCGAGACAGTTGGGTCAGCGTGACGGGAGACGCGCTCTGTTCTGACGGATTAAACGAGAGATTTCAACCCCTCAAAAAGTGTCGGGTACTGAGCCAATAGCGGGTGAGGCTGTTTGCTACCGGCTAAAATGGAGCAATGACCAGCCTCGCCCTTCAGGGCCGAGCTGACTGGGTCTCACGACTGCACCCGCAAGCCCTACGGGCTGCCTATAATTTGGACTTTGAGGGACTTTAAATGGTTGTGTTGCCTTAACTAGGTTGGGATAGGCTGACCCGCCGTGGCCGAGCCGAGACCTGATCGCCACCGATTCCCAATGACCATCATTCAGCACGCCGTGTGGTTGTACCACCGCTTTCCGCTCAGTTACCGCGATGTCCAAGAATTGCTGCACGGGCGTGGCATAGAAGTGAGCCACGAGACCCTCCGTGAATGGTGCATCAAATTCAGTTCCCTGTTCGCGGAAGAACTGCGTTCCCGGGAACCCTGGCGGGGTTCGAGGTGGTATTTGGATGAGGTCTGCACGACGGTGAATGGTGTCCGGCATAGGTTGTGGCGGGCGGTAGAAGAGTACGGCTTTGTGCTTGACATCCTGCTTGGGCGGCACCGGGATACCGATGCCGCGAAAACCTTCCTGACCAAACTGTTGGGTGAATATGACGTCCCAGAGGTCATTCACACCGATCAGCTTCGAAGTTACGGAGCAGCCATCCGGGAGCTTCCGAGCTTGGCTGACGTTGATCACCAACAGGTGATCTCCACGGTTCGGTGCAACAACGTGACCTTGCAAGAACACCGATCCACTCGGCGACAGGAGCGAAGTTAGCAGGGGGTGGGGCGGCGGAAACGCGCTCAAGAATTCCTGGGTTTACACGCCCGTATCACGAACCTTCACCATCATTCCCGCACCAGCGTTTCCGCCTCGACCAGAAGAAAAAATCAGAAACAAGCGTTCCAGACCTGGTCAGCCGTCACGGCAGGGATAGACTGAATTTCAGGCCACCCCTGCCCTCCCCACATCCAACCTCGAATTAAGGCAACACAACCGGTACAGCCAGACGGCGTGCTGGATGATGGCGATTGGGAATCGGTGGCGATCAGGTTTCGGCTCGGTCACGGCAGGTCAGCCTACTCCAGACCGATTAAGGCAACACAACCCGGGTAGCAGAGAAGTAGGGGAGGTCATGCCGTGGCGGTTCACCCGGGCGTGCCCAACGGGCGCGCCGGGTGTTCAGGGTTCCGGGTGCCAGCCAGCGGTGGGCCGGGCGAACAAGAAGCCCTGCAGGTGGGCGACGCCCAAGCCGCGCAGCAGCTCCCGCTCCTCGAGGTATTCGACGCCCTCGGCCACCAGGTCGAGCCCCAGCGCCTGACTGAGCTGGACGATGCTGCGGATCATGGCCTGGGCACCGGCGTTTTGGCCGCGCTCCAGGGCACTGACAAATGAGCGGTCAATCTTCAGGCCTGAGACCGGCAGGCTGCCCAGCACGCTCAGGCTGGAGTATCCGGTGCCGAAATCATCGAGCATGACGTGCACGCCGAGCGCGCGCAGGGCCAGCAGCGTTTCGGTGACGCGGGTGGGCGACTGAATCATCAGGCTTTCGGTGATCTCGAGTTCCAACCGTTCGGGGGCCAGCCCACTGGCGCGCAGCGCGGAGCGGACGGTGCCCAGCAGGTCGCCCTGCTGAAACTGCCGGGCGCTGAGGTTAACGGCCACCCGCACGTCCGGCCAGGTCGCCGCGGTCCGGCAGGCCTCGTGCAGCGCCCAGGCCCCCACCGGGATGATCATCCCGGTGGGGGCCTGGGCGGGAATAAACTGGGCGGGCGACTGCGGCCCGAGGTCGGGACTGTTCCAGCGCAGTAGGGCCTCGGCGCTGCGGACCTGGCCGCTGGCCGCCTCGATGATCGGCTGGTAGTGCAGCTCGAATTCGCCGCGTTCCAGCGCGGTGGCGAGCAGCGCCTCGAACTGCAGGCCGGCTTGGCGGTCACCGGCGTGGCCGCTGAAGCGGTGGACGCTGTGCGGTTGCCCGCGGCCCTCGCTGAGCGCGAAGTGGGCGGCGCGGTGCAGCTGGTCGCTGGTCTGGCCGTCACTGGGATGGTGGGCCAGCCCGAGGTTGGCCTGCACGTGGAGTGACAGGCCCTGCACCGTGAAGTTGGCCTGCAGGGTGTCCAGCAGGTGGCGGGCGCGCGCCTCGCGCTCGGCCTCGGTCTGGCCGAGCAAGATCAGCATGAACTCGTCGTTGGTGGAGCGGGCCAGCACCTCGCCGGGCTTCATGGCGGCCATCAGGCGCGCGGACACCTCACGCAGCAGATCGTCGCCGCCGGACGGTCCCAGCGCGTCGTTGACCTGCTTGAAGCGCAGCAGGTTCAGCACTGCGAGGCTGACGCCGCCCCGGTCGCCGTGGGTCTGGGCCGCCGCGCGGGTCAGCAGCACGTAGCCGAGCACCCGGTTGGGCAGCCCGGTCAGCGCGTCATAAAAGCGCTCGCGTTCTACGTCGGCCAGCGCCCGGGTGACGGCCTGCTCGCTGGCCAGGCGCAGGGCGCGTTCATGCGCGATCTCGCGCCGCATGCCGCTGAGTTCGGCCTCGGTGGTCAGGTCGCGGGCCTGCTGAGCAAGTGAGGCGTCGCGCAGCAGGGTGCACAGCCGCGCGGCGTGCTTGAGGTGGTGGTTGGCCTGGCGCGGATCGGGGTCTTCGAGCAGCTGCGCGAGCATCTCATGGGCCCGCAGCTCTTCGCGGGGCCGCTGCGTGTCCTGCGCCAGCTGCAGTGCCCGACGCAGTTCAGGCTCGGCGCCCTGCGCCGATTCGCCGCGCAGGCGGGTTTCAGCGCGGGCGAGCAGCACTTCAAGCTGGGTGTTGAGGTCGCCGCTGCGCTGGGCGGCCTCGCCCGCCTGTCCCAGGGTGGTTTCGGCCTCCGTCAACTGGCCGCGCGCGGCTTGCAGCAGGCCGAGGCTGTGCAGCGCAGCGGCCTGCAGTCCCGCGTCATCCAGCAGCCGCGCGGCGCTCAGGGCGCCTTCGAGCAGCGTGGCCGCCTCGTCCAGCTGCCCATGCTGGCGCGCCATGTCTCCGGCATTCAGGCCCATGGCCGCTTCCGCGTACGCGTTGCCGGTTCGCCCGGCCACCTCGCGGGCGCGCAGAAACTGCGCGTACGCTTCGCCGAACTGCCCGGTCTGCTCATGCAGCAGGCCGAGATTGGCGTACACCATCAGGGCGCTGGGGCCAGGCTGCTGGCACTGCGGCAGCAGGTCCTGGGCGCCGCGCAGGGTGGTCAGCGCCTCGCTCAGCCGGCCGAGGCTGGTGAGCAGCACGGTCTTGTTGCACAGCGCCCGGATCCAGGCGTCGATGTCGCCGAGGGTGCGCCGCAATTCGGTCAGCCGGACGGCCGTTCTCAGGGCCGCTGCGCCCTCCCCGCTGCGGTGCTGAATCTGCGCGAGCAGGCTCAGCGCGTCGCCCTCCTCGGCGTGTTGGCGTCCGGTGCAGGCCGCCTGCACCGAGGACTGGGCGGCCAGCGCAGCTTCGGCAAGGTGCCCGGCCTGCAGCGCGTGCTGGGCGTGCAGCAGGTGAATGCGCGCCTGGAGCGGCGCGCAGGGAACGACCTGCTCCAGATGCTCGGCGCTCATGCCGCGCTGCCCCAGCCGCCAGGCGGCCTCGGCGGCGATCAGGTGCAGCTCCGGCAGCAGGCCCGGCCCACCGGGACCGGGTTGGGCCAGGGCCTGCTGGGCCAGTTCCAGGCTCTGGGCGGGGTCGCTGGCAAGCAGGCGCTGGGCGCTCGCGCGCGGGTCGGTGGAAACAGTGATCATCGGCAGGTCCCCGGAGAAGGAAAGAGGTCGGCCCTATTCCGGCTGGGTCAGGCGGTTCAGGTCCAGCGTTCCGGCCCCCAGCTTGCCGGCATACAGGACGTTCTGGGCATCGGCGTTCCGGGCGGTGGCCTGCAGGCGGCTGACGGCGGCCTGCGGGGTGCGCCCCTGAGCCAGGGCCAGGGCGGCCGCGCCAGCGGCCACCGGCGCGGCCATGGAGGTGCCGCTCCAGGCGGCCACGCGGCTTTGCGGGGCGGGGGCCATCAGCCCTTCACCAGGGGCCATCAGGCTCAGGCCGCCGTACTGTGAGAACGCGCTTTTGAGGCCCAGCGCGCCGTGGCTGCCCACCGCAAGGTTCAGGTCGCTGCCCCCGAACTGCGCGGCCGGGAAGTCCAGGCCCTCTCGTCCCGCGTTGCCGGCGGCGGCCACCACTACGGCTCCGAGGCTGTTGGCGTAGGCGACGGCTTGGGTGACCGCTTCGACCAGTTGATCTGATCCGAGCGAGATGTTGATCACGTCCGCGCCGTGGTCGGCGGCCCAGACGATGCCGCCCGCGACCGCGCTGGCGTCACCCAGGCCGCCCGCGTCCAGCACGCGCACCGGCATCAGCTTGACGCCGGGGGCCACCAGCAGCGCCAGGCCCGCCACGGCCGTGCCGTGACCGGACGCGCCCTGCCCGAAGGTGCCCTCGTCCTGCGGGACGGCGTCGCCGTCGACCAGATCGGCCCAGCTGCTCTGGGGCGAGAGCGATGCGGCGAACATCGGGGCGAGAGCGATGCGGGAAGCGCTGGTCGCTTCCTGCATGCAGTGGCTGGACCGATTTGGTTTCGACGGCGTTGACCTGGATTGGGAATTTCCAGTGCATGGAGGAGCTGAACACCTGCCTCCCCCAGAGGGCCTGGGGTACCACCGTCCGCAGGACACTGCCGCATTTACCGAGTTGATCCGTGAATTTCGCAGGCAGCTGGGACCGGACCGCCTGCTTACCGCAGCGACGCCCGCACAACAGAAAATCTATCAGCACATGAATCTGGCGGAGACCGGGCTCTACCTGGATTTCGTGAACGTGATGACCTACGACCTGCACAACGGCTGGGAAATTCACGGACCCACAAATTTTCACACCGCCTTGTATCCAGCCGCCGACGATCCGTCGGAAACGGACGTCGCCCGGCGTGAGTTCAACGCTCACGTTACGCTAGAAGCTTACCGAGCATTCTTCCCGCCAGAGAAGTTGATCCTGGGGGCGGCGTTTTATGGCCGTGGATGGGAAGGCGTGCCGCCCGGAGACCACCACGGCCTGTTTCAACCAGCCCGGAGGCTGATCCAACCGGGCGGGTACGTCCTGTACCACACCATCAAACAGGATTACGAGCCTGAATATGTCAAGGTGCGCCATCCGGAAACGCGGTCCGTCTGGGTGTACCGCTGCACGGAGCCTGAGACCGGCCTGGGCACCTGGGTGGGATACGACGACCCTGAAGCCATGCGGGAGCGCGGAGCCTATGCCCGTGAGCAGGGTCTGGGAGGCGTCATGTTCTGGGAAATCACCGGGGATGATGAAGCGCACAGTCTGCTGCGGGGCCTGCGCCAGGGGCTGTTCATTCCCACTCAGGTTGAGGACGCCTGAGCGCCTCTATGTCCCTCTATCATTTGTTGGTCGGAACCTACACCCAGCCTGAACCTCATGCCCCCAACGCCAGTGGGCAGGGCATCTACCGCATGACCTTCGGTGCCGGTGAACTGAAGCTCCATGGCGTAGCCGCCGAACTCCCCAACCCGTCGTTCATCGCCGTTCATCCGCAGGGCCAAGCCGTATACGCGGTGAGCGAAGTGACGCAGGGCGCGCTGCACGTCTACTGCGTTCGGCACGCCCACCAGGCGCTTGAACTGCTGGGCGTGTCTTCCACGCAGGGCGCCGCCCCCGCCCACGTCAGCCTGAACGCTGCAGGAACGCTGGGGTTCACCGTGAATTACGTCTCTGGGGCCTCCCTCCTGACCTACGGGGTCAGGCCCGGCACCGGAGAGCTGCTGCCTGATCCCGCCACGGCCAGGCACCAGGGCCGAAGCATGCATCCTGAACGTCAGCAGGGCCCACGCGCACTGTGCCCGCGCCGCTCCCGATGGAGGGTAGGTCTATGTGACGGATCTCGGCAGCGACGAGGTGGTGGTCTATCCAGGAGAGTGTCAGGCACTCCCTCTCACCAGGCTCAGCACCTTGCGCCTGCCTGCGGGCTCGGGGCCGCGTCACCTGAGCTTCCACCCCAGCGGACGGTACGGGTTCATTTCGCTGAAACTGTCGTCTGAACTCGCCGTCGTGAGGCGCGACCCGGAAGGCGGGCAGCTTACCCTTCTCCAACGGCTTTCCACCCTCGTGAAGGGACCGGCGGACGGCAATCTGCCTGCAGAAGTGCTGGTCAGTCCCTGCGGGTCCTTCGTCTGCGTCTCGAACCGGGGGCGCAATACGGTCGCGCTCTTCGTCTGGGACCCGGAGGAGACGCGCGCCCAACTGGTGAGAGAGATTCCAACCCTGGGTCAGACGCCGCGCAGCATGACCTTTACCCCGTGTGGAACGTTTCTCTTGGTGGCCAACCAGGATTCCGAGACCATCACCGTATTTTCCTGGGACTGTTCACTGGGTCGCCTGGAGGCGGTTCAGAGGGTGCCGTGTCCCACGCCCACCAGCCTGTGCTTTCTTCCCCCTGATGCTGCTGAGCCCGCCCAGCATGCCTGAGCGCGGACAGCTGAGACGGTTGCCTTGTCTAACCAGACTCGGGCTGGCTGACCTGCGGTGCTTGACCCAGGAGTGGACTGCCACCGTCTCCTCATCACCGTCCAGTACGCAGTTATACCGCTGATTATGCTCGTGTGGTACCGCAGGTCAGCCACGGGACGCTCCGCGAGGGGTAGATTCCGTTTGCGTTCCTCTTCGCTGAAGCGTGACGGCACCGGGAACTTTTCGAGGCGGGCGTGCAGGCTCAGAAATTCCTGCGCTCGTCTCCACCGTTTGACTCCAAGTTGATATCGCTCTTGACGTCGTGCGGGGCGGTGAAACTGTCCGACCAAGTTGTTGCAGCGCGTTGTGGAGATCACCTGCGGGTAGTCGACGCCCTTCAGGCTCGAGATCTCCCGAATCGCAGCCTCATCACTTCGCAACTGATCAGTGATCAGGACAGACGCTGAAGAGCGATTCCCGTTGTCCAAGGGGAACGCCATCATCCGGCCCTCGGTGAGCTGAACAGCTGACCTTTTCTTCAATCCAACTGGCTGAGGCAAGGGAGAAGGCGACCACTTGGGTCGCCTGTGAGGGTGTGGGTCACTGGGCTCGAACCAGTGTGAGGGCCTACTTCCGCCCCACTCGCACGTCCGTTTTTCAGAAGGTGGACGCTTCCCTTCGCATCGAAAGTATGCGTCTGAGACACGCTTGCTCTATTTGGCAACCTTCAAGGCGTCGTAAGCTGGTTCACCAGGAGGATGAGCATTCAGCACAGGGAAGCGCTAGAAGGCAACGGACAGAGCGCTTTCCCCCTCTGCCTCATCCTTGCGGTTCAGGGGGCAAGTTCAGAGGTCAAACGTTCAGATGAGGAGCGACTGGACGCATTCTTCCCGAACCAGAATGGGGGAGTCCGTGGGTGTCTCCAGACGCCTGGCGCGCAGTCCATCCCGGTAAGGGACTTTGTTCCTTGGTGCGCTTGGCTCAGGCCACGATAATGAACGTGTTCAATTATGAACTAGTTCAAAAGGAGCTGAGCATGTACCTCTGGGCAGGACGTCTCTTGATCGCCGTGGCTTTGATCCACCTGTGCCTGGCCCTGGCCAGCGTCATTCCTCATCTGGCCGTCCTGGCACCAGACGGACTCCCTGGCGTCATAGGCGCGCCCTGGCACCCGCCACACTTGGACCGACAGGCCGCCTTCTGGAGTTCACTCGGAAGTTTTGCTGGCACACAGCTGCTGTGGGGCATGTGGATCATGTCCACAGCCCGAGCGGGACACCGGTTTCCCAGAGGCACCGGACTGGCCCTGCTGGTCTTGACGGCCGTTCAGGTCACTCTGGCTCCGCTCAGTGGTTTCTGGGTCAATTTCATTCCTGCCTTGCTGCTGATGGCCGCCGACATTCCAGCGAAGAGCATTTCCGCTGATCAGGCAACCCAGTGACGCGTCCACCTGACCAGCAGGAATCCAGCCGCCGTGAACGTCATAAGCAGGACAAACTGGAGCGGATCCACGCCGCAGCACTGGCGCTGTTCACCCAGCAGGGCTACGAGGCCACCACCGTACGTCAGATTGCTGCAGAAGCGGATGTCGCCACCGGAACCGTCTTCCGGTACGCCTCCGACAAGGCTGATCTACTGCTGATGGTGTTCCATGATGTCATTGCCCAGACGATCAAGCTGGCCCTGCACCCAGGCCGCCTGGAGGGACCGCTTACAAAAGTGCTTCTCCAGGTGTTCGATCCTTTTTTTGCATTTTACGAGACGCGTCAGGTCCTGGCCAGTGATTTTCTTCGCTTGGTGCTCTTTCACCAGAGTCCGTGGCGTACTCGGGAAATAAAGCAGGGCCAGGTTTTCGTGCAGCAGTTGGCCGAACTGCTCAAGCAGCGGCAACAGGGAGGTGAGGTTTCAGCCGATGTTGATCCACACATCGCAGCCGTCGCGGTCTTCTCGCTGTATCAGGCCTGTCTGGTGAACTGGTTGAGCGGTGGAGCCACGCTGATTGAGACCCGACATCAGCTGGAGGCGCTGCTGGAGCTGCAGGTTCGGGCACTCCACCCCGGTGCAGGAACAGTATGACGCCCCGTGTGCTGATAGTGGGTGCTGGTATTGGAGGGCTGGGACTGGCTCAGGCAATGATTCGTACTGGAATGCACGTCAAAATTATCGAAAAGGTGGCCTGCTGGCGGCCGGTGGGCGCTGGCCTGATTCTCAGCGGCAATGCCCTGCGGGTCATGAACCGGCTGGGACTGTCCGAATCGCTCATGCAGGTCGGCCATCCACTCGCGTCCGCCTCGCTCACAGACGCGGGGGGCCGACTCCTTCAGACCATCTCGTATGGGGCCTCTGGGGGTGCTGTTGCCTTGCACCGTGCCGACCTGCAGGCGGTATTGAGCCAGGGTCTGACACAACAGATTCACTTCGCGACTACACTGCAGGCGCTGCATCAGACCCCTGAGGGTGTGGACGTCACCCTCAGTGACGGATCGGCGCATCAGTTTGACGTGGTAGTGGGAGCCGACGGCCTCCACTCTTCCGTCCGGCACCTTGTCTTTGGTGACCTGCCGAAGCAGTACGCAGGCTACACCAGTTGGCGCTTTGTGATCAGCTGCCCTAGCCCCCAGCACGCCGTTGAGATGTGGGGCCGGGGCTGCCGACTGGGGCTGGTCCCCCTTGGCGGCGGGCGCACCTACGGGTACGTCACGGCCAATGCCCCGGAAGGAGAAGTTGGCGACCCCCTGAACCGCGCCGCGGAGGTGCGGGCGCGCTGCACCGAGTTCGGGGGCGTTGCCCCCGAACTGCTCTCATCCCTTCAGACGGACACCCCAGTGATTCGAACGGACATTCATGAGGTGCACTTGCCCCGCTGGGTGCAGGGCCGCGTTGCTCTGTTGGGCGACGCGGCCCACGCCATGACGCCCAACCTGGGCCAGGGTGCCGCCATGAGCTTGGAAGACGCCTGGGTTCTGGGCCAACAACTGAAGGCTGCCCCGAACGTGCCCGCAGCGCTGGCACGGTATGAGGCCCTCCGGCGCCGCCGGGTGAACCGGGTTCAAACCGCTTCTCACTTCTTGGGGCGCGTTGGCCAACTGGAAGCGGACGGATTGCGGAGGCTCCGGGATGTGGGGATGCGTCTCACGCCGCCGCCTCTCACGCGTTGGTCAACCAGCAGGCTCTTTCAAACTGAACTGGACTCACTTGATCCGGGCATAGAACCTGTGCCCTCAGCACCTGACACTTCGGGGCATTGACGTTTTAATGGTGAGGCAAGGGGGTGTGGCACGTTTGTATGTTGAGCTGAGTCATGGAACGCTTGGCTCGTCACTCAGACTCAAGTCAATAAGCCTGTCGGCAAGTTGATCCTCCAGGCTCTTTCAACATAGCCTGGCGGACTTGAGACCGTTAATGTCAGGCGCAACCCTTTCTGAGGTGTACGGGTCTGTTCACCACTGTCGGCCGACCAGCCCCGGCTGTTGACCCTCTTGTTCCCGTTCTGGGGGTTTTGTGTTGGTCTTGGGTCTTGATATGGGCAACAGCGAGTTATCCGCCTATCTTCTCCAGCTTCACGAATCCGATCAGATTACCCCTGTACGAAGCGTCGGAACACTGTTCAAGGGCGTGAGCAACTCCTGCCCTGGCGGGTGGAAACAGGAGGCGCTGTGGTGATGTCGTTTGAGAGCGTGTTCTGGGATCGAGTGGCTATGGCCTTCTATAAGGCAGGGTGGTGTATCTGCGTCGTCAACGCAGTACAGATCGAGCGTGGTATGAGGAGCACGTTCAGAAGAGGAAAGACGGACCAGCTGGATGCAAAGTTGCTCGCCAGCGGTGGGGCCGTGATGCATCCAGCACGCAGCACAGCCCTGAAGCAGACCTAGTTGAACTCCGTGCCCCGCTGCATGTCCGGGCCATGCTTAGCCGTTCGTTGATTTCTCAGAATTAATGTCTTTCTAGGCGGTATTGACGTGGCATAGAGGGGCTGATATTGCAAGGCCTTCGTGGAGGATCAGTTCAGTGTGGCGCGGTGTTCCTCAAAGTGAGTCGGTGAGCGGTACCCTAAGCTGGAGTGACGCCGCTCACGGTTGTAAAACACCTCAATCCACTCAAAGACTAAATTACGCGTGTCAGAGCGGTTTCCTTGTGCTTTATCGAGGTTCAGCTCCAGCTTGAGGGTGGCAAAAAAGCTTTCCATCGCCGCGTTGTCCCAGCATTCTCCTTTGCGACTCATAC
>NZ_KB899771.1 GCF_000378445.1 Deinococcus aquatilis DSM 23025 | reverse complement strand
GGGCCTAACGTTGTTGGTGGCATGCCGCCCGCCTCCCGGAACCAGCGCGCCCCGACGGCTGGCGAGATTCCTGCGCCAGTCGCAGCACGTTCACTTGACCCCCCTGCGGCGATCAACGCCCAGAATCGCTGCTGGTCTTCTCGCCGTGCCGCTCTTGGCCGTCCTGGTGAGCGCAGTTTACTCCGTTCAGATCGATCTGACTGTCGTTTGATTGGCTTCATCACAACCCCCTCATTTGAGGTGTTGCGACCACCACTTGAATCCACCCAGTACACCAGTGGGGTATTTCAGCAAGAACTCGCTGCACACCAGTTGGTGTGCAGCATGAGCGGAAAGGGGGAATGCTGGGATAATGCCGTCTCAGAGAGCTTCTTGGGGATACCTCGTTTTTGCGTACCTGAAGAAACGCCTCGAGAATTGACACGAGGTGAGGCATGTTAGGGCGCAAGCATTACAACAAGGAATTCAAGTTGGAGGCTGTCCGGCTGGCGAACGAGCCGGAGCAGAGCGTTGTGCAGGTGGCCAAGAATTTAGGGATCAGTGCCTCAGCGTTGCACCGCTGGGCTCGCGAGCTGGGCCGCCAAGGGCCGGTGGCCTTTCCTGGTCATGGGAAAGCGGGGTTGACCCCGGAGCAAGCGGAGATCAAGCGCCTCCAGCGCGAGTTGGACATCGCCCGCCAGGAGCGGGACGTGCTGAAAAAAGCCGTGGCCTGTCCCCTGCAGAACGGACGCGCATGAGCACGCCTGCCCGCTTCTTTGCGAAAGAAAGTTGATGCGTTTTCGTTTTATCCAAGCGCATCGACAGGAGTTCCGACTCGACGTGATGTGCCGCGTGTTGGAGGTCACGAAGAGTGGATACTTCACCTGGCAAGGAAGGCCCACTAGTCCGCGCGAACGCCATGACACCGTGCTCACGACTGAAATTGAGCAGATTCATGCCACCAGCAAAGGTCGGTATGGCGTGCCCAGAATTCATGCGGAACTGCGCGAGCAGGGCAAGCCCTGCTCGCGTCGGCGGGTTGCCCGTTTAATGACCGCCGCCGGGTTAAAGGGCAAAGACCGCAAAAAATACAAGGGCACGACCAACAGCGACCACGCTCATCCTCTGGCGGACGATCTGGTGCAACGCCGCTTTAAAGTGAGGGAGCCGAACACCGTCTGGGCTGCAGATATCTCGTTTTGACCCACCCGTGAAGGATGGCTGTATCTGTCCGTCATTTTGGATCTTCACTCGCGCTTGGTGGTGGGTTGGGCGATGGGAGAACGGTTGACGACGGATCTGCCACTGGCGGCCTTGCAGATGGCGTTTGCAGGGCGAAGGCCACCACCTGGTGTGGTTCACCATTCGGACCGCGGATCGCCATAGACGAGTCGCCTGTACCAAGCGGCGTTGCGAATAGGTGGGGCCATGCCCAGCATGGACAAGAAAGGGGATTGTTTCGACAACGCAGTGGTGGAGTCGTTCTTTTCGACCTTGAAACGGGAGTTGCTGTTAGACCACGTGTTTCACACGCGCCAGGAGGGGCGCAGCCAAGTCTTTGAGTATCTGGAAGTGTTCTATAACCGCCAGCGACGACATTCCACGTTGGGCTACAAAACCCCGCTAGAATTTGAGCAGCTCAGCATTCACGCCGTGGCGTAACTGTAAGTACGCGAAACCGAGGCAAGCTCAGTACAGAGGCAAGCCTTGATAACAGTCCCCAATAGCGTAAACAAGACGAATGATCATTGGCCGGATCAATACCCATAAATGTGTTCGGCTGTGATCCGCACTGGAGTCTGGGCAGGATGCAGCAAGGTTCGAACATCCTCAGGCAGCTCCGGGGCTTGGATGATCTACCAGGGATGCCCCATCAGCGGTACGCCGTCCTCAGGGACGCTCAGGCTCCCGAGGAGAGGCTCTAGAGCCAGAGTCCAAGCAAAGCGCCCCAAGATGCAATCCAAGATGACGTTGGCCTCAATGGTCTCCAGCGAGGACGGCAACTGGGTGAATCGGGTGAACCACTCGGGCCAGTCCTGTTCCAGCGCCTTGAATGTGCCCCCAAAGAGGATGGAAGGCGCTTTGTATTGAGGGGACGCCTCCAGATGGAAGATGTCGCGGAAGGGAGACAGGTCATCAAAGGGGAAGCGCTGGAGTGCCTGGCGGTTGGAGTGCGTCAAACGCATTTCCCCGAGTGTGGATATGACCAAAGACCACGGAGCGAGTGCCCATAGACGGCATGCTGGCACACCAGCGTCGGCATGGGCATCAGCCAGGGCTATCGGCTGCATGAACTGGACACCTGCTGCATACCGCGCCATCATGTCCAACATCAAAGGCGACCTTCTTGGGTCGCCTTTCTTCCTTAGTTCTAAGCACCACGAGTCAACCCCTTCCAGTATTGACGACGATTGAAGGCAACCGGGTTCAGCGGGTGGGAGCTGTTGACTCCATGATGGCCTCAGCCAGCCGCTGGTCATCTGTGCTGATAGGGGTCTAATCCTGATACACCATCGTGACCATCCGGGTCCCGAAGATATTTGAAGAGGGCGGCGATGGGTTGGCCATCCGCGGGTTGTCGGCCTTCCAGCTTGAGAGCGTCCATGGTGGCGAGGTCTGGAGAGTGGGCTTGTTGATAAGTCAGGATGTTGTCTTTGGGCATCCAGGGATTTTTCCATCTGCTCACGCGTGGGCTCACGCGAGCCCGCAGTATCCCTTAGGAGCTAGCACCGTACGCTGGGAACAATGCTGAAGCACCCAGTGTTCGGCCCCCCTCTGCCTGAGAACGGCATCAGGTCAGCCGTTGCCGAAACCATCCTGGTCTCCGATGGCAGCTTGAGCCTCCGCTGTTCACCGCAACAGCCTTCCCTTTTGCGCACCTCATTCAGCGCCGAGAGGTCCCTACTTTTACTGTGCGTGTGGGCCAGGCTGCTCTGCTTGGACACTCGCTCAAGCTCGTTCGCTCGCGCCCTGAATCTTTGGATCTGAACGTCGCTACGTGGCCCAGTCCCCCAAACGCACCCGCGTGATCTGGCAGCCAGGAGACAGTTCTGCCAGCAGTGTTTCCAGCATGTTTCCCGCCCACTCCAGCTCCTCAGCGGTCATGGGTGGTAGGGCATCAAACAGGAAATACGCCTCCTGCGTGTCTTCTGTCAATCGGGTTCGGGTGCCCTGCCGCCAGTTCCAGGCCCGGCACGTCACGCCCGCCTCATCCGCCCAGACCACTTCGCCAGGTGCAGGATGATCGGTCAAGTGGGCACCATCCTTATTCGTCTCGAACAGCTCCGTACCGTCCGCTACTTTCAAGGTCACTGGCCCGACCACGTGGGCGAGATCCTCACCGCCGCACGGCACGGCAAAGCGCACGCTCACCGCGTTGTAGGCGTCTGCCAGGCCGTTGATGGCGGGCAATTCACCGCCCTTCATCACCCGGGTGATCAACGCCTCGGCAGAATTCATCATCTTCTTGGGCTTCACGCCAAACGCACGGAAGGCGTCCTGCCAGGCCACCAGGTGCGGGTGTTCGGCAGGCGGCGTGGTCCCAAACCTCTGCCGCACTTGGGTTTCCGCTTCCCGCAGCATCGCCCTGCTGCGGTCGGTGCTGGGGCCGTTGGTGAGGCCAGTGGCGCGCAGCACCAGGCCACGGTAGGTCGGGAAGCGCTCAGCGATGGCCGGGCTGATTCGAAGCAAGTCAGTCATCAGTGGTTCTCCTGAAAGGAACAAGGAAGTCGGGAGGCGCAGCCCATCACTTGCGCTGTTGCCAGTGGGGTGAGGCCGTAGTGTTCTTGGCGGGCCACCGGTCACTCAACCTAGGCAGGTGGCCCTGTTTGCCCGTGATGTGCTCTGGCGTGATGGCATACACGACGGTTCCACTGATGCGGGGAAACGAGTCCTTCTCCCGGCTCCAGGAGTCTTCCGGAGCATACTTGTCCATAAAAGCCCGGTAAAAGCGCACCTTCTCGTCCACGTCCTCCACGATCCGAATCCGCCCGAAGACGATCACCGACCGGTACGAGACGGACGTATCACACTCAATGTGCCCGTACGGGAAAATCTCACCGGGCTCGTCCACTTCAAAGCTCACCTGATCGTGAAAGCGGACATTTGTCAGGAAATGCCCTTCGTACCGTGCCGTATGCAGGTACACCTGGCCATCCTGCCAGGTGAACAGATTGGGAACAACGTAGGGATACCCATCCGGGCCGAGAGTCCCGGTGCGGCCACAGAAGGCGGCGGCGAGAAACGCCTCTGCTTCCGGCCGAGTCATGGCTTTGTCTTGGCGTCTTATCTGTCCCCGTGGAGTGCTGTCAGTCATCATGGTCTCCTGGAGAGGTTGAGGGAGTCGGTTCGGCTCGGGCGATCAAGGGTATGCCAGCTCCCGGTCTGGTCGATCCAAATGGAGTTCGCTTCAGCACCGTCTGGGGATGAGCCGACGTGCCCCACCGGGTGACGAGGACAGCTGCGCCTGAGATCAAGCCGCCGCCCAGCAGCGTGAGCGCGCCGGGCCGTTCGTGCAACACCAGCACCCCCAAGAGCGCACCTACCACGGGTTCGAGATTCACGAAGACGCCTGCGAAAGACGCGGAGGTGCGTGAGACGCCCCAGTTCCAGAGCACGAGGGTCAGGGCAGTACAAGCGATCCCCAATCCAGCCAACGCTGCCCACACAGTGGGCGCGAGGTGGAGGTCAAGGCGACCTGACAGGAGGGCAAATGGCAAGGTCAAGAAGGTTCCCGCTGTCAGCGTCCAGGCTGCCGTGATCGCTGGCCCGTACGAACGGACAAGGCGTTGGCTGAACAGCAGTCCGCCGACGGCTGCGAAGGTAGAGGCGAACACTAGACCGTCCCCCAGCACCGTGCGTCCTGGGCCCGGCGATCGCACGATCAGAGCCACACCGAGGGTGGAGGTCGCAATGGCTGCCCACCCCAAACGGGACAGACGTTCTCCGGCGAACCGCCAAGCCCCCAGGGCCAGCAGGGGGGCCAGGACGCCGAGGATCAAGGCGGCGCTTGACGCACTGGTGTGCGCGAGACCGCCCACTTGCAGCAGGTAGGTGGCGGGCACTTGCAGCAGGCCCGTGAGGACGAACAGCGGCAGGTCGCGCCGCCGAGGGAAACGGAGCTTGGCGAGCGCGAAAGGCAGGAGCGTCAGAGCGGCAAACGTGAAACGCAGCAGCACCACGTGAGCCACGGGAAGAACATCGAGCGTGACCTTGCCCAGCAAGAACGTTGTCCCCCACAGCACATTTGCCAGTGCCAACGCCAGGATCGGCAGCGCCGCGCTGGAAGTCACTCCCTCAGCTCGCTGGTCGGTTCAGCCAACGCAGCCAAGGCAGCACCGCTCAGCCCATAGTCAATCCAGACGGGATTGGCCTGAGCCCCCAGCCGTTCGTAAAAGCGCTTGCCGGCCTCGTTCCAGTTGGCGACCGTCCAGCGCACCGAGCCACAACCCCGGGCGGCAGCTTCTCGGGCGGCGGCACGCATCAGCTCCTCCCCGATCTGCTGCCCACGGGCAGCCTCTGTCACGTACAGCTCTTTGATGTACAGCGTGGGTTTGGCCGTGGCCGTGAAAGGCACCAGGTAGAACACCAGCATCCCTACCAGGTTACCGCCCTGTTCAGCCACCAAGGCAGAGAAGTCAGGCGGATCTTTGCGAAAGCCTTGTTCCCGCAGGACGTGTTCGTCCACCGCAAAAACATCAATGTAGTGCTCAAATTCAGCCAGCCCTCGCATCAGGGGCAGCAGCTGTGGAATGTCCTGTTCAGTGGCTAAGCGGATGATTGGGGTCACACCGAGTATCCTGACGGCTCAGTGGTCTGACGGAAAGGACCAATCGGGGAGGAAAATGACAAACCATTTGCCCGTTCGGTTGCGGGAGAGCACGGTGGATCTGCCTTTGTCCTTGGAGCGGACCGGGAGGCGGCCCATAGCACCACAGTTGGTGGCGCAACTGCGCGCCGCGATTCTGAGTGGGCAGGTTCAGCCGGGCACTCGCCTCCCCAGTACCCGAACGCTGGCCCAGGTGCTAGGCATTAGCCGGGGAGCTGTGGTCACGGCTTACGAAGATCTGTTGTCGGCGGGCTATCTGGTGGGCCGCGTCGGGGCAGGTACCTACGTCATTGCAGACGTGCCGGTCATCCAGGCTGCGATCCCAGGAGCCCGTGCCGCTGAAGGGATGCCCCGCTGGCTGCGCGGTTCACCGACAACCCCGGACGTGACCGCGTCAGGCACTGGTGAGGACGTCATTGACTTCCGGGTGGGACAGCCAACGGTGGCCAAGCTCTCGGACGCGGCCTGGAAGCGGGCCTGGCGCCGGGTGGCGGAAGAGGCATTGCCCGGCACGTATGCAGACGCGGCCGGTGATCCGGAGTTGCGGGCTGAGGTCGCCGCCTATCTGGGGCGTTCCCGAGGGCTGCTGTGCTGCGCAGAGGACGTGGTGATTACCAATGGCACCATTCAGGGCCTTCACCTGGTCGCGCGGGCCGTCCTCGCGCCTGGGGACATGGTCGCCTTTGAGGAGCCGGGGTACCGCCTGGCCCGGCAGGTACTGCGTGAGCGGGGTGCCCAGATCTTGCCGGTGCCCGTGGATGAGGACGGCCTGCGGGTCAGCGAGCTGCCCGCAGGTGCCAGTGCACCGCCCTTGGTGTACACCACGCCGTCTCATCAGTTCCCCCTGGGGAGTCGCCTGTCGCTTTCCCGGCGCCACGCCCTGCTGACCTGGGCACGGGAGCAGGACAGCCTGATCGTGGAAGATGATTACGACGGCGAATTCCGCTACGACACCACTCCCTTACCCGCGCTGGCCTCCCTCGATCCTCACCGCGTGGTGTATCTGGGCACCTTCTCGAAAGTGCTGTCCCCGGCCCTGCGGGTGGGGTACATCGTGGGACCACGGGTCCTGCGCGAACGGTTGATAGACCTGAAGATCATCGCGGACTACCACACGTCCTGGCCAGTGCAGCGGGCCCTGACGTTCTTCCTGCGCTCCGGGGATTTAGAACGGCACCTGGGACGGATGCGGCGGGTGTACGCCCGCAAGCGGGAACTTCTGGTGCGCGAATTGGCGGGAGCACAGTCTGTGGCGCGGGTGGGCGGCCTGGAGGCGGGCTTTCACGTTCATCTGAAACTGGACGAGCGCCTGAATGCAGCGGAAATCGTGCGCCTGGCAGAGGAGCAGGGCGTGCGCGTCAGTGTGCTCTCGCCCTTCTATGTCTCGAACACCGCACCGGGCGGGTTGCTCCTGGGTTACGGCGGGCTGGAGCCGGCACACATTGTGCGCGGCACCCGGGTGCTGGTCGAGGTGATGAACCGTCTGGCCGTTCCCTCCTGAACATTCGGGCAGCGACCAGAATCCTTCGTCGGCGGCAGCGGTCTAGGATGTTGCCTTCACCTGACACGCGGCAGCTTGAGGGGAAGCAACGCATTTGAACTCCCGTCCCGCTCATGTCCTCTGGGGTTGACCGGGAAAGAGGCGCGGCTTGGGCGCCAACGCAAAAACGTCCAGATGACTGAGCTTTCGCCGCTATGTTGCGCCGAGCCAGTTGAACGACTCTTCGGGGCATAGGAAGAATCCCCTTGGCATGCGTAACGACTGCACATGGGACTCTACCTGTCTACATATCCCTTCTCTTTTGCAGCACCTTTGAGCGAAAGGGACGCACACGCCGCTCTGAAGAAGAGTCTTCGCCAAAGCGTTCCTCACTTCCCACTCTCTGACCCTTCCGATCTCTTCGGACCTTGTTCCGGGTGCGGCGCTGTTAAAGACACCAGGCGCGTCTGGGCTCCATCACTCCAGCCCGCCTGAACGCTGCTGCGTCTCTGGCCGCCGCCGCACGGCCGGGGCAGCTGGACTCAGGCTAGGCTGCCTGCCGCGATGTGGGTTGGCGTTAGGAACACCTGGCCGGGACCGTCCAAGGTGTAGACCAGGCCTTCGCCGCTGCGGGCCGCATTGCGCAGGCCCTTCACGAGCGGCCCGAGTCGAGGGTTCATCGTGGCGGTGTACATCAGCATCATGTCGCCGTCTACCGTCACGGTCTCGCCCCTCAGCACGTCGAGAATCTCAATTTCATGCACGCTGACCGGCGACTCGATGACCAGCAGGCCTTCGCCGTCCAGTCGGGGCTGCATCAGGCCGTTGCCGCTCAGCGCACCCTGAACCTTGGTGTGCTGATGGGTGCTCAGGCGCAGGCTGCCCTGGGCTGCGTAGTAGGCCTTGTCATCCACCAGCATGCTGTCGCCGCCTTCCATGTTGGCAAAAACAAAGTGTTTGCGGGTGGGTTCCGTCCACACCTCTCCCGTGCCGCTGACCCGGGTACCGTAGGCCGATTCGCCGGTCCCGGCGCTGCGCACGGCCCGGCCCAGGAACCCGCCGCTTTGCCCAGCCTGCTGCTGCACGACCTCGAAGCTCAGGTTGCCGTGGCTATACGAGAGAATCCCCGGCTCGAGCACCACGCTGTCGTTGTTGAGCATGAACTTGATCTGGCGCATGCCCGTATCCTTATAAATCTGCCGGAACGACGGTTCATGGTCCGCCGCTCCCTGCACCAGCTGGTCGGCGACCTTGCAGATCGCGTACAACTCAGCCTTCAGTCCACGGTTGGTTTCAGTCTGGATCACAATGCGGTAACTCATCACATTCAGCCTAACGCACGGCCAGGTGCACCAAGGGAAGAGTGGGCACACCAGTCCACTGCCGACGCCCTCTGCTCAACCGATCAAGACCGGCTGGAGGAGGCCACCGCTCTTCTGGCGCAAGTACAGAGGAAGGACGAGTAAACAGTGGGAGCGCCCGACCACCTGAAGGAGAAGCGTACGGAACGCCTGAACTTACAGGACTCGGGTCTGGCATGATATTGGACACCCCCACCGCCCGCCAATCCGGCAACCGGACACCCGACCACGGACCCTCAAGCGCTGAGGTGCAGGAAGTCATGCAAGACGCACGCAGTGCGGGCAGTACTCAACCCTGGGCGTTTACGTATTACCCTCCACGCGGTGGCCCCAGCCCCTGCACCAACGAAAACCACTTCCCGGAGTCGGATGATTCGGCTCCAGAACGGACTGGGATCGATAGATACTCACTAATGTCGTTCTTCCCTCTCGCCTGTGTGCACCGGCTGACCTGCTTCGGCCCAGGCTTTTATTCCGCCGTCCATATGGGCCACGCTCGTGTACCCCATCTGTTGCAGGGTGTCCGCAGCCAGCGCAGAGCGACCGCCGGAGGTTGTATTGCCTTAATCGGTCTGGGGTAGGCTGACCCGCCGTGACCGAGCCGAAACCTGATCGCCACCGATTCTAAGGTGGCCATCATTCAGCACGCCCAGACAGCTGTACCACCGCTTTCCGCTCAGCGATCAAGATGTTCAAGAGTTGCTCGACCAACGCGGCATCGGGGTCAGCCACGAGACACGCCGTGAGTGGTGCATCCCATTCGGTTCCCTGTTCGCCAACGAACTCCGTTACCGGGAACCCCGGCGGGGTTCCCAGTGGTACTTGGATGAAGTCTGTACGACGGGAGATGGTGTCCGGCATTGGGTGTGGCGCGCAGTAGACGAGCACTGTTTCGTGCAAGGTGGTCTTCTTCAACGGCATCGGAACACCGAAGCTGCGAAAACCTTTTTAGTCAGACTGCTGGATGAATATAACGTCCCAGAGGTGATTCACACCGATCAGCTCTGGAGTTATGGAGCCGCGATCCGAGAGATCCCGAGCCTCGTTGACGTCAACCATCAAAAGGTGATCTCCACGGCCCATTGCCACAACGTTACCTTGCAGGAACATCGCTCCACACGACGACAGGAGCGAAGTCAGCAGGGATTCAAGCGGCGCAAACGCGCTCAAGAATTTCTGGGGTTGCCTGCCCGCATCACGAACCTTCATCATCAGTCCCGAACAAGCGTTTCTGCTGCCACCCGAAGAAAAATCAGCAGCAAGCATTCCAGACGTGGTCAGCCGTCGCGGCAAGGGGAGCCTGAAGTTAAGGCAACACAACCTCGCCAACAGCTTGGCTTCTACCTGCAGGTTCCACACCCGGAGGCGCTCCAAGCGCTTTGCCAATGCTGCTGGACTCTCCACCAAAGGGATCTCGGACGACATCCTTCAGTCAAACACCCCAAGGCGGACTCCAGGCGCCCTTCTCGAAAAGGCTCAGTTTACTCCAGACGTGGCTGCCACCCACCTCGTGTCTTCAGCTCATCACTGGTCTGAACTTGCCCTTGCTGTCAACAGCACAGGCAACCCTGGGGCATAACTCTATCTGTGGCCCTCCACTCGGCACTTTCTTGAGGGTGGGGGTTCGGTATGGTGAGGGAATGAAGTTGGGCGACGGCGTGGAATGGGCCATGCACTGTGTGGCGACCTTGGCAGATCTCCCTATACAGGGCGTCATCAGCAATGCAGATTTGGCTGAGTTCCACGGATTAGCGCCCAGTTACCTGATCAAACATCTGAAGGCTTTGGCCAAGGCTGGCATCCTGATCTCGGTGTCTGGCCCAAAAGGCGGTTTCCGCTTGGCCAAGGCACCGGAACAGATCACCTTGCTTGAGATCAGTGACGCCTTGACCGAACAGCAACCCTTTTTTCGGTGCACAGAAATTCGGGCGTGCTTTGTGGGCAGTCAAGGTGCGTGCGTTGCCGGGGAGGATGGCCATGCTTTGAAGCCCTGCGAGATCAATGTGGCCATGCTGCGAGCTGAGCGGGCTTGGAGAAGTTCCCTCCAGTCGGTCACAGTGGCCGATATTCGGCAGCAGGTTCGGGCCAATCTCTCTCCTGCGAAGCTGGAAGTCGCAGGGCGTTGGCTAGGGGAACGGATCCGGTTCTCTCCAGAGCGAAGGACCAGCTGAGCGCAGCCCCAGGTACTGATCACCGAGCCGGGCCAAGGACGTTTGTCCTGATGGAGCCGCCTCTCACTCCCTACACTCCTATCGAGGATAAAAATTATCTTCAATAGGAGGAACTATGAGCCCACGTATTGCCTTACACGAAGTTGATCCTGCTGCCTTCCGCGCCCTGATGAATTTTGGAACCTACGCTTCCGCCGGCGACTTGCCGGCCCCGCTCAGGCATCTCATTCATATCCGCGCGTCGCAAGTCAACGGCTGTGGCTACTGTCTCATCATGCACCTGAGCGAAGCGCGCAAACATGGTGAGACCCAAGCCCGACTCGACCTCCTGGCGACGTGGCGAGAAAGTGATCTCTTCACGCCTGAGGAGCGCGCCGTACTGGCCCTCACCGAAGAAGTCACGCTGCTGGCCAACGCTGGAGTGAGTGACCAGACCTTCGCTGCGGTGCGCGTGCACTTCAATGAGGAACAGACCGTGCGTCTGTTGGCAGAAATAATGAGCATCAACAATTGGAACCGCCTCAACGTGGTCTTACACACCCCAGCCGATCTGAAGGCTGTCCGCTTTCCTGCGCTGTAAATGATGCCTAGGTGCTGGGGTTTCTGTCACCATTCAGAGGCTCCGGCACTTCACCGGGTAGGCCAGGATCTGGGGTGAGGTCGTGCAGCAGGCTACCTGAACTTCGGGCTGCCTGCCAAGACCGTTGGTCTATACCTCGTTAACTTGCCAGAACCCCAATGATGCTCAAGAGAAAACGGTGGCGGTAGGACTTCCAGTCAGACGTAGCTCATACCCTACTCGCCTTAACTTACCAGCACCCCGGTTGTTAACCCCTCGTCGCGATGACTAAGATCTCTTATGTTCGGTTTCCCGAAACCCACCACAGCCGAGAAGCGCGCCGAAGACGCCGCCCGAGCGCAAGGGCTCATCTGTTACGAACAGGTGCAGGCGCTGGTCCAGGCAGGTGACCTCGCGGGGGCTGTGCAGGCGATCAATCCTTTTCCGAGCGCGCATTACTTCAGCGAAGCGATTGAGGTCGTTGCGCGGGCCCAAGTGCAGGCCGGCGAACTGCTGGCGGCCGTGGCTACCGCTCAGCGATTACCCTACGCCGACACGAAAGGTGAAGTCCTGGGGGCCGTGATTGGAGTGCTGCTGCAACGGGGCGATCTCGTTGGGGCGCAGTGGCTAGCGGCCACCGTGACTGGATTCCGGTACGTGAGCGTGATGAAGCAGATTGCGCAGGCTCAGCAGCAGGCCGGAGAGACTAAATCTGCCCGGCACACCCTGGTACAGGCGCGAGCGTACGCCGAGGGGTTCAGCGAGGGGGACATGAAAAACGGGTACTTTCGATCCTATTACCTGTCCGACATCCTAGAGGCTCAGCTCCGCTTGGGCGACGTAGCTGGGGCCACCCACACCGCGCAGCTCATTGACCAGCCTGAGGACCAAAGCCGAGCACTCCGGATCATTGCAGACCTGACGACAAACGCGGCTGGCAACGCCCACAAGGACAGCGACTCGGCTTAACGGCTGTTGCACGAGGTCATCTTGGTGCTTCAGGTGGACGCTGCCAGAACGGCTGCAAGAGAGTTGCGCCGCTCCCATTTCGGTGAACTTCAGGTGGGTCATGGAGGTTCATGAAAAACTAGTACAGCGTTCAATTAATGCGAACGGCTTCGTAGTGTCGTCCGAGGGTTCGTCGAGCGTCCTGTGTGGAGAACTGCCAGTTGAGGATGATGCCCACGCGTTCACGCGCGGTAACCCAGGCCTCGACTTCGGAACGCAGCCGTTCCAGCGAAGGAATCCGCCGATTTAAGCACTGCCGCTGAAGGGCGCTGAATTCCAACTCCGCCATATTCAGCCAGCTAGCGTGTTTCGGCGTGTAGATCCACTCGAATCGGCCCACCA
>NZ_KB899770.1 GCF_000378445.1 Deinococcus aquatilis DSM 23025 | reverse complement strand
ACGTTCAATCAGCTTTTTTTCGCCTCAGCATTGGGGTCAGTCACCTTCACCACGCCACTCTTACGTTGTCGCTGCGCCACTCCCGTCTCGCACCACGTCCGGTCTCGCTGCCACGTCAGGCCGGCCTCGCGTAACACACCCAAGATCGTGTACGTGCTGAGCTGCTCAAAGCCGGGCTCACGGCGCAGGACCCGTTGCAGTGTCGAGAGCGACCAAGTCGCTGTCCCGTCCTGTTCTCGATCTGGCGGACGACGGGCGGTGTCGAGAATCCGGTTCCGCTCAGCGGAACCGTAAGTACGGGGAGGACGCCGACTTGGACGTGTGGCCAGTGCGTTGAGACCGTGTTGGTTGAATCGCGCGACCAAGTGAGCCACGCCATCCCCTGAGGTTCGACCCGCCTCTTGCGCCGCCTGGGTGTAGGGCAGACCAGCGGCAACGCCGAGTAACACCTTGGCACGCCCGACCACCACCACGGCACCGTGATGCGATCGGCTTAATCGCTCTAATTCCAGACGCTCTTGATCCGTCAGGGGACGCAGCGGGTTTTTCTGGCGACGAGGCATATTCAAACCTTACACCTTCACCAAGTGACCCACTATGTGGTCGAGTGCAACCCCAAATTCGGCCCCAAAGCCTTTGAAACCATGAAGAACTACGCGGCGGGCAAGAGCATTCCGACCAAGATCATCAACCCTGACCGCGATTACACCCCCCAGAACGCCAAGGCCCTGCTGGCAACTGCGTATTGAACGAAGCTCACCCACAGTCTGAAACGGACCCCGCTGACCTGCCGAGACTTCAGACCCCGGCAGGTCAGCCTTCATTCAAGCTCAGAAGAAGGATCGGTGCCCCGTGACCCACACTGAACCGCTGCTCCGGTTGGAGGGCATCCACAAAGCTTTTTCGGGCGTGCCTGCTCTGATCAACGCTTCCCTCACGGTCAGCGCCGGAGAAATCCACGCCCTGATCGGACAGAACGGGGCGGGCAAATCCACCCTGATCAAGGTCCTGACCGGCGCCTACCGGAAAGACAGTGGCGTAATCCGCTTCGGCGGCCAGGAGGTGGACTTCGCCACGCCGCAGGCCGCGCAGGTGGGCGGAATCTCGACCATCTATCAGGAAGTGAACCTGATTCCGTACCTGTCACTCAGCGAGAACATTTTTTTGGGACGAGAGCGTCGGCGCGGGCCGTTTCTGGACTGGGGCCGCATGAACCGTGAGGCCCGGACGCTGCTGGAACGCTTTGAGGTGCAGGCCGACGTGACCCGCCCCCTGATGGGCTGTAGCGTGGCCGTGCAGCAGATGGTGGCGATTGCCCGCGCCGTGTCTATCGACAGCCGCCTCGTGATCATGGACGAACCCACCTCTTCGCTGGATGACCGTGAAGTGGACACGCTGTTCGGCGTGATCCGGCAACTGGGGGCCAGCGGCGTGGCCGTTCTGTTCGTCTCTCACCGCCTGGACGAGCTGTACGCGGTCTGCAGCGGCGTGACCATCATGCGCGATGGCCGCACGGTGGAGCGCCGCGCCATGACCGACATCAGCAAGCTGGAGCTGGTGGCGAGCATGCTGGGCAAGGAACCCGGCGAACTGCGGCGCGAGGGCGAAACGGCCTTCGTCAAAAACCACAACCGCAAGGGTGAAGAGCTGCTGGAAGTGCGCGGCGTGCGCTCTGGGCCTGCGCTCCGCAACGCCTCGCTGGACGTGAGGAAGGGCGAGATCGTGGGACTGGCGGGGCTGCTGGGGTCCGGGCGCACCGAGACCGCCCGTGTGGTGTTCGGGGCTGACGCGCTGGCAGGCGGTGAAATAAAGATAGCGGGCCAACCCGCCCAGCTGCGCTCGCCTGCCGACGCGATCCGGGCCGGTTTCGGCTTTTGCTCGGAAGACCGCAAGGTCGAAGGCATCGTGCCCGACCAATCGGTGCGCGAGAACCTGACGCTGGCGCTGCTGCCGGAATTGTCCCGCCGGGGCGTCGTGGATCAGGCCAAACAAAATGAAATCGTGGAGCGGTTTATTGACCGTCTGGGAATCAAGACCACCGGGCCGGATCAGAAAATTCGGGAACTGTCGGGCGGCAATCAGCAAAAAGTGCTGCTGGCCCGCTGGCTGTGTATGAATCCCAAATTGCTGATCCTGGACGAACCCACACGCGGCATCGACGTGGGGGCCAAGGGCGAGATTCAGGCGCTCTTGAGCGAACTGGCGGCGGGCGGACTGGGCGTGCTGATGATTTCCAGTGAACTTGAAGAGTTGGCCGAAGGCTGTGACCGTGTGGTGGTCATGCGCGACGGCTTCAGCGTGGCCGAATTGACCGGAGACGGCCTGACCCAGGATCACCTGATGGGCGTGATGGCGCACGGCGCGGCGCAGGCCGCCCCAGCGAGCGCTGCACCAGCCGCGCCCCCTGGGGGAACGCATGTCTGAAGGAACCACCACGCCTCCGCTCCGGCCCCCGGCTCCCGCTCCAGCGCAGCCCGGTCCTCGCCGGGGCCATATTCCGCTGTTCGGTCCCCTGCTGGCGCTGCTCGCTTTGCTGCTGTTCAACATCTTTTTCACCCCCAATTTTCTGACGGCCCAGACACTGAACGTGAACCTGACCCAGGTGGCGACCACCGTGATCGTGGGTGTGGGCATGACGCTGGTGATCGCCACAGCTGGCATTGATCTGTCGGTGGGGGCGCTGATGGCGATTGCGGGGGCACTGGCTCCGATGCTGTTTCTGAATCCGCCGCTGGGGAGTCCGGGCCTGGGTGTGGCGCTGGCGTTCGTGCTGCCTGTGCTGGCCGCTGGAGCCTTCGGCCTCTTCAACGGCATGCTGGTGACCCGCTTCATGATCCAGCCGTTTATTGCCACGCTGGTGCTGTTCATTGCGGGGCGCGGCATTGCACAGGTGCTGACCAACGGGCAACTCCAGACCTTTTCCAACAAATCCTTTCAGGTGATCGGTCTGGGGCGGCCCTTCGGAATTCCGGTGCAGGTGATCTTGATGCTGGTGGTGGTGGCCCTCTTCACGTGGGTCATGGCCCGCACCGTGTTCGGACGGCAGATTCTGGCAGTCGGCGGCAACGAACGCGCCGCACGCTTGTCGGGCGTACCCGTGAACCGCGTCAAGCTGGCGGTATACGGCATCAGCGGCCTGCTGTCGGGCATCGCCGGACTGATCGTCATCTCCATCAATTCCTCGTCGGATGCCAATCAGGTGGGCCTGAACATGGAGTTGGACGCCATTGCGGCGGTGGCGGTGGGCGGTACGGCACTCACCGGGGGCCGCGCCACCATCGTCGGCACCTTGCTGGGCGCACTGATCATTCAACTGATCCGCTACAGCCTGCTGGCGCGGGGCGTACCCGACGCGGCGGCGCTGGTGGTCAAGGCAGGCATCATCTTGCTGGCGGTCTACGTGCAGCGTCAGCGGCGCTAGCTCCGCGTCTCAGCGTCCTGCTCCCGCGCCACCCCCCTTCTCTGCTCATGGTTCAGAACCTGCTGTCCAGAACCCAGTTCAAGGAGTTCCCATGTCCCTGGCCCAGTCCCCCCCCACAGGCACGAGCGTCCGCAATGCCCGCATGGTCAGCGCCCTGCAACGCTACGGCGTGCTGATCGCGCTGGGCCTGTTGATCCTCTTCGGCACCCTGCGCTACGAGAATTTCCTGTCGCCCTACAACGTCACGACCGTCCTGGCCTACAACTCTATGTTCGGCCTGATCGCGCTGGGCATGGCCTTCGTGATCATCACGGGGGGCATCGACCTGTCGGTGGGCAGCGTGGCGGCTTTTGCCAGCGTAGTCGCGGCACTCCTCAGTCCGCATGGCCTGTGGGTGGCCCTGATCGGCGCGGTGGGCGCTGCGGCGCTGCTAGGCCTGATCAACGGGGCCATCATCGCCTACCTGAAAATTCTGCCCTTCATTACCACGCTGGCGATGCTGCTGGCAGCACGGGGCCTGGCGCTGATGCTGTCGGGCAACCAATCGGTGTCGGCAGACTACGATCACGGGTTTACCACGCTGGGGCAGGGCACCATTTTTGGCGTGCCCTACATCGCCGTCTTGCTGTTTGTGGCCTTTGCCATCGGCGCAGTGGTGCTGCGCTATACCCGTTTTGGCCGCCGCGTGCTGGCGATCGGCGGGAACGAAGAAGCCTCGCGCCTGATGGGTCTGCCCGTAGAACGTACCCTGCTGAGCGTCTACACGCTGTCGGGGGCGCTGGCAGGGCTGGCAGGCGTGATTCTGGCTTCGCAATTCGGCGCGGGGCAACCCACCGAGGGACTGGGCTGGGAACTGACGGCCATCGCCGCCGTGGTGGTGGGCGGCACACTGCTCACGGGCGGCATGGGGTCCATCGGCTCCACGCTGGTGGGTGTGCTGCTGCTGGGGGTGATTTTCAATGTCCTGAACTTTGAAAACGGGCGGGGCACCATCAGCCTGACCGTGTACTGGCAATCGGTGATCCGGGGAGCCTTCCTGTTGCTGGTGGTGATCTTGCAAAACCGCCTCACCCGTTCCCGCACCGCGCCGTGACGCCCCGCAACCGCAATACCGATCCCTGACACGACTGAACCGGTTTAGAGTAAACTTTGTTACAACACAACTTTAAGTTGCACAAGGAGACGCCATGACGACCCTGACCCAGACCGACGCCGCTCAGTCCAGTTCTCCGGCCACCGAGTACGACCCCGCCAGCATCATGGGTAGCCTGTACGGTGACGGCATTCTCGGCCTCAAGGGGGCATTTTCCCGCGAGTGGGCGCGGCAACTCGGTGAAGACATTACCGGGCTGTACGAAGCGGCCCTGAAGCGTCCCGGCGGTGCCGTGGGGCGGGGCACCAACCGCCATTACGTTGAGATTCATCCGGAAACGGTACGCGGCTTCACTGAACTCGTCACGCATCCCTGGGTCCGGGCCGTGTGCGCCACCGTGCTGGGGCCAGAGTACAAGATTGTAGAAATCGGCTTCGACGTGCCCGGCCCCGGCGCAAAAGATCAGCCCTGGCACCGCGATTTTCCCGCTGGCGAGGAGACGTTGATCGGTCGCCGCCTGAACTCTCTGGCCTTCAACATCACCACAGTCGATGTAGAGGCGGACATGGGACCGTTTGAGATTGCGCCCGGCACGCAGTGGGACGACCCCACCCTGTACGACCACGGCATGTTCCCGCCCACGTCTCTGTACGGACGCTACGAGGCCCGCGCCCAGCGTAAGTTTCCCCAGATGGGCGACATTTCGGTGCGCTCGGCCCTCACGATTCACCGGGGCACGGCCAACCAGTCGAACAAATCGCGTCCGGTGCTGGTGCTGGGCGTGGACGCCCCCGGCGCAGGCAACCACGAGAAACACGACTTTCAGGTCACGCGGGCCTTCTACGAAACCCTGCCGCAGGAGGTTCGCGACCACCTCCTGTGCCGCATCGTGGAGGAACTCGAACCGATCGTTCAGGGCCATACCATCGAAGGGCTGATGATGGGCGATGCATAAGCGGGGCAGTCGATGACCGACCCACAGCGCGTCACCGCCCATTTTGGCGAGGATCTGGGCGGGGTCTCGTGGCCCGGCAGCATCACGGCCATGGAAGGCCGGGGCGGAGTTTTGCGGGTGGCCCTGACTCCACCACCTGAAGGCCCTCAGCCCGGCACAGGCAGCGAATGTGTGCTGGAAATGCACGACGGCGCACGCTTCCGCTTCGTGGTGACCGAGCAGTTGCCGGAGAGCGCCGAGTACCGCATGAAACTGCTGGGCAAGGGCCAAAGCCCAGAAGCCGGAGCAGCACAGGCCACAGCAACAACCGAAACGAAACGTTGAGATCAAGGCCACGCCAGCGCCCTCCTCAGCCAGAACTCCGCGCCCGGCGTGGCCTGCTGCTCGGTCAGGTACTCCCTGCTGCACCTCCATCCCTCTATAGAGCCTCAGCCGAACTTCATTTGGTCCATACCGGTCCCCGCTACTCTGAAGGCGCTGACCGCCCTGGCTCCGGCCCAGGCAGCGGTTTTCAGAGGAGCTTGCATGACCCACACGAACTCGAACGGACCCAGTCTCAACGGCCCCGGCTCAACTGACGGTTGCCCGTTTCACCAATCATCTGGCCCCGCCCTCACCAATCAGACCCGTGCGCCCGAAACGGATGTGCACCGGGACGACAGCGGCGTGTACCGCGTTCAGGGTTTCCTGGCCGCGCGGGAAGTGCTGCGGGCCGAGGGCGTGCGGCAGGCCGGCTTTATGGCTGAAACAGTCAGAGACACCGGACTGATTCAAAACCAGCCGGTGCTGTTTGCCGAGGGTGAAGAGCATCACGCCATGCGGCGCGACACGGCCCGCTACTTTACGCCCACGCAGGTGGCCGAGTACCAGCCGATGATCGCGCGGCAGGCCGACGACCTGATGGCAGAGCTGGCGCGGGCAGGCGAACTAAATCTGGACGACCTGAGCCTGAAACTGGCCGTGCAGGTGGCCGCCCGCGTGGTGGGCCTGACCAGCAGCCGCGCTCCCGGTCTGGAGCGGCGCGTGATGGCCTTTGTGGAGGGCGGCGGCGACAGCGAACCCGGCAAGGCGCAGGAGAAGAGCCGGATTCAGGGACTCAAGCAGCAGGCCAACCTGTCCCTGTTTTTCCTGCTGGACGTGAAACCCGCGATTCAGGCCCGCCGCAAGCAGCGCCGCGACGACCTGATCAGCCACCTGCTTGACCGGGGGTACAACGACGTCGATATTCTGACCGAATGCCTGACCTACGGCACGGCGGGTATGGTCACCACCCGCGAATTTATCAGCGTGGCGGCGTGGCACCTGCTGCAAGACCCGCAGATGCGGGCCGACTATGTCCACGGCACCGAGAAAGAACGGCACGCCATCTTGCACGAGATTCTGCGGCTCGAACCGGTGGTCAGCACCCTCTACCGCCGCGCCGAAACCGACCTGACGGTGGGCGAACATCAGATTCCTGAGGGCAGCCTGCTGGCCCTGAACGTGCAGACCGCCAACCTCGACGGCGGCGTGATGGGTGAATCACCCGAAATGCTGTGTCCGGGCCGCACCCTGCCACGCGGCGTGCAGGCGCAGGGGTTGGCTTTTGGTGACGGCCACCACCGCTGTCCCGGCGCGTTCCTGGCGATCAAGGAAAGCGACGTGTTTTTGCGCCGCCTGCTGATCTGGAACGATCTGCGAATCGTTTCCCCGCCCAGCGTGAAGGTCAACGAAGTGGTGAAGGGCTACGAGGTGCGCGGGTTGCGGGTGTCGCTGGGACGCTAGAGCATTTGCCAGAAGTCTTATTTTGACCGAACCAGCCGAGTGAATCTGGGACAGTCTTTTGGAGAAGCAGGGCGTCAGGAAAGACTTCTGACGCCCTGCTTCGGGTCAATGCTTCAGGAATTCACTTGCCCAGCGCAGGTTCCGGCTCGCTGGTTGCATAGCCCCGCGCCTGAAGGTCGTACAGCGCCGCGTACTTGCCGCCCAGCGCGAGCAGCTGCTCGTGGCTGCCCGATTCCACGATCACGCCGCCCTCCAGCACGATGATCTTGTCGGCCAGCCGCACGGTCGAGAAGCGGTGAGAGATCAGCAGGGTAATGCGGTCGCCCGCCTCGGCCCTCAGCGCCTCGATGGTTTCAAATTCGGCGCGGGCATCAAGGGCGGCGGTGGGTTCATCAAACACCAGCACCGACGCGGCCCGGAAATACAGCCGCGCCAGCGCCAGCCGTTGCCACTGCCCGCCCGACAGCTGCCGCCCACCCTGAAACAGCCGTCCCAGCGGCGTATCCAACCCCTGCGGCAGTCCGTCTACATAGGACGCGCCTGCCTGCTCAACGGCCCGCTCGACTCCGGCGGCGTCCTCTAGGCGGCTCATTTCGGCAATCGCCACGTTTTCGCGGGCGCTCATCTGGTACTGCCCGAAATCCTGAAAGATGATGCTCATCTGCTTTTGCACGCTGCGCGGCGAAAACCGGGCGGCGTCCTGCCCGTTGAGCAGGATGCGGCCTCCAGTCGGCTCGAACAGGCGCGTGAGCAATTTGACCAGTGTGGTCTTCCCTGCCCCGTTTTCGCCCACCAATGCCAGCGCCTCGCCGCGCCGCACCGTGAAATTCACGCCGCGCAGCACGTCGCGGTCGGTTAGCGGATAACGGAAGCCCACGTCCTGAAACTCGATGCTGTCGATGTCGCCCTGCCAGACCTCGCCCGCCTCCAGATCGCGGTCTGGAAGTTCCAGAAAATCGAAGAGGTTGCGCATGTACAGCAGGTTCTGGTAGATGCCGCTGACGCCGTTGAGCAGCCCCGCCACCGTGGACTGAACCTGCGCGATGCCCAGCACGAAAATGCTGAAATCGCCTACCGTGATCTGCCCAGCGGCGGCGCGGCGCAGCACCAGCGCACTCGCCAGCCCGATCAGGAGGGCTGACCCCAGCGAGGCCGCGAAGCCCCACGCCGAGCGGCGGCGCACCAGGGTTTCGAGCTGCACGCGGAAGCCCAGATAGTACTCGCGCCAGCGCCTCAGCAGGTACGGTTCGAAGCCGAACAGCCGCACTTCCTTGACCAGGGTGTCGGAGGTCAGCAGGCTGCCGAGGTAGTTCTGCACGCGGGCGTCGTGCGTCTGACGGCGCAACATCTGGTAGCCCGCCACGCCGAAGCGGTTGCTGATGATGACTCCGGGCAGGCTCGCCAGCAGCACCAGCGGCAGCACCCACAGCCCCAGGCTCGCCAGCAGCGCCCCGACCGACGCCAGCGTGACGGCGGCCCCGGCGAGGCCCACCAACTGCGTCGCCACTCCCAGCGGGCGCGAACCGACCTCGCGGTAGGCCTGCTGAAGCTTGTCGTAGGTTTCGGCGTTTTCAAAGGATTCCACGCTCAGGCCCGACGCCTTGTCCAGAATCTGGCGGCTGACCGCGTGTTGCAGGCTGTCTCCCAGAAGTTGCTGAGAGGCGTTCTGCACGGTAGACAGCAGGCTGCCCAGCACCACCAGACCCACCTGAACCCCCAGCAGGGCCAGCAACGCCTGAAAGGTCACGCCGCCGCCAGCAGCCCTGGCCACCTCGTTCAGCAGCAACTTGCCCACGTACAGATTGGCCGCAGGCAGCGTGCTTCCCAGCAGGCTGGTCAGGGCGAACACGCTGCTGTGGTAGGGACTGGCACGCCACACCAACCGCAGGGTATGCAGCAGGTCTGCCGTGCGCTTGCTGAGGGCCACGGCCTCCCCGGAAGGCGGCGCGGGGGGCGGGCGGAAATCGAAACGGGGCGGGGCAGTCATCTGAGGGGAGTGTGGCGCGGAGGGAGGGGCAAGAATGGTGGGGTGGTCTTCAGTTGGGGGAAGAGAAGACGGCGCAATCTCTATTCAAGACTGCGCCGCCCTGGTTATTGTTCAAGACTCAGAGGGCCACCACGGGTCTGAGTGGTTCAGGAGCTTGCCAGAGCCGCCTTCACCGCCTCGGTGAGTGACGTGGTAGGCCGCCCGATCAAGCGGCTCAGGTCGCGGCTTTCGGTGTACAGGTCGCCCTGCCCCAGGTGAACGTCGGAATCTGCCAGCATGTCGGCCACCGCGTCCGGCACTCCCACGCCCCGCAGCATCTGGGCGTAGGCGTCCTGCGGCATATTCTGGTAGGCCACGGGGCGGCCACTCTGCGCCTGCACTTCGGCGGCCAGTTCGGTCAGCGTAAAGGCCTGATCTCCGCCCAGTTCATACACGGCGTTCTCGTGGCCCGGCCCAGTCAGGACAGCGGCGGCGGCAGCTGCATAATCGGCGCGGGCGGCGGCACTCACGCGGCCCTCCCCGGCACTTCCGGCAACGACCCCATGCTGGACGGCCTGCGCTGGATTGTAGTTTTCCATATACCAGCTGTTCCGCAGGAACACGAAAGGCAGGCCCGAGGCGCGGATCAGTTCTTCGGTGGCCTGGTGGTCGGCCGCCAGAGACAGCCCCGAGGTATCCGCCCGCAAAATGCTGGTGTAGGCCAGCAATGTTACTCCGGCCTGCTGTGCGGCCTCCACGACGCGGCGGTGCTGTCCCACCCGGTCTTCAAAATCGTTGGACGATACCAGCAGCAGCCTATCGACGCCTTCCAGCGCGGCCTTCAGGGTCTCCGGTTGCTTGTAGTCGGCCCGGCGTACCTGCACCCCAAGTGCCGCGAGCGCTTCTGCCTTCTGGGGATCGCGCACCAATGCCACGATGTCTTGCGGAGCGGCGCCCCGGCCCAGCAGGGCGTGAATGGTCAGTTGGCCGAGATGTCCGGTGGCTCCAGTAATTGCGATCATAGTTACTCCGATGGCCCAGACGCTGGACAGGCGATGAAAAGGCGAATACAAGATGTAGTTAAAACACTTACAACTTGCTCAAAAAAAATCAGCGAACTTCTTGCTGAGGTGCAGTTTGATGCACAGCGCGGGTGATATCGGCCAGCGTCACTTCGGCCAGGTGAGCTTCAAGGGCTGCCTGCGCCTCACCATAAATGTCTTCCAGTGCCCGCTGAATACCCGCTCCTACAGGACAGGCCAGATTGGGATTCTGATGCACCTTCAGTACAGAATCGGGAGCGTCCACGGCACGGTACACGTCCAGCAGACTGATCTGCCGGGCCGAACGAGTCAACTCCGCTCCCGCGACTCCACGCTGGGTGGTCAACAGTCCAGCCCTTCGCAACAGCCCTGTCACCGTACGGATCACCACCGGATTCACGCCCACGCTGTCGGCAATTTCGACTGAACCCATCGGCCCAGACGAAGAATCAAGCAGGGTCAGGATATGAACGGCGATGGAATACTGACTGTTCATCTCCTGGCCCTCCTCAGCCTTGTCATCATTTTACTTACATGTGGAGCGATGTCAAGTGTTGAAGGCCAGAGCTGCCGCCAGTTCTTTCCCTGTCCCCCAGTTCGTAGCGCCTGTCTCATGAGTTCTCACAGATAAAAGCTGTCTAGACATTTTGAAGGAATGATCAGGAAGCTGACTCGAAGTTAATCTGGCGGGGGAAGGATACCCACCTCTGCGTTAACGCCACGAGCCACAACCTCCGGGCCTCTGAAGTCAGATGATGCCCCGGCTGAATTTCCTATTGTCACACCGCTAAATCCTCTCTAATTTGATCCAGTCCATTTCCATGATCGACCAGATAAAAACAGATGTAGCAGGGCGGCGACTTTGAAGGAGATCACCGAGATTCATCCTGTCTGTATGGGTTTTAAATGAGTCAGATTAAAAGTCACATGAGAAGTGAAAATTCTTAAACTTTCTTTAGCTCGCTTTAACAGAATCTTTTCATTGAGGAACGTTAAGGTGCGTTCATTCAGAGATCAGCTGGTCTCTGGATGGCAGGGTGATCGGCAGCATTTGATCATCTGGACTGCAGTTTCGTCAGTCCGTTCCCTGTCTTTCCCTTACAGCTTTCGCCTTAAACACATCACTCAACCCAAGCGGTCTTCGACAGACCACCTTGTTCGCCAGCAGCGGTGCTTTCACTGCACCGTTGACGTATTTCTTGTTGCTAGGAGACCCCATGTTACCGACTGAATCTTTACTTGCCCGCATCATCCAGCGCCCTGTGCCGCTTGGGTTGACGCTGCTGACGCTGGGCCTGTCAGCCTGTAATTCGGGCACCACGCCCACCGCCCCTGCTCAGACCCCCGCTGCCGCCAGAACATTCGTGTACGACGGCCAGGATCATTCCTGGCAGGGCAACGGAACTGCTGGCGCAGGCCTGACGACCCTGTCTCTTGATCCAGGCAACAACAACCTGAGCAATGAGGCCTGGACAGCGGGCACCAACGGCTGGGGGCCAATCGAGAAAGACCGCAGCAACGGCGACGACGCGGCGGGAGATGGCCGCACACTCACCATTGCTGGACAGACCTTTGCCCGGGGCTTCGGGGTACACGCCAACTCCAGCATGACCTTCGCGCTGGGCGGCAAGTGCAGCACCCTGACCGCAACCATCGGCCTAGACGACGAGGTCGGCAGCAACGGCAGCGTGGTGTTTCAGGTATGGAACGGGACAGCCGCCAAGTTGTACGACTCTGGTACGGTGCGCGGTGCAGATGGAGCCAAGGCCATCAGCGTCAACGTGAGTGGAGTGCAAAATCTGCGGCTGGTGGTCACGGACGCAGGCGATGGCCTGACCTACGACCATGCCGACTGGGCAAGTCCGATGTTGTCTTGCTCCACGTCCTCCACTCCGGCCAGTAACGTCCAGTACAGCGGTCCGATTGTGATTACGAAGGGTGGAACGTACTCGGGCAACTGGGAGAGCACGCAGAACAAATCCGCGGTCCTGATCCAGACCAGCGAACCGGTGATCATCGAGAACGCCAACATCCGCAGCCGCGGCAACCTGATCAGCGGCTTCAAAAACCGCCTGACGGTCCGCAACACCCGCGGCTACGCCCTGAACCCCAACGTCGCCGGCAAGGCCGCCGGACGCGCCGTCAACGCCGAGGAAGTCATGAACCTGCGCGTGGAAAACAGCTATTTCGAAGGCACCACCGGCATCTACGCACGTGCCTTCATGGGCAATACAAGTGCCGGAGAGACCATCAAGATTTTGCGCAACCGATTTAAGAATACTGATGGACGCTTGAGTGACGGTGCTGGCGGGTACACCGGTGCATACACCATTGTTCAAACAGTGCTGTTCAACAATGTCAAACGCTTACCCAATGTGGAAATTGCTTGGAATGAAATCATTAACGAACCCGGCAAAAGCCGCACGGAAGAAAACATGAATTTCTATCTCAGTAGTGGCACGCCGGCCAGTCCGTTTCTGATTCATGACAACTACATTCAGGGCGCCTATGGGGTGTCGCCGCTGACCGAAACTTTCTATGCGGGCGGGGGGATTTTGTTGGGCGACGGCAAAGTCACCGATCCATTAGATTCAGGTTATGCCCGGGTGTACGACAATCAGGTGGTGGGCACCACCAATCACGGGATCGGGATTGCAGGAGGCGTCAATAACCAAGTATATAACAACCGCGTCATCTCCAGCGGGCGCACACCTGCAGGTGAGCGCATTCCAGCGGCAAACGTCGGGTTATATGTCTGGGATCCCAACGGCGCAGGCAAGCTGGCAGTCCCGACGTTTGCCAACAACCGCATGGACAACAACGTGGTGGGCTGGACGCGGGTAGCTGCTGACGGCAAGACCAGCAACAGCCCGACGTGGTTCCCGCACTGCGGCCTGAATGCCACCACTTGCGCAGGCAACCAAAACATCGGCACCGTTACCCTCGACATGGAAAAACAGGAATA
>NZ_KB899769.1 GCF_000378445.1 Deinococcus aquatilis DSM 23025 | reverse complement strand
CATGACGCTCCACGATCACGTGGAGCGCCTGCTCTGCCTGCTGACCCTGGCGTATGTGTGGTGCGTGCTGGTGGGTCTTCTCCAAACATGCACCGTGAAGGTGCACGGTCGACGAAACTGGAGTGTGGTCACCTTGGGTCTCCGTACCCTGGTGCGCACATTCGCGCGCATCCACGAGCGTGGAGAGGTCGAAGCCCTTCAACTGATTGGACTCTTGGAGCCGTCTCAGACAGAAAAATTAGAAAGTGTCGGGTACTGAGGTAGATCACAGTGGGTCGGCCAGGGTGAGGACATTGTCTCCTCAAGACCCTGGAGTTTTTTGCACTGACTACTCTGGCGGATCTGCCGGGGTTGGGCGGGCAGGGGGCCAACGCGCTGCCCGCCGCTCATGGCATGCCCACGGCGGTGATACTGGTCCCAACACGCTCAGCGCCGCGAGATGGACGGCACACTGCTTATGAGAAGTTCTGTCCTAGATAACTGGGTGAGGACATGATTGCAGCGTGCAGTTTCCACTCGTCAGCTGTCTATTGGGTGCTGTGCCCGTCGGTCTGGAGAACTCTACATTGCTGCCTGCGATCACGTGCCAATCACGTCCCTTCTCTTACCGTAAAGCCACTTCGGTCGGCGACCGAGGATCAGGGAGGTCTCCCCATGAATACTCTGTTTGACCACGGCCACCGAATGACCGCTGCACTGTCCATGACCCGGGCCTCACGTTGCCTCTGGTGGCGCTCATCGGGCATCGGCGGGCTACTCGCAGATGGCATTGCTGGCGTTTTCCAGAACTGCTCGGAACCCTGCTCTCTCCAATCTTCTCTGCCCTCATATTTTTTGATAAGGATGTCACCATGATGCAGTTTCTCCTGCTCTACTTGATGCTGGCCTCTCTGGTGGTTCCTGGGATTCAGTCGTGACGCGCGTACTGGTGACGGGCGGTACGGGTGTGCTGGGAAGCGCCATCGTGAGACAGCTTCAGACTCACGATGTGGCAGTGCGCGTCCTCAGCCGCCGTGAACGACCCAATCACGGCCAGATCGAGTGGGTGAGCGGCGATCTTACGACTCGGGCTGGCCTAGAAGCCGCCTTCGCGGGAGTGGATGTGGTGGTGCACAGTGCCACGTCTCAGAAGGCCAAAGAAGACCTCGTTATCACGCGCCGAGTCCTGGAGGCGGCGAAAGTGGCGGGCACTGGACACGCCCTGTACGTCAGTATCGTGGGCATCGATAGGCTGGGATTTTTCGATTACTACGCAGCCAAACTGGAAGGCGAGAAGCTGTTTGCGGCGAGTGGCGTGCCCTATGCCATTCAGCGGGCCACTCAGTTTCACGATTTCGTGGCGATGTTGCTGACGATGCTGGGCCGTGCTCCTGTGCTCCTGCTGCCCAGGGGCGTGACCCTCCAGCCAGTCGATCCTGAAGCAGTGGCCGCTCAGATTGCTCGGGCTGCACTGGGCCGGGTGGCAGGCCGCCTGCCGGATCTGGCTGGCCCCGAGGTGCGCTCGCTGGAAGACCTGGCAGTGGCCTGGCTGCATGCCCAGGGCAAACGTAAGAGAATGGTGTCCTTGCCGATGCCGCTTCCGATCTTCCGGGCCATGGGAAGTGGGCAACTCACCTCTGAAGAGGCTGAGCGCATCGGCCAGACCTGGGAAGTCTGGCTGGAGCACCACGTCTCCAGTCAGAACAGCGATCAACGGGTACGGGTGGGCGGCACATGACGCGCCACGCGACTGGAGTCATTCTGGCACTGGCATACCCGAACCTTCTACGACCGCTTCCCCGGTTTTGGTGTCTGGGTCGCGGGAGACGGCCCGTACAACGAGCACCTGATCCGGGATGTCGGTGGACTTAATCTCAGCCTAGCTGTTCTGGCGCTGCTCGCGTGGTTCGCGCCCGGCTGGGTGACGGTGCGCGCTGCCGGGCTAGCCGCGCTCGCGTACAGCGTGCCTCATCTGGCCTACCATCTGCTTCACCTGCACACGCTTCCAACCCTCGTAGACCGGATGAGCAGTGGCGTCGGGCTGCTGGGGTCAGTTGCGGCACCACTCTTCTTGTTGGTGCGGCCAGAGTCAAAGCGTAGGCATCAGACGCGCACCTGAGGGAAGGGCATCAGGCAGCACCAGCCCTAGATATTCTCAGCACCAGTCATTCAACTTCTACGCCTGAGAGGGCCGCGCGAATCTCAGCTTACTGCCGAACACAACGCTGAGATGCTGGAGCAGATCGCCCGGGCGCTGTTCGTCGGACATCCAACAGCTATCGTTCCAGAATGCTCTGGCCCCCCAATCTGGGACGTGCCTGCCCGGAGCCGCATCTCATCCCATTCTGGTGAGGTCTACCACTTCACCAGCAATAGAGACCTGACGGGCATCCAACCCCATTGAGTGCAGAGGCCCAGGCCCTCTGTGCCCCACAGCCATCCTTGAAGGTGAGACTGATCACGCCGCCCCTCTTGGGGCGAGGGCAGACGATGAAGAAAGCAGATGCGCGTGGGACGGCGCGGTCAGAGACACTCGCAGCAGTTTTCGGAGCGCCCGAGTGGGGAAAGACGGCGCTGGCTGTGCCTGTTCCCGCCATCCGGCAGGCAAGCTGAAAGCCACAAATTGCTGCACCTCAGCAGAAAAGAGGGATGCCAATGCCGTCTGAACCGATGGTTCCAGATCCAGCAGTAGAAGCCGCACTCCCGGTAACCCTGTCTGATTCAGGAGTAACCGCACTTCAGCGGGCAACCGGTGGGCCAGAGCCTGTTGAGCCTCGCTGAGGGCCACCGACCACACTGCGCCGGACAGCTCGGGCGACGTACTGAGGACCGCATGAATCGGGGCAGTCAGCGCCGAAGGATGGAGCAGCAGCGTGACTGGTGCCGGGGCCGCTTTGCCCCACCGCACCGCGTGAAGCCGGGGCTGATGAACGGCGGCCCTCACAACAACTGTCCTTCCAGGTGCCGCCGCAGGGGTTCAAGGGCAGCACGGTCACGCGGGCGGGGCAAAGGGGGACGCACATCTTCAGTCACTTCACCGCCGCGCAGCAGGATGACCCGGTCGGCCAATTTCAGGGCTTCATCCAGATCATGCGTGACCAGGAGCGTGGTGGCTCCAGTTTCGTCCAGCAGGGTTTCCAGAAGGGTGTGCATGCTCGCACGGGTCAGGGCGTCCAGTGCGCCGAAAGGTTCATCGAGCAGCAAGAGGGCCGGGCGGTGGGCCAGTGCACGCGCCAGCGCCACCCGTTGCCGCTGCCCGCCACTGAGTGCCTGCGGGTAGGCATCAGCGCGGTCAGCAAGCCCCACGCCTGCCAGTGCAGTAAGTCCAAAAGCCCGCTCTGTACGCGGCAATCCCAGCGTGACGTTGTCCAGTGCGCCCAGCCACGGCAGCAGCCGGTCTTCCTGAAACATCACCCTTACCCGCGCCGTATCACTGGCCTGCCGGATCTGCACCTGTCCGGCGCTGTGGGGAGTCAGGCCCGCCAGCACCCGCAGCAGGGTCGTCTTGCCGCCGCCACTGGCCCCCACCACCGCCACCCGTTCGCCGGGGGCCACATCCAGGGTCAGGTCACTGAGCACCGTATTGGAACCAAATTTGACGGTCAGGTTCTGAACATGCACGCTGGCTCCGTCGCCTGCCCGCAGGGATATGGGGTCGGGCAGGTGAACAGCAGAGGTGGCCGTCATGCCTGAACCTGCCAGGGCAAGAGGCGGCGCTCCAGCCCGCGCACGAGGGCGTCGGCGGCTTTGCCGATCAGGGCATAGATCAGAATGGCCAGCACGATCACGTCGGTTCGGAAAAACTCGCGGGCATCCATCGCCAGAAAGCCGATGCCGCTACTCGCCGCAAACGATTCGCTGACGACCAGGGCCAGCCAGGAGATGCCCAGCGCGTAACGCACTCCGATCAGGACGCTGGGCAGCGCTCCCGGCAAGGACACGCGCCGGAAGGTCTCCAGCGGAGAGAGGCCGTACACACGCGCCATCTCCGTGAGCTTGGGATCGATGCTCCGGACGCCGTGCAGGGTATTGAGGTACACCGGAAAGAAGGTCGCCAGCGCGATCAGAAAGACCTTGCCACTTTCACCGATGCCGAACCAGAGGATCACCAGCGGAATAAGCGCGAGGTTGGGAATGGTGCGGATCATCTGAAACGAGGAGTCCAGCAGCAGGTGCGCCGCCCGGAAGGTGCCGGTCAGGATGCCCAGCGCAAACCCCAGTCCGCCGCCAATCAGCACCCCGGTTCCAGCCCGCTGGAGACTCACCAGAAAGTGATGCCACAGTTCGCCGCTGCGGGCCAGTTCCCAGAACGCGAGGGCAACCGCACTGGGCGCGGGCAGCACCCGTGGATTGAGCCAACCCACGCTGGACGCCAGTTGCCAGAACGCCACCAGCAGCACCGGCACGAGCCAGCGCACCCCTTCCAGCACCCACTGCGGCGCGGGACGGCGGGGGGCCACCTGAACCGGAGTGAGTGCGGGCCGCCCAGTGATGGCCCCGGTCAGGGCGTCCTGCGTGACCTGAACCTGAGTCTTGTGCCCCGGCTTACTCTGCACCTGGGTCATTTCAGCCCCAGCGTGCCCAGCGCGGGCCGGAAGGCAGGCAGGGTCACGTAATACTGCGGGCCGAAGGCCACGTCTTTGGGCAGCACCCCCGCTTCACGGAAGGCGGTCGAGAGGGATTGCAGGGGCTTCAGGTCAGCGGCACGGAAAGGCCGGATATTGAAGGGCACACTCTTGGGAACGGTCACTTCCAGCACGCTTTTGGGGATGCCGAGTTCGTCGCTGAACTGGGAGATCACCGTGCCCTGATTCTTGTTGGCCCACAGCGCGGCATTCTCCAGTTCGGCCAACAGGACTTGCAGGGCGCGTTTCTTTTCCGGGTTAATCAGTACGGCGCTGGGCACCAGATGGTAGCTGTCGCCCCGGCCCAGGCCCTTGTGGTCGCGCAGAATGCGGGCACCTGTGGCCTGCACGGCGGTGGTCAGGAAGGGATCCCACACCGCCCAGGCGTCGATGCTGCCACTTTCAAAAGCAGGGCGGGCGTCGGGCGGCAGCAGCGGCACCACGGTCACGTCCTTGAAGGTCAGTCCGGCACTTTTCAGCACGGTGTACAGAAAGGCGTGGGCGCTCGATCCTCTCGCCACGCCGATGCGTTTGCCTTTCAGGTCGCTGACCTGCTGCAAGGCAGACCCCTTGGGCACGAGGACGGCTTCGGTGGTATCCGAGCGGTTCACGCTGACGCCGACGTATTTCAGATCAGCCCCTCCGGCGAGGGCAAACGCCCCCGGCGCGTTGCCCACGCTGCCAAAATCGACGGCGCCCGCGTTGGCGGCCTCCAGCAGCGGCGGGCCAGCCGTGAACAGCACCCATTTGAAGTCGATTCCCTGCGCGGCGTACCTGTCCAGCGTGCCGCGTGCTTTGAGGATGTTGGGAATGCCCCCCTTCTGATAGCCGATGGTAAAGGTGACGGCCTGCGCCGCGCTGGAGAGGGTGAGGGCCAGCAGAGAAGCACTCAGGGCGCGGGTCTGGATAAGGTTGAAGGTCATGGTGAGGCTCCTTGTAGACAGAATTCAGGGACAGAGTTCAGGGATGGAGACGGGCGGAATACCGGGCTTCAGATAGAGCGGAAGCGGCCAGCAGAGACGAGTTCCCGCTCGGCCTGCGTCTGATCGGTCCGGTTCGCATCCAGCGTTGGCGTGGATGTGTGGCCGAGCCTCTGCCCCGCGTGCGGCGTCAGGGCGGGGCTGGGGCGGCCCAGAGCCGGAAACAGCAGTTCGGCGGTGCGGTAGGCCTCTTCCAGATGCGGGTAGCCGCTGAGAACGAAGGTGTCCACCCCAACTCTCTGGTATTCGCGCAGCGCGGCAGCCACGTTCTGAGCGCTTCCCACGAAGGCCGTGCCCGCACCGCCGCGCACCAGCCCCACTCCTGCCCACAGGTTCGGCCCCACGCGCAGGCTTTCGCGGGTGCCTCCGTTCAGCGCACTCTGGCGGCGCTGACCTTCCGATCCGCTCGACAAAAACGCCTGATGTGCCTGTGCGATGGCCTCGTCGCTGATGCCTGCAATCAGGTCGTCGGCGGCGGCCCAGGCCTCGTCTTCCGTCTCCCGCACAATGATGTGTGCCCGCAGGCCAAACCGTACGGTGCGCCCATGTTGCGCGGCGTGCGCCTGCACCTGGGCAAACTTTTCGGCCACCTGTTCGGGGCGCTCGCCCCAACTGAGATACACGTCCACATGTTCGCCTGCCACGGCCAGAGCAGGCTGACTGCTGCCCCCAAAATAGATAGGCGGGTAGGGCTGCTGCACGGAAGGGAGCGGCGCACGGCCATTCGTGAGCTGCAGGTGCGGCCCGTGATGCGTGACCTCTTCGCCGCGCAGCAAGGCCCGGAACACGCCCAACCACTCGGCGGTCAGTTCGTAGCGTTCGGCCTGAGTGAGATCAAGTCCCTCAAAATCAAAATTTCCACTGCCCGACACGATATTCAGATTTACCCTTCCGCCTGAAATGCGGTCGAGCGAGGCGGTGAGGCGGGCCGCAAGCACGGGTGACAGCAGGCCGGGGCGCAGGGCCACCAGAAACCGGAGATGCCGGGTCAGGCTGCTCAGCGCACTGGCGACCACCAGCGTTTCTTCGTTGTTGCCGCCAGTGGGCAGCAGCACGCCGTCGAAACCCAGCACATCGGCAGCCTGCGCCACCTGCGACAGGTAGGAGAAGCTCGCGGGGCGGGTAGGCCGGCCGAGGCGGTGGCCGTCGCCGCCGGACGGAATAAACCAGTACAACTCGGGCGAGAGTAAGTTGGATTCGGGCTGGGCAGCATCAAAGGAAATGGACATGATGAACCTCGTGTGGGAATGAGAGGACGACTCCGACCTCCTCCAGAGAGGTCAGCAGGGCAAACAGATGGAGGAGGGCCAGCCTCAGCCGGATGGACGGAGTTCAGAGGTAGGCCAAGGAATGCAGTCCCGAAGCGGCGAGAAGGCCTCGCGGGCAGGGATCAGGCGACGACAGTCACGCGGGAACGTGGGGGCAGATCAGGCGCGACAACAACACATTCGCCCCGGACAGGGGGTCAGGTGGTGGCGATCAGGCTGGCAGTACGTCATAAGATCTCCCGGAGGGCGGGGGCAAGCCGATTTGTCTGTTCGGCCTGTCACCGCACTGGTTGAGCGTGACCCGTATTCGGGTTGGGGTTACCGTAGAGCAGTTTACAAAACTTGTCAACTATTAGAGGCCAATGCCTTTGCCCTGAGTACGCATGGCTGACCTGAGCACCGTCGTCTCCTGCTCACGCCAATCATGCACAGGGTCAGCGCCTTCCGCAGACTTCAGGGAAGACGCACGGCCTACGATCTCTTTCCCTCTGGAATATGCCGTTTATTGTGCCAATCTGTGGAATGGGTTGTGAAACGTCAGGTTTGCGGCGCACCTAAATACAGCGTTCTGGAAGGAGATTGATCGACAGCGCGAGAATGAGAAACAGGGTAAAACACTTCAGACAATTCTGGATTGATTATGAAATGCATAGAGCAGTACGGTGGTCAGGTGCCCCCTGCGAACAAGTTTGAGAGTGGTGCCCGACTGGATGAAGCTCTCTGCTGGCTGTCACAGACGTATCTCCTGGAAAAATCGACAACGGAACGGGCACCATCAGGCGCAGGAAGTGATTGATCATCGAAACTCTGGAGGAGAGAAGGTAGCAGCAAAGTGGCGATTTGTTGCAGGACAACCGTATGGTCAGAAGAAAGTCGCGGAACCTTGAAGCATTGGTCAAAGAATCGTCTGTCGTTGACCGAACGGAGTGAATTTCGGAGAATGGAAGCTTCGGAAGTTTTTTCTGGTGCTGTCATTCGGCCCGATTCCCCAAGAGGCATGGGGACGGTGCTGGCGTCCTCATGAATTGAGGAAAGGAAGAGGAGAACTGACGCACCCCAACGGTAGGTTTTCCAACACAGACATCTTGGGTACAAGCACCTTGACTCAGGTCACAAAGGGCGGTGTTGATCTGCTGCCTGAAATTCTTGAATGCAGCTAGAAAATCGGCTTCAAAGGAGTGAACTGTGGCTATAACCCCCCGATTATTCCCCCCGATTGTTCTGGGGCAGCATCAACGCAGTTTGCAGGCCACCCGCCTGCTGTTACGGCTGATGTTTGGTCCGCCCGAGACCCGTGCCCTCCATGTCCGCCTCTGGGACGGCTTTGAGGAAGGGCCAGAGGACGCACGGTTGACACTGGTGCTGAACCGGGCGGGTGCACTGCGCCGAATGCTGTTGCCGCCCAGCGACCTGAGCGTGGCCGAGGGCTACCTGTACGGTGACTATGACCTGGAGGGCGACGTAGAGGTCCTGATGGCTCAGGGCGCGGCCATTGCAGCCCGGCTTTTTCAGCCAAAAACAGCCCTGCAACTTCTTCCGCTGCTGTTGGCCCTGCCTGCCCATGACCACCCGCCGCGCCCCAGATACGTTTCTCCGCTTCAGGGAGAGGCACACTCGAAAGACCGGGACGCCCAGGCTATTCAGTCGCACTACGATATTGGCAACGATTTTTACGCGCTCTGGCTTGATGAGCGGATGGTATATTCCTGCGCCTATTTTCCCACTGGCCGAGAATCTCTGGAAGAAGCCCAGCGCATCAAGCTTGACCGGATCTGCCGTAAATTGCGCCTGAAGCCGGGTGAGGAATTGCTGGATATCGGCAGCGGATGGGGAGGTCTGGCCATTTACGCAGCCCAGACTTACGGCGTGCGGGTTACTGGAATTACTCTCAGTCCGGCCCAGCTTGAGGTTGCCCGAACGCGGGCCGAGGCTGCAGGCGTGGCCGACCGGGTGTCGTTCGAACTCCGGGATTACCGCGATCTGCCGCCGCAACGGACTTTTGACAAGATCGCCAGCGTGGGCATGGTGGAGCATGTGGGACGCGCCAGGCTGCCGGGTTATTTCGCTGAAGCCTACCGTCTGCTCCGTCCAGGCGGGCTCTTTCTCAACCACGGCATTGTCCCCGCAATCACGCCTCCATTTCTTCAGCCGTGGGCGCGGGTGCTCGAAGGCTATCTCGGCAAACATTCCTTCATGCAGGAATATGTGTTCCCAGACGGAGAACTGCGCCCGCTCAACGAGCTGCTGGGCTACGCCGAACGAACCGGTTTCGAGATCCGTGACGTGGAAAACATGCGCGAACATTACGCCCTGACGCTGCGGGAATGGGTGCGCCGCCTGGAACAGCGGCATGATGAGGTGGTTCGTCTGACGGATGAAGTGACCTACCGCATCTGGCGGCTGTACATGGCAGGCAGCGCGGACTCGTTTGCTGCCGGACGAATTGGAGTCGTGCAGAGCCTGTTGGCAAGGCCCACCGCCAACGGCAATGCTGAGCTGCCTCTCCACCGTGCCGATGTAGAACTGACGCCCTATCAACAGGCGCTGGATGGAACGGAAACTGCTGTCTGAAGGGGAAAAGGGTTCTGGCAAGTCATGTGTCAAACCGGACTGTGGGAAGTCTGGTCTGTCTACTTGATCTGACAGGACTGCTGGTCACGCAGCCTCAGTCTCTATACCGCGCCGTCCATACTCTTTCTTGCTGTGGTTGCACAGAGCCTGGCAAGCCAGATTGGAAGCCCTGATATGGACCTTTCAATTGAAATCCGTAAACAGCAATGGTTCGGACAGTTTTAAGCGGCTTTGACACCGAGATCAAGCGGCCTAGTGGGATGATTCTGTAATTCTTCAAAACGCTGTGACAGACCTAGATTGGCGAAGATTCGCTGGGCGAAGAGGAGGTTGAAAGCCCTTCGTTTGGCGTCTTCCATCGAAAAAACGATCTGCTGAGCAGGCTGTCCCGTCAGGGCAGCGACGCGAAGAAACTGTTCAGCCCGAGCGAGACTTACGGTCAGCATGGAGGCATTCCAGTGATTCTCCAAGCCTTTCTTCGAGCGCAACTGGCACGTCGTGAGTGAGGCGTGCTGCTTGGCATCACGGAAGACGAACTCCAACTGAAACCGGGCACTGTACAGTGCCCGAATCTGTTCGGCGGGCCTGCCCGTATCGGTGCTGTACAACACCACATGACCCCGAACTTTGCCAGCAAGGTCTACCGTTTGGATGACAATCACGCGAACATAACATCCGAAGTGAGGTGCCCACACCACCCGCGTCCAGACCTGCTCGCGCTCACTCCCCGCCACCCCTGTCCAACCCGCGAAGTCACAAAAATCGACTTTCTTTTCCCACTTCTGCCGTCCACCACGTCTTTTGGGATGCTGACCCGTGAAGGGAATCAGCAGATTGGCGTTCACCGCGAGTTTGGTGACGAAGGCGAAGCCCTCGTCACGGCACAGGTCGAAGAAGACTCTCTTGGCGTACTGACCATCCGCGACCAGAACCGGCGCGTAGGTTCTGAGCCAGACGCGGTGTTTCCTCAACAAGACCCGCAATTGGTCAAGGTATTGCTTGAGCCGATCAGCTTTTTCTGCTTTGGGGCGTGTCTGCCGGAGACTGATCGGGAACACATGATGCCCCACCCAACTCATCAAGGCAAGACAAGACAGTTCTCAGCCGCTTTCGGCCCGTACAACGCAGCTCTTCCAATACGACCCCAGACCGTAGGTCTGGCGTCCCGATTTCGGAAGAAAGCTCGCGTCCATGACCAGGACGAAACGCGGAACCAACGCCCGGCACCGGATCAAGAGCTGCACCAAGATCAACTGTAGAGCGTGCCAAGGAAGGGCACTGGTGAACTGTCGACGAAAGGTTTTTTCGTTCCAGCCGCTGTAGCGGCTGAAACTTAATGCATTGAGTCGCCCCGGGATGGACAACCAGACTGGCAACAGCTCGCTCAAAAATCGGTATTGGTGGGCAGGGACGGAGGCTAGAGTGAGCAGGATGGGTAGAATATTCATGGGGTCTCCTTGGTGCCGGTGTTGACAACCTCACCCTAAAGGAGACCCAGCTCTTTTGCCCATCGAAACTGTCCGAACCATTGAAACAGATAGGTTGCTCTGGATCATGTGGAAAGCGGCCAGTTCATGCCAGTTGCTGCGGGTATTCAGGCTGGAACAGTTTGCCCGTTGAGCAGCCTGCGAACCAAACCTCGTAAGCTGGGTGGGTGAACGGGCAGACGCGCCACCAGAAACGGACTGGAGTTCGCAGTTGGAACGAAGGCACGAATTCTTTCGTCTGGCAGGCGGTCGCCCGCGAAACCGTCCGGCTGCGTCGTCACTCTCCTGCCTGATGAGGAGTCCACCTATGATCTATCCAGCTGTCGAGCACCTGAAAGCCGAGATGCAGGACCGTCTGCGCGATCAGCCAGCGTTGGCCGATGCTTTTGCCTGTTGTTTTCCCAACACCCTCGAAACGACGGTTCGCCTTCTGGATGACGGCACCAGTTTCGTGTTCACCGGAGATATTCCGGCCATGTGGCTGCGGGATTCCTCGGCACAGGTCAGCCCCTACTTGCCTCTGGCCACCCATGATGCCGGGCTGCGCCGACTGATTTCGGGCCTGATCGAACGGCAGGCGCGGTATCTCCTGATCGACCCCTACGCCAACGCCTTCAATGCAGAGCCGGACAACAGCGGCCATACGGCTGACCGTCCTCCCAAGGGCGACTGGGTCTGGGAACGTAAATTCGAGCTGGATTCGCTGTGTTACCCCGTGTCGTTGCTGTACCGGTACTGGCGGACCACCCAGGATGAAACGGTTTTCAGTGAGGCCGTGCGGGAGATGCTGCAAACCGTGCTCCGGGTGATGCGGACGGAGCAGCGCCACCACGAGGATTCCCCCTATACCTTTGAGCGCCCTGACCCTCTGCTGCCCAGCGATACCCTCACGCACGGCGGGCGCGGCAGCCCAGTGGCCTACACCGGGATGGTGTGGTCAGGCTTTCGCCCCAGCGACGATGCCTGTACCTACGGCTACCTGATTCCGGCCAACATGTTTGCAGTGGTGGTGCTGGGCCAACTGGCTCAGATGGCGCGGGAGGCGTTGGGAGACACCGAGCTGGCTGCTTGTGCCTCGGCACTTCGCAACGAGATCCAACAGGGCATCCACGCGCACGGCACGGTCCAGCATCCGGTCCACGGCCAGATCTATGCCTACGAAACAGATGGCCTCGGCCACCACCTGCTGATGGATGATGCCAACGTGCCAAGTCTGCTGTCCCTGCCCTATCTGGGTTACTGCCCAGCAGATGATCCGCTGTACCTCCGAACCCGGAGATTTATCCTCAGCCCCCACAATTCCACCTATTTTTCGGGTCGATATGCGGCGGGAGTGGGGAGTCCGCACACCCCCGGTGGCCTGATCTGGCCGATTGCGCTGGCGATGCAGGGTCTTACCTCTACAGATCAAGCTGAACGACAGCAGTTGCTGAACACCCTGACGGCCACCACCGCAGGCACCCACTACATGCATGAAAGCTTTCATCCCAACGATCCGGCCCACTTTACCCGGCCCTGGTTCGCCTGGGCCAATAGCCTCTTCGCAGAGTTTGTTCTCGCCTCCCTACAGCCAGAAAGTGCCCAACACACCACGTCCAACGGCCTGACCTCCTCTCCCAGAGATTGAGGATTTTCACAAGCAGCTCTGAGCTGGGCAAAGGAGTGATCGAGAGTGACGGCGCTCCCAGGAAATACACCCGGATCCCTACCGCCACCGATTTCTGGTCAGCTTCCTGCGGCAACCTCCGGGTACGCCTCCCGGCTGATGGGTCGCCCGGTCATGGCCTATAAATTCAGGAGCTGCTGAAGACTGGCCGCCTCTCAATCCTGCACGAAGTCGGAGCCACCGATGTGCAGGGCGTCTCCAAAGCGGTAGAACAGCAGGCGCTGCTCTGTGCCCCGTGCCGGACGCAGGGTGATGCTGTACCCCTGCACCGAGTAGCGGCCTGCACTCGCTGCGCTGCTGCTGGCCGCTGTATTGGAGGTCGATGCTCCGGCAAATCGGCCACCAGTGAAGCTGCCGTCCGGCTTGAAGGTGTAGTTGCTGCCCACTGCAACCATCACGTCGCCTCCCAAGGCCGTATTGCCGCCCCCGCCCAACGACTCATAGCCGCCTGTGAGTTTCAATCCACTCGGAGCAGGTTTGAGAGCGTCCTGCACCTCAAACAGCTCGGTTTGACCGTCGCCCCAACGAATCTTGAAATTCTGTCCCTGACGTGTCCACTGTCCCCACTTCTGCGGCTCGAGTTCCCGCGAAAGCTTGACATTAAAACTGCCAGGAGCCCAATACGGGTCGTTGTAGACCGTCCCGTCCTTGAGAAACAGCGCCGGTGGATAGGTGATCAGGACCATGCCGCCCACGCCGATCCCACTGGACTGGGTGGTATAGACCCCCAGAATGGCGCTGTCTTTCAGGCCCTGCCCTGCGGCGACCAGAAACCGTTCTGCGGGCTGATTCTTGAAGCGCCAGGCCGTGTCCGCCACGGGAAGAGTCGATGCCTTGAGACCCGTTGCATTGACCACCCGGCAGTCTTCAAGGGTGATGGACGTATCGCGGTCAAATTCTCTGACCCGGCCCACCACCGTCACCGTCTGGCCCTGCGGAGGATTGGCGGCGTCTCCAGCCATGTGGTAGCAGTACACCGACCAGCGCACCTCGCGCCGATCATCGCTCTGGGTCAGAGAACGGCTGCGCTGCACCTTTCCGGTCACTGCGATCTGCGAACCCAGGGAGCGGAGTTTGGTCAGCACCGCCTGCTCGGCGGCCCTGGCTCCTGTGGACTGGGGCAGGGTCGCCAGCGTCTGCCCGGCCAGAGAGGAGAGCTGCGCGACGCTGTAGCGCACGGCGGCAGGGCCGGACGCGTTCTGAGAGCTGGAAGGAGTCGCCGGACTGGAACCCGTTGGGGTCAGGAGCGTTCCTAGCTGCGGCAGTTTGGCACGGAGATTGAAGGTGTCTCCCTGAAGCTGCGCCCGGTAGGCGGCGCAGACTGTGGAAGCGGAACCGAGTTGCCGGGTGCCAGCCACAAGTTTTTCAAGTTGCGGGCCAAGCTGTGTGCGCAACTGCGAGACGGTGGCGTCGCCCAGACGCCGTTTGAGTTGGACCTCGAACTGCTGAAGTCCCTGACCTTGCAGCCAGGTGGCGTAGGCCTGTTTGGTGGCGGCAGCGGTGGCCGGATCCTCAGTACCCGACACTTTGTTGAGGGGTTGAAATCTCCCGTCTGATCCGTCAAAACAGAACGCGTCCCCTGCCACGCTGACCCATCTGACGCGCTGCTTTTGTGCTCATTTCCCGGAGTACCGCAAAAACCAAGTGGAACTGCTTTCTCTCGTTGTCCTGGCACTCCTTCAAGCCAAGGACGTCCGGCATGGGGAGCTGGCTGAGCGTTTCCCGGGAAGCGCAGGGGCGTCGTCGGTCATT
>NZ_KB899768.1 GCF_000378445.1 Deinococcus aquatilis DSM 23025 | reverse complement strand
CGGCCCTGATCGGGGACGCCGGGTATCAGGGCCTCTGGAGAACCCACGGGCACGCCATCACCACCCATAAGGCGACGCGAGCGTCGCCCCTCTCCGCCGACCAACGCCAAGAAAACCGTGTGCTGGCGCATACCCGGCAGGACACCCTGCATGTCATTCGGCGGATGAAGATCTTTCGCGTGTTGAAGGGCGTCTACCGACATCGGCGGCGTCGCTTCGCCCTCCGGGTTCAACTCATTGCCGCGCTCTGCAACCTGACCCGAGCCTGCCCGTCATGACTTTCGCAAGAGGTCTAATTGAGACTGAGCGGGCTCCTGTGGAGCACCGCGGAGATCCTGCGTGGCGATTTCAAGCAGGCCGACTATGGCAAGGTCATCCTGCCCATGACGGTGGCACGGCGCTTGGACGGCGTCGCCCAAGTCAGCGGGGCTGCGGTCGCTGCCGTGATCGCAAAGTACGGCGAGGCGGCCCCCACCGCGCTGTTGGAGCACGCCGCTGGCGGGCCGGTCTATAACATCACCGGCCTGACCTTCGAGGCCATGCTGGGCGACCCCGCGAACCTCGCCCCGAACCTGATTCGCTTCACCGGCGGCTTTCCCGAGCACATCCGCGACATCTTCGGACGCTATCGCTTTGAGGACATCGTGCGCGACCTTGAGGAAAAAGACCTGCTGCTGGAGGTGTTCAAGCGCTTCGCTGCGGTGGACCTCAGCGCGGGCGCGATCGGCACCCACGACATGGGCCACGTCTTCGAGGAGCTGATCCGGCGCTTCGCCGAGCTCTCCAACGAGACGGCCGGGGAGCATTACACGCCGCGCGAGGTCATCTCGCTGATGGTGCAGCTGCTGTTCACCCAAGACGACGAGATTCTTTCGAAGCCCGGCGTCGTGCGTACCCTCTACGATCCCACCGGCGGCACCGGTGGCATGATGTCGGGTGGTGACGAGTACGTGCGGGCAGCCAACCCGGAAGCCAAGCTTGCCGTCTTCGGCCAAGAGCTCAACGACGAGTCCTACGCCATCTGCAAGGCGGACATGGTCATCAAAGGGTACGACCCGAAGAACATCCAGCAGGGCAACACCCTGACCGATGACAAGCACGCCGGGCGTCAGTTCGATTACGTCATCTCCAACCCGCCCTTTGGCGTGGACTGGAGCAAGGCTGAGGTCATCGTGCGCAAGGAGCACCTGACCAAGGGCAAGGAAGGGCGTTTCGGGCCGGGGCTGCCCCGACGCAGCGACGGCACGCTGCTCTTCTTGCTGCACGGCCTGCACAAGCTGGCCCCCGGCGGGCGCATGGCCATCGTGACCAACGGGTCGCCGCTCTTTACCGGGAGCGCCGGCAGCGGGGAGAGCGAGATCCGCCGACACATTCTCGAGAACGACCTGCTGGAGGCGATCATTGCGCTGCCCACCGACATGTTCTTCAATACTGGCATCCAGACCTACATCTGGGTACTGGCTCGCGAGAAGGCAGCAGACCGCGTGGGCAAGGTGCAATTGATCGACGCGGGCAAGCTCTTCGAGAAGATGCCCAAATCGCTCGGCAGTAAGCGCAACCGCATGAACGCCGCGCACATAGCTCAGGTGGTGAGGGCCCACGGCAACTCGGAAGAGAGCGACATCAGCAAGATCTTCCGCACCGAGGATTTCGGCTACCGCACGGTCACCATCGACCGGCCGATGCGCCACAACTATCAAGCCAATGAGGAGCGCTTGGTGCGCTTGCGCGAGGATAAGAAGCTGCGCAAGCACGAAGACTTGGACGACATCATCGCCGCGCTGCGTGCCAAGGTTGGCGGCGAGGTCTTCAAGAACCGCGCCGCCTTCCTAGGCTACGTCGAACTTGCCCTGAAGCCGCTGGGCCTGAAAGCGACCGAGTTCAAGAACATCGCTGATCTGCTCGCCGAGCGCGACGAGAGCGCCGAGCCCGCCCGCGACGGCAAGAAGCGCCTGATCCCGGACACCGACCTCCGTGACACTGAAGATGTGCCGCTCACCGAGGACGTGCAGACCTACTTCGGGCGCGAGGTGCTGCCCTACGCGCCCGACGCCTGGATCAGTGACGAGGTGCGTGACCCGAAAGACGACCATGTGGGCAAAGTGGGGTATGAGATCCCCTTCAACCGGCACTTCTACACATACGAGCCTCCGCCCTCGCTCGAGGCAATCGACGCGCAGCTCAAGGCGCGTGCGGGCCGAATCATGGAGCTGCTGAAAGTGGTGGTCGGGTGACGACCTCTAAGGAGGGCAGCGCCAAACAGAGGCCGTACCCGGCTTACCAGGACAGTGGAATTCCGTGGATTGGAGGGATCCCGGTTGGATGGGAGATGCAAAAGATCAAGACCATCTGTCAGCTCGACAATGGCTTTGTCTTCCCACCAGACTCCTGGGCCATTGAGGGCACACCCATCATCAGGATCGAGAACTTCACCAACAAGGAGAAGTTCAACTACTCGCAACTGGATGTACCCAAGCGTCACCGTGTGTCGCAGGGCGACTTGCTCTTCAGCTGGTCAGCCTCCCTTGGGCCTTATATCTGGGACTCTCCCGGGGATTACTTTCTCAATCAGCACATCTTTAAGATAGTCAGTCATAACAACAAAAAGTGGCTCTATTACAATCTTCTCGCCGCTGCGGAATTCTTGAGAACCCAAATGCATGGCTCTGCTATGACCCATATCACCCGCTCAAAGTTGGACAACATCTTTTTAGCAGTGCCCCCAGATGCAGTCCAGCAGGCGATCGCCACCTTCCTTGACCGCGAGACAGCCCGCATCGACGAACTGCTGCGCGAGCAGGAGGCGCTGCTGGAAGACTTGGGGCGCAAGCGTCAGAACGTGATCACAGCGGCCGTGACCGGCAAGCTCCTAGAGACCTCAGGTCCCACGAGGTCTGTAGAGAACATCGGACCCATCCCGGCCCACTGGCAAGTCATGACGCTCAAGCGCCTCGCCCAGATCCGGGGCGGAGTCACGAAGGGGCGCGATCTCCAAGGGAAATCGGTAATGGAGGTGCCTTACCTGCGCGTGGCCAATGTGCAAGATGGTCACCTGAACCTTGAGGATGTGGCGACCATCCTCATCGGTGCTGACGAGCTGGCGCGCTACGCGCTGCAACCCGGCGACGTGCTCATGAACGAGGGGGGCGACAACGACAAGCTGGGGCGTGGCGCGGTGTGGCAGGGCCAGATCGACCCTTGCGTTCACCAGAACCACGTCTTCTCGGTCAGGCCCCACGCCGTGGAGCCCAACTGGCTGGCCCTGGTCAATGCCTCGGACTACGCCAAGTTCTTCTTCTTCGTGAATTCGAAGCAGAGCACAAATCTGGCCTCCATTTCCTCCAGCACGATCAAGGAGCTGCCTGTCGTGATGCCGCCCCGTGAAGAACGCCTGCAATTGCTGGCTGCTGTGGCAGAGCACCATGCTCAAATTGACGCCCTGACCGAGGAAGTTCGTGCCAGCATTGCGCTGATGCGACAGCACCGTTCCGCCCTGATCACCGCCGCAGTCACCGGGAAAATTGACGTGAGGCAGGCATGACGTCTCAGACGCCTCCTGTGCCTCCGACCGGCACTTTTATCGGCGGTCAATCAGTGGATCTTTCCTGGCGCCTGGGTCAGGCGCTCGCCTCGGCCGAGCGCCTGTTCGGTTCACGTGATCCCTTCTGGACTGTGCTGGGCGTGGAGATCGGCGACGACAACTTCCCGCATACCTTCTTTCTCAACACGGCGCCGAACCACATCCGGGTGCACCTGGCCAACAACGTAGGGACCGAAATCCAAGCCTGCTACCAGATCGGTCATGAAGTTGTGCATCTTCTAAACCCGCTCCGTCCACCGGGGGCCCACGTGTTAGAAGAAGGCTTGGCCACTTGGTTCAGCATGGACTTCAGCCGTGGCATTAACGCCCAGTACAGCGGCCTCCCCACTCTCCCAAGCTACCAGCACGCCCTTGCCCTGGTCGCGCCGGTCGTCCAGAACTTGGGGCCTCTGAAGGCCTGGCGAGAATCGAACCCTGGCCAAGGGTTCTCGAACATTTCAGCCAACGAACTGTGCACGCTCTATCCAGACCTCGCCCCTGAAGTGGCCGCCGCGCTGACTGAGCCCTTCAACCGCTGACCACCCTGGAGGCCCAATGACCGGAATTCACCTGGAAAAGCACTTTGAGCAGGAGATGTTGCAGGGCATGGCGAACGTGGGCTGGCAGACCGGCCTGCGCCAGCCTGCGCCCGGCACGCCCACCGCCGACCTGTGGCTTTACGCTTACGACAAGGCGCGTGGCCTGTACCCGATCGACGTCATCTCCTGGCTGCGGGAGACTCAACCCGGCGAGTACGCCAAGGTCAAGAAGCTGCACAACGGCGACACTGACCGCCGTATCCTCGACCGCCTCGCCCAGGAGCTGGATCAACATGGCCCGCTGCAGGTGATGCGCAAGGGCTTCAAGGAGGTCAATGCGCGCTTCCAATTGGTGCAGTTCCGCCCGGCGAGCGGCCTGAACCCGGACCTCGAAGCCCGTTACGCTCAGGTGATCTGCCGCGCGGTGAATCAGCTGCGCTACAGCACGGAGAAGGAAGACTCCATTGACGTGGTGCTGTTCGTGAACGGGATCCCGGTCGTCACCCAGGAACTCAAGACCGACCTGACGCAGAGCATCGGCGACGCCATGCGCCAGTACCGCGAGGACCGCCCGCCGCGCCACCCCGCCAACAACAAGGTTGAGCCGCTGTTGGCTGGCAACCGGGCGCTGGTGCATTTCGCGGTCAGCACCGACGAGGTGCGCATGACCACCCGGCTGGAGGGCAAGAAGACCACCTTCCTGCCCTTCAACCGCGGCCACAATGGCGGGAAAGGCAATCCGCCGGTGGCTGGCGGCTACCGCACTGAATACCTCTGGAAGGAGGTTCTCGCGCGCGACTCGCTGCTGGAACTGCTGCAGCACTACCTGCACCGGGCCAGGACCGAACGCTTTCTGCCGAACGGCCAGAAGGAGATCAAGGAGCGCGTCATCTTCCCGCGCTACCACCAGTTGCAGGCGGTCCGCCTGCTGCGCCGAATGGTGTCTGCCGAGGGCGCCGGCCACGACTACCTGATCCAGCACTCGGCCGGGTCGGGCAAGTCCAACACCATCGCCTAGCTGACCCATCAGCTCGCCTCGCTGCATGTGGGTGACAAGAAGGTCTTCGACAGCGTCATCGTGCTGACCGACCGCACCGTGCTCGACGACCAGCTGCAGGAGACGGTGGCCCAGTTCGAGCAGCAGAGCGGTCTGGTGGTGCGCATCACCGATAAAGACGTGAAGACCGACCAGCTGGCCAAAGCCCTGTCGAGCGGCGCGGCGATCATTATCCTGACCATCCAGACCTTCCCGGCATTCATGGCCTACCTGACCCGCTTGCGCGGCATGACCGGCGAGCAACTTCAGAGCCACCTGGCGGAGAAGGGCAAGCTGGATGTGGACGCGGTCGCCAAACTGGAGAAAATCCGTGCCGGGCGCTACGCCATCGTGGCGGACGAGGCGCACTCGTCGCAGACCGGGCAAAGTGCGGTGCGCCTGCGTGAGGCGTTGGGGGGCGAGGACGAGGATGCTGAGGACGTGCTCGCCGGCGAGGCCTCGGCCTTCGAGAAGCAGGTGGGCCGGGCCAACCTGAGCTACTTTGCTTTTACCGCCACGCCCAAGGCCAAGACCCTGCAGCGCTTCGGGCGCCTGCCGGATCCGAGCATCCCGCCGGGCAAAGACAACCTTCCCGGCCCAGTTCACGTCTACACCATGCAGCAGGCCATCGAGGAGGAGTTCATCCTTGATGTGCTGCGCAACTACACCGGCTACAAGACGGCCTGGAAGCTCGCCTACGGGGGGCAAGACCCGAATGGGGCGGAGGTTGACCAGCGCCGTGCTCATGCCAGCGTGATCCGCTGGGTCAAGCTGCACGACCACAACATCGCCCAGCGCGTAGCGATCATCGTGGAGCACTTCCGAGAGAACGTCGCGCCCCTGCTGGGGGGCGAGGCCAAAGCGATGATCGTGACCGAGTCGCGCCTGGCGGCTGTGAAGTACAAGCAGAAGATCGACGCGTATATCAAAGAACACGGGTATCCCCTGGGCACCCTGGTGGCCTTCAGCGGGGAGGTGAACCGCGACGAGCAGGATCAGGCGATCGGGCCCCACACCGAGACGAACATGAACCACCTCTCTGGCCTGAGTATCCCCGAGGCGCTGGACGCCTCCGCCCACCAGGTGCTGATCGTGGCCAACAAATTCCAGACGGGCTTTGACCAACCCAAGCTGGTGGCGATGTACGTCGACAAGCGCCTGGACGGCGTGCAGGCGGTGCAGACCCTCTCGCGTCTGAACCGCGTCTATCCCGGCAAAACCCAGACCTTCGTGCTGGACTTCGTCAATGATCCTAAAGCCGTGCTGGAGGCGTTCCTGCCCTACTACCGGACGGCGACGCTGACCGACGTGACCGACCCCAACCTGCTGCACGCGTTGCAGGCCAAGGTGGATGGTGTGGGCATCTACACCGATGCCGAGGTTGTTGCGGTCTCCGACGCGTACGCCACCGCCGGCATCACGCAGGCGAAGCTCCAGGGCCTGCTGGCGCCGCTGGTGGACCGGTTCCGGGAGCGCTGGATCGCAGCCGCGCCTGGCAGTGAGACGCGGGCCGAGCTCGAGGTCTTCCGCCACGACCTGGGCACCTTCGTGCGCCAGTACGAGTTCCTGTCTCAGATCATCAGTTACGACGACCCGGATCTCGCGCGCCGCGCCACGGTCTTCCGGCTGCTGCTGCCGCTGCTGGCCCCCGAGCGCCTGCATGACGTGGTCGACCTCAGCGGGCTGGTGATGACCCACCACCGCATTCGGCGGGGCGAGGGAATGGACGGGGTGCCCGGCGGGTCTGAGGGTGGGGGGCTTTCACCCACCCAGGAGGCGGGCAGCGGGAGCGCGGCGCCGGTGAAGACCACGCTGCAGCAGCTGGTGGAGCAGATGAACGGGCTGTTCGAGGGCGAGCTGACTGACGCCGACTTCATCGGATACGCGCAGACCATCAGCGGCAAGCTGCTGGAGAACCCGGTGCTGGCGCAGCAGGCTTCGGCGAACACCAAGGAGCACTTTCTGCACGGAGATTTCCGTCCGGAGATGATGCGTACGGTGATTGAGTCGCTGCAGAACCATACGGCCATGGCGGAGCAGGTGCTGGGGCGCAAGGACGTGCAGGAAGGCTTCGCGACAATCCTGCTGGATCTGGTCTACGAGGGGTTCAGGAAGCAGCGCGAGGGAGGGGCGTGAGGGCGACTGGCATAAGAATATTTGCTTCCTCTCTTGGTCGCAATCTTGAGGTGCCTTCCTTTCCGGAGACCACCCAGGGCGCCCTGCTGCCGGGCGGCAAGACGCCCTGAAGGGAGTGAGCGTCAGCCCGTCTTGAGCCGGCTGGCCCGAAAGCACTGGTCTTCTCAGCTGAATGGCGATCGGGCAAGATAGTCAAGAACATAATTTGTGATATATTATATGTTGATGGCGTATAACTAAGGACATCAAAAAGCCGCTGGGGCTACCGGCTTCGGCGGCTGGGGGACGTTATGAGTGTGAGTCAAGACTTCGAGACGCTTTGCAACAACTTGGTCATCCGCAACGGCGCCTTGATCAGCAGCCGCTATCAGAGCATCACGGCGCGTCTGAACAAGGATTTTCACGCCATCGATTCATACGTTCAGAACACCATTCAGGTGGGCTCTTATGGACGCGACACCGCCATCGTTGATGCCCACGATGTCGATGTGTTGTTCAAGCTGCCTTTCAGCGTCTACCAGCAGTACAACGGCTACCTGAGCAACGGGCAGTCTGCGCTATTGCAAGCCGTTCGCAATTCCATTCAGAGGACCTACCCCTCTACAGCGGTTGGTGGGGACGGCCAGGTGGTGGTCGTCAGCTTCGCTGACCAGATGCGCTTTGAAGTTCTTCCAGCATTTTTGAACTCGGACAGCATCAGCTATACGCACGCGGACTCCAACAATGGTGGATCGTGGAAGACGACCAATCCACAGGCCGAAATCAACGAAATTCACCGGCTCAACGGTCTTTACAACAAGAATCTCAAGCGGCTCTGCCGCATGGCCCGCGCTTGGCGCCGCCACTGCGGTGTGCAGCTCAGTGGGATCCAAATCGACACCCTCGCGGCGCAGTTCATGGCGAGCTGGGGATACAAAGACAAGTCTTACCTGTACTACGACTACCTCACGCGCGACTTCATGAAATATCTGGCCGATCAAGACAAAACCCAGGTCTATTGGCGAGCCCCGGGAAGCGGATCTTTTGTCTGGCGCAAAGGCCCCTTTGAGGCAAAAGCGGGGGCAGCGTACCAAGCTGCTCTGGAAGGCACCGACCTGTACGCGAAAAATAAGACCACCGCTGCCCGCGGCAAATTCAGGGAGATCTATGGCAACAACTACCCCCGCTAGTGCAGCGCCCACGGCGCATCCGAAGGACACTGCCGCCGTGGCAACCTACGGCGAGCTGTTCAACCAGATCGCGGCCTTGTACGGGCGGACGCTCTGGTCCCACAAGGTGCAGGAGAAGCAGGCGGAGCAGCTGGAAGACGCAGGAAAGCAGGCCGCGCTCTGGAACCAGATTGTCTCTGGCATCACGACGACCAGCCTGGTGCTTGCGGTGATTGGCGACAGCCGGATTGGCACAGCGGTTGGTGGAATGTTGGCTGCGCTGCAGTTCGTCCTGGCCTTGCACCTTCGTGACCGGAACTACCCGAAGCTCTCTGCCAATCACACCAAGGCGGCGCACAATCTGTGGGTGATCCGCGAACAGCTCATGGCGATGATCACGGATATGCGCGACCAGCGGCTGACCGTCGACGAAGCCCGTGCACATCGGGACCGCTTCCTGCAAGATCTCGAGAAAGTCTACGCGGACGTACCCAAGACAACCCCTCGAGCCTTCACCGCCGCGAAGAAGTCCATTGACCGTGGAGACCACCGCTTTGAGCCTGGTGAGCTTGAGCAGCTGATTCAGTAGGCTAATGATTTGGGAGCGCGCCCATGAGTGCGCGCGGCCGGTGACTTATAGGCAGGACACTGGCTTGCTTCACCGTCTTGCACAAGGGCAGATTGTCTCCATCAGACCGACCAGTGGACGCCGGAGAATAACCAACGTTGGAGTCAGCGTCCGCCCTAAATGAGGCGAATGGGTGAGCTGAATGGCGACAATGGACTGCGACCGACGAGGGAAGAATCTAAATAAAAGCCCCGGACATTTTGTCCGGGGCTTTTATTTCAGGCTCGCTTTCGCCTCGGCGGAAGCTCGGAGACGTCCCCTAACCGGGGGAGATGGGCCGGTACAGCACGCTTCTGGGCCGGCTTAGGCTGAGCTGCATACTGACGGGTGAATTCTTGGAACAGCAGTCCAACATGCTTCAAATGGCGCTTTGACTTCTCGAGGGTTTCAGCCGCCAAGGGGGCCTCGACTTCGCACGTCCCGCGAAGGAGCCGGCGCTTAGCCTCGGTTGTGGTAACAAAGCCATGCTGGCCACGGTTCATTTTGTGAGCTGCATAGGTCATGGCCGGATGATATCACCTTGCAGGCCAGGCGTCTGACTTGGGCTCATGGTTGGCCCTCAGGCAATGTTCAGGTGAGCGATGAAGCCTGGGCGAGCAGGATCGAGCAGAGGCGCACCAAAATCGCTGACCACCGTTGCGATCTTGAACTCATCCTCGACGTAGATGCTCTGTTGATGTGGAGTGACGCCGGTGTAAAGCTGACACCAACCCAGACGGTAACTGGGAAGAACCCGGTAAGTGCGCCAGCCCGCCTGGAGGGGGGGGACACTGTACTCGAGGTTAATGACGTAGCTGTTCCAATCGTCCACGGGGTAGAGCAGGCCAACATTGAAGCGGGCCTGCACGTTCTTGAGTTCAGGATCATTGGAATGCTCAAGCGTGATGTGATTAATCGACCACAACTCCAGCAGCCATAATGGAAGTTCGACATAGGCCCGGAGTGGTTCAGTGTCCAACGCGTCCCAACTAACGTGGACGGCGTCAATGGAAGCGTCGGCCTGTTGACCGCTGATGGCGTCAGCATCGGCGAGCAGCTCGTAATTGTACTGAAGTTCTTTGAGAATGCTGCGGAGAACCATGACGTGAACGTCCGCCTGTGAGCCTTTTCGAACCACATGGCCTTGACGGTTGTGCCAATTCTTTTCGGCAGGATTCAGATAGGCCAGCATATCCCCGGTTGTCGTGAAGGGCAGTGCCAGGGGCAGGGACAACCGTGGAGCAACGAGTGACCCATCGGGAGCATTGATCAGGGCATGAGACTGCGCATAGGACGCTTCGAGTGTTGAAGCGATCCCATGGGTCTCTCGCCTGCGACGATTCTGGTTGTACTGCTGAGGAGGGATCAGCATCGGTCGTTGGGCTTTTCGCGTCATGCTACGGTCTCGAGCCGGCCAGGGTGGTCTTCCTGCGTATCCGTGGTCCTGGCCACTTCCTGGCAGGTGGCCACGACGTCAATCAAAAGGGACATGGACATTTGGAAAACATTCTACCCGCCCCTTTTCACCCCGACGGGGGTTGCCTCACTGGGACATATCCGGCATTGTGCTATCCCTCGGCGCCTGGGGCAAAGTCAGGAAGCCTGAGCAACCAAGGGGCAGATCTGTGCCGTCAACGTCCGGCTTCACGGGATAGATGACTCCAAATCTGCGTGGGAAGGTCTCTGGAAAGGCCTGCCAGTCGTTGTCTATCACCCCTTCATCAGCCTCCGCAGCAGGTCCCAGTACAGTCCTGGGTTGGTGCGCCGCGCCACTTCAATGACGCCGTCGCTCAGGAACAACGCGTGTGTCTGCTGGAGCCACGCTGGGCCGTGCCCGGTGGAAATCGCCTTTCTCAGGCGCCACGATTCCTCTTGCGCGTGCCGGTACAGGGCGCCTAGGGCGAGCCCCATCTGCGCGTCGCGCTCCAGCACATAGCCAGTGCGCCCCAGGGTGTGGCCAACATGCTGGCCGCCCAACTTCGCGTAGTTCAGACCTTGCGAGCGCTGCGTGGCGTCCAGCAGCAGCTCGAACGTCTGCCGCAGGGGCAGGTTCATCCGGGCGCCCTGGACGGTAGAGCGGCGGTATTGCCACGAAGCCTCGGGCACCACGAAGGGCTGAACCCAGGCCCATTGATCGTCGGTCATCGTGAACGGTGAGCCCACAAAAGGCGGACGGCGCAGAGGGCGAGCGTCCAGCGCCTGCAGCAGCCTGGGCCAGTCGCGCAGCAATCCACCGTCCACCAGGTCAACCAGAGCCTGGGCCAGCCACACCGCCTGCAGCTTCGCGCGGGCAGCGGTCGGCCCCAGGGCAGGAGCCTGAACCAGCAAGACCAGGCGGCCGAAGACGTGCAGGCGTTCCTGAACAGTCCCCGGACCGCGGTGCAATAACCAAGTCAGGGTGCGCATCGTGGCCTGGCGCACATCCAGGCGGTTATGGATACGGGCTCGCCTGGTGCCTGCTGTCATGTTCAACCAGATGGAGTCGTCGACCTGGGGAGTCCTGGAGATACGCCAGACACCGTTCTCGATCTCGTTCCATAGGCCGTAACCCACGATGTATTGCTCCAGCGCGCTGATCAGCGATTGCCACTCATGGGCCTTCGGGGGTGAACGGAAGCCATGCGGCTGTGGCAAAGCATGGAGTTCAATCGGGGGAAGGACATCGGGAAGGGGCAGAGCTTCAGTTGCTGCCGAGGCCAGGTCGCCGTGACATTGGTAGCAACGGCGCAATCCGGCTTCCGGCTTAATCGGCTCGAAGGTGGAGCTGTTCCGAGGCTTGCGTGTCCATTTGTTCCGCAGGCTTTGCGCGGCACTGATATGGCCCTCGCAATGCGGGCACTGGTCACGTAGGGCGGTGCCGTGACTCTCGCAGCGCACGCTCTGAGGGTCGAGCCAGGCCAGGCGGAGATAGGGCTGCGCATCCTCGCACCAGCACGCGGGACAGACTTGAACCAGCGGCACGCCGAGAAAAGGGTAGGGGAGCGGCCCTGGTCGGCCGGTCGTGGCCAGGAGCCGCCGGGGGAGGCGCTGGGCGTGTGCCAGAGCCGACTGGGGGGTATCCGCGCGACGGGCCACCACCTGCAGGAACGCTTCAGGCACGTCTGGGCCCTCCAGCTGCTCGGCGGTCCAGCCCAGGTCAGCCAGCACGAGGTGGAGGGGAAGGCCGTTGGCATGGGCGAGCCGGAAGAGCCAGGAGCCCAGCCACTCATCGGGCTGTAGCGCTGGCAGGCTGGGGTAGGGGTAGACGCTGCCTGGAGTGGCCGGCTCCGTCACTGACAGGTTGAGCGGGCGACACGCTGATACAGACCCGGCAGGCACAGTTTGCCACTGACATGTTGAGCGAACCATTCCTGGCGAGAAATCGAAGGATATCCTGTCCTGCATGGATTTCGTTGCATCTGCCACAGCATACTGACAACTTGAGCGGGCGGGGGCCGAATTCAGGCCGCCACTGACAGAATGCGCGAACGGCGACAGCGGATGTCGTGACTGCCTGCGAGGTCAGCCACCGTGCGGGCCACCCGCAACACCCGGTCAAAGCCGCGCCCAGTCAGGCCCAGTTGCCGCGCCGCTGCCCGCAAAAAGGCGTCCGGGCCGGGATGGAGGGGCGCGTGCCGCCGAAGTTGCTGACCTGCGAGGTCGGTGTTGCGGCCACCCTGCCGCGCCAGCATCAGGTCACGGGCGGCGGTAATGCGGGCACGCACGGGGGCGCTGCCTTCGGGTTCCGGCGCACGCGTCAGCTCGTCTACAGTCAGTCTGGGCACCCGGACCACCAGATCTATTCGGTCCAGCAGTGGTCCGCTGAGGCGTGCGGCGTAGCGGGTGCGCTGAAGGGGCGTGCAGCTACAGGCTTTTTCGGGGTCGCCTAGATGGCCGCAGGGGCACGGGTTCATAGCGCTAATGAGTTGAAAACGGGCCGGATATTCCACACTGGCCCGCGCCCGACTGATGGTCACAGTGCCGTCTTCTAGGGGTTGCCGCAAGCTTTCCAGCGCCTTGCGGCTAAATTCTGGGAATTCATCCAGAAACAGGAGGCCCCGGTGGGCCAGCGACACTTCACCCGGACGCGGCACGCTGCCCCCGCCGATCAGTCCGGCATCCGATACGGTGTGGTGGGGTGTGCGGTACGGCGCAGCCAGAGTCAGGGTGCCCCGAGCCGTCAACAGGCCCGCCGCCGAATGGATTCGCGTGACTTCCAGCGCCTCGGCCCGCGTCAGGGGAGGCATCAGGCCCGGAGCGCGGCGGGCCAGCATGGTTTTGCCGCTGCCCGGAGAACCGATCAGCAGGAGGTTGTGGCCGCCTGCCAGCGCGATTTCCAGGGCGCGGCGGGCCGAACTCTGACCCTTCAGGTCGGCCAGATCGGGGTGCAGGTCGCTGGGGGCGTCGGGCAGAGGCGGGTCGGTGGCGTTCAGCAGCACCTGCCCGCTGAGGTGGCGCACGGCGTCCAGCAAGGTGGCGGCCCCAAACACGGTCACGCCGTCGATCAGCGCGGCTTCGCGGGCATTGCCTGCGGGCAGCAGGGCAGGCAGCTCAAGCCCGGACGCCAACAGAGCCAGATTCACTGCCCCCGCGATGGGCCGCAGCGTGCCGTCCAGCGCCAATTCCCCCGCCACCAGGGTGCCTTCCAGGGTAGAGGCGGGCAAGAGTTCCTGTGCGGCCAGCAGACCCAGCGCAATGGGCAGGTCGTACAGCGGGCCTTCTTTTCGCAGGTCAGCGGGGGCCAGATTGACCGTGATTCGGGCCGCCGGAAAGGGCAGACCGGCATTCCTGATGGCCGCCCGCACCCGCTCCCGCGCCTCGTTGACCGCTTGATCGGGCAGGCCCACCACCGTAAACGCGGGCAAGCCGGGGCTGACATCTACCTCGACTTCCACCGGTACGGCGTCCACGCCGATCAGGGCCACACTCCGCGCCCGCGCCAGCATCAGCCGTGCCTCTGGGGTGAGGCGGATGCAAGAGCCGGATACGGAAATGTCATGCCGGTCAGCTTAGTTGGCTACAGAGAACAACATCACCTGCTGTCTATGAAGCTACCAGGGTAACGCGGGGCCAGCAGTGTCGTTCAATACTTCTTACAGCCCATAACCCGACTTCAGTTGCCGCGTATGCTGCCCATACTCCGCAAGTACCAGTGTGCTACGGCCCGCATCACGGCCTTGTCTTCGGCGTCTTTCACCGTGACCTGCACGATCAGGCGGGCTTTGCCATGCTCGGCAAACTCGGCGTAGGCGGCGGGCAGTGTGGCCGGATCTATCTGGCCCTGCGCCGTGATGTCGCCCTGAGCGCGGGCCACGTAATGCGTTTCCAGCTTCTCGATCAGCGGTACGGCCTGAGCCAGTTGTGCGGCAAATGCTCCCGCGAAAGCCGCTCCACTGACGGCTTCGGCCAGCAAAAACTGCGCTCCGGCATGAATCGTGCCCAGATGGTTGCGAAACGGGGCCGTGTCGGGGCAGGCACCCTCGGCCCAGCCCACGCCCACATCGGTAATCTGGACGCCCACTGTGGCATTCATGGGAATGGCGTGCAGCGCGGCTTTGACGGCCTTGACAGCCATGCTCGGCAGGGCGGGACGGGGGGCAGCGGCGGCAGGGTCAGTCTGGGTCATGGGAAAACCTCCGGGGAGAGTGGAGTGAGTCAAAGGGTGGACAGTGGAAATTTTGAACTGAGTATAAGGGCAGAACGTGGATCGTAGATCGTGGTTTGATACGGGATTAAACTGAGTCGCGACTATGCGACCTGCCTCGCTGTTCCCGCATCAGACGTCCGATGAGTTGGAGTTGGCCTACCGCCAGTCCGAGCGAGCGGTGGAGCGCTCCCGCTGGCAGATCTTGTGGCTGAAAAGCAAAGGGTTATCCATTCCAGAGATCAAAGCGGTCACGAGTTTTTCGCGCAGCACGATCAGCACGTTGATTCGGGCTTACAACAAAGATGGGCCAGCGGCGGTGGTGGACAGACGCCGTTGGAACAAATCGACTCCTGCGCTCGATGTGGAACAACAAGAGA
>NZ_KB899767.1 GCF_000378445.1 Deinococcus aquatilis DSM 23025 | reverse complement strand
GATCAGGGCCGGAATGCGCTTGCCCATGCGTTCATTGATCTTTTCCAGCAGTTCGGGGCTGCGTGCGCCAATCACTTCGGTGCTGGGAAAGGAGATAAACGGCACGTCGGGCCAATCGGCTCCGGGTTCGCGCACGGCGTCGTCTCCGTAGGGGCGGTACACCAGGGTCATGCCCTGCGCCTTGAGGTCATTGATCAGCGCAGTATTGGGGCCAGCGGGCAAAAAGCGTGGATCGGTGGCCCATTCCACCCACTGATAACCGCCGATCTGTACCAACCGGGTGGGAATGGTGTAGCGGGCAGGCAGGCTTTCGGCCACACCGGGCTTCAGAGAACGCAGGTAGGACTTCTGGGGCACCGCGCCCTGACCGGGGAACTGCACAGCTAGATCGGAGCCGTCCTGAAAGTACACCTCGCCGCGCTGTTGCAGGCTGCCGATGGTGTCTTCGTACACGGCCACACCATTCAGACCCAACGCCTTGTAGCGGTCCAGCAGCGCCTGTGGGTCTTGTCCGTACCGCTGCGCCTGAGACACCAGATTCGGGTAGTCCATCACATACGACGTGGTTTTCTTGGACTGTTCGAAGGTGACGCGCTGGTAGGCCAGGATGAAGGCCGGAATCAGCGAGAGCAGAATCAGGCCCAGCAGCAGGGGCGCGAGGCGGTGGCGGGTGGGCGCAGGCACGGGTGGGCCGCCGGGCGCAGCAGACAGAGAACGGGACGCAGAGTTCGGATCAGTCACAGGGCACATCCTAAAGTGGGAAGGGGGCAAGGGATACGGTGGAGACAAGGCAGCAAAACGGGCCAGCTTACCTTCCGCCAGCCCAGTGAATCGTCCCTCTATCGGATGATGTAGGACTATTGGTAGCCCGTTGAGTTGGCTTGATGTCACCAGAAACACGTTGTTCTTCGCAGCTTGGCTTGATTGACCCCACGGATGAACACGGCCTCTACCTCCGTTGTTAGGTTCATGGTCGTCCGTTGAGTGACTGTAGCAGCGCCAGAAACACGTTGTTTTTTGGATCTTGGATCGATTGAGATGAGGGATGAACACAGGCCCTGAGCTCTTCACCGGGTGCAGACCACGGACGATCAATAGGGCAACACAACCCTCCTTACTGAGGCCCCGCTCCTGACCGCTACCTTTTTCGTGAGTTGGCTGACGTCCCGATCGAACGACCGCGCCTGGAACTCTGGCCATCGCGGTAGGCTGACTCTCCAGGAGAATCCACCATGCTCTATTTCATGTTTGCTACCGGCATCGAGAACTCTTACCCCACGGTCCAGAATGGGCGCTTTCGACAGGACGAGATGGAAAAAACCCGCCACTATCAGCTCTGGGACAAGGATTTCGACCTCGTGCAGGAGTTGGGCATTGAGTACCTGCGTTACGGCCCGCCCATTCACAAGACTTGGCTGGGGCCCGGGCGCTACGATTGGAGCTTCGCCGACGAGACTTTTGGGGATCTGCGGCGGCGCGCGCTCACGCCCATCACCGACCTGTGCCACTTCGGGGTACCCGACTGGATCGGGACGTTCCAGAATCCGGACTTTCCTGAGCAGTTCGCTCGCTACGCGCAGGACTTCGCGCTTCGGTTTCCATGGGTGCAGCTCTACACGCCGGTGAACGAGATGTATGTCTGCGCGCTGTTCTCTGCCAAGTATGGGTGGTGGAACGAGCAGATGACGACGGACACGGCCTTCGTTACGGCATTGAAGCACATCGTCCGGGCGAACGTGCTCGCCATGCATGCCATCTTGCAGGTCCGGCCTGACGCGCTTTTCGTGCAGAGCGAGTCCAGCGAGTACTTTCATGCCGAGAACCCCCGCGCCATCGGTCAGGCCGAGTTCCTGAACCAAGTGCGTTTTCTGTCGCTTGACCTGAATTACGGCCACCGCGTCTCCAGCGATATGTACGAGTATCTGCTCGACAATGGCATGACGCGGGAGGAGTACCACTTCTTTCTTGACAATACGCTCAAGCACCACTGCATCATGGGCAACGACTATTATGTGACCAACGAACATCTCGTGCAGTCTGACGGGAGGACACAGGCTTCGGGGGAGATCTACGGTTACTCGGTGATCACGGGTCAGTATTACGGTCGGTATGCTCTGCCGGTGATGCATACCGAGACAAACCTCCACCAGGGACCGAACGGGGACGAGGCGGTGCAGTGGTTGCGCAAGCAGTGGGCCAACGTGCTGCGAGTGCGCAACGACGGGTTGCCTATTGTGGGGTTCACTTGGTACTCGCTCATCGATCAGGTGGACTGGGACTCCGCCCTGCGCGAAAATAACGGCACTGTCAATCCGCTGGGGCTGTATGACCTCGACCGCAACATCCGGCCGGTAGGCCAGGCCTACCAGGAGCTCATCCGCGAGTGGCGAGCGGTATTGCCCACGCAGAGTACAGCGCTCATCCTGCCTATCTTTGCGTCCAGCCAACAGGATGGCGCCGCCGCCGCTACCGTGCAGAAGCTCGCCCGTACCCACGCCCATGCCCGCAAAGCGACTTATGGAAACGGAGAAACAGGTGTCAGAGTTGACCGCCCAACATTGGAATGAGAAGTGTCAGTGAATGACAGCCCTAGTATTACAGGTGCAGTTATTGATCACGGTGCGGCTTAGCATTGATCTTCTTAGAGTATGTCTGGCTGGCAACCTCCCCGTTCTTCCCGTGCTCAACTCGAGGAGCTCAGCACCTGACACTTTGATAGAAATGGCGTCTACGACGCCATTTAATACGACAAAGGGCGATATCAGAATCTGTGACGAGTTCCGAAACCGCCCGACTGCAGGCTGACACGCTGGCCGTCCATCTGAAAGCCCGTCTCCCGCACCGCCGCATGGATGCTCTGAAGCGGCTGGCTGAAGTGCTCTTGGCACTTCTCCAGGCCGAATCCACTCTCCATCGCAAGATCGCTCTCCATCTGCCCCGAGACGCGACTCTGGAGTCCAAAACTCGCGTCGTGGCACGGGTGTTTCACGACGCCCAGCTCACCCCGCAGGACGTCTGTGACGTCCTGCTTCCCTTGCTCCCCGACGGTAAACTCACCTTGGTGATGGACCGCACGACCTGGCATTACGGTCAGACCCCTCTCAATATTCTTGTCTTGGGCGCCCTCCTCGGGGGCGCCGTGATCCCGCTGGTGTGGAAAGTCCTCCCTCACCAAGGGAACAGCTGCACCGCAGCCCGCATTCTGTTGGTGGCTCGACTGCTCAAAGTGCTGCCTGCGAAACGCTGGGCGGTCTTGATCGCCGACCGAGAGTTCATCGGGCAAGAATGGTGCCGTTTCCTGCGCTGGAAACAGATCCGGCAATGTCTGCGTATTCGGGAAAACACCCGGATTGAAGATGAACTTGTCCGTGACCTGTTCACCCACCTGAAACCCGGTGAAGCGCGGACGCTCTTTGAGCGAACCTGGGTATACGGTGGTTGGATGCATGTGGTCATCACCCTGTCCCCTGTGGGGGACAGGGTGATCGTCGCTTCGGATTTGCCTGTCAGGGACGTTCTTCACACGTACAGGCTCAGGTGGGGCATCGAGACGGGCCAACTCGATTACGGTGATACATCTCGAACCTCCGGTTCTTCCAACATTGAAGTGGCTTTACTGACCCATTGCCGATGTTGCCGAGCGCCGATGGGTTCAGCTCTCAAGACTTGGAGTCGCCTGACCTCCGCATCATCCGCCCAGATTCGCCAGGTTCCTCCTTGTTTCAGTTGTTCTCCCTTCACGATGTCTCGGTGCAGCCAGCCGTACAACGTTACGACCGGCATGTTCAGCATCTGTGCCAATCCATCCAGCGTCCACCAGTCCCCCGCCCGCGGGGGACGCCTTGAAGGGACGGCACGTCCATCTGTGCCCTTTGAAAACTGAAGGCCCAGACGTTGAGCCAGACTCCGAACTTGGGCCGCATTCCAAGTGGTTCGACGTTTGGGTGGACGCAGCCCGGCTGCATTGAGTTCGTCAGCCATCTCCAGTGCCGTTTTTTCCTGTGTCACCCCCGCTTCGACCCGTGCACATAGCTCCGCATATGTACTGACCTGATCGAGCCGGGCGACGGGCCGAATCAGTTGACCTGCTGTCACATTTCCCCCCTGCCATTCGATGCGCACGTCCATTCGCTCATCATTGACTGCGCCCCAGAGCGTGATCTGTTTGACGACCAGGCGCAGGATCTCCTTGCGATCCTGCATCGTTGTGGTCGACGCAGACCAGAGTGCGGGCAAGGCCGTTGACAGGGTCTGTACCTGAAGGATCTCGGCTGGGGTCAACTGCCGTGGGCGCAGATGAACGTGTCGCTCGTACTCCTCTTTCAAGGTTCGCTCAGCCTCTAATGCCTGCTCCCAAGCGCGTTCTAGGGAACGCGCGACGAGACGGTGTTCGGGCTCCACTCCCCGATACTGACGGGCAGCACGCTCTGCCTCATACTGCGCCCGTTCCAAGCGAGCGTGCCAGTGCTGATCCAAAGCTTCACGATCCCGATTTAGCGCGGACTGTGCTTCAAGGGAGAGGGCCACACTGACTGGCGTCAAGGCCTCAAGCAACTGAGCCGTCACCCAGTCGTCGACCACCGCACCTGTACAGCTGAAACAGGGTGAACCTGCGTAATCCGACACCTGTCGGATGCAGTTGTAACGCAACGCTGATCCACCGAGTGCGGTGTGGTAGGAAACCACCATCCGGTGCCCACAGTGTCCGCACCTCAGCAGACCACTGAGCAGCCCAGTGCCCCGTTTCGGGGCACCCGACAACGATGCGATATTGCGGTTGGCGGCCATACGAGCGACATTCTGTTGGTACTGCTCCCAACTGATGTACGCGGGCACATGCTCTTTCAGCAACACATGCCACTGGCTCGGCGGCAGTGTCACCCGTCCGGTCGAGCTTCGTCCAGCCAGCTTTTTCTTGGGGTCGACCTGCCGTCGGCCGTACGCATACACTCCCGCGTACATCGGATTGTGCAGCAGATTCTGCAGGGTCATCCGGTTGGGTCGGCGCCACGTCAAGAGGCCCCCACCAGCGCGCGTCCGCTCGCGGACGCCCAGCTGAATCTGTTCCTCCACCAGGTAGTGGAGTACGGCATGCAGGGTGCCCAATGCCTCAAATTTACGGAAGATCAACCGGATCACCTGTTGTACCTGCTCATCCGGATCCATCTGAATCTGGCCGTACACATCCCGGAGATAGCCGCTCGGCGTCGGTGTGCCCAACGCACCTCGGCGGGCCTTGTTGAGTTTGCCCTGATGCATGCGGTTCTTGAGAATATGCAGCTCTGCTTCACTCATCGTGCCTTTGAGACCGAGGAGCAGTCGATCATTGTAGTCGGCCGGATTGTAGATCCCGTCTGTGTCTCCAATCAAGGTTTGGAATAGGGCACAGACCTCCAGTAGGTGGTGCCAGTCGCGGTTCGAGCGGGCCAGGCGGCTCATCTCAATGCCGAGAATCAACCCAACGTGACCGAGGCTCACCTCGGTCACCAGGCGGGTGAAGCCCGGACGGCCCGCGGCGCTCGTTCCAGATTTTCCCTGGTCATCATCAATGACCAGCACGCGTTCTGGAGCCCAGCCCAGAGTGGCGGCGTGATGGACGAGCGCGTACTGGAGACGGGTCGATTCCTGATGCTGCTGAAGTTGGGCCAGCGTGGATTGGCGCACGTAAACGATGGCCAGCCGGTCGAGGTGGTTCACCTCGATCTTGTGATGACGTCGCACTTCAATGGACGCGGTCATGAGGCTCCTGCGTCTTTTCCGGTGTGGTGGTCTGTAATTGCCGTTCCAGCAACCGAACCAACACCTGGAGCAGGCGTTGCTGACGTGCTGGAGAAAGGCTCAGCCAGAGGGTCGACGGGGGGGGAGATTCGATCCGGGCATAGGTGACCGTCCTCTACAAGAGCCGCAGCTCCGCTGCGGTGGATAAAGCGAGCGAGCCGAACGAGGCTGTCCAACCCAATGATAGGCCGAGTGGCTTCCAGCTTTACAGCGGTACTGGTGTTGGGACGTGGAGTGTGCGTTCTCGGCCCTCAAATCAAGGGGACTGAACCTGGAAGCCACGCATATGACCGCCGCCGACCGGATTTCGAGGCTGTTCGGGTTGCTGTGCATTGCCTTGGCCTGGATGGCCCGAGTCGGGGCGGAAGATCAGCCGCAGACCTCGACGAGGTCTGACAATCGGGGGCGAGCCATCCGCAGTCAGGTGCGCACCGGGTGGATGGCCCTCAGTGAGGCCGTGCGGTGGGGTAGAGACGCCTTTTGGAGCTGCCTTCAGCTCCTCAGCACACCTTTCCCGCCCACTGGGACGTCAATTCCTCAAAGTGTCAGGTGCTGAGCTCGAGGAGCGTCGCCTCGCGGCACTGGAATGGATCGCACGCGGGATGCACAAGAATCAGGAGATTGCCGATCACTTCGGGGTCTCGGTACACACCGTGTTCTGCTGGAAAGGTCGGCTCAAACGAAACGGCAGTCTTCAGGCCACGGTGGCTAGCGGTCCAGCCTCGCGGCTCACGGTAGAGCAAGGGGAGCAGTTGCGCACTCTCCTGCGGGAGGATGCGGTGCAGTATGGCTTTCGGGACGAAACTTGGACGACCCGCCGTGCCAGTGAATTTGAGGTTCCCCCCTCGGTCGGTCCAGTCCGATTGCACTGAAATCTTCCTTCAGCCCGCCTGCTGCAGGCGGGCAAACGTTTGAGGTGAGTGACGATCCAAGGAGCTGTGCGGACGAACTCGGCTATGGTCCTGATGCCAAGCCGTTACGATCAGTCGGGCCTGGGGCAGCGTCTGAAACCAATGAAGGCTCAGGCACTCATCCCGAACCCGCCCGTTGAAACTCTCGATGTATGGACTGATCCCCTCCGACAGGGCCATAGGCCAAGACACTTCGCCCCAGTCAGCGGGTACGCTGACTGCACTGCGAAGGAGATCCCATGCCCGGACGAAACCACAACCGCGAGTTCAAACTTGAGGTGGTCAGCCAGATCAACAGCGGCCAGCACACCACGGCCCATCTCAGTCGCCTTCATTCACTGGCTCCGAGCCTGATTCATCGGTGGCGCAAAGAGGTCGAGGCGCGTGGGGAAGCTGCTTTTAGCGATGGTGCCACGACAGATCGCAGCGACGAACTCCGCATGGCCGAGTTGGAACGGTACTGTGGTCAGCTCGCTCTGGAGAACACCATCCTGAAAAAATCGTTGGCGACGTACCGCTTGAAACACGGCACCAAATGATTTCGGATGCGCGAGTCGCGCATCCCAGGGTGTCGGTACGTCGCTGGTGTGAGTGGCACGCGGTCAGCCGATCTTGGTATCTGGGTCGGCAGGCTCGGACACCAGTAGACCCGGATCTTGGGCTGGCCAAAGAGATTGAGGCCATCGCGCTGAAGTGGAGCGGGTACGGGTACCGTCGCGTCACCCATGAACTGGCCCGCCGGGGACGCCCGACCCATCACAAGCGCGTCTGACGCGTGATGCGAGCAGGAGGGTTGTTCTGCCGTCCCAAACGGCGGTTTCAGGCCACCACGGACTCGACGCACAGCGAACGTCGTTTTGAAAATCTGTTGCCAACCGTGGTACCCAAGCCACCCAACCCAGTCTGGCAAGTCGATCTCACCGACGTTCGGGTCAAGCATGGCGTTGTGTACCTCGCCTGCGTCCTCGACAGTTTCACCCGAGAAATCGGGGGCTGGGCCATGTCCAGGTGCATTGACGTGGACTGAACCCTTTGGACAGGCTCTCCGTCCTTTCTGATGCCGCTGACTGACTCACTACCCTATGTTTTCTCCGGGGCTCAATGAGGAGTTCTCCCTCTGAAAGCTTGTGTTTGCCACAGCCATATGCGTAAACCAGTGGGATCATTGTTGGTGGAGAACCGGTACTTTAGGTTCGCTCCACTGAAGCATGAACCCACGCAAGGGCGAGATGAGCCGATGCTCCAGGGTCATGCCGTGCTTCTGGCGTCGACCTCCTTCTTCACATCACAGAAACACAGTGCGCTAAGGTTGATAGCCGTGAAACTGCTTTGGATCACCTGTGCTGCTCTCCTCCTTTCCCCCCTGGCCCAGGCGGTGCCTTACGCCCAGCAGACCAGCTTCGGCCTCCCGGTGGCCGCGATTCAAGCGGCACAGACGCAGGCCAGTGTTACGGGCACGTGGCAGCCTCTCCCCACGCTTCAGGGTGGTCGCCTGGAGAGTGCGCCCATCACCGTTCCGCCCTTCAACGAGCTGATTCCGAGCTGGAATGTTCTTGGAGCCGTGGGCGCTCCTTTCACTCTGGAGGTGCGCGTTCGTCGGCCCAATGGCCAGTGGACGCCCTACTTCAACTTTGGCGTCTGGCGCGCGGCGGGAAAACGTCAGAGCGCTCCAGTGGTCAAGACGGGGGACGGCACGGTGAACACTGATGTGCTGACCCTGCCGTACCGGAGCACGGCTTTTCAGTACCGGGCCGCCGTGGAAGCCGGGCAACACGTCTCGCTGCTGTCCTTCAATACCTCGGATACGGCCTTGCGGTTCCAGGAGCAGGGCCGGGCTGGTCGTCCACTGGTCTGGAACAAAACCTTGACCGTTCCTGGCCTGTCACAAATGATCTACCCTGGAGGTGAGGTGTGGTGCAGCCCGACGAGCGTCAGCATGCTGCTCGGCTTCTGGGGTAAGTCAGTCCGGGTGCCTGACGCCGCACAAGCAACCTACGACTCAGTTTATGACGGCTTCGGGAATTGGCCCTTCAACATGGCCTACGCGGCAACCCGGGGGATGCAGGCGTTTGTCACTCGCCTCGGGAGCCTGCGGGATGCCGAGGTGTTCTTGCAGCGCGGTGTTCCCCTTGTACTCAGCGTGCGCTTCCGGGCTGGTGAGCTGCCGGGCGCTCCTCTTTCCTGGTCAGATGGACACCTGATGGTGCTCGTCGGGTTCGATGCGCAGGGCAATCCTGTGGTGAACGATCCCGCCGCAAAAAGTGATGTCAGTGTTCGCCGAACCTACCCCCGCGCCGTGTTTGAACGTTTGTGGCTCAATCATGCCGGAGGCATGACCTATGTCATCACGCCTAGAAGTTGAGCCTGCACGGCGGGGCACCTTGTCCTCTCATGCGGCCGGACAAGAACCCACTGGAGGCAACATGAACGTTGCCGCCCCGACTGAGGATCCAACTCCAGCACTTGTTCCGACTCTTCCCCTTCCGAGCAGGTCCGAGTCTTGCTCCGATCATTCCAACTGATGTTTCGGCTGTTCGACCTCACCGGTGTCGCGCGATGTCGAACGTCCTGAAAGCGCTGCTGCTGTCTATGACCTAGGTCAGTCGCGCAGTGGGAGAAGCCAAAATGATTCAAAATGCGCCTCTCTCGATATCAAAAGCATGCAGGCCCAGTCCTACCCCAACAGTGTGCTGACGCCCCCGCAGGAGCTGGCCTCCGGGCGTACTGATCAGCGGAGCGGTGTCTCTGATCAGTCTGATGGACTGCGGATCAGTGCGCTGCTGACCGTCCCAAATGGCACCCCGCCTGCAGGCGGCTGGCCCGCGATCGTTTTTAACCACGGCTTCAGCAGTCCCGAACGACAGAGCGTTATGCCGCTCACGTCGATGCCGTTGCGCGAGTTGGATTTGTCGTGTTGAAACCCGATTAGTGCGGGCACGGCCGTTCCCAAGGCCAACCGGCGGGCACCTCGTACTGATCACCGGAATACACGGTAGACGTGCTCAACGCCTTTTCGTCTCTGAAAACGTTCAAGCGCGTGAACGATGCTCGCATCGGCATGTGGGGGCACTCGATGGGCGGCCACATCGCTCTGCGGGCCAGGGTAGTGTGACGTGACCCTCGATTCTCGGTCCTGAGTCAAAGTTGGTGCAGGGGTGGAAACGCAGTCAGGATGCGGGCCCGCAGCGTCTTGGAGTGCCCCCCAAAAACTGGACGAGGCGAAGTAGAGACGAAGGCTCGCCATTTCAGCCCTGATTTGTCAGGGTGGAAGGCGAGGAGACGTCATGAAACAGAAGCAGTTCACCGAAGAGCAGATCATTAAGTTGCTCCAAGACGCCAAGAAAGGTCAACAGCCCACCCTAGAGTTGTGCCGGGCCTTCGGATGCAGTCCAGCGTCGTACTGCACGTGGAAAAAGAAGTACGGCGACACCACACCCGATGAAGCCAAGCGGCTGCGACACTTGGAGAAAGAAAACGCGCGTCTGTTGCGGATCGTCGGCCAGCAGCGCCTCGAGATCGAGGCGGTCAAGGAGGTGTTGGCAAAAAAGCGATAACAACCACCGAGAAACGCGCTCTGGTACAGGAACTGATCATGCAGCGGGTCAAACCCGTTCGGGCTTGCTTCTTGGTGGGCTTATCCAAATCCTCGTGGCATTACCGGCCCAAACCGCGCCAGGACAGTGAACTCCGTCGTCGGATTCACGAACTGGCGGGACAACATCCAAGACGTGGTTCCCGATTTATTCACGCGCTGCTCGTCAAAGAAGGCAACAAGATCAACAAGAAGAGGGTGAGACGAATTTGGCGGGAAGAGCAGCTGACGATCAAGAAAAAGCCCAGCCGGAAGATCCGCACCGGCAACACCATCCCGATGACCGCGGAATGCCCCAATCACGTCTGGACGTACGATTTCATTTTTGACCAAACACTTGGAGGCACCACCCTCAAAATCTTGACACTCATGGATGAATTCACCCGGCAATCGCTCGCCATCCACATTGCAGAGACTTTCACGTCTATAGACGTGAAAGTCATCCTAGACGAAGTCATCAAAGAAAGAGGTGCCCCGACCTTCCTGCGCAGCGACAACGGCTCAGAATTCATTGCCCGTGATTTGGGCATTTGGTTGGCCGTGCAGGAGGTCAGCACCCGGTTCATAGAACCGGGCAAACCCTGGCAGAACGGCTTTGCCGAAAGTTTCCACTCCCGTTTGCGAGAAGAATGCTTGACCCAAGAAGTTTTTTATTCCGCACAGCACGCCCGTATCTTGATCGAAGGCTGGCGAGCGTTTTATAACGCTCACAGGCCCCATTCTCCGATCGGTTACCAAACGCCAGACGAGTTTGCTGCCACCTGGCTGGCCCAATCGGCTTCGCATCCAGTACCCTGTAGTTGAGCCGAGTCTCTACTCGAAGTCGTCCAAACATTGGGGCCAGCCCAGGGCCAGAGGGTATTCCTACAAGCCAGCACGACGGTGTACGGCATCAACCAAGGCATCATGGTGCTGGAGTGGGGACATGAGACAGCGCGGGCGGGACTGACCGTGTTGGGAGGCAATGACCGCGATATGGCGGCGCTCCTGGTGGGTGCAGGCGTCACGCCTGCGGATCCTGCGCCCCAAACCAGTCCGGAGGTGAGAAGACCATGGAAATAAAGATTCACAACCGCGCCCGTGTGATGCGCGTGCTGGCTCTCGTCGTGTTCCTGTCGTTGGTCTGGGCTTATGCCCAGCTCCAGTGGGGACTACCGCAAAGTATCAAGCGCACACTGGTATAGTCGCGCGGCTCCATCGTGGCTGCCGATGGGTCGATTCTGGCCCGCAGTGTTGGGGGTAAACGGGTCTATCCGCAGGGTATCTTGGCGGGACAAGTCGTGGGCATGATGGGCAGTACGGAGGGGCTGGAGGGGCTGGAGGCCGCCTATAACCGTTCTTTGGAAGCTGGGAACGACCTGAAGCTGACGCTTAATCCCCGGACGCAGGCCAATGCTGAAGCGGCGTTGGCGCGCGGCGTTACGAAGCATCAAGGCGAATATGGTTCGGTCGTGGTCATGGAAACCCGGACGGGCCGGGTGTTGGCCGCCGCCAGTTATCCGCCGTTCGATCCCAACGATTGGCGCACCTCCAGCCCCAATGCCCGCCGCAACCGCCCATTCTTGGACGTGTTCGAGCCGGGGTCGACCATCAAAGGCTTGGTTGTCGGTGCGGCTCTGAATGAAGGGCTCACGACGCCCACAAGCACCTACGATACGCCGATGCGCCGGTACGTCGGCGGACGCTGGGGCAGCACCATCGGCGATGCGGTGGCGCACCCCAAACAATTGACCACCAAGCAAATCCTACGGTACAGCAGCAACGTCGGCATGAGCCAGATCGTGGAGCATTTCCCGGCCGCAAACTTGCGTGGGTACTTGGGGCAGTACGGCTTTGGGGAAGACGTGTCGATTCCAGTGGTCTCTACGGCGACGGGCCGCTTGCAACCCCTGCGCAACTGGGACGACCTGGTGCGGGCCACCAATGCCTTTGGGCAGGGCATGAGCAGCACCACGCTGCAACTGGCCGCTGCCTTCAATGTGCTGGCCAACGACGGCCTGTATATCTCCCCCCGTTTGGTCGAAGGCACAGGTGCAGGCGAGCGGCGTGAAGTCCTGCGGCCTGAAACCGCCAAAACCATGCGCGTCCTGCTGCAAGCAGTGATTGAAGACGGGATTTTTAATGCGGCAGGCATCCAGGGGTATGCGTTGGCAGGCAAAACCGGAACGGCTCAGGTCGTCGTCGACCGCAAATACTCGAACAGCGTATTCGACAGTGTGTTTGCGGGGTTTTTCCCCGCCGATGCCCCCCGCGTCACGGTAACCGTGATGGTCCGTGGAGCCAAGATTAACTTTCAAGGCTCGCAGTTGGCAGCGCCCATCTACCGTGAATTGGCTTCCGGCATCCTTTCTGAATGGGCTTCTGCTCCCACCGTACCTGACAAGAAACCCTAGCAGTAAGCGCTCCGCTGGACGTGCTGCCTTCACTGGGCTTCTGGCAATCACAGATGAGACACGCGCCAGTCCTACCGTGAAGGGATGCTCATGGTTGAGAAGCGTGCTTCTGAATGTCTTGTCGGGTGGCGGCGACGCTGACAGGCGAGGCGCGCATGCCCGTGACTTTAGGGGTATGCGCCAACTCACGGACTGATGGGAAGTGTGTCCAAAGACCGTCAAGCGTGCTGCGGCGCCTAAGGGCCAGCCAGACAGCGGAGATCCAACTGACCAAGGTCAAGTGGTGAAACCCACCCATCACACTCTAACCCCGTTCAACCCAGCCGTGGTCGACCAGCCCCACTCAACCTGCGTTCTGCTGGCCGTCACACCGAACAGGTCAACTCAGGCTGATCCACGTGCGCCAACGAACACGCTACTGGCCCCACGGATGGAGCTGACACCCCAGGCTGCTTTAGAGCATTTGACATAAGAAAATGTCAGGGAAGACGTGAGTGAACCAGCCAAAGACATCTCGTCAAGAAACGGCATCAAGGGCATCCGAAATCCCCTGAAGCAGTGCTGGAACTTCTCGCCACTCACCCGCGCGAACGCGGGCTTTGACTTTGGAAAACATCTGTTCGATGGGATTGAAGTCAGGGCTATAGGGGGGCAAGAACAGCACGACACACCCCCTGGCTTCAATGTGCGTCCGAACGGACGCACGGTGATGTGCCGAGAGGTTGTCCAGCACCACCACTTGTCCAGGGGTGAAGGCTGGGCACAGGAGTTCTCGGACGTACCACTCGAAACTCACGCCGTTCACCGCGCCCTCCAAGATCAGTGGGGCAAAAGGACCACTGGCCTGCAACGCGCACACGAGCGTTTGATTCCGTCCCCAGTTGCGGGGCACCGAACAGACCGCGCGCCGTGTCCGGTGCGCGCGACCATACCCCCGAGTCATCGCTGTATTGAAGCCACTTTCATCCAGAAACACCAGCCGGGCCGGTGTCTGAAGGTAGGGCTTCAGGTCATTCAGGAACTGCTGGCGCAGTTCCTCATGGCGTTCGGCGGCGACCCGCGTTTTTTTTCTACGGTGGCAAAATCAGCTTGTCCCAGTCTGCCTCAAGTTGTGCGAGGCAAGTCTGGGGACTTCGCCGAAACCGTGACTGCAGTCGGCGGGTTTCGTGACGGCGTTCCAGTTCTCGACGTACTGCACGCCACTGCTCTACCTTCGTCGGCTGAAGGTCTTGCGGGAGGATCGTGCTTTTCCTGGTCGCCGCGGCGGCGAGCAGACGAACGTGCCCACGAATGACCAGACTTGGCGAAGCTGATTTCTGGCCGCTGATGCGGCGTTCATAGCGCTTGGCCGAGCCAAAATACTGTTCGAGGGCATTGTTTGTTCGGGGCAACCCCGGCACACGGTAGCAATGAAAGAGCCAGTCCTGTTGAGCCGTCAAGATCTTGATGAAGTGCGCCAGCGCACTCGAGACTTCAGGCAGACTCTGTTGCTGACGTTGCACGGAGAAGAGCACGCGTTGAAACTGCTGCTGGACGACGTGCGCCTCGTCTTCACCGGAATTTTGGAGGACTTGTGCGATACGCATCACGGAGTTGTGCGCTTGGCTGAGGGCTTCCCAAGGTTGACCCTCTTCTTGAAGCGCTTGCTGAAGATGTCGTTTTAGACGACTCAGGTCTTGATCGGTTTGACCCCCCCTTTTTTCTGGGGCGTCTCTTCAAGGCGCTCCAATGAGTCGTGAATGTGCTGGATTCGCTCTTGGAGCCGCAAGCCACTGGCGACCAGTGGCGGACGACCGTCATCCGTCAGGGCGCTTCTGACGGTGAGCGCGTAGTTCAGCAACACTCGCACCTGAGGGTCTTGACGCGCTTCCAGAGCGGATTCAATCTTTTTGATCCCTCGTAGACGCTTTTTCAGTTGTACTTTGGCATGACGGTCGACGTCCAGGAGAGGCCGGGCGGCCTCTCGCAACGAATGGAACTGACACAACTGATGAGGAACCCCTGGAAAGACCCGTTGGATCGCCAGGCGAATCGCTCGCTGTCCATCGCTGATGACGCCAACGACCGGGAGGCGCTCACCGAGCGCCTCTTTGACTTCCGTCAGCAGCGCCGCGAGGTCATCTTCCGAACTCGTCACCAGGGGACGAGCCAACAGGATTTCTCCTGACAGCACCTCCCGGATCAGTCACAGCACGTCGTGACCGACATCAGGCTGTAACCCATCCAAGCTCAGGATCACTCGACCTTGCTGTTGTAACTTGGCCTGCCAGTGATCCGGATGCATCAGTTTGGACGCGAGCAATTCCTCGTACCGGGCGATCAGATGAGTGACTTGACGCTGGCTGATCTCCACTTGCTGTTGCGATAACAGGGTATGGATTTCTGGGACAGTGCGGTGGAACGCAAAGCGTTCTCGCCCGATAAACGCTAAGACATCAAATACTGTGTTGGAACGGCGCTGTCAAGAGGCGATCTGGGGGCGTTGGTAGCCTGGGTCAAAGGGTTTCGCTGATTTCAGGACGGCGAAACTCGTGCGGAGAATCTTACGTGCCAGGGCAATCAGAGCCACCTTCTTCGGCTTCCCAGCTCCGACAAGCCGCCGATAATAGTCTCCCACCTAGTTTTTAAGCCGGGACACTGTAACAGCCGAGAGATAGAACGCCCGTCTCAGTCGACTGTTTCCAATCTT
>NZ_KB899766.1 GCF_000378445.1 Deinococcus aquatilis DSM 23025 | reverse complement strand
CCAATCATCTTCCGGTGGGAATCGAGGTGATGTTGCAGTCCGAAAACGGACTGCTGGGCATCGGGCCGTTTCCCACCGAAGCTGAAGTGGATGCGGACCTGATCAACGCGGGCAAGCAGACGGTGACGGCCTTACCGGGGGCCAGCTTTTTTTCGAGTGCGGACAGTTTTGCCATGATCCGGGGGGGACACATCGATCTGGCGATTCTGGGGGCGATGCAGGTGAGTGCGTCGGGGGATCTGGCGAACTGGATGATTCCGGGCAAGATGGTCAAGGGCATGGGTGGGGCGATGGATCTGGTGGCGGGGGTGCGGCGGGTGGTGGTGCTGATGGAGCACACCGCCAGAGATGGCTCGCCCAAACTGGTGGCCGAATGCGACCTGCCGCTGACCGGGCAGCGGGTGGTGGACCGCATCATCACGGAACTGGGCGTCCTGGACGTCACTCCGGCGGGCCTGAGACTGGTCGAACTGGCCCCAGGCGTCTCCATCACCCACCTCCAACTCCACACCGCCGTTCCCATACTTGATTAAGGATCGCGCCCAAGTGCGGCATCCCTAATCCATCTCCGTGATCTCGCCATTTGGGATCACTTTCCATTCCAGCGTTCCGGGTTCTGGACTTATTTCGCTCTGAAATTGCAGGACTGGAGAGGAACATCAGTTCATACCGAATTGCACGAGAATTATCCAAGCGGACTGGTAGAGCTGCGAAGCAGAGCGAAGGGCAAAAAATACGGGAGGAGTGGCGTCCTTCTGAGCGTCCGTTCACGAAGAGGGCTGGGGGCGATGGACGACCCTACCGGCGCTTTCCCGGATGTTCGGGAAGCAGAGCAGGTCCGTATCAGTCCATTGACATAGGGATCGGCAGTGATCATGGAAGGAGACTGGCCGCAGGTGATCGACCAGAAGTTCAGGGCGCTACCGAACAGCAGAGAACGGGCGGTACATTGCTGGCAGCTCTGGCCGTGGGCATGAGGCGAGCATGTTGTGAAGGTGGCTGTTTGGCCTGCAGCCTCCATCAGATTTATTCCCCTTCAGGCAAATTTTGTAGACTCCCGACAAATCAGAAATGAAATGCCTGGCCCAGCAACGTAGCTTTTGCATTGGGTGAGGCCCCCAATCCTTCAACCGCCCTTCATGAGGTTCAGGGGGTGAGTCAGTTTCTGCCCTTTAGCCTGAGCATCATGATATTTTTCACACCTTTTACGGTCTGGTTTCTGGCTCAAGGAGCCCTGTGACTGCCGCTGCATGGCAGACGTGGCTCAGGAGCTTACCAGTGAGTCCCCTCGAACTTCAGCAAGTCACCGCCGGGCTTCAGCGTGAAGTGAAGCAAGCGGAACGCCGTTTGGCCGAAGTGTTGGCAACGGGCGGCAGCAGCCGAACACACCGACAGGCGAGCATTGAGCTCAATGAGTTGAACAGCAAACTGCTGCTGTTGCAAGATCGCCTCAAGGTGGCCTGAACGCCGACCCCAACAGACATTTTACGTTGAGAGGCGCTCCCGCCCCATCTGAGCACACCAGCTCGTCAGAAGGCTGTGGGTCAGCGGCTCTTAAGCTGCTGGACATCGCATCCTTGACCCCCAGCGGTGTCGTGGAACTGAAACAGCTCAAGCAGGATCTTCAAGCTCGCCTGCCCGCAGACTGTACCGCGCATGTAGAAAGTCGGCCAGCAGTCATGCCCGATCTATTCCTCGTGACGGTCAGGACCTACCCGGTCAGAACGGTCACGCTGGCCGGTGTTCAGTTGCCTTTCATGGCAGTGAAATGGAAGCAAAAGATACAGCGGCAATTTGCCGGGGACGTGAACGCAGTGATTCAGGGTGAATTGTGTCAGGACTTACCGCCCAGAGGCCCGCAAGGTTTTGTGCGCCGCAGCTTGATGTGAATCTGGCAAAACTGATCTCAGTTCGGAGGTGTTGACGCCTGGCTGTTTTACTTCGCCAGAACGCGCCGTCTTCCTTTCCAATCGCCGTTATTGGTACTCCAGTAGGTGCTGATAAGGATCACGGCGGGGGGCACTGACTGGAGTGGGTATACCTTTACAGCTCTTCCGCACTCCCGGTGCAGGTCTCAGGCCGCGATGAGAGCTCGCTTCCGAAGAAGTTCAAACGATCCTCCGAGGAAACGCGTCGGGGGCCGACCATGATTTCGCCCGATCCTGACGATCAATGTGGTTCTTGAGAACGGTGTTGGCCTGCATTGATCTCGCATTCTCTGACATTGATGAGTGCGGAGAACACAGGCAGAGTGGAGAGTAGATTGAATAGACCTCTTGCGAAAGTCATGAGTGGGAGGCTCGGATGAGGTTGCAGCGTGCCGCGATCAGCTGAACTCGGAGCGCGAACCGACGCCGCCGATGTCGGTGCACACCCTTCAACACGCAAAAGATTTTCATGCGACGGATGACCTGCTTGGTGCCCTGCCGGGTAGGGGTCAGCATGCGATTCTCCTGATGCTGTTCGGCAGAGAGCGGCAAGGCACGCGTCGCCTGATACGGAGTGATGGCGTGCCCATGGGTTCTCCACAGGCCCTGATCCCCCGCGTCCGATCAGGGCCGTGTCGTGGGGCAACCGCACGCCAGATGGACGGAACAGCTTCAAATTATGAACGGCCCCAGCGCTTGTAGTAGTGCCCAAAATGCGCTGAGTCACGGTATAGATGAGCAGCTGAAATTTCAGGAGATGCCGTTTTTTCTTGCCGCTGGACCAAACGCGTTGCTTTTTTTGGACCGTTCGCACGGCACTTCAGCAGCATCGACGCGGGCGACGCTGTAGACGAGCTGCGTTTCCTGGGCATCTGGAACGGCGCACTGGAGATCAGGGCCGCCTCTACGCGTTCCACCGTGTAATGCACGCCATCGTCCTGCACGCCCCACTCGTCACCCAGGTGTGCGAAGGTCCGGTACTCGCGCCAGAATTCCAGCGTCAAGAGGAGTTGTTGGGCCACGCTGAGCGCGGCGGGGCGGCCGGATTTCTTCTTCCGTCCTTCGCGGAGGCTCAGCACTGCTGCCATTTCAGCAAAAGTTTGGGGGAGACCTCTGTGTGTCGATGAAACTGCTTGCAGTTCATCTTCAGCGTGCGTGTCAGGCGGTCTCGCTCCACTCAGAGGCGTGGCTTCCAAAGTGTCGAGTGCTGAGGGCCGCTGCATACTGCTGCGTCTGAGTGAATGGGTCTGGGGCGGACTATGATTTCGTCCCCGATCTTGAAGATCCATGTGGCTAACAGGTTTATTGGCCCGAGTGGGAGTGACACGCCCAGCTTCCCATGGCCCGGCGCAACACACAAAGATCTCAGTCAAGCGTGGCGAGAGTTGGTTTGGCCTCCCCTCCGGCGGCGGAGGTCTCTTTTCGCAGATGACGACCTGCTCTCCAAATCACGCAGTCATGAACTCAACTGGATCAAGACGGATCCCTGACGGCCCGAAGCGATTACAGCGTGTTCACCTGCTTGGATCAGCCGGGTACAGCTGAGCGGTAAAGAAATGGATGTCCAGGTTCGTGCATCGGTTGACCATACGAGTTCATGCGCGGTTTTCAAATGGAGCAGCCGTTCTCCAGCGGCGATCAGCGCACCTGGCTCTTCGGCCTCTGAGAAGACTCGTCTGTCCTCTGGAGTTTCAATAGACGCGAGCTGACGACCCAAGCGAATCACTGTGTCTGCCGGAAGGGTGTAGAGCGCCACCGGGTGTTCTGCGTGCTGGATGACAATCTGCTGGATGCCCGTATTGACTATCATGACCGCCTGACCGTCTTCCAGACTCTGAGCCACCCAGTCCAGGCGACGGTTAAAGGTCAGAATGCCTGGCTGCTCGACGAGCCAAGTCGCCCCATCAGAACGCCATTGCCGGATGCCCGCATGCTCACTCCACAGCAGCCTTTCATCAGACACCAGCCAGTGGGTCAGATTTCGGGCTTCGGCCAGGGGGTGTATGCGGCCCCCACGCCACACGCTGATTTCAGTGAGGGGCACGAGCTGGTCGAGCAAGATCAGATCTTTGCCCACTGCAACGAGTCCAGAGGGTCTCCGAAGTGAAGCGTTCCCATGTCGCTGCAATTGGCCGTCGAAGCCTACTTGCGTCAGCACTGGGGAACCGACCAGGGGATGATCGAAGGTAAACAGGGAACTCCCCTGCAATGCGAGACCTTTGAACCCGAAGGGTGACTGTTCTTCAAAGGCATGCAGCGTCGTCACCTCGCCATCGGCGGTGATGCGCACCACGGCATCAAGAGCCCGGGCGTAGAGGCCCGACGGATGCTCCAGTACATCAGAGACAAATTTGGCTTGAAAGGGAATCAACTGATCAGTCATGGTGGTGGGATGGCGTCAACGACCCAGCTCACTCGGACGGAGGTCTGAGATTGGGCGGTACGGGTGAAGGCTTGTCACCTTTCTATCTTGACCCAACTGTTCAGCTGTCCCCAAACGTCACCCTCTGGTCATAACCTTGATGCGCGGACAACCACCGCTTGCGGGCGTCGGACTGGCCTTTGGTCGCCAGAATAAACTCCAGGTAGGAGCGGACATCCGTGCCCCTGGACTCATCCCAGATGCCGTGGTGATCGTCCAATAAAAACACCGCTGGATTCTGCCTGTTCTGAAAGACCAGCACGCAGGCCCGGTACCCGCTGAACAGATCGAAGGGCCGCAGACTCTCGTGAAAGGTGTCCACACTCAGTGTCTGACCATGAAAGCCCAGCTCGGGTTCGTAATACACCTCGTCTCCCCAGGCCCGGGTCAGCATGTCCTCCAGCGGAAGAAGCTCAATCGCGGCGGAGGCATATTCGTCACTGCTGTTCTCGACATCCATCTCAGGAAACTCAAGGAAGAAGGCCTGACGTTGTTCTTCACTGAGGCCAGGGTTGAGAAACCATTTGAGTCGCAGACCATTCATCTGAGCGTAGAAGGCCCGCAGATCGTCATTCAGTCGGTAGCCCGTGCGGTCTTCCCACGCTTGGATGGCCTGGAGAGAGAGGGGCGCACCCAATTCAAAGCGCTCGACCACAAACAGTGGGTTGGCCCGTAGCTTACTGTCCAGCTGGGTGAAAGCTTGGCGGTAGTCACGCAACGGGCGGGTCACGGGGTCACCGAGCGCGGCAGATTCGCCGAGGCGGGCAGGGTGTCCGGCAACACGTTGTCGAGTCCCCTGAGCGGCCCTGGCCCATTGAAGTCCAAGTCAACGAAGTGGTGTCAAACGCCAGTGCCCACCACTGCACCCTCAGACCGACCCCACTGGCAGTGGCCCCACGGAGAGGAATAGCGCGGCTTAACTGAACTGATCCATGACGGCCTTGTCCTATCCGCCTGTTCGGGTTCTGTCCGTGGCCCAAGAACATATTCGACTTCAGGTACTTCGCTCTAGAAGCGCCTGATAGGCCTGGCGTACATCGGCGTAGTCGGGTTCCTGCGCCATCACATGCTCGAGAGCCTGACGTGCGGCGGCCCAGTCCTCCAGCTCAAACAGCAGCAGGCCGTAGGCGTACCACAGCTGGAGATCGTGTTGATGCCAGGGCAGTGCCCGTTCAAAGGCTTGCTGGGCCAGTTGCGGCCGTTCCGAGCCGAAGGCCGCCAACGCCGCAGCACTCCAAGTGGGCGCCATCGCCTCATCGGTCTCTGGGAGATCCAGATTGGGTCTGACGGCCCGCTGGAGCACGTCATGGGCCTCCTGAAACCGCGCCTCTCCCATAAGACCGCGCCCCAGAACCGTCAGCCCCCCGATATCCTCGGTGCCCTCTGTCCCCAGGGCCAGCAGACGAAGCCCGTCCTCCACATTACCGAATTCGAGGCACAGTTTTCCCGCGCGGATCGCCAGACGGTGATTGAACGGCTGGGTGGTCGCTCTATCGATCAGGCCAGACCAGTCCACGGGTTGATTCAGCTCACACGCCATCCTGACCTGTTCTGCGATCACCTCCCCATGAAAAGGAGCCAGTTCGGCGGCCCGCCCCAGCAGGGCCAGGGCGGAGTCGTGTTCACCCTGACTTTGATACACCCTCGCCAGATCGACGTACAGCAGGTACGCTGCCAGGTTCTGATCAAGCCCCCGGTGCAGCAGTCCCACTGCCTCCTCGACTTTGTCTTCCGCCACCAACGCCCGGACTTCCCACTGAATGTTGGCTGGGAGATCAGGCCGCAGAAGATAGGCCTGATGCGCGTGGTACACCCACGCCTCATGCCTGCGCAAGAGATCGTGAACCTCTGCACTCAGGCGGTGGGGCTCCGACAGTTCGGGCCTGAGGCCAATGACATGCTCAAGATGGCGTTGGGCCTCGGTGAGCCGGCCCAAACCGATCAGCGCACGGCTGAGGCCCACCTCGAACTTGGTGACCTCTGGCTCGTGTGTCTGCAGCGCCTCAAAAATCGGGAGGGCTCGGTCGGGGTGTCCAGCGATGGTCAGATCATGGGCCAGTGCCGCCAGAGCATCCGGGTCACCCGGCGCGAGTTCCAGCAGGTGTTCATGAGCGGCAATTGCTTCGTAGATCTTGCCCAGAGCTGCTCGCACGATACCGAGCATGTACCAGCTCTCAAAATCTGTCTCATCCAGCCTAGTGGCCTGCCAGGCTGCCCATTCCGCTTCGTCGTAGTTGCGGAGATCGAGCCGAACTCGCGCCAGACGGACCCAGAGGGCCGGGGCTGTGGGATAACTCTCCAGGGCCTGTTGCAGGATGCCGAGTTCTTCCTGAGGCTGACCGCGACGTTGACGGAACGCATCTAACCAGTTCTCTAGGGGGAGCAGCAAACCGGTGTGGGGGTCGTTGGTTACGCTATCCATAGTCTTACTCCTCACCTGTCTTCCTCATTATACATCCTTCTCTCTTATGTAATGAGCACTCGTGGCTCTCTTTGGAAGGTCTATGGATTATCTCTATCTTCCGCAAGGGAATCTCGCCCACTGACATCAATTATATCTAAAGTTGAATGGTTTAGTTAATCTTTTGCCTGTTACGCACTTCAAATTGAGTAATCATCTCACCGTCGCATGGCGCAGTAAGTATATATTGGCCCTCTACAGAATATTCTGGATAACCGCCTAATCAGATGTAATAGAATATCCCGAAGACATTGTAGGATTCAACGTTCAGCTCATCGCGGCACACTGCAAACTTATCCGAGCCTCCCACTCATGACTTTCGCGAGAGGTCTATTGAGATCAAAGCTAGAAGTTTGACAAGGTTGATCAGCTTTCCCTACATAGTAAGGAGATCATGCGAGTCTTTGACAGATCCGAAAAGAGCATACACGAGGTTGGATAATAAATATGGCAGATAATCGATTGTTTTCAACACTTCACGCAGATGACGACATTATCTTATATTTTCATAACGTCATCGCCACAATGATAAAATATTTCATGTGGATTATATGAAGAATGTTCCCATCGTCTGTCTCAACAGATATATTACAGATATATCACCAGAGAGTAATAGTTTTTGAGGCTACGCGGGTATTTTATACGAGCAAGAGAGGTGGAATGGGATAAACACAGTATATTTTAAACGCTTTGGATATAAACAGTGAATTTTTTTAGCATTGGAATAGAAACTATATCGACTCGCCGCACAATTCTGAGAGTTATAGTTATCTAAAGGACTGCGGTGATTTACAGAAGATACAATTGATTATAAAGGAACAGTAGTAAATATTCAACGCAAACCAATGATTTTAGACAAGGAAATATGAAAACTTTCAACCCTGACTCTAGTAGATTGGAATAAATATTCAATGACCAATGCGGATGAAGAGACAACCGACGGCTTTTTTAGGTGTAAAGCGAATATGGCAGCGTTCGTAGCCCAGCAGATGAATCTGTTCTATCGAGGCTCAACATGAACCTACATCCGTACTTTTTCCGCATGCCCATCCGAATGGAATTTAGCCAAGACGAGTTTGCAAGGTTCATCTATTTTGAACGAATCTATGGCGGGATTGGTGGGGTGATCCCCGATACCGTTCCATTCATCAATTACGAGGCCACCTATGCAGATGATCCGGAGACGATTGCGATCACCTACCGCGATGATGGACTGATTGGTCTGAATTGGGTTCAGGTCACGTATTTGCAGCCTGACCACCCCCAAGCGGCCTCGGCCTTCGAGACCATCGTGACCCGCCTGAAAGAGAAAGTGCCGACTTACCCGCTTCAGGAGCTGCTCAACCTATACCGAGCTGCACCCGTGGAAGAAGATGGTCAGCGTCTCTTGGCGGTGTACGCCACCGCCGTCGGTGCGCCGTGGACTCACGATCCAGAAGTATTCGAGGCCATGCAGGAGTACGCCCGCGATCCCAAAGCGACGGTCCGGGCCGGGGTGGTCGTGGGCATTGGCTACCTGGGTCAGACCGAATACGGGCCTTTGCTCAGACAGCTGAGTCAGGATTCCAGCCCAGAGGTTCGGCAGCGTGCCCAGGACATGCTCGACCGCTTCGCGCAGGTGTCGGCAGTGAGTAGAGCGGCTGTCCAGTCTCAATCTAAAGTGAAGTATGAAGAAAGCTGAGATGACCGCAGAGCAGCTTGCTTTCAGGCAAAGCGTCATAGGCCTGTTGACAGCTCAAGGCTGGTCAGGTCCCCGAGAGGAACAGGCGTTCGAGGCTGACCTGATTCTGGAGACCGAACTCTCTCTGACCAAGCGGAACGCCCAATGCCTGATGGAATTCCGTTACAGCTTTGAATATGACTATCTGGCGTTTCTCGTGGCTCAGCCGCTTCAGGGGCATGCGGACTACATCCTTTACCACCGAGGCCTCCCCGACTCCTTGACACTGATGCAGATTATTTTGGCGCAGGTTGATCAGATGAGTTTTGAATCCTCACTGGAAGTCTTTCGGGAACTTTGCCGGGAGAGGCCAGGAGACATCTACTTCTTTGACGGGGCACAGTCGTTGGAACTCACGCCAGAAAACATGGTTGATATCGTCAAAGGGAACCCGACCAACCGAGTCTTGTAATTTGGGAACACGTTGGTGGGCGGCACTCTTCCCTGGGCCGTAGAGCACGCCGCAATAGAGATGCGAGAACTCTCCGATACAGTGAGAGGGCCATCCGCCTAGACAAGATTGCTCAGGCCTATTCTATCGCGCCTGCACAGCATTATTCAGTGGTTCCTGAATACCCCGGAAGTACAGCTGGAGAAGCTCTCTAACACGGAATTCCCTCTAACGTAAGCGGGTAGGCCAGAAACAACAGGCAATGTGGGAGTCATCCATCAGGATTCTGCACCGGCAATAAGTACATCGTCGTTAACCCAGCCGCTTTATCTCAAACGGCAGGATAAAGCTCCATTCCCACGAAGACGTACTTTCTTCGGTACTCGCCCCGCCCGGTTCATCTATAGATGAACTTCGACCTGATTAATATGCTTGCCTGAAGTATCGCCAATGTCCGGCCGCCTTGTCCTGCTCATGCTGGCACTCCCAAGGGTGACGGAGAAAGCAGCGGGCATGCAGCAACGATATGCTGAGGCCATGCGCCGTTTTCCTGCTGTCCTGGCTTTGCCCCTGCTGCTGGCCGCCTGCGCTCCGGCCTCGACCATCCGTTTTCAGGATACCCAGGCAGCGCTGAAGGCTCCAGAACATCCCGCCGAACTGCGCGTACTGATGATGGGCGATCAGGGCAAGGGCGGCGATCTTCAGGCAGCGGTGGCAAAGGCCATGGCCCGCGTGTGCCAGCAGCAGGGCTGCGATCTGGGCGTGGGCCTGGGCGACAACTTCTACCCCAAGGCCCCAGACAGCGCCGACGATGCCGTATTTCAAACGCGTTTTGCCGACCTGTACGGCCCGCTGAAGTTCCCCTTTCTGATGGTGGCGGGCAACCACGACGAATCGTGGCTGACGGGCGGCGACGGCGCGAACCCGGCGGCCCTGCAAAGCGAACTCGACTATGCCCGCAGCCATCCGCAGTGGATCATGCCCGAGCGGGCCTACCGCGCCGCGTGGGGCGATCTGGCGCAGTTCTTCGTGGTCGATACCGCGCCGCTGGCCTCGTACCTGCCCAACCGCGACCCCAGCTACCGCCCCGGCGCGGCCTTCGATACAGCGCAGCGGGCATGGCTGAAACAGAGTCTGGACGCCAGCCCAGCCCGCTGGAACGTGGTGCTGGGCCATCATCCGCTGCTGAACAACGGGCTGCACGGCAGCGCCGGAACGTACACCTACGGCGCGGTGTTGCCCTGGGCCAGCGGCGCGGCGGTAAAAAGCCTGTACCAGCAGGCCGCCTGCGGTAAGGCCGACCTGATCGCAGCGGGGCACGACCATACGCTGCAAGTGTTTTCCGCCCAGAACGGCGTCTGCCCCGGCACGCGCCTGCTGGTGTCAGGTGCGGCGGGCGAGACCACTGGGCCGGGGCTTGGCCTCCCTGCCCCCAGCGACTTTCAGGCCATGAACACGCCGGGCTTCTTCTGGCTGAAATTCACGCTGAACACGCTGACCTATCAGGCGTATACGGTGAACGCGGCGGGCGTACCGACGCTGGCGTATCAGACGGAGAACAGCAAGCCTTGAGGCTCCATATCTTTGGGGCGGCGGGGAGCGGCACCACCACGCTTGGGCGAGCATTGGCCGCCGAACTCGGCCTGATGCATCTCGACAGCGACGACTTTTTCTGGGAAGCCACCGACCCGCCCTATACCTGGAGGCGGCCCACCCCCGAGCGGCAGCAACAACTGTCAACCGCCTTCACATCGGCCCCTGACGGCTGGAGTCTTTCCGGCTGGATGGGCGGATGGGGCGACATGTTCATTCCGCAGGTTCAGGCGGCCATCTTTATTCATCTTCCGCCCCGGCTGCGCCCCGAACGTCTTCAGGCCCGCGAACGCCAACGCTACGCGCAGCCATTGCCGAGGGTGGGACGCTGTTCCAGACGCACCGTGACTTTCTGGCCTGGGCAGCCGGATACGACTCGAACACAGCCAGACGTAACCAGGCCGAACAGGAAGCGTGGCTGGCAAGTCTTCCCTGCCCAGTGCTGCGGCTTGAAAACGTCGGGACGAAGGCAGAAACACAGGAACGCGCCCTGAAGTGGCTGCACACGCTCAGCGGATGAGGGCGCGAAAGCACATGCTGCCGCTGTCGCCAGAGTTGAGCGTGCCCACCCGCAGGGTCGCGGCGCTGTTCAGTTCACCCGCGTCGGGGCTGGGCGCACTGGCGGCGCTCGTGGTCGCGCTGGTCAGCAGGGTGGTGGTCGTGCCATCCATTGCAGGCCCTTGCTGATGCCTTAGCCGTCTGTCCAGGCCGTCGTGTTTGTGGGCAGCGCGTCGGTCAGGACAAAACCGGGCGCATTCAGCACGCCCGCCCCGTTGCTGTAAGCAATGCAATATTCGGTCACGTCCTTGGGCTTGCCGGAAATGGTCGTGCCAAACACCGCACTGGTATTGAGCGCCGATGCGGGGCCAAGATGCCTGACGTGATGCTCCCGGGCCACAGCGGATTTGAGGTGGCGCGTCGCCTGCGGGCGGAACATCATCCGGTGCCCATTGTGTTTCTGACGGCCCGCGACGCCCTGCGCGAACGGGTGGAGGGGCTAGATCTGGGGGACGACGCCTACCTGACCAAACCGTTCGAGTTGCCCGAGTTGCTGGCCACACTGCGTGCCATCGTCCGGCGCAGTGAAACGGCGCGGAGTGCGCATGCAGATGGACGCGGCTGGCGGTAGGTGCGGGGCTCCAGACCATGCTGGTGGTGGCCGCGCTGCACTTTTTGGCTTTGCGCTCCTTTTTGGCTGTCGCAGAGGATCCGGCCCGGTGCCAACGTCTCCGGGGAGATTCCAGATGAAACAAACATTCAACCCCTGGTTGGGCCTTCTGCTCTTGGCAGGTGTGGCCTGGCTGCATTACCGCGACATTCCAGACAAGTTGGGCGAAACGCCTTACCTGGGCTGGATGTACATCCTGTTGGTCGCAGGCTGCGCGGCAGCTGGGTTCTGGTTACTGAGCAGCCAGTGGCGCTCGGGCTATGGTCTGGGCCTGATCATCTCTGTGGGGGCCATCGTGGCCTACTCGCTCACCCGGACCACGGGACTTCCCCGTGCACGCGGCGATCTCGGCAACTGGGCAGAGCCTTCTCCGGAATCCTCGCCCTGCTGCTCGAAGCGGCGTTCGCGGTTCTGGCACTCAGGCAACTGCGCCGCGCCGGGGTCAATTCGGCTCCTCACCCTTCGCAGCAGCTCAGATAAAAGCAGCTGAAACCAGCCTTGAGCAGCTGTGAGACTCAGGAAACAGACTCCTGAACCGGTCAGGCCCAGGGGTCATCAACCGAATCAGGCTGGTGAAGCGCCAGATGTACGGACGAGGATCGTTTGAACTTCTTAGGAAGTAAATTCTCCTCGCGTCCTGAAACCTGCACTGGGAACGGGGAAAAGCCGCAAGAACGAGGCAGGCTTCAGTGGACACGACCCCGCAAGCTGCGCACTTCTTCTGTGGAGAGGTGCAGGGCCGTCCGGGTGTGCTGGAGGAGCTCCAATTCTTCATCCGTCAGTTTGCTGTCGGAAATCCAGCGCATCAGCATGGCTCTAGGGCGTCAAGACACGCCTGGTTGGTTAGGCTGAGGGGTGAGGATTCGGTCATGAACAACATCCATCAACTGGTCGACGGGCTCAAGGGGGTCAATCGGTTGGGTGGACTTCCCAGAGCGGCGAGGACATGGGTTCCCATCGCCAACCCAAGTTCATACTCACCGTACAGCACGTCGCTGGCCCCCAGCTTGCGCAGAGCTTGCTGGGTGTGTTCGTCGTGGGTTCTGGCAGTGACATGTACAGTCGGATTCATCTTGCGAACCTGTTTCAAGATCAGCTGGGATTGTGGGCCGTCCGGCGTGGCCACGATGACCACACTGGCCTCCCCTATTCTGGCGCGAGAAAGCACCTCCGCCCGCGCCGCGTCTCCGTAGACCACAGGAAGATTCAGAGTCCGAAGTTCCGCGATGCGACGTTCATCCGATTCGATCACCACGAAGGGAACGTTGTGTTCCTGGAGGGTTTGTGTGATCAGGCGGCCAACCCGGCCGTAGCCCACCAGGACCGCGTGCGGCAACAAACCAACTTGAGGGAGGTCTTGAGGCAGTGTCTGCGGCACGCGCCGCTGCTGCCACTTCTCGATGACAGGAATCAGCCGGAACAGGAACGGATTGACAATAATTGACACGATGGCCCCGGCAAGGATCAGATTCTGTCCCTCAGCGCTCAGTAGATCCAGATCCTGACCCAGGGTTGCCAGGATGAACGAGAATTCCCCGATCTGTGCCAGAGAGATGGCGACCGTCAGGGCTGCCGAGAAGGAGGCCTTGAGCAACCTCATGGTGAAAAAGGCCACCAGGGTCTTCGCGACGATGATGATCAGGGCAATCGCCAGCACGAGCAGCGGAGCCTGAAGCAGGATCATGGGGTTAAACAACATGCCGACCGACACGAAAAACAGCACTGCGAACGCGTCCTGAAACGGCAGGGCGTCCTCTGCCACCTGCTGACTGAACTTGCTCTCACTGGCGACCACACCTGCCAGGAAGGCCCCCAGTGCAAACGACACCTCAAACAGCTCGCCCGCCGCATACGCGATGCCCAGGGCGGTACCGAGGACGGCCAGGGTAAACAGCTCACGGGAGCCAATTCGGGCGACGCGGGCAAGCATCCACGGAATAAAGCGCCGCCCGACGATCATCATGACGGCCACGAACAGAATCATCTTGCCGAGCGTCAGGAGCAGCGCAGTACCCAGGGCACCAAGATCCAGGGAGCCGCCCTCAGTGCCACTGAGGAGGGGGGCCAGGGCGGGCAGCATCACCAGGGCCAGAACCATCACCAAGTCTTCGACCACCAGCCAGCCCACAGCGATTTTTCCGTTGGAGGTATCGAGGGTTCCCCGCTCTTCCAGGGCACGCAACAAGACCACTGTACTGGCCACGGAGAGGGCCAGACCCAGGATCACTCCCTGGCCCACAGTCCAGCCCCACAGGTGGGAGACCGCCGTGCTGAGCGCAGTAATCACAACGATTCGGAGTAAGGCTCCCGGAACAGCAATGCGGCGAACGGCCAGCAGATCGCCAATAGAAAAATGCAGGCCGACGCCGAACATCAGCAGCATCACGCCGATCTCGGAGAGTTGCGCGGCGATGCCCGCGTTGGCCACGAAGCCAGGGGTAAAGGGACCGACCACAATACCGGCCAGCAGGTAGCCCACCAGGGGAGGCAACCGGAGTCGGTTGGCGAGGAGGCCGCCGAAAAAGGCCAGGGTCAGGCCGATGGCCAGCGCCGCAATCAGGTCAGTGTGGTGGGGCATATCGGCTCCTTGAGAGGTTCAGAGTTCGGCAGGTGGGGAGGTTTCGTGCGGAAACTCCTGGGTCAGGAAGGCCTGCAAGGCGGCTTGAAACGTGTCGCCTTTGGTGGGCAGACCGGCGGTTTCAGCAGCGTCACGGATGGCCGCAGACAGCAGTTGGGAGGCGGCGCGGGTGCGGGTGGCGTCCATCAGTTCTGCAAGTTGAGAGAGCCAGTAAAAGTCGATGGCCTGAAGCCGCAGCGTGACTTTGCCTTCGGGCAGATCACCTTGATGACCTCGGGCGTCCTGTTCTTCCAGCGCGTGACGAACCAGGGACTGAACTCGGGAAGTGGGTTTGGTGGGCATAAGGGTTCATGATTAAGGTAGCATTAAAAACTGGCATTTTGCCATTTATTGGCAATTGATGATGGCGCGAGCACAAGGAGTTGACCTTGTGAATGGCCGAGTTCCTGACCAATTCATGATGCCTCTGCTCTGGCCTGCTTCACCGGGGCGCCTCAATGCCATGTCGCCTCTTTGCCCTAGCAACGGCAGGCCGGGGAAAGTCATTAAGCTCATCACTTTCAAGGCGCTTCTGACCCTTCAAGCCAACCAAGCCTGAGTCCCTAGACACTTACGGCTCCTGTTGAGCTTTGAGGTGTTCAGTAGACCTCTTGCGAAAGTCGTGGGCTAAGCTGGCAGGGTGGAGCAAGATCGTCTGACACGCACGCTAAAGATGAACCGCAAGCAGTTTCGTCGACGCACCGGGATCTATCCGGAAACCTTCGCCGAGATGGAAGCAGTGCTGAATGAATGCGAAGGACGGAAGAAGAAATCTGGCCGCCCAGCCGCGCTGAGCGTGGCTGAACAGCTGCTGACCCTGGAATTCTGGCGCGAGTACCGCACTTTCGCGCATCTTGGCGACGACTGGGGCGTGCATGAAACCACCGTGCACCCTCCGGTGGAACGCGTGGAAGCGGCCCTGATCTCTAGTGCGCAGTTCCAGATGCCCAAGAAACGCGTGTTTCAGGAAGCGCAGCTCGTCTACAGCATCGTTGCGGTCGATGCTTCTGAAGTGCCCTGTGAACGACCCAAAAAAAGCAACGCTGCTGGTACAGCGGCAAGAAAAAGCGGCATACCCTGAAGTTTCAGCTGCTGATCTGCACGGTGACGCAGCGCATCTTGGGTACCGCCACAAGTGCTGGAGCGGTTCATGATCTAAAACTCTTTCGTCAATCTGGCGTACGGTTGCCCCACGACACGGCCCTGATCGGGGACGCCGGGTATCAGGGCCTCTGGAGAACCCACGGGCACGCCATCACCACCCATAAGGCGACGCGAGCGTCGCCCCTCTCCGCCGACCAACGCCAAGAAAACCGTGTGCTGGCGCATACCCGGCAGGACACCCTGCATGTCATTCGGCGGATGAAGATCTTTCGCGTGTTGAAGGGCGTCTACCGACATCGGCGGCGTCGGTTCGCCCTTCGAGTTCAGCTCATTGCCGCGTTGTGCAATCTGACCCAAGCCTACCCGTCATGACTTTCGCAAGAGGTCTAGTGATGAATCATAGCGCTGAAATAAAGGCCACGGGGCCAATCTCATGTTAAAGGCGTTAGGTAAGAAATCAGAGATGAGGGCGGAATAAGAACCAAGTACTCTCATTGGTATCCCGATTCAGCTCTAAGTCAGGACCTGGTTCTTAGAACAGTTTACTGAAATCTTCAGATAGTGAGGCTTTTACCCTTGCTACCGTTCCGATTGCTTCTGATAACCCGGGACCTATCCCATCGGAGGCACTGATGTTTTTACGTATTGATAAACTGCAATTTGATCTCCCCCTCCCCAAAGAAGCCAACCCCAATGGTGCGGCCACCGTCCAGGAACTGATGGGCGGGCGTTTCGGCGAGATGTCCACCCTCATGAATTATCTGACCCAGTCCTTCAACTTCCGTGGCAAAGAAACGCTCCGGCCCTATTACGAATTGATTTCCAATATCGCTGCCGAAGAGTTGGGCCACGTTGAACTGGTCGCCGCAACGATCAACAGCCTGCTGGCTGGCCCAGACGTCAAGGACCAGGAAGAGCCGATTGATCCCACCACCCATCCTTTTTCCTTCGCGCAGGACGTGAGATACACCAAACACTTCATCGCTGGCGGCCCGGGCGCCATGATTGCCGATTCGCACGGCAAGGCCTGGACCGGCGACTACGTTTATTCCAGTGGCAACCTGATGCTCGACCTGACCCATAACTTTTTCTTGGAAGGCGCCGCTCGCCACAATAAGTTGCGCGTGTACGAAATGGTCGATGATCCCACGGCCAAAGCTCTGGTGGGCTATTTACTGGTTCGCGGAGGCGTCCACCAGATCGCGTATGGCAAGGCGCTTGAAAGTTTGACGGGCGTGAACATCAACAAGATGCTGCCGATGCCGAACATCCCGACCAGCCTGATCCCGGAATCTAAACGCATCATGGATCTCGGGGTGCACCGCAAGTTGTACCGCTTCAGTGATACGGACTTTACTCAGTTGGGTACGATTTGGAACGGCACTCACCCGGAGGATGGGTCAGAAGTGTTTGTCGACGAATATACGTCGATTGAGGGCGGGAAACTCGTTGATGGCGGCCATGACTCCGGGGCATTCTCGCCTGAATGGGATATGGGGGAAATTCTGGAGATCGCCAAGAAGTTGCATGATAAGGCGCGTCTCCGCTGAACCTCGTCACGGTACAGAACTGATTCAGCGACGTCGCTGATAACTGCCGAAGCCTCTGACTGAGGGGAATGACTCGTTCAAGAGAATTGGTCATCTGTTCCAAAGAACCAACAAACAGCTCCCGCCAATGCTGAGGCGGGAGCTGTTTGTGTCAGAGGAGTTGTGTATGAAGGCCGGTGATTCGGATGTACTGCCAAAGGTGAGCAACGTGGGCCGACAACACCAGAAATTCCCTCAGTACCCGACACTTTGTTGAGGGGTTGAAATCTCCCGTCTGATCCGTCAAAACAGAACGCGTCCCCTGCCACGCTGACCCATCTGACGCGCTGCTTTTGTGCTCATTTCCCGGAGTACCGCAAAAACCAAGTGGAACTGCTTTCTCTCGTTGTCCTGGCACTCCTTCAAGCCAAGGACGTCCGGCATGGGGAGCTGGCTGAGCGTTTCCCGGGAAGCGCAGGGGCGTCGTCGGTCATTCGCCGAATTGAGCGGTTTTTCAACCGCCATCCCCT
>NZ_KB899765.1 GCF_000378445.1 Deinococcus aquatilis DSM 23025 | reverse complement strand
CTGGTCAGAGAAAACGATCTGATCGCCCACGAAGATTTGAACGTCGGCGGCATGGGGCGGGGCAATCTGGCCCGCAGCATTCACGACGTCGGCTGGAGTCAGTTCTTTTCGCTTCTCTCCCAGAAGGCAGAATGTGCCGCTCGGAGAATTGTGCGGGTCGATCCTCGGTATACCTCCCAGGGCTGCAATCAGTGCGGGTACGTCAGCAAAGCGAACAGGCTCAGCCAGTCTCGCTTTGTGTGCCAGCAGTGCGGTCATACGGAGAACGCCGATGTGAATGCCGCACGCAACATTCTGGGACGGGCCGTCCCTTCAGGCATCAACGTAGCGGTTGTCAACGCAAGCGTTGCCTGAGAAGCCAACAGATTCATCCGTTGGTAGGTCACTTCCTGTTTTTTGCCGCGTCCATGGAGGTCTACCCGGCTGAGTACCTTGATGTTGGTCAGTTCTTCGTGAATCGGGTCAAGGCTGCGGCGAATGATTTCGGGCCGGTCGCTGGTCAGGCCAAAATGGACTGCCAGATCCATCAGGTTGATCTGCAGCACGTCAGTTCGCTGATCCGGATCTTCTGGATGGTGTCTCAGGGCGTCCAGCACCCGGTAGGCAGCCCGCGCGGGTTGATTCAGCATCCGCAACACTTCAAGCCGTACCGGCTTGACGTATCCGTCACGGATGCTGCCTGCAATCTCTTCCGCCAGAGTGATGACCAGCCGCCGGGCACTGTCCGGGTCATCCAGATCCCGCTCATACGCCAAACCGGCCACCAGATTGAAAGTGGCCGTCGTCCAGTGACCTTTGCTGTGGTTGCGCCAGAGTTCACTCATCCAGTAGGTGGTGGAACGCAGGCGGTCAAGAGAACGGCGAACGTCCCTGCGGCGGTTGCCGTCGTCTTCCATGCCGCACAGCTGCAAGAGGCGGTACATGCTCACCCGCACCCGGTTGTCTTCCGGACAGCCCTGTTCCATGAAGGCCTCTTGGATCGCCAAGAGGACGTCATTGTCGATGCCATGCGGAACGCCGTAATCCGGGAGGGCTTTACAGACCACCTCACTTGGAATGCCGTTGCGCTCAAAGGTGCGGCTCCAGGTGATGAAGTTGCCGGGGATCTGGCGTTGGATGCTCACGAGACCCTTGTGGGCGATGTTGAGTTCTTCGTGATATGTCAGCGCCGTATTGGATTTGGTCTTCTTCACCTGCAACCCCCTGGGTGGCCCGATTCTAACGGTGGCCTCGAGAACTGCGTGCTGATTGTTGTTTTTCTTTACTGATAAAAGATGTTTAAAAGAATTGATTGATAACAACAACAGGGAAAGGGGCGACAATCGTCTGACACAGACTTCCGGGCCATTTTCCACACACTAAGTACGGTATTTCCCACACACTCAGTACGGCAATATCTCCGACTTTCCACACACTCAGTACCTGGTGGGGAGCCAAAACCACACACTGAGTACCCGGGGAACCACACACTCGCACCGGCAGCAAGGAACCCACCATCCACACACTCGGTACGGCAGACTGGCCCCAAACCACGCACTGGGAACGGTAGCAGCCGCGGTAAACCACACACTGAGTACGGCAGACAAGTCATTCTGTCTCCTGGACGGAATATTCTGAGTAAATCACACAGTGAGAACGGTGTATTTGAAAAGCAAATCACACACTCGGAACGGGGTACCTTTCTAAATTTTGGTACGAAGGCCGTGTGAATGTAGCCGCGCAGCTTCTGGTGACGTAGCCATTCATTGCGCCCATTGATCTCTACCAAGAGAGGCATGACGGATTGTGTTGCTTGAGTACGCCCAAAAACTGGGCAGTACTGACCAGAGACGAAGGCAGGCTCCCAGGCCACCCTGAACCTGTGTCATGACATGGGTTGCCGCTTGGTGTCCCACTCATGTTTGTTGTCTCTGGCCGCCGTTCTGCCCTTCCAAAACACGGCGAACAGGCACAATCGGGCGGCAGCTCAACGCACTTCCAAGAACAGGGTAAAGGCGGCCGTGAAGTGAGGCGGGGATGGCCCCTCAGCAGCATCCTGAGGGCATTTCCAGCCGCTGACATCAACTTCTGTCCACGACGACTTGTTGGTGTGGCCGCTCCAGAGACTTGGCAAGCTCTTCAAGTGCGTGTCCCAAGAAGCGGTCAGCCTGCAGGCACTCAGGTTGGACAGCCGAAGCCAAAGGACAGAGCAGCGCAGTCCACAGTGCCTCCTGCGTCATCTTCCACCAGACACCCGGCGAGCGTGATTGGTCAGTGACGTCCGGGGTAAGGGTCACTGCCTGTTTGGACAACCCCAACAATTCACTTGCGACCTCACGGATTTCGGATGGAGAAGGGATGACCAATACTCTCGGTTGAGACTGAAGACCAAGGGTCACCAGGGGTGAAAACTGCAGGGTCGACAACAGGTGCAAGCAGCGGTACAGAGCGAGATCCCGCAGGATGACCCACTGCGGACGTGGCCAACACCGCTCCTGATCTTCTGCCTCTCCTGAACTCAGTTCCGCCCAAGCTTGGGCGGCCGCCAACACGAAGTTAAGACCCCAGGCCGTGTCAGCTTCCAGTACCCGGACAGCCATCATCAGGGCCGACAATGGTGTGGCCGCGTGCTCAAGACTCCAGCCCTGCAGCGGTTTCGGGGTCAACTCCAATTGCTGCATCTCTTTCAGGCACATTGACTGCAAAAGGCGGGCCATCCCGGCCATCTCGCCGGGCCGAACTGCCGCGGGGCTGCGTTTTAGTCTCTGCGCCAAGCGGATGCCTTCCACTAAGGCGGTCTCCACTTCCATCGCCCTCAAGACGCGTGGTCCCAGGTCATCCGGCGACCAGGCCGTCTGGTTCGGAGCAACTGACCAACTGCTCAGTATTTCCGCTGACCACTCCAGGCTCTGGTACAATTCAATGTCAAAAAATCGAGCGATGCCCCAGTCGACATCAAGCTCAGCGGAGTAGAACAGCCGCTTGTACAGCAAGCGCTGAGTCCGGTATAGATTGGCTCCCCATATCCCGTGAGCATCGGACTCTGGCAACCCAGTCGACAGCTCCCTGAGGGGATCACCCAGAGTATCGGCCTCGGCCACTGCAGACTTCGCATTTTCGATCCGGTCAATCAAGCCGAGTGGATCGACGACGGCGGGCAAATCCGAGAGCTCGCCCAATACGCAGCAGACCATAAAATCTGAGGGCCGCTCAGAGAGGTGCCCCTGACTGTAACTGGAGGGGAAAATCTCGCGGGATGGAGTTGTGGCTTCAGGAATCCAAGACTCGAGGACGAGGGCCACCGCGAAACAGCGGGCAGCCACGCCTGCTTTCTCAAGGTGGGCCAGCTGCACAGCTTGGCAAAGCAAGGTCGTGATGCGGCACTCGCAGGCCAGACTGCCCACCGTTGTCTCAGCGAGCAGTTGCCGCGCCTGCGCCTCCAGGGCACCTGGTTTCCGAACATCGCTGTCCGCCCAATGATCACTGGTGCTGCGCAGCAACCGGGTGATCCGGTGGCGATTTGTGCCCTGCTCAGGCGTCACAATAGGCGAGTCATTCCAGGCTTCAACCACTCGTAGCGTCGGCACGATGACGTACTGGAACAGTGTGAATGCCCGCGTTCCAACAAATGTGGGCGGCGAATTGGGATCGTCATACAGCTGTCGTCTGCTTTCCATACAACTGATTTTAAACTGTTTCATGGAAATCAGTCGCATAACCTTCCGAGTCTGAGGATGCTCAGGCTCTATGTCTGCTCTCTCCCATCCGGTCAAAGACCCTTACTTAGCGGCCTTAGGAGTACAGATTCGCCGATTACGCCAGGCTCAGGGCTGGAGTCAGGATGAATTTGCGGCTCGGGCAGGAATGCACCGCACCCATCCCACCAAGCTGGAAAACGGCTTGCTGGATCCCCGGCTCTCCACCTTGCGCCGAGTCGCTGAGGTCTTGGGGGTAGAAGTGGGGGTCTTGCTTCCAAATAGAGAAGTGGAATGAGATCCGGTGCCAACCGACTGCGGTTGAACACAGTGTTCAGAAGGCTAAGCCGCCGGTCAACGAAAATGACAGTGAACAGTGGGTGATTTGGGTGCGCTCCGCTCTCCGAAGCCAAAGCGTGAGCAGCAGGCCAACCGCAACCAGCTTTTGGATTCATGTTGAGCCGAATGAACTCCCGGTCATTGTGGAGTCTGGCGACGCCTTGGCAGTCCAGCAGGTCAGAAACTCAGATAACAAGCTACTCGTATCAGTGTTGCCTTCCTAGGTCAATCACTGATACGGGCCTACATTTGACATCAAGACGGTGATGCCCCTTAGCCGCAGCTCTGCGAGTCACCCCGCTGCAATTCAGGTGGCCCTGTTTGCTCCGCAGGCCTCCTGACGGGCGTCCGTTCTGCAAGGGAAGCTTTCCGATTCCTGCGGAGGGTGGGAGGAAGACAAGCAGGTACGGAACTCCAGTTGACATGGTGTCAAATCACAACGGCACTGCCCGATCACGCCCGATGCTGACCAGTCCAGACACATGGACATTGGTCAGACCGAGGCTTCAAGTGATGTGGTCAACAACACTTCACACCGTTTGTGAGCAGGCAGCGAACTCCGCACCAGGGGTGCCACGTTGACCGAACAGCGTGGGTGCTGGCTGACCGAACGCTCCATCTCACGAACAACCAAGGCGGTTTGAGGATTGTCTGAGCACCCAGTAGGAGGGCGTCTGGTGGCTGTGGGAAAACCAAAGTCAAGCGCGGCTGCAGGGAACTGTTGAATGCCGAAACCCAAAGCGCACGCACACTGTCTTTGGTGTCATCGACCTGTCGCGAGGAGGAATTGGCCTCGATGTCTCCCCGCCGCTGCGCTGCTGTTCCGCCCCTCACCAACCATCAGGAGCCTTGCCATGTCAGATCTGCCTACCCCCGAATACTTGCTCCCGCCGCCCCCGAACGCTGCCAGTGTGCGGAACGAATTTAAGATCAGTTTCGATCAGTTACAAGGTAAAAAGAGAAGCGCTGTCCTGCCTGGGGATGTGGGTGCAGGGGCGGCAGGGTCCACCTTCGGCTCGGTGCAGGCCGACGCCTCCTCTGCGCCTCAAGGTCAACCTGCCTTGCCCTACGGCAGCGTCCAACGTTGGAGCGTCCTCCTTGAAACGGTGCCCTCTGTCCACCGCATCAAGCTGCTGCGTGAGTTGCCGGGAGCCATCGCAAGAGGCGAGGTGCAGGCCGTCAGTCTCAACACAGAACTCACCCACGAGTACCAGAACAAGGACGGTCAACCCGAAACCCACACGGCTCCTGACGAGGCGATCTGGTACACCGCCGACCTTCAGAAGTGGATGGTCCACCACGTCAAAGAGCATGTGTATGAACTGTTGGCCGAGCAAGACAGGCTGCGCGTGGACTTTGATCTGATCGCGTCCGGTGAGCTGGATTTCAAACGGCTCGTGAAGATGAGACAAGGCGCAGCGCCTGTGTCCAGCAAACCTACGGGCAAATCCGGAGACAAACCTGCGGGCAAATCCAGTGGCAAAAAAACCCCTGCGGTCTCCAGCAAAACCCCCACCCCGCCCAAACGCGATCACCAGAAAGCCGAAGCGCCTACGTCCTGACCTCCCCGTCCGTGCGCCCCGCGAGAGCCGTTGTGATGGCTCACCGGGCGCACGCCCTTCTCCCTCAAAGGACACGCCATGACGCCCGACCTTCCACCTGTGCTCGACCTCACGCCTACTGAACACGCCGCCCTGATCCGGCTGTACATGCAAGACGGCACGTGGACCGAGACCGAGTTGACCCAGCATCTCACCCGCCCCGCTAAGTTCTTGGCGGCGGAGTATGTGGTGCAGGTCTACACCATGATGGGCACCCTGACCCTGCTCGGAGGCCCCGGACGCAAGGCAGTGTTTGAGACCACGGAGGGCGCGGTCAGCCTACAACGTCAGTTGGACCGCGCCTACTTGCGCCACTGCCTCGCGGAGAAAGGGTACGTCGCCACGACACCGGAAACGACCCGGAACCTGAACACTTACGTTGGGCAAATGCGGTTGTTGGAGGTGATGACTGAACGGGGCGTGGCCCTGGCCGGAGGCACCATGAGCAGCGGCGGAATGACACCCAACGGCCTGAACAACATCGGCGTGCATCTCAGATCATCCGCATTGGCTTACGGATTTCACGTGCATCTCTTCACTCCTCAGCCAAGATTGGCCCACGCCAAAGCCGCTCGGTTCTCCCAATTTCTGACCCTCGAAACACGCGTGCCCGGATGCGCCCCAGCTGAAGGCTCACGCCTCCTGTTCACTCAAGTGGATGCCCAGCAAGATCGCATCGGAAATGGCCCTTCTCTTTCCCGTTACCATGCGTTGGCCCTCTACGATTCCCCCAGTTCGATCATTCCAAAACTCAGACCGTTGACCTGTTGCTGCTGGACAAGGCCGAACGCCGTGAACGATTTCTGGCTGACCTGACAGCAGACCGCGCCATCAGCCACGGGCAACTGCGGCGGCACTACGGACTGAATGATCATGACCTTGACCGGGTGCCGTATGTGGGAACCATTCTCCGACCATGCACATGCGCAAGGCCTTGGAAGTCAAAACGCGCTTTTACCTCGGGCAAAAATCATTTCAATTTAAGGCCGACCATGACCTGATGCACTATGGCGGAACAGGTGAGATGCGCCGTCTTCTGGAGGTTAAGACCGGAGATCGTTGGGTGGTCAACCCTCGGCACAGTCGGGTCACTGAGGAACCGGATGCCGTCTTTCGTAGCCCGTATGGAGACGTCGCTATCGAATTTGATGCGGACACTTATACCCTTGGAACCATTCGGAAAAAACTGGACGCCTTCAGTGATCGGGCCTTTATCGAAACGGTGTGGGGCGTCACTTCACCGACTCGCCAGCGCAATCTCCGAGAAGATATTGGTCCCCGCCTCAAACGCGACATCCTCCTGACTGACTGGTGGAGTGACCAGCCCGCCCCGTAAGGAACCTCCACATTCATCTCAGTTCTATCTCACAGCACCCGCCCTTGGGCGCTGTTTTCATGACCAGAAAAGGCAAGCAAAACGCTTCACGGATGCTGCACGCCAGAGCGACTTGCCGCTGCCTCTCAGCTCAAGACGAACTTCACAACACCAGGCATAACGAACCTTTGCGCGGCTGGCTTCCGGAGTGTCGCGGCGTTGGGCAAGGCCGCAGGAGTGAGGTGCAGAACTGTGGTGCCACCTCACGCGCCAGACCAAAAAGCCAAGTGACCTCCCATCACATCAAGGTGCTCCTCGGGATTTTGTCGCCACCCAACTGGCGCAAGAAGCAACGGCGTGCGGTACTCAGCTCTCAAACACAGACGAAAGCCAATGCCCGTTTCTAAGTCTCGCCCAGGTACAAGAGAGCGGCCACCGACCACACACAGCAGACTCGTAAGGGAGCAATACTGCCACCTGTTCGTCAATGCAAAACCTGACAAGCGGAGGGACAATTGCCTGAGTAGGACTTATGTGCAGATACCTGAACAGGAAGGTGTTGCCCAGTCTGAAAGCCGTTCATCCACCTCAAACGAGCAGATAAAACAGCTAAGAGGGACGCCAGACGACCCATGCGGGCGACAGCAGACACCTTGCACGGCAAAGGAAAAAAAACGAAAGGACCTTGCATGGCAAAGGCGGCCACGAATCGGAAATTTTGGCCTACTTTGCACGGCGAAGGAAAAAAAACGAAAGGACCTTGCACGGCAAAGGCGGCTTCAAAATGTGGGGCGCTCAAAACCTTGCACGAAGAAGGCAATTGGGCAAATCCATCATCTTACACAGAAAGAGACGTTTCTTCCGATCCTCGCCGCCTGCACGCCCCCAGACCCCGCTTCCCACCTCTGCCCAAGACCGTCCGCTTTGGCCCCTGCTTTAGCCTGTCATCACCAGGGCACATCCGCACGCTGATCACCCGCACCAGAGTCCACGGAGCAGACTCCTGTCCACACGGCAGAGCAGTCGGGAAAACCTCAGCTGCCCACACGGCAGACCCCGAACCAGCAGACCTGCCGACATGGCCTCCCCCACACAAAAAGAGCAGCGGGCCGGGTTCAGCCACCCCCGCAGGTCTCCCCGCTGGGGAAAGCGGCAGGCATGAAACTCCAACACGTACCCGAGCCTCCCTACGTGCACCGCCCACCGTTTACGTTACAGTTCTCCACCCACGACGATCATCCGGACGCGACTTCTGAAATTGAATTCGGGAGCTTGACCGAAGTGCGGGCGTACCTCAACGGCGGAATAAAACCGGACATCCGCGACTGGCGACTCTGGGACGCAGGCGGAATCTATCTGAGGGAACCGCGGCTGTTGAGAGAAACCAGCGCCGAAGCAAAGGCGTGAAGCCGACCAGAGGAAGTGGGCAGTGCCGTCCCACCTCACCCGCCTAGTTCCCCCGCCAGGGGTGGGGGGCGGCGGTCTCCACGAGCGACGTCCAGACCCAGACCCTGTGGCAAGACACCCTGCAGCTCCGGCCAGGGGTGCCACGAGCGGAAGTGCAGCAGGCCCTCGCCCGTATGACCCCCGAACAGTTGGCCGTGATCCAGGCCGTGCACGAAACTGGGCGGAGCCTCACCGTGCAGTCCACCGCAGGCAGCGGCAAGTCCACGGTACTCAGGACCGTCGCGCAGGTGCTCCCGGCAGGACTGCGCATTGGTGCGTTCGCGCTGAACAAATCCATCGCCAAGAGTCTCAAGGACGCGCTGCCGAGTGACGTTCAGGTGAGTCCCTTCCACGCGTTCGGCAAGATGATGGTCGAAGAGTGCTCGCCGCGCAAGGCCACCTTCTCGGAGTGGAAGCGCAAACATCTGGTGGACTCGCTGCGCAAAGAACGGGGCCTCTACTCCAAGGGCGTGGCGAAGACCGCGCTGGCTCTGGTCAAGTTGTCCATGGCACATATCGCCAACACATCCGCCGCCATTGAGGGCTTGGTCAGCGAGCATGAGATGGAGTGGCCTGCGGGTCTCAACCCGGTGGAACTGGTGCGTCTTGTTCAGGACCGGGCCTTGTCGGATGTTCTGGAGCGCGGTCACTCTGACGACGACATGCTCTACCTGCCCCTCAAGTTGGGCTACGGGTTCGAGAGCATGGACGTGGTCCTGGTGGAGGAGACGCAGGACTTCTTCCGCCTGCAGCACCGCTTGGTCAAGCACGTGACCTCGCGGCGCGGACGGGTGGTGCTGGTCGGAGACCGGGCGCAGGCCATCTGCAAATTCACTGGAGCGGACGCCGAAGGTCTGGACTGGGCACAGGAGACTTTCAATGCGCTGTCTCTGCGACTCACTGTCACCTTCCGATGTCCTAGGAGTCACGTCGCACTGGTGAGCGAGTTCAGCGACCTGATTGTGACGGCTCCCCATGCGGCGGAAGGCGAAGTGAAAACCGTTAGCGAAGACGAGTTGCTGAGCGAGTTGTAACCTGAGGACTTGTTCAGCGCGAAAACCAGCGCACCGATGATCAGCCTCGCGCTGCGGTGTGCCCAGCAGGGCCTGACCGTGGAAGTGATGGGTCACGACCTTGTGGCGAAACTGGAAGGTCACGTGACGCGCTGCTTTGCCTACCCGTTTGAGGTGGCCGACATCGAACCCCGCCTGCAGGAGTACGGGATGGCCCTGCTCCAGGATCATTACGAACAAGGGGAACGCGGCAAGCGGCGGCGCCGGGCGATGCAAAGTGATGTGGACCTGTTGACGTGTATCGCCGCACTCGTCGCCGAGGTGGCCACCCGTGCTTCAAGGGCCGGGCAAAAAGCACAGGGCCGCGAGATCACGGCGCAGATCAACTCGCGCTTTCAGGCCAAGGGCCAAGCGGTACGCTTCTGCGCGGTGCACCAGGCCAAGGAGTTGGAGGCGTGGCGAGTGGCCCTGCTCGGCGCGGAGGAGATCATGGAGGCGGGCAGACAGAACGAGGAGAAGGGCGACAAAAGCAATCGTCTTTGTCGCCCTGACGCGGTCCAAGGAGCGGCCGTGACTGGTCAACTCTTGCCCCGGTGTGAAAGGTCGGCGAGCATGAGTGACGAGGCCCAGGAACGCTGGTCTGTGGACGTGCGGAACCTGCACGCTTTTTATACGAAATCAAAATGACTTCCCAGCACTGAGCGAGTTTGCTGTTCACATGCTCTCTTGCCCTGCTGCTTCACAGTGCCCCTCTCTGCTTCTCTAGAGCGTCTGCCAACCCCTCGAGGGCATGGCCCAACGCGGAGTCAAGTTGGTGACAGTCAGGCCGAGCAGCAGACGCCAGCGGGCACAGCAACGCCTTCCAAAGTGCTTCGTGCGCCACCTGCCACCATTCGGCAGGCGAACGCGATGGCTGATCATCTTCCACGTGGACTGTGGCCAACGGTCGAATGGGCCTCAGCAACTCACTGGCCGCCTCGCGTATTTCGGCTGCGGACGGGATCAGCGCCTTACTGGCTCGCGCGGAAAAACCAGGGGTCACTTGAGCCGAAAATTGTATCGTCAGTAGGACGTACAGACAGCCGTATAGCGCAATGTCGCGCACGAGCATCCACTGTGGGGGCGGCCAAGAGACTTCTTGTTTTTCCGGAACCCCTGGGGTCATCGCTTCCCACGTGCGTACGGCGATCAGCACAGAATTCAGGAACCACGCCGCATCGGTACCTGATACCCAGATGGCCTTCAACAAGACCTCTAAAGATGTGTGGTTTTCCTTGCCTCCCCTAACCTGCGGCGGTTGCGGGATCAAGCCCAGTTGCTCCATCTCATGGAGACAAAGCCGCCGCAGGCGCCGTGCCACAGCCGCGACTTCCCCTGCCTCAGCCATCTCCCTGTTACGCTCGAGGCGGTGCGCCAACCGGATGGCCTGAAGCAGGGTGGTCTCCAGTTCCAAACTGATTAGATCTCTAAAACTGAGATCCTCAGGCGGCCAAGCATCTTGTGTGGGACCGAGAGACCAAGTGTTCAGCAGCGCGGCGGCGCACTCCAACCCCCCATAGATTTGGACCCAGAGGCACCGATCATCAACAGACTGGGCAGCTGCGTCGCCGGAGAACACTTTGTGAATCAACGTTTGCAGGTGATACACATTGCTGCCCCAGGCCCCCAAGTCATTGGCTTCTGGCCATTCGGTCGACAGCTCATCCAGAGGGTTGGTCAGCCTATGCGTTTCGGCGATGGCGGCCTTGGCCTCCTCGATGCGGTCGATCAGTCCTAAGGGGTTGACGACGCCAGCCAAATCTGACAACTCCCCAAACAGGCTGCACAGCATCAAGTCCAAAGGCAAGGCAGTGCGCTGGGTGTAGGCGGAGATAGGTAAGGATAGTTCAGTGTCACCGGGTATCCATGTCTCCAACACGAGGGCCACAGCCAGACAGCGGGCGGCCCCTCCTGGACGCTGCTGCGAGGCTCGCTGCACAGCTTGAGCCAGCAAGGCGGTGATCTGGCACTCAGACGGCACACCGCCAACCATCGGCTCAGCCAACAATCGCCGGGCCTGTGCCTCGACATCATCTCCTTGCTCGCTGCGCCCCCACTCGTGGCTCGCACCCCGGAGGGCCTGGATGGCCCAGCGCCGATCTGCGCCTTGCTCCAGAGTTACAACCGGCGAGGCATTCCAAATCTCCACAACCTGCAGCGCCGGGACAATGACACTCTCAAACAGGGCAAGCGCCCTTGCCGTTGTCAACACGGGCGGCGCCTGAGGGTCATCGTACTGCCGCTCTCTGTTTCCCATGCGACTGATTATAGTCAGTTTCATAGAAATCAGTCGCATAACGCACTAAATCTGCGGATGCTCAGGCCCTATGTCTGCTCCCCCCGTCCGGCCAAAGACCCCTATTTAGCGGCCTTAGGAGCACAGATTCGCCATTTACGCCAAGCTCAGGGTTGGAGTCAGGATGAGTTCGCGGCGCGGGTAGGAATGCACCGCACCCATCCCACCAAGTCGGAGAACGGCTTGCTCGATCCCCGGCTCTCCACCCTGCGCCGCGTCGCTGAGGTCTTGGGAGTGGAGGTAAGCGGCTTACTTCCAGAAGGAGGCTCAAGGGTCAAGGGGATAGCGTAGAGAGCCGCCACACGACCAAAGGTAGGGCACTGTGGTCAGGAAGGCACACAGCGTGCGGAAGTGACTGGAGTAAGACTGACTTCTCATTTCCAATTTATGCTGATGCATGACCCAATCCACTTCGGACGCTCCACTGCTTGGCCCCGCATCCGACGCCCTTGAGCGGCTCCTGGATGAAGGCAGCGCGTTTGTGCCGCCCAGCTGCGCGCTCATGGGCTTAGCTCGACTTTGGCTATAGAAGAGGTCAGGCAGCATAGCAGAGCGCGTCTGTAAGGCGCTCAATGAACTCAAGTGGGACTTGAATCATCTCGCGTCCTGGCGCAGATGTGCGAAAAGTCGGCACCTTCCACAGGGCTCGCCGAACCTCGGCGAGCGCATCAACGAAGGTCGGCAGGGTCTTGTCGTACCAGGCGGCCCGACGAACCCAGACGTCATGACTCTTCCAGCGTTCGTGAGCCATCAGGGTGATGAGTGAGAACAGCCCCAGCAACGCTGAGGTTGTTCTGGCAATGGCAAAATCAATCCACTGCCGCTGCGTTTCTACACCCAGGTGTGTTTGAACCTCTTCAAAGGTGACCTCAAGTTGCCAGCGCTGCACGAAGTCCTACAGAATCTGCCGTAGGGTCTGCAGCAGATCCGTGCAGAGCAGCGCCTAGATAGAACACTTCCCCTTTGTAAGGTCGGGAAGGAGAAGTGGCCTTCAGGACGCCTGTGAGACAGTGGGGGTGCTGCTGTTGTTGCGGCTGAGCGGAAGGCCTCCAGCATTGGCTGGCTAGCCGGAGTTGACGTGGGAGCGGGTGCCTCCGGTTCGAACAGTGCAGGAGGATTCAGCCGCAGCAGTCTGACCATCCGTTCATGCGTTTTTGAATCCTGAACTTCAAGCGGGCCGAGTTCCTACCCGGAGTCGTCCGAGGAGTGGAGCTTGGCCACCAGCCGCTTCCAACTCGTTGAACGTATGGTGCTTGAAGAGCGGGACAACTCCTGGAACCAGCACTCATGCTGACGCGGTGTTGGATTCGCCCGGCCCAGGAGGCGTCCAGACCAGTCCCGAGATCTGCCAGCCGCGCTCGAGGTAAGCAGCCTGCAGCCGGTCTCTGTGTGGTGGGGGAGGGAGCCAGGCGGTCACCGGGCGGAGTCCAAAGCTGAGCTCGGCGAAGATAGGCTCAATCTCTGCCTCGACTCTGGCGATGAGCGGCGCAGTCAAATGATCCCACTGGGGATCGGTGAGGACGATGACCAGGGCTGGTGCGAGGTCTCGCGGGGAGCACCAGCCCGCCCCTACGATCCCCCCACCTGTTTCAGCAACCCAGAGGACAGGGGCGGGCAGCTCCGGTGGGGGCTCATAGAACGGCGACTGCCCCTTGAGAATCATTGAAGTTGGTACCAAGAGCTCAAATAAGGCAAATAGGGCGGAGGCGTCCCTGACAGTGCCCTGCCTCAGGAAAGGAACGGGTTCCATTTGTCGCGCCTGAGTGTTCATAATTTCTATTATAGCAAATTTACTTTATAGAATTGTCGAGAAAGGATCCCCTGCTTAGCGTGGCAGGGTGAGAAAACGCCCAGACCGAATCTATGAAGGGCGAAAACCGCAAGCCTACGGCACCCGCACGTCCCGGATGAATATGATCGGCCTCCAAGTGAGGCAAGCGCGGTTGGCCCGTGAGCCTCAATGGTCACTCGAAGAGCTGAGTCAGCATTTAATGCAGGTCGCCCAATTGGAGCTGGGGGCCAGCAGTTTGAGCAAGATTGAAACAGGGGTGCGGAGCGTATATGACTTTGAGGTTCAGGCCCTGGCCCAGACACTGGAGGTTTCACTCGATTGGTTGTTCTCGGCGCCGTTAGAACCAGGCAGTTGATCTCGGGGCAGGGGGATTGGGCTGGCCCCAATGGTTGGAGAATCCCGAGTAGAAACGCGGCTCAAGGGCAGGATCCAAGATGTGAAGCGCCGCCCTGCGCGCTTGCTGGGTCGCGGAGCGCGTGATTCCCCTGATAAGGCCGCGGCCCGCATTGCAAAGGCTTGGACGTCAAGGGAAGACAGCAGGGCAACCGCATCCTAAATGGCTTCTAGCAGCGAGGCTTGGGCTTCCGGCGAGGCGCACCTGTACATTGGGCAAGCCGACATCGGGACTGGCCGGGCTGGTCCTCAGCAGTCTCCGCGTTCCTTGGCGGTTCGGTGTTCGGACACTTTCCGGAGTTCAGCATTCGGACACTTGCCGGAGAAAAAGCGCGAGTGGCCCATTTGCACTGTCTCACGGCCGAATTTCCCCTGCCTGAAGTCGTGAACCGGTTCTAACCTCGAAGTGGAAAGAGCTTGCTTCTCCTTGCCTGAAGAAACGCCTCGAGCTTGGACACGAGGTGAGGCGTGTCCAAGCGCAAGCCGTCCACCAAAGCATTCAAGTTAGAGGCCGTCCGGCTCACCCACGAGCCGGATCAACGCGTTGTCAGGTGGGCAAGAACTTGGGCATGAGTGCCCATTGCTGCACTGTTGGGTTCGCGAGCTGTGCCGCCCAGGTTCAGGAGCCTTTCCCGCTCAGGGGAACGTGGGGTTGCCCCCGAAGCACTTGGAAACAGGGCCGCTCCAGCGCGAGTTGAACAGTGCAGGTTGTCCTGAGGGGAGCCTTGGTCTGTCTCGGGCAGAACCGACGTGCCCCAGCACGCTTGCCCGCTCCTGTGCGGAGGACAAGGGCTGCGCTTCGGGTTCATCTCAGCGCACTGACAGGCGTGTTGGCTGGACGCTTTGGTGCTGCGTACGGGACGTCACGAACAGTGGGTTCTTCAGCTGGCAATGAAGGCCAGTCCGTGCCCCCAACCCATACGGCACCGTTCTGATCACCGAAATGAGGAAGAGCCCTGCCACCAGCCCAAGGGGATCAGGTGTCCCCAGAGGCCACACGGGGCTCCGGAAGCAGGGGAAGCCCTGCTCCCGAGGTAAAGGCAAGCTCGCAAAAAATACTCCTCCAGCCGGTGTGATTCACCATTCGAATCGCGAGTCGCCGGAGGTAGGCTCAGTTTGATCAGAGCCACCACCTTCACTGTTCGGGGCCTCAAGTGAGTAGATAGCTTGAATCCAGCTTGGCACGGACAGTTGGGGGCGTTGAACGGTCAAAAGTATCGACTTGAGCTACGGACAGTTTGGGGCATGCACAGCACGGACACTTGGGGGGATTGAGAAAACATCTGTGCGGGAGAGTGTTTCTGATGGGGCGGCGTTCACGGACACTTGGGGTGATTGAGTCATTTGAACCACGGACACTTGGGGGGAAGTGGTTTACGGACAGTTTGGGTGATTTGAGAGCGAACGTGCCGTTTCGCCGCGGTACATCGACACTTTCTTCGTTACTGTTCTTAAAACAGCCCGAGCGGACAGTTTGGAGGGTGAGGGCATTTACCCTACGGACACTTGGGGGTGGAGTTCATATGCCGAGCGGACAGTTTGGGGCAAAAGCTCATTTTTCTCGCGGACACTTGGGGGGATGAGGTGGTCTTTCTTGCGGACAGTTTGGGGGAAAGCGCTTAAAAACTTTGTCTAGGACGTTCTTTCTTTCTACGTCTTGTTGTTGACAACCTTATTTTCTTTTTAAGCAAAAAAAACATAACATCAAGCATGACCCTGCCGCACCGGACAGCACAGAAGCGCCCACTGTCCCGGCATGTCGATGAACTCAACTTGGCCCGTTTGAGCCTGATCTCGATGCAGAGTCGGGTCGGCCCCACCAGTACGTCCTGGGAAGATCACTTTGAGGAGAATGGCCAAGCAGTGTCGGTCAAGTGCATCGGCACCTCCCAATATCTGGTGCCCCACGGCATCGACAACGATCTGATTATCGGCATTCTGTCCCTGTTTGCTGCAGCGGGGTATCCAGAAAACAATGCCGTGACCTGCACGGCCAACCGCCTCCTGAGAGCGGCGGGCCTGGACACCTCTGGTCGGTACCACAAGAGTCTGCACGAGTCGCTGATGCGGCTCTCGCACACCAATTTTCATATCGAACGCGGCTGGCACGACGGGGGCCGCTTCCGGACAGTCATCTTCCGGCATGTCCATGAGATCGTCTTTGACACTGCGGAGTCGGGCGGCGCAGTCGATCAGGACAGCCAAATCACCATTGTTCTTCCGCCTGCGATTGCTGAAAGCTTGAGGCGTGGGTTTATCAAGCCGCTCAACAGCCAGATGTTGGGGGAGTTGCATCAACCCCCCGCTCGGGCGCTCTACCGCTTGCTGGATGGCCACCGCCATGATTTGCACGATCCCTCGGTTCGTCTGGGGCAGTTGGAGGTCAATTTGGTGGAGTGGGGCCGTAAGGCCCGGATACTGGACTTGCGGCCAGACAAGATCCGCCGCGTGTTGGACGCCGCCCAGGACGAACTGATCCGGGTGCGTTACCTCAGCAACGTGGCATACGAGGGTCGGGGTCAGGCACAAACGATTACCTACACTTTCGCCCACGAACTGGAACAGATCGACCCGGCGCTTTTAGACCGCTTGGCGGTGCGGGGGATTGCTCCTAAGGTGGCCCGCGACCTGCTCTCGACCTTTGGCCGCGCTACCGTACGTGACCGACTGGACGAGGCCGAACGGCTGGTGGCAGGCAAGAAGATACCGGGCGCAGGTTTTTTCGTGAGTTTTATTCGGGCCCCGGAAGATTACCGTCACCGCTTTACACCAGCCATTCAGGCCAGGGTGCAGCAACCTCGTCTGTTAGAGAGACCCGTTGAAGAAGACCCCAACCAGGTCATCCAGCGTCGCCTTGAAGGCATGACGGTGGTTGAGCGGGCTCAGGATACCGTCCGTGCCCTGAAGGTGGCTTACGGGTCTCGTCTGAGCGGCGCACAGTACGAGGCGTTGCGGGAAAATCTGGAGGTTGAAGCCCTGGATGCCGGCAGTCTGCGGGCGGCGGCGGCACAGGCCTTGGCTGGAGGGCACCGCGACACGACCGCCCGTGAACTATCAGTATTGCTGGCTGGATTGCAGTGACTTTTCAGGCCGTCAAGATGAGTTGACCTCTCATAAAAGGGAGGTGACCAAGATTGTTTCTAGGACGGATCACTTTAGGGTTTACCACGCTCTTCCAGGAAGTTCTTGCCTCTCGTTGATATTGCTGGTTTGCTGAGGGAACCTGTGTGCAACAACGTGTGAATGCGGACACGCGGGTTCGGGCGCAGGACATCCAGCCAGATGAGCGACCACCTGGAGCAAGTTCACTCCTGAAGCGGTACGGGGGTGGAGCAGATTGGTTCTGGTTAGTCTGCCTCAGCGCGGTCGGCCCATGCGCCAGTCACTTAAGCGCCCACAGGCATGGTTCCTTGGACTCCGGCGCGCTTCGCCTACCATGCCTTAAACTCCTAGATCGGCGTCCAAGATTGAAAGTGCCTCCCAGTAATTTCGTTGAAAGCTAATCCAGCAACTCACCTATAGATACGCCAAATGTCAGGGCTATCCTGTCAATGATATCGATTCCAACACTATTTTTGCCACGTTCCATAGCGCCAATTTGGTTGCGGTGCAGTTGTGCTTTCGCTGCTAAATCTTCTTGTGACCAGGCGCGCTCGTGCCGCAGTCGCCGCATGTTCTCGGCCAGCCGCAAGCGAACAGATGGGGGCTCGTTGGTCATGAGGGTCATGATGTGGTAGCTGCCCTCTCTGGAACCAGACTAAATATGGTTCCACTAAATATGGTGTATAGTGGGCTATGAAGCGTGCTCAACAACGGTTTTTAGGTCTTCCGTCTCCAAGGCGGTCTCATTCGAATGATGAGGCTCTACCGATTGGCTCGCTCGGGCTCTTAGATTCAGCCTACTTGGAACTGATGCAGCAAGTGAATGTCCTTGGCCGCTGGCAAGGTGGAACACTCTTTGGCGAGGTGGTTGCTGGTCACTTCACCGTTCAGCTGGTCACTCCATTGGGTCCCCCCAGTGGAGTGGCGCACCCTTTGTTTCCTCACCTGCCTTATCTGCTGGGTTGGAGCGACTGCGTCGCTCAGGGATACGGCGAAGCCATGGATTGGTACGGCAATTGGCTGGCAGCCCCGGACGGCCGTCTTCCGGATGAGCGTGCAGACCTAAGTTGGCTGGCGTTGGGAGCAAGTCAGGGACTCTTTGATGAGCAGCACGCCCTGTTGGTGCTCGGAATGCATGAGGGACAACTACTGGGACGGGCTTACTGTTGGCAGGAAGGCCAACGGATGAACGTCACCTGTTCTTTTGGGTTGAGGCTCAGCACCTGACACTTTGCGAGAAATGGCGTCTTGAACGCAGTGTGGCATGACAAGGGGCGGTATCTGAGTCTGTGACGATCCCCGATACTGCCCGACTCCATGCTGACACGTTGGCCACCTACCTGCACACCCGCTGGCCTCATCGCCGCACCGACGCGCTGCGTCGGCTTGCCGAAGTCCTCCTGGCCGTCCTCCAGGCCGAATCCACGCTCCATCGCAAAATCGCACTCCATCTGCCCAGGATGGCAACCCTGGAGTCCAA
>NZ_KB899764.1 GCF_000378445.1 Deinococcus aquatilis DSM 23025 | reverse complement strand
GGCCGAGTCAATCCAGCGCATCTTGGTTCGTCGTGCGTTGGCTGGCCACTGTCCGACCAGTCCGAGACAAATCATCGAGTGGTTAGAAGCAACTGCGCGAGGATGGAATGCACACCCAACCCCCTTCGTCTGGGGCGGAAAAAGAAAGGCTCGCCGTCAGCGAGCCTATGCACGAAGACATCCTCTGGGAGGTTCTGGAGCGCAGACTCTTCAGGTCGTCCAGTGAAAGACTATACCCGTGGCAAGTGACCCACTAGCCCTTGGATTTTGGTGGCCTCCCAGAAGCGAGCAATGCCAGCAGATCACCCACGTTACGGTGAGCTTCCAGTGGGTGGCGTAGGGCAAAATCGGCGTTGACGGTGTAGCTGTTGCGGCGGCCCCTGCGCGTGCGGGTCAGTGTTCCCGACTGTTCCAGGTCGCGCACGATGCGCTGCACGGCCCGCTCGGTAATCCCCACCTCTAGGGCCACCTGCCGCAAGGTGGCCTCCGGTTGCCGTACCAGACACAGCAGGACATGCGTGTGATTGGTCAAAAACGTCCAGTGGCCGGAGGGGAAGTTGGGAGTCAGGGTCATAGGTCTGGGGATGAACTGGAATTCAGTCTAACTGCTTCCCGCACCAGTTCACTCTGCTTGACCTCTCCCTCACTCACTGGTCTGTACGAAGTATAAAACGTGATATACAATACGCGACAAATATTTCGCTAGTATGGGCACAGGCAAGTAGCCCCCTTCTCACCCAGGAGATTTCCCCGTGACCATGACAAACGTGACCCCATCACCCACTCAGCCCATCACCGCCCCCTCTGCTGTGCCGGTTGCCATTGCTCACGGCGATGGGATCGGCCCCGAAATCATGGCGGCCACGCTACGGATTCTGACGGCAGCAGGGGCACGGATCGCTCCGCAGGAGGTGGCGGTGGGGCAGCAGGTTTATCTCGGCGGCGTGTCTTCGGGGGTGGCCCCCGATGCGTGGGACACTTTGCGGCGTACTGGAGTGCTGCTCAAAGGCCCGATCACCACCCCACAGGGCGGCGGCTACAAAAGCGTGAATGTGACGCTGCGCAAGGCACTGGGCCTGTATGCCAATGTGCGGCCTGCACGGGCTTATGCGCCGTTTGTCGCCACCCACCATCCGGCGATGGATCTGGTGATCGTGCGCGAGAACGAGGAAGATCTGTACGCGGGAATCGAGCACCGTCAGACCGATGAGGTGTATCAGTGCCTGAAGCTCGTAACCCGCGACGGCTGCGAGCGGGTGGTGCGCTACGCCTTCGAATACGCCCGCGCACACGGACGGCGCAAGGTCACGGCCATGACCAAAGACAACATCATGAAGCTGACGGACGGCCTGTTTCACCGCGTCTTTGATGAAGTGGCCGCCGAGTATCCCGACCTGCAGGCCGACCACATGATCGTGGACATCGGCGCGGCCCGCCTCGGCGCACGCCCTGAAACCTTCGATGTAATCGTGACCCTCAACCTGTACGGCGACATTCTCTCTGACATCGCCTCAGAAGTGTCGGGATCGGTGGGCTTGGGCGGCAGTGCCAATATTGGAGCGTCAGTGGCGATGTTCGAAGCAGTCCACGGCAGCGCTCCTGATCTGGCGGGCCAGGACAAGGCCAATCCCAGCGGCCTGCTCAACGCGGCGGCCCTGATGCTGACCCATATCGGGCAGGGCAAGGTGGCCCAGCGTATCCAGAATGCGTGGCTGTGTGCGCTGGAAGACGGCCTTCACACCGCCGATGTGGTGGGGCCGCAGACTGTGCAGCAAGTGGGCACGCAGGCCTTTGCCGAGGCGGTGATAGAGCGTCTGGGCCGCCTGCCCCAGCATCTGCCTGCCGTGAGCGGCCTGGGCAATGCCCCGGCAATCAGCGTGCAGGTGGAGTCCCGCCCCCGCGCCGTCAAGCAGTTGGTGGGCACCGATGTTTTTCTGGAGTGGTGGGCGGCTGACCGCAATCCTGACGTCTTGGGCCAGCAGTTGCAGGGAGCAGCCGGCGAGGGATGGCGCCTGGACATGATCTCCAACCGTGGCGTGAAGGTGTGGCCGCAGGGCCTTCCCGAAACGACTTGCGCCGATCACTGGCGCTGCCGGTTTTTGTGGCAAGATCCGGCGCAACCTGTAGGCCACGCTCACGTGTTGGCCCTGTTGGCCAGGGTTTCAGAGCTAGGGTTGGATTTTGTGAAGACAGAGCACCTGTACACCTTTGATGGCCAAGCCGGCTATACGGCGGGCCAGGGGCAATAAACGCAACTTTCCCTGCATCCAGCCCGTTGTTCACGGTGTGCTGGAGTTCAACGACCACAACTCGCCTTGGAACGAGGCAGGCTCCAAGCCACTGACGTGCACGGTCATTTCCCGGATGGCTTCCGAGGGGAACAAGAGGTCACTGATGACGATCCGCCCTGCAGCTGCGAACACTTCCACGGAAGAAGCATCCAAAAAAATATGCAGGTCATGCTGTGTCAGATGACTTGGCAACTTGCCTCGGTGCTCGCCTGAGTAGCCCTCCAACAGGGTGGTGCTGACGGTCGCAGGGCGGCGAACCACGACCTCCTCAAGGACCACTTCGACAGACAGCTCACAGCCAGAGGCGGAGTGAAATTCGAGAATGACACGGCCATCAGGGAGGGCGGGCCACTGCAGCAGCACTTCGTGGGCCTGATGCTCAGTCAGGGAAAATCGGCCTCCTCCCTGCAGATCCGTCCAGTGTTGTCTGAGGGCCTGAAGTTCGGGCACCGGCCGCTGAGCCAAGGTCGGTAGGTCAGGATCGGCGCACACGCACACCTCTCGGGGCAAGGTCATGGCTCCGCGCCAGCCGAGGGTGGGCACGTCGTGGGCATAGCGCCAGTTGCTCATCCAAGCAATCCAGACCCGGCGACCCGTGAGGTCATTCCACGTCAGTGCGGCATAAAAGTCGTTGCCGTGATCCAGCCAGCGAGCGGAGGTCGTAGCAGTGAAATTCTGACCATCGAAGTTCCCCAACCAGTACTGCACCCCAGAGCCGCCGTAAGGGCCTCCGGGGTTGAGATCCACCTTCATTACCCAGTGGGTGCGGCCCGTTTCGTCCTCCAAGGGGAATAAGTCCGGCACTTCCCAGATCCCGCCCGTGAATCCCACGGGGCCAAAGATGCTCAGGGACGTCCACTCCCGCAGATTGCCTGAGCCGTACAGTTCGACTTGTCGCTCCACAGGATGAACGACGACCATGATCCACTGCGCCGACGCCGCGTGCCAGAAAATCTTGGGGTCGCGGAAATCCTGTTTTCCCAGATCAAGTACGGGTTCGTCATGGTAAGTCCAGGTGACGCCTTGATCGAGGCTATAGGCCAGAAACTGTGCCTGGTTATCAGCAGTATGCCCGGTATAGCAGGCCACCAATGGCGGTTGCCTGCCCTGGCCAAAGCCGCTGGTGTTGTGCCAATCGACCACCGCGCTGCCAGAAAACACCTGGTGCTTATGCTCGGGGAGGGCAACCTCTCGCTCCTGCCAGTGCACCAGATCGGTGCTGGTGGCCCGGCCCCAATGCATGTTCGCGTGGCTGCTGGAATAGGGATTGTACTGGTAATACAGGTGGTACAGACCGCCGAAGTAGACCAATCCGTTTGGATCATTCATCCAATTGGCAGCCGGGGTGTAATGAATGTGTGGGCGGTACTGCTCGCGGTCAACAATGTTTTGGGACATCAACCTCAACCCTTTACGCCTGAACCCACCACGGACGCGACGAACCAACGCTGGAAGATCAGGAAGACGATGATCACGGGCAGGGCCATCAACACGGCAAAGGCCGTGACGTTGCCCCAGTACGACTGCTGACTGTTGAAAAATGCCGCCATCGCCACGCTGAGCGGCCTGAATTCCACGCCGCGCGTGACCATGCTGGGCCACAGGTAGCTGTTCCACACGTCCAAGAAACCCAAGATCGCGGTGGTGGCAATCACCGGTTTGCTGAGGGGAAGGCCGATTTTGAAGAGGATGGTCGACAGCTTGGCTCCATCAATCCGCGCGGCTTCAATCAGTTCAGGGGGCAACTTGGAGAAGAACTGATAGAACAAAAAGATGGAGAACGAGCTGGCAATAAAGGGAATAATCTGCACCTGATAACTGTCCAGCCAGCCCAGGCGGCTGACCATCAAGATCAGTGGAATGAGCAGACCTTCACCGGGGATGACGAACAGGGCAATGATCAGGGCCACATAGAGCTTGCGGTAGGAGCCGTACCCCCAGGCCAGCGCAAAGGCCGCCGCCGAGTTGACCAACACACCGAGGCCAACTGTACAGATGGTGACCAAGAGGGTATTGAACAAGTAGCGCAGGAACGGCTGATACGGGTCGGTGATGACTTCCCGGTAATTCTCGAGCGAAAAAGTCGAGGGAAAAAACGCTTTGGCCGTGCCCAACATGCCGCTGATGGCCGCCTCGTCTGGGTTGAGGCTGACGGAGAGCATCATCATCAGTGGGCCAAGCACCAGTACGGTCAGGAGGACGCCAAGAAGCAGACGGAAAACATTCATAGGATCACCTACTCGTTCTTGACGAGGACGCGCTGTAAAATAGCCAGCGAGCCGACAATCACGACGAAAATGACAGCCACTGCTGAGCCGAACCCCACCAGTTGACTGACGTAACCCTGCTGGATCATGTAGCGCACCAGGGTATTGGTGGCCCCCACTGGCCCGCCCCGCGTCAGAATGTCGACCTGCGTAAACAGCTTGAACGCTTGGATGGTGGTGGTAATGAGGATCAGGATGTTGGTGTTGCGCAGTCCTGGAAAGGTGACGTACCGGAATTGCTGCCACGCACTGGCGCCGTCCATGCGCGCGGCCTCGTAGCGTTCGCTGGGAATATCTTGCAGGCCCGCCAAGTACAGCAGCATCTGAAAGGGGAACGTGGCCCAAGCTGACAGCAAAACGAGGGCGGGCATGGCCCACAAGGGACTGCCCAGCCAGTCCACGTACCCTTCGGCGCCAAACGCCTTGATGACGTTGTTGAAGAGGCCGTCGGGGATGCGGTAGAACGCAGCCCAAATCACGATGGTCACTGTGATGGGTGTCATCAGTGGCAAGATCGCCACACTCCGAAAAAACGAGCGGAGCGGGAACGAGCTATTGAGCAAGACCGCGATGCCGAGCGACACTGCACACTGGAAGGGCACCACCAGGAGGGCAAAATACACGGTATTTCTGAACGCCTGCCAGAAGGCCGGGTCACTCAGAACCTGCTGGTAGTTTTGAAAGCCCACAAAATCGGTGGGCACCGGGTTGGGCACCAGGCGCTGATCAGTGAACGAAAGGTAGATCGAGAGGACAAACGGCACCACCAAGAAGCAGAGCAGCAACAGGGTCGCGGGCAGTAGCAGCAACAGTTCTTCGGTCAACGATTGACGGTGTCTTGGCTTGGGTTTGGTTTGAGCAGACCGCACGGGTGGGGAAGAAGTATGCACAGGTTCACTCCTCGTCTTCAGCATGAAGGTGGCCTGGAAAGGGGCCTTTGGCCCCTCCCAAGAAGATCACCTGCTCTTGTTGAAAGGCGGGTAGCCTTTGTTGGACGCAATGTCACGGTCAATTGCGCCCGCAGCTTTGTCCAGTTCAGCCTTCACGTTGGCCCCGTTCAGGATGTTGAGCACCGCGTCGCCGAACGACTTGGAGATCACCGGATAAGCAGGATGAACCGGGCGCACCACAGCGATGCTGCCCGCCTGCTCTGCCATGAGCTCACCTTCACCGCCCTTGCCGTAGACCTTGCTGAGCGGCGTGGCTGACTTGCGCGATGGAATGTAACCCGTGATGTCGGCGTACTGAGCCACCTGCCGGGTGGACATGGCGAAGTTGATGAACGTCCCCGCCTCCTGTTTGCTAACCGAACTTTGCGGCATGGCCCAGCTCCAGCCACCGTTGGGAGACGCCTGCTTATTGCCGCAGAATTTCGGTGCGGGAATCAAGACCAGATCCTTGCCGAGGCCCGCTTTGTGGTCACGCCACATCCAGTTGCCAACCCACACCAAAGCGGCCGATTTGTCCCCGTAGAACCGGTTATCCCCCCCACTTTGCGGCACGATCCAGTTCTTCTTCTTCCAGTCCTGCAGTGTGGTCAGAATCTTGACGGAGGCCGCCGAGTTGAGGGCGCCCGTGGCCTGCCAGGTCTTGCGGTTGATCAGGTCAGCGCCGCAGGATTGCAAGAAGGGCGCGAAGCCGAAGCTGAGCCACTCGCCACTGTAGTTCAACTTCAAGTCCAAGGGCCAGGTCACTCCCTTCACCTTGCTGAGCTTGCTGAGAGCGTCCTGAAACTCAGTAAGGGTCCATGCGTCTTTGACCGTCTTGGGAATTCGGACGCCAGCCTGCTGCAAGTACTTTCTGTTGCCCCACAACAGCACGGTCGAGTCGTAAGGGCTAATGGAGTACATCTTTCCGTCCGGGCTGTAGGTGCCTTGCGCCCGGATGGCCGGCAGCAGGTCGCTAAGCATGGCCTTGTCAAGGTAGGCATCCAGTGGACTCAGCTGACCTGACCACACGTAGTTGGCCATGTTCGGGCCGTCAATCATCACCACATCTGGCAGCTTTTTGCTGAGAAATCCGGCTTTGAGCGCGTCATTGATGTTGGGGATCGGCGTCACCTTCACTGTGATGCCCTTGCTGCTGTACGCCGCATTGAAGGCCTTTTCCAACTGAATGAAGTAGGGCCGCTCAGACTGGCCATCAATAACCCAAGCCGTGATCTGCTTGGCCTGTGCGACTGGAGCAAGTGCGAGTAGGGCCAACGTCAGGGTGAATGTGCGCATAGGTTCCTCCGGCAAAACATGAGATGGCGAGTTGGGATAACGATTTCCCGAAAGCGAAAAAAATTAAGTGGACATAGAGGGGACCTCCCTTGGTGGAGCAGTCGATTGACGGATGATCAATTGTGCGGGCAGACGCCGCACGCGGGGAAACGCTTCTTCGTGGTCTTGGTCTTGGATGCTACGGATCAGCAGCCGGCCCGCCTCGTATCCCATCTCATAAGCGGGTTGGGCCATGACCGTGAGGGGCGGTTCCATCATTTGTACCCAACGGGTGTCGTCCATGCCGATCAGCGACAGGTCGCGGGGAATCGAGAGGCCCAGAGACCGGATGGCCCGGACGACGCCGGCCAGCATCTCGTTAGTCGTCACGACCACCGCAGTCACTGGTTCGCCGAGCTGGAGGAGCTGGTGGGCGGCACGGACCCCACCCTCCTCAGAAAACCCGTCCGAAATCAGGTGCTCGGGCCGCAGGGGGAAACCGTGGTGCTGCATCCGGTCGACGAACCCTTCCTTGCGCTCGACTTCCGTGCTGACCGGTATATTGCCGTAGATCAGGCCAATCTGTCGGTGCCCCAACGCCACCAGGTGGTCGACGGCGCCTGCAACTGCGCTCCGGTTGTCGAGCAAGACGCTGTGACGGCTGTAGGCTCCGAAGGTTCGGTCCACTTCGACCACGGGAATCTGCTGGGCGAGTTCTTCCAAGTAGGGATCCCCAGTGGACGAAGGAATGACGACCAGTCCATCGACCTGATACCCGCTGAAAATTTTGGCGTACATCATTTCACGCTCCAGCGTGCTGCCGTGCCCGGTAACTACTGCGTACCCGTGGTCAAGTGCTGCGTTCTGAATGCCCTGCGCGAGAATGTGATGAAAGGTGGCGATGTCGCCAGCACTCAGGTACCCGATAATGCCAGTCCGCTGTTCCCGGAGACTTTTGGCCAAGCGGTTGGGCTGATACCCCAAGGCTTTGACCGACAGCAGCACACGGTCTTTAAGTTCGGGATCGACATTGCGCACCTCCCGGAGAACCCGGCTCACCGTCGGTACAGAAACCCCGGCATGTTGAGCGACATCGGACAGCTTTGGAGTCCTAGACATCTTAACCTCGGATAACGTTATCTTGTCATTTGACCGTACCATGATCGAAGACGGCCGTCAAGTCACGACTTCTTTGGAGTTGACTGACATCTTACGATTTAAGTCTTGATGCAGTTTTGTGCGTGCTGGAAGGCGTCGATGGCAGCTAAATCGAGTAAAAGCGCCTAGCGACGCACCTCTGGAACGAACGAGAACCGCAGGGTTCTCGCCAAGCCTCCCTAATTTGGCCAGACCTGTGGTGTCCTCACGGGGCTATCCAGATCTTGGAAATGACAGAGGAAAAAGGCCAACGTGAAGAGGCACCACCAGCGAAATACGCCCTGTTTGCTGTGTTGAGCAAAGCCTTCAAGTCCAAAGAGCCCCTTGATGGTTTTGAACGAGGCTTCAACCCGCTCGCGCCCTTTCCCGACCCTTGCCAGATACACGCCGCCGAGATTAAGGTTGGACATCACAAAGCGTTGTTCCGGCTCGTGGTTGCGGTGCAGCCAGACCCAAGAGACACACATGATTTGGTCAAGTCCACAGGGCTTGACCAACTCGCCTCTGACCATGAGATCGCGTGCCTGACGGCCATGCCTCGAACTTGCGTGTAAAACGGACACCCACCACAATGTTTAGGCCGTGAGCGAGCACACCTTGAATAAATTCGATGCTCTCAACCCCCCCATCTGCATGCAGACGGGGACGCCGCTTGCCTGACAGCAGCACAGGAGGAACGGTACGGAGCAACTTCAGGGCCAGTTGTGCAGGGGAAGGCGTCCCTTTCCCCCGCCACACCTGAACCGCCCAAGGCAACCGGAGTTGACCACAACACAGGTACAGCACCATCAGATGGACGCCGTGAACGCTGTTGAAGGTGTGCATCCAGTCGGCAAGGTCAGCGAACTTGCCGCTTTTCTCCAAGCTGGTCAAATCGATCAACAGGTCGAGTCGAGGTCGCTGATGAGGCCGAATTCGCCATCCGCTCCGCAGTAGCTGCAAGGCGTGCTGACGCATCACCCGGCAGAACTGCCGATTGTTCCACGCAGCGTGATTCAGAAAGCGGCTGATGGCCGCCGGTGATTTGACGGTGGCCCGTACTGGCAGGGAGCGGCCAGAACCATCCAGAAGCAGATCAAGAAACACCTTGAATGAGGCCCGGTGCTGCGACCTTGAAAAGCACGTGAGGATGTCAGAATACAGGCGTCTGGAGCGCGGTGCTTTTGGGTCCACACTCCAGTACCTCCGGCAGATTGTTGACGGCGGGGAGCACATGAAACGGCTGGTCGACGATCTGCCAACGCCAACATGTCCTGAGTGTCGAGGGAACCGCCAACCCAGAGACCCGGGCTCGGCGCGTGGTCAAAGTGATTGAGAGCCTACTCGTCACCTGAGCAGCGAGCGTTCTGGGGCGTCAGCCTGCACGTCCTGCTGTTCTTCCACTTCGATCTCTGGGAGGAGGTGGAGACTGCCCTCCCTCTGCCATGGGCCAAGTTAAGGCAACACAACCTCTACAACATGGTGGTGGGCCTGCGCGAGAAGCCCAACTCGGCCCATCCCGTCTCTGCACTGGTCACTGCTCATGCTCACCTCGACCATGCCGTGGCCGCCGCTTACGGATGGGAGTGGCCGCTGACCGAAGACGAAGTGCTGGCCCGGTTGCTGGCGCTGAATCTGGAGCGGGCTACGGCTTCAGTTTAAAACCTGACGACGTTCCGGCTCCAGCTTTGGCTGGCAGGCGGGGGCCGCCCCTTCATCCAGAGGCAATACATTGTTCTGGTGCTCCCTGACCCCTCTGCTCATCCCGCGAGCCGTGCGCTTCGAGTCTTGCTCATTGACGACAGTGCCACCGATCGGCTCTTGGTCGAAGAAGCCTTTGCGCTCACTGACGACCTCATCTGCACGCTGACCACTGCCCCTGGGGGTGCTGAGGCCCTGGCTCGCCTGAGGACCCCTGACGCCGTGCTGCCCGACGTCATTCTCTTGGACATCAATATGCCGCTCATGAGCGGTTTCGAGGTTCTCGCCGCCCTCAAAGCCGACTCACAGCTGGCCGTACTGCCGGTCGTGATGTTCACGGCCTCGCGGAGTCAGGAAGACGTCACGCAGGCGTATACCCTCCACGCCACGGCGTACCTGCTCAAGTCGCCCGCGTTTTATTCCTTTTTGGAACAAGTAGAGGCGTTCATCCGCTTCTGGAGTCGCACCAGCTCACCTCTCCGGTTAAATGTGCCCCGTGACTGAGAAGAGCGTGCTCCCGCGCGCGATAGCTCCAGCCCAACGCCCCAGCTTCGGCTGGCCGGCGGGGACCCTCGTGGTTTTCCCCTCCCTGCAAGAGGGTCGAGAGGGCAGACCGAGCCTGAGCTCCACCTCTTCAGGCTACAGTGGTGCGAATGTGTATCTTCATCTTGCTCTTTAAGGCCCTCTCATGACCCGTGCACTGCGAGTCCTGCTGATTGATGACAATGCCACTGAGCGCCTGCTGGCTGAAGAAGCGTTTGCCCTCACCGATGACCTGATCTGCACCCTGACCATGGCTTCAAGTGGTCCGGAGGCCCTGGCCCGTCTCCGTTCCCCTGAGGCGGTGCTGCCAGACGTGATTTTGCTGGACATCAACATGCCCGTGATGGGCGGCTTCGAGGTGCTCTCTGCCTTGAAAGACGATCCGAAGTTGCTGCTCCTGCCGGTGGTGATGTTCAGTACGTCGCACGCCGAGGCAGACGTGACTCAGGCCTACACCCTGCAGGCCAGTGCGTACTTGCTCAAATCACCGGACTTTCCGCTGTTCTTAAAGCAGGTGGAGACCTTTATCCTGTTCTGGAGCGGCGCCCACTTGCCGCACCGCTCCAAGCGGACGACGCGCTGAAGACCTGAACATCCCTGGTGATTGAGTTGGGACTGACATGCCCCCGCCCCAGCTTCGGCGGGCAGGTGGGGGATTTTTCCTTCTGGTCAACTCCGGTCACACCGCTCATCCATGTGTGGCAGGCTCAGGCCGTGAGTTCGCACGACGCCCACCAGGCCGCCAACCAAGCGCAGCTGCGCCTCCTGCAGGAAGACCTGATCCAGAAAGGGATTCTCACCGCTGCACCGCCGCTGGACCTGTGCGCGAGGAACGCTTGAGCAGCGGCCATGGCAGGGCTACATCCAACCTAGCTGCGAAAGTGTCGAAAGAATGCAGAAGCTAACCTTGCCAGGTGTCTAAAAGCTCTCCTGCTCTCAAATCACATGGTCGATGGACCTGGAGTGTGGTGACCCTGTCCAGAACACAGCTGAATCCCTGATTTCAGTGTGGGCATTTCTTCTGTCTTGGGTTGCAGATCTCGGCTACTCTGTCCGCCATGGTCCGGGGAGACATCAGTCTGAAAATCATTCGTGTCCTGATCGTATTGGGGCTGATTGGTGTGCCGTTGTCTGGCTGGCTCCTGTGGACTTTGGGCGATGAACTGGTGCGCTCAGTGGTTGAACAGGACTGGTCTTGGACAGCAACTTGGGGAGCCGTCCTGGTGATCATATGTTGTGGAATGTGGCGAGTCATTCAAGAGGGCTGGTGGCTGTGGCAGGAAAGTCGGCGCGAGACCTGAAACAAAGGACCCGTCCACTGAGGGACGGGGTGTTGTGGAGGATGGGGAGACCTGCTCATGCGTGGGAGACGGTTTTTTGACCTCTGTATCCGACTTCCCGTCTGTGGAAGGGTCTTACTTCCTTGGCCTCTGGTGCCGTTGATCAGGCGCAGTGAGGGGCTTGGGAGTATCTGGCTTACACAACCACGTTGCTCCGCTGCGCCAAGCCTTGAGCTGGCCTTGGGCCGCCCACCGGAGCGCCGTGGAACGTCCATAGCCGTGGAGCTTGGCCCATTCACTCACTGTGATCGCGGGTAGCGTCAGCCGGAGCTGACGCTGCTGGACGTCGGTGTCTACTTCTCGCAGGGTCTGGATATTCAGTTGTGGCATGGGAGTGTATTTTCACGGTTCTCCCTGAAAACGGTGACAATGATGACGAAACTCCCAACACAAAACCTGTCGATCAGGAATCATGACAGGGCGCTGTGGCTTGATGGGAAGCTTCAGTTCAGCCGAAGCTTGTGGGGAAGGGTTCTGGCAACTTAATCTCGAGCAGGCCAGATCTCACCAGCAGCGGTCTGAACTTCAGACCGCCGCATCCACGGCGCGTTGCCAGGTCAGGTGGGCCTTCGACTGATGCGTTCTTCGATTGCGAGCGGGGACGGTCGTTCGAGTGCGTTGGTGAAGGTTCGAAACGCGGGCGTGCAGAGCCAGAAATTCTTGTGCCCTTCGGGGTTTCTTGAAGCCTCGCTGACTTCGTTCCAGATCCCGGGTGGGCCGGTGAGACTGTTCAATCAGGTTATTGCAGCGCGCAGCGGAAATGACCTGGCTGTGCTCAACGCTGTGGAGCACAGGAAGCGCTCGAATAGCCGCCCCGTAACTTCAGAGGTTGTCCGTTTGGATGACCTCTGGGACGGCAGAGTTGATCAACAGACGCTCAAAGAAGGTCTTGGCTGCATCAGCGTTCCGGTGAGGTTGCAAGAGGATGTCGAGCACTGCACCGGATTCTAGGGCGGCCCACCACAGCCAGTATTTTTTGCCCGCCATATCGACACCCACCTCATCCAGGAACCACCGAGAACCCCGCCAGGGTTTCCGGTGGCGCAGCTCCTCGGTGAGGAGTGGGGCGAAAGGGATGTTCCACTGGCGCAGGGTCTCGTGACTGACCTGTTGGGCCGCGCTGGTGCAGCAATTCCTGAACATCGCGCTCGCTCAAAGGGAAGCGGTGATAAAGCCAAAGGGCGTGCCGAATGATGCTCAGTGAAAAACGGTGTCGGTAGGGCTTGCGGTCAGTTACAGAGAATCAGCCTACTGCGATTAAGTTGCCGGAACCGCCACACTACAGCAGGGAAAAATCAGGCCCGCTCCTACGAGCGGGCCTGAAGAAGCGGATGAGGTTAAGGTCGGTTGGTCGTGCCGGTATAGGGGGTGGTAACCACCCGTTCCGGCTGACGGCGCAGTCCAGCCAGACCTGCCAAGCCCAATAAGCCCAGCCAACCCCAGTCGAAGTCGTTGTTGTCATTGTTCTGGTTGGCCGTGGTGGTATTGGTGGTATCGGTGGTGTCCTGGGCCTGCGCAATGCCAGGGGCCAGTAACAGAGACAGTGCCAGAAGAACAGTCTTGGTTTCAGATTTCATGGGTTGACCTCCAGAGAATGATGTATCCCTTGCCCGAAGGCATGCTCACTGTGTCAAAAAATACAGACCAGAAAAGTTGCTGAGCCTCAGCCTCTCTTGTCTAACTCTGTGGCAAACTTTGATCGACTTGCCGTCGCGCTTGCATTTTGAGTTTCGCCGTGTTGCCTGCGCCTGGGTCGCTCAGCGTGGTTGAGACAGGTTTCGCAAGCCATCTGCATCTGCACCTCACGTGGGCAAGGCTGCTCACCCGCAGACTCGGACCATGTCTGTTTCCCGCAAAGTTCTGCTGTTCACGGGCGCATTGCTCGTGGCTGGTCCTCTTCAGCCTGCTCAAGCCACCGTATTGGAAAAGGCCAAATTCGTGTTCCACCTGGGCGCGGCCTACTACGCCTTCAACACTTGGGTCTGGAAACCTTACCGTCAATACAAATTCCAGGTCGGGGCGGCCAACCAGAGACTCAACATCATTAAGGCGGGTGGAGCCTTGTTATTTGCTGCAGTTCAGGTCAACGCGGCAATCAAAATGACCCGCAACACCCAAGACCCCTTTCTCAGCAAGATCGGGGGGCTACTGCCCAATTTCAGTAAATCGCTCACGGCGGTAGGAAATACGTTGAAATCTGGGCAATTTGATGAACAAGGCATTCAGCAGCTTAATCAGCAGACAAGTCGTCTGCTCGACACGGCTCAGGAACAAGGCCAGACCATCCGTCCTGTCGCCCTCCCCATCCCTGGCCTTTGAAGCTCTGTACAACAACTCTGGAGTAAGCACTGCCCTACGAAGGTTGCTCAGTCTTGGGCAGCATTATCAAAAAGCAATGTCATACTCACCTATCGATCTCTGACCCCTCCAAGGAAAAGCGGTAGGTGGCTCTGCAGTTTAGGGCATCTACTACTGCTCTAGCCCCCTCTGGTTCGTGGATGACGCTCAGCGCCTGCAGGTGTGGATGGTTCAACCTGAAGGCGCAGTTCCCCTTCACCCGTCAGGACATGTCCTCGCCCATTCCGGCGCTCCACGTACCGGGTCCAGTTCTCTTTGATGAGGCGGTGCCAAGCATTCAGAGCAGCAGGGGAGGGGGCCTGCGGCAGGCCGCGGTGAAGCCGGGAAAGCGGTTCGGTCCGGTGACGCGCGCGATGGCCTGTACCAGCGTGGTCGGTTCGGCGTCATTCAACACGCGCAGCAGGTGGTGCTCTAAGGATAAAACCGCAGGATTGATGGTCAACCGTTTTCCCTGGTCATGTCGTTCAGGCTGTGCCGAGCGTTGCGGTAGCTGAAATCGATGATCTCGCCCAAATCTTCGCGCAGCAGCCCTCCAGGTGGGGTGAGCTCTTCGAGTACCCGCAGGCCCTGGGCGGCCAAACCCTAGGACAGCAGCTGGGCACGGATCAGGCCCAGACCCGCGGGCCGATCGACCAGCGCCAGGTCACAGGGGGTGTTTGGCACCAACACCAGGTAGATCTTCGATCCATGCGGCAGGCAGCGCGCCCAGCCCCGGCCAGCAGCCTTCGGGAATGACGAGGCTGACCGTCAATCCACGGATCAGCGCCAGGCCTGCCCACACGGTGAAGGCGTCGTTCAGGCTGGGAACTTCATGCGGTCCAGCTGGAGTACGGGGCGTCAGGCGGGCACGGCCCCGGTCGTAGTAGGGCACCGGATCGGGTTCAGGAACAAATAGACAGGGCAGACTCGCATCATGGGCGTCTCCATCCGGGTCAATGGCCTCTGTCCCATCGTCACTCAGGGTCGAGCCCAGCCGCTCCAGCGTGCCCCGGTCCATGACATTGGGGACTCCCACTGCTCGGCCTGCACGTGATAACGCTGTGCCTGAGGTTCGTGCTCGAACGCGGCCTCCAGCTCATTCAAGAGCTGCACGAAGCGCTGCTGCCACTCGCCGGGCATGCTCTGAAGCAACGTACGGGGCCGCACCAAATAGTTGGCGTACGTCAGGCCGAAGTACTCGTGGATCGCCTCATCTCCGGGATGCAGGTCTGGACGCATCAGGCTTCTCCCACCGTGATCTGGACGGCAGGCGTGGGCCAGAACAGACGCCACCAGGGACGCACCGTCACGGTCTGGGTGGACAGGCGGCAGCGCGGGGAGCAGGCCATGGGGTGCCAGGCCTCGAGGCGCTCGGCCATCTTGACCGGCAAGCCCCGGTAGATGCCGTCCAGCACTTCCCCTGATTGAGGGTGGCGGTATGGGTCGTGGGGTGGGGATCAAGTCCAAGAATGATCATGGCGTCCTCCAGTAGATGTGTGGCGCCGAACCCCCACCCACGCAGGTCTGTTCTGGATTGGGCCCGGAGGCAGCCTGGTCTCAAGCGAAGAGCAGCGGTGTGGTGCCTGGCGAAAGCCCTGGCCTTGGTCGAAGCACACGGCCTGCTGGAGCTGCGCCCGGTCGGGAATCTGGTGCTGTTCCGGGCAGCCAAGAAAGAAAAGCGCGGATACGTCACCGCCTCTGGGCATTGACTGCCGCTCACTTCATCAAGGCAGACCGGCTTTGGACTTGGAGCCCCGGTCTGGGCCCTTTCCGACCAGCAGACAAATCTTAGCCAGAACCAGGTCCGCAATCCTCAATTAACGAAGAGTAAGATATCTCACACTCCTCCCCCCATCACAGCGGTTTTTTGGCAGTCTGGAATTTTGTAGCGACCTATCATAGGAATAGACCTCATGAATCCTTTAATGGGACACTACAACCCATCACTGGTGCTGTTGTCCGTCCTTGTGGCGAGCTTGGCCTCTTATACGACTTTGAATGTCGCCGCCCGCGCCGAAAACCGCACGCGACATCCCTTCACCCTTCCGCTACTCTTCAGTGCGCTGGTCATGGGCCTGGGCATCTGGGCCATGCACTTTATCGGCATGCTCGCGCATTCTCTGCCGATTGCTGTGCAGTACGACCCCGCCCTAGTGGTGGTGTCGGCGGCCGCCGGCATCTTCGGCGCGGTGCTGGCCCTGTGGACGGTGCGTGGCCCCACCGTCACCCCACGCACCCTGGTGCAGGGCGGACTGCTGCTGGGCCTAGGTATGGCGGGCATGCATTACCTGGGTATGGCAGGCATGCGGCTGAGCGGCCACCTAACGTATACACCCTTGTCGGTGGTCCTGAGCTTGCTCATCGCTATCAGCGCCGCAACCGTGGCCCTGAAACTGGCCCAGCACTTTGTCACCGATGCCCATCAGCGCTGGCGTGTGCTCGCTGCTCTGGTGTTAGGTGTCGCCATCGCGGGCATGCATTACACCGCCATGTCCGGCACCACGGTCCACGTCATCGGCACACAGCTCTCCGGAGGCAGTCAGTTGGCTCAAACCCAGTCGCAGGCTCTGCTGGCCCGAAATGTGGCCCTGGTTTCCAGCCTGCTGATGGTCTTGGCACTAGGGACGCTAGTGATTGAGCGCCGGTTGGCGCTTCAGCGGGCCGCCACCCTAGAGTCGCAGCGGCAGAACAGGGAACTGGAGTTGCGGGTGGCGCAGCGCACAGCGGAACTGGTTGCGCAGAGGGACGCGCTGTATCAGGCTAAAGAGGAACTGCGCCGCAGCAACGCGGAACTCGAACGCTTTGCGTATGTGGCCTCGCACGATCTGCAAGCGCCGCTCCGCAGTGTGGTCAGTTTTGCCGAGCTACTCGAACGGCGGTATCAAGATCAACTGGATGAGCGCGGACGACTTTACCTACACCAGATCCACGCGGGTGGTCAGCACATGAAACAGTTGGTGGATGACCTGCTGACATTCAGCCAGGTAGGCCATGGGCGGCAGACGCCGATGCCAGTGGACACCAACGCGTTGATCAAGCATGTCTTGTACCGGCTTCAGCTTGATCTCGATGCCCTGAACGCACAAGTCAGTTGCGGGCCGTTGCCCACAGTGCTCGGCCACAACACTCCGCTGGACCAGCTGTTCAGCAATCTGATTGGAAACGCCATCAAATATCAGCGCCCGGGCCTAGCCCCTCACGTGGAGGTTGGCGCAGAGTGCAGCGGCACAGACTGGGAATTCTACGTCCGGGACAATGGGATCGGCATTGAGGAACAGTATTTTGAGCGGATTTTCGAGGTGTTTCAGCGCCTCCATAGCAAGACGGAGTATGCGGGCACCGGCATTGGTCTGGCGCTGTGCCGCAAAATTGTGGACAGTTATGGCGGAAGGCTCTGGGTGAGCAGCACGCCAGGTCAAGGCAGCACCTTCCACTTCACCTTACCGGGGGTAGACCGTGCACTGACCGCTCTGCCAGAGAGCGCCGCGGCCACAACGACGTCTGCGGACTCTTCTGTCCCTGAACTTGCCGGACGGCCGCTGAAAATCACCTCAAGCTGAGAATGGGCTTGAGTCGGTCTTGCGCACGTCTGGTTAAGCCACCTGAGCTTGGCGCTCGAACTCGTGTGGTGTCAAGTAAGCGAGTGTGGAATGGCGGCGTTGTCGATTGTAGAAGACTTCAATGTATTCAAAGATCGCTTGACGAGCTGCAGTTCTGCTTTCAAAGGGAGCCGTGTCCAGCAGCTCCCGTTTCAGGGAGCTGAAAAAGCTCTCCAGAACGCTGTTGTCCCAACAATTACCCTTCCGGCTCATGCTCCCTTGCGCACCGATGCGCGTCAATTCGGCTTGAAAAATTTTACTGACGTATTGACTTCCACGGTCGCTATGGTGGATCAAGCCAGGCGGAGGTTTCCTTGTCCCCACCGCCATTTGCAAAGCTGTCAAGGGCAAGGTTGCTGGCATCTGGGCTTCCATGGCGTACCCCACCACCGCCCGCGAATGCAGATCAAGTGTGACGGCCAAATACAGCCATCCCTCCTGGGTGGGAATAAACGTCAAATCAGAAGCCCACACTGTATTGGCGTACTGGACGGCAAATTTTCGGTTCAACACGTTGGGGCAGACCGCACAGGTGTGTTCACTGTCCGTCGTGCGGACGAATCGTCGCTTTCCCTTGGCCCGCAGGCCAGCAACCCGCATCAAGCGCGAAATTCGCTTTCGGGAAACATGTTGTCCTTCAGCGCGCAGATCGGCCTGAAGACGAGGCGCACCGTAGCGCCCTTTGCTGGCTTGGTGAAGCTCATGGATGCGCTGCTGAAGCAGCGCATCCTGCTCAGCGTGTGAGGAGGTGGGCCTTCTCTGCCAGCTGTAGAACGCACTGGTGGACACGTCTAGCACCCGGCACAACACGTTCAACGAGTACTGACTGCGCCACTGTTGGATCAACACGTATCTCAACGTGTGGTCTCTCTGGCAAAGAAGGCCGCGGCTTTTTTTGTGTGTTGGGCCAGGTCCGTCATAATTCGGATGGTCAGGTCTACCCCAGGTCAACAAGCCAGTGCTTTTTTCGAGCCTTCCAAGGCCGCATCCTAGATCTGGCCGACCTGGGCTCTTTCTCTGCAACGCTGAACCCTATCCGAGGCCGACGAGCCTGCACCACAAGAACAGTGCCGAGAAAGACTGTGCCTGACACGCTTCGCCCAGCTCAGGAGGTGCAGCATGTTGGTGCTCGGCATGGATATTGGGAAACGAGAAGTGTTCGTTCAACTGCAAGACGCCGCCGGAACTTCGCTCGGTCAGCGTGGCCCCCTGGCCAACACACCTGCCGGACTTCAACAGTTGAGCGACTGGGCTCGCAAGTGGGCTGAACTTGCAGAGCTTCACGTGGTGATGGAGGCCACCCATGTGTACAGGGAGCGCTGCGCCCATCACTTTCAATCGCTCGGTTGTGTCGTGAGTGTAGTCAACCCCACGCAGATCAAGTATTTTGCCCGTTCCGTATTGCGCCGGGGGAAAACCGACGCGATGGATGCGGAGCTGATCGCGCGGTATGGCGTGGTGATGCACCCGGGCAGTTGGACGCCACCCAGCACCGCGTTGAGCGACCTGAAACAGCTGACTCGAGAACGGGAAGCCGTTCTCGTCCGCCGAACTCAGGAACAGAACCACCTCCAAGCCTTGCAAGACGCCCATCGTGCTTCGGAGACCGTCGTCAAGCTCACCCAGCAGCGGTTCGACCTCATGGTTGGGCAAGTCGGAGAGATTGAGGCTGCGATGCGAGCGCTGATGGAGGCCGATGAGACGTTGTCGCAGCAACTGAAGTTGCTGCTGAGTGTGCCAGGGTTTGCCTTCGTGGCGGCGGCGACGATTGTGGCCGAGACCGTGGGATTTGCCCACTTGGACACCGGACGAGCAATCTCGGCGGCCGCAGGCATGGCGCCTTCCCCACACCAGTCGGGATCCAAACGCGGTCAAGGACGGATTTCTAAGACCGGCAATGCCCGCCTGCGGCGGATCGCGTATCTCTCGGCCTGAGGGGCGTCAAAATCAAACAGCCGAATGCGCACCTACTATCGCCATTTGCGGGACACCGGCAAGCCGGCCAAAGTGGCGTTGGTCGCGCTGGGACGCAAGCTCTTGATCACCGGGTTGGCGGTCGTAAAATCTGGGCGGCCTGATCAAGATGACTTTTGCCGTTCTCAAGACGGAGCTGGCCCAACACCGACAACCGCCCAGCCAAAGACTTGACAATCCATTCGCGACACCCTCGTATAACATTTCATTGGGACACAGCACGGCAGATCGTGACACCCTAGATCCTTCAGATCGTTAGATAGCAGGGTCGCCGTGTTGTCCTGTTCACTCTTGAGCCCGAACGGTTGTTGGAGCAAAACTCGCATCACGAGAAAGGGCAGGTGTGAACGCGTCCCAGAGGAGGCGTGCCGTGT
>NZ_KB899763.1 GCF_000378445.1 Deinococcus aquatilis DSM 23025 | reverse complement strand
TCTCCACGGAATCTGCTTCAGCACTTGTCCGGTCTGACTGTCAATCGCCAATAACGCCGAATCGTTTCGGGGCGGCTGTAACTGGTAGAACCCGAAGAATTGTCCTCCCTCGCTCCGGTTCACGTAGAGCACTGAGTCGCTACGCGTAAGGTTGTCATAGCTCACAGACGGTGTCAGCATTCCGCGCCACTCGCCGTGCAGCGCGGCCTCTCCATCTGGAATCTTCAGGATTTCAGGCGGGCGAGGGCAGGCCGTCAAGAGGCCCAGGCAGGCCGTGATGGGAAAGAGCAGGCGCTTCATGAAGACAGATTAACTGAGTTTACTGACCCGCCGTACTGCACATGTTGTTTCAGAATCCGCCACTTTGCAGATGTGTTCCTGATTCTTTGGGCACACACTGGGGCATGACCGCAACAAGCGTACAAGTAGAAGCATTCGACAAATCGGCGGCTTCCCCGCAGGAACGGCTGGCCGTGGCCGAACTGATTTTGGCCTGCCACGCGCTGGCCTACCCCGAAGACCCGCCGCTCGTGAAGGAAAAAGTTGCCGCCACTCTGGGCGACCATCTACCCGATGAACTGGTCTTGCCCTTTATGGTGCGGCGCGGCGAGCAGATGATCGGCTGGGCCAAACTGGAATTCAGCCTGACGCAGAATCTGCACATGGCACACGCCAATATCATGGTTCATCCACAGCACCGACGTGCAGGAGTGGGCCGCGCTCTGGCCGCCACACTGGAGCAGCAGGCCCGCCAACATGGGCGGCGAGTCGTCACGTTCAGTACCTCTGACCGCGTGCCTGCCGCCCAACCCTTTGCCGAGCGCCTGGGCGGAGAACCGGCCCTGCCCATGCGGCAGAGTCAGCTGGTTGTGGATGAGGTCAGTGCAGAATTGCTTGATCGCTGGTGTGCCCGCCCCGAATCGGACCCCTACCGCCTGCACATCTGGACAGTCCTGCCAGACGAATATCTCACCCGCGCCGCCGATCTGATGGGCGTGATGAACAACGCGCCCAGAGGGGATCTGGACGTAGACGACTGGACAATCACGCCCGAAATGATCCGCGGCTGGGAAGAGATGATGTCCAAAGACGGGGAAGTAGGCCTGACCCTGGCCGCCGAAGATCAGACCACAGGTACGCTGGCCGGATATACCCAACTGTTCTGGCATCCGCAGCGGGCCAGCATCGCCTATCAGGGGGCAACGGCGGTGCGGCCACAGTACCGGGGCACGGGCCTGGGCAAATGGCTCAAGGCTGCCGCCCTGCGCGAGTTGCCCGCCCATTGTCCCGGCACGCGCTTTATTCGCACCAACAATGCCAACGTCAACGCCGCCATGCTGGCGATCAACGTGCAATTGGGTTTTCTGCCGTATGCCGCCGTCACCGACTGGCAGATCAAGCTGAACTGATTTCCGGCTTCAGCTTCACCGTTGAATCTTCTCAAAGCGTAGGCGTGAGCCGCACTGGACAAATCCGGCGCGGCTCACGTTGCGTTCGCTGCCCGAACCGGGCGTGACGCACACGCTGGCAAGATCTGCTCCACGCTGCGCGGCTCTGTTCAGGCGGGCCGCCAGCAACGCCGGTTGCACTCCCCGGTTGCGCTGCTCTGGCAGAGTGGCTCCGCTGAACAACAGGGCCACATCACGTTTTATTTCCATCAGACCCACTCCGGCGGGTTGACCATTCAGCCACGCCATCAACAGCGTTCGGTCTGGCAGGTCGGCATTCACTCGCATGATGTCCTCGCTGCCTGGCCCAAAGGCGCGAGAAGCCACATCTGCCCACAATTCGGGCGGCGCGTCCTGCACGGTAAGCGCAGACAAGTTGGGCAACGGGTCCAGTGGGTGTAGATACACATGCAGGATCTGAGTCAGGGCGAAACCTGCCTCGGCCAATGCTTTCAGCGTGCTTGTATTGACGTCGCTGAAGGCCTGTACGCTGGCGTTCACACCGTGTAATTCAAAAAAGTCGGCAGCGGACCGAAAATCTTCGGCGGTCGGGGTGCTGCCGGGCGCGAGGGTGGCGACGTTGACTGGCAACCCTGTTCCCGAAAAAATGGCGGTGATGGGGCCAAAGGTAGCCTCAGCCTGTGCATAGGCACGCAAGCCGTCGGCCTCCGCCTGAGCAATTCGCGCCAGCACATTCAGTCCAGAGGTCATGGCCTCAGGATACGGGCAGGACTGCCTTGTTCGGAAAACAGCTTTGGCTTTTAGCGTCTCCTTTGTCAGATATCCGGGTTGGCGTCCCACTCCGTCAGGCTGTAAGCAGTCAGGACAGTGGCCACCAGTCCGGCAAAATAGGCTTTCTCTCTGGTGCCGCTCAGGCCACCCAACAGGGCAGGCAGCGCAAGGAGGGCCGGGGCACTGGCCAGTTCAATCTTGCCATGCACCGGAAAGGGAATCATGCGCCGCACCCCCAGCGGAAAATCGGTCAGTGCCGTGACCAGCAGATAGGACCCGGAAAACAGGGCGGAAGTGCGGCGGGCAGCCGGGTTCAGGCCCAACAGCGACGGTGCAGCCAACATGAGGGCGCAGGAAGCGTAGTCAACGATTCCGTGTCGGCGTGGCGTGAGGGGTTTCATGTGCCCAGCATTCCTGCCCCAGTTCAAGGCCAGATAGCAGTTGGCTTAAAGAGCCTTGAGGGCACGTAAAGGCTCACCATCATGAACATGAACGGAAAACCCCCGAGTTGAGGTCGGGGGTCTCCTTCGTGCTGGACGTGGCGCACTCGACTGGAGTCGAACCAGTGGCCTGCCCCTTAGGAGGGGGCCGCTCTATCCATCTGAGCTACGAGTGCAGGAAGGGGGAGTCCAGGGGGATGCGGCACCAGTGTGCAGCGCCGCAGAGTATAGCAAGGCCGCCGCGACAGGCAAAAGCGCCAGATGCACTCTGACGCCTCTGCTGTTCTGCCGAATCTCAGCGGTTCATGATGTGGATGGCCTGCTTGTGCACCGCTTCCGCCGCTTCCAGCACGCTTTCGCCCAGGGTGGGGTGCGCGTGGATGGTCAGGGCGATGTCGGTGGCGGTGGCGGCCATTTCCAGCGCCAGTCCCGCCTCGCCCAGTAGGTCGGAAGCGTGAGGCCCCACGATATGCACGCCCAGCAGCAGATCTGTGTCGGCCTCGACGACCATTTTCACAAAGCCGTCGGTCTGCTGGAGGGTCATGGCGCGGCCCGACGCACTCAGGGGGAAGGTACCGGTTTTGACCTTGTAGCCCTTGTCTTTGGCTTCCTGCTCGGTCAGGCCCACCCACGCCAGTTCGGGGCTGGTGTACACCACGCCGGGAATGGCTACGGCGTCCTGCGCGGCGGGTTTTCCGGCGATCACTTCGGCGGCCACCAGACCTTCTTTCATGGCCTTGTGCGCCAGCATGGGGTTTCCGGCCACGTCGCCCACCGAGTAGATGTGGGGAATGTTGGTGCGCTGCTGCTGGTCGGCGGGAATAAAGCCCCGGTCAGTCACGTTCACGCCAGCGGCGGCCACGTTCAGGCCATCGGTGCGCGGGCGGCGACCCACGGCCACCAGCACACGGTCAAAGACTTCGGTGCGCTTCTCGCCCGTCTTCACGCTTTCGAGTTCCACATGAATGCCGTCGGCCTTTTTCTCGGCTTTGTTGGCCTTGGTCTGCGTCTCGATCTTGATGCCCTGCTTGGTCATGGACTTGGCAAATTCCTTGACGGCGTCGGCATCGGCCCCCGGAATCACGTTGGGCAAAAATTCGATGACTTTTACCGCGCTACCCATGTTGTTGTACACATGCGAGAACTCGAAGCCGATCACGCCGCCGCCCACGCACAGCATCCGGGCGGGCACGGGGTCGGGCATCACCAGAGCGCCCGTGGAATCCACGATATCTACCTGATTCACGTCCAGCCCCGGCAGTTTGGCGGGTTCGCTGCCCGTGGCAATAATAAAGCTGCCCGCCGTGTAGGTCTTGTCTCCCACCTTGACGGTATGGGCATCCACAAAGCTGGCTTCCCCCACCAGATGCGTAATTTTATTGGCCTTGAACAGGGCACCCACGCCGCCCGTCAGCTTTTTCACGATGCCGTCTTTCCAGCCGTTCAGCTTGGCAATATCCATCTTCTGCTCGCCAAAGGTCAGGCCAAAGTCGGCGGCGTGGCGGGCGGCGGCGATCTGCTCGCCCGCGTGTAGCAGGGCTTTGGTGGGAATACAGCCCACGTTCAGACACACGCCGCCCACTGCTTCGCGCTCGGCGCACGCCACCCGCAGGCCAAGCTGCGCGGCGCGGATGGCCGCGTGATAGCCGCCGGGGCCAGCGCCGATCACCAACACGTCAAAATCCATGCCGGAAGAACCCTGATTCGTCATGGCCGTAGTCTAGCGTTCCCCCGCCCGCCAACAGTCCCTCTGACCCGTCCAGCCGGACGCGGGGCATTGACGCCTGAAATTGGTGAATGGCAAACCTGTGAAAGGCCAGCCCAGCGGCTACCGCATCCTCTAAACTGCGGCTGTGAATGCCGATCTTTCTGTGCTGAACCCGCCCACCGTACTGGTCATCGTGGGGGGCAGCATGGCAGCGGTCAAGGCTCCGTCGGTGCTGCGGCGTCTGCGCGAGCGTGGGGCGCAGGTGCAGGTCATCGCCACCCGTGCAGCCCTCGAATTTATTACGCCCCTGAGTCTGTCCACTGCCGCCGATACCGCCGTCGCCACCGATGAAACGTGGTTCGAGTCGCGCCCAGACGCCCAGCACCTCACCCTGGCGCGGGCCGATGCGGTGGTGATCGTGGGGGCCTCCGCTGACCTGCTGGCGCGGGCAGCGGGCGGGCACGGGGCCGACCTCGCCTCGGCCACCCTGCTCAGTGTGCGCGGCCCGGTGCTGTGGGTTCCGGCCATGAACGAGCGCATGTGGTTGCATCCGGCGGTGCAGGCCAATGCCGAGACCCTGCGCGGCTGGGGTCATCAGTTTCTGGGGCCAGAGGTCGGCGCATTTGGTTCGAGGGGAGAGGGTACAGGGCTGGGACGGATGGCCGAACCCGAGGACATCGCGGCGGCGGTTCTGGCCCTGCTGACGCCGCCCGTAGCTCAGGACCTCGCGGGCGTGCGGGTGGTCGTTTCGGCTGGCCCCACCCGCGAATACCTCGACCCGGTGCGCTTTATCTCCAACCCCAGCAGCGGCAAGATGGGCTTTGCGGTGGCGCAGGAGGCCCAGTCACGCGGCGCAGAAGTCACCCTGGTCACGGGGCCAGTCACCCTGCCTGACCCCACAGGCGTGCGCGTGGTGCGAATAGAAACGGCGCTGGAGATGAAGGCCGCCGTGGACGAGGTCGCCCAGAGCGCCGGAATGGTGGTCATGACGGCGGCGATTGCCGATTACCGCGCCGCCCAGCAATCCGGCGAAAAGCAGGCCAAAGTCGCGGGCGACGTAACCGTTCACCTCACGCCCAATCCCGATATTCTGGCTGGACTCGGGGCCGATCAGCCCAACCACCCCCAGCGCGTGCTGGTCGGCTTTGCGATGGAAACCCACGCGGGCGTGGAGCGGGCGGCCCTCAAAGCCCAGCGCAAGAATGCAGATTTTATTCTGCTGAATTACCCCACCCGCGAGGGCACGAGCTTCGGCGGAGACGACAATCAGGTGACGCTGGTACGCCCCGACGCCACCTCTGAAGACTGGCCCCGCATGAGCAAACGCGAAGTCGCCCGCAAACTGCTCGACGAAGCGGTGAGAGTCAGGCAGTCAAAATCTTTTCCCACTCACCACTAACCACTCACCACTAGCTGTCTGTTGCATTATTCATCCATTCTGCATACTATTGCAGGGTGCTCAGCAAGGATCAGCGCCAGAAGCGCATTCAGGACATCATCGCCCGCGAAAGTGTGTCCACGCAGGCCGACCTCGTTGCGCGGCTGCGGGCTGACGGCGTGCATGTCACTCAGGCCACCGTCAGCCGCGATATCAACGAACTTCGGCTGGTGCGCCTGCCCATCGGCAAGGGCCGTCACCGCTACGCCCTGGCGCAGGTCGCGGGACACGGCAATGTCGAAGAAGAGCTGGCCCGCCTCTTCCAGAACTTCGTGCACGACGTAGACCGGGGCGAAAATATACTGGTCATCCGCACCGCCGACGGCCATGCCACCGGGGTCGCCCTGCTGCTGGACCGCCTGCGCCGCGATGACATCGTGGGAACGATTGCTGGGGAGGACACCATTTTCGTGGTGGCCCGCACGATTGCCGAGGGCGAAGAATTGATGGAAGAACTGAATGCGCTGATGATCGGATAGATCGTGGAAGTTAGAACGTGGATCGTGGTCAGGCTTTTACCACGATCCACGTTCCACACTCACGGTTTTAAGGCACGTCTTCTTCACTCAGATCAGGCACGTTCCCGATGGGCAACTGCACATGCGCCACCGTGCCCACACCCACCTCACTTTCGATCCAGATGCGCCCGCCGTGCGCGTCCACGATGCCCTTGGCGATGCTGAGGCCCAGGCCCGCGCCGCCCTGATCGCGGCTGCGGCTGTCTTCGACCCGGTAAAAGCGGTCAAACAGGCGTTGCAGATGTTCGGGGGCAATGCCGGGGCCATCGTCGCGCACGCTCAGGCGCACTTCTTTGGGCTTCCCTGCGGGCATTTCCTGCGGCGTGCTTTCCAGGGTGATGGTGGTCGCGCCTGCCTTCAGCGCGTTGCCCACCAGATTGATGATGACCTGTTTCATGCGGTCTGGGTCGCCCTCGAAGGGCACGTCCTCGCCTGTGGCGGTCAGCACCGTGTTCTGTGCCTGTGCCAGAGGAGCGAGTTCGCGGGCCACATCGGCCAGAAAGAGGCTTGACAGGATCGGCTGGTGGGTCAGGGTCAGTGCGCCGCTGTCGGAGCGGGCGAGTTGCAGCAGGCTGGCGATCAGGTTGGTCAGGCGTTCGGATTCGCTGCGAATGATATTCAGGCTTTCCTGCTGCTGACCGGTGGGGCTGGTGCGCCGCAACAGGTAGCTGGCGTGCCCGCTGATGGCCGTCACCGGGGTTCTCAGTTCGTGGCTGGCATCCGAAGTGAAGCGGCGCTGGGCCTCAAAGGAGCTTTCCAGACGCCCCAGCATGGCATTCAGCGCCTGTGCCAACGACTGCACCTCATCGCCTGTGGCGGGTTCGGGCACACGTTCAGCAAGGTTCTGGCCCCCAATGCGCTCGGCAGCCCGCTGGACCAAGCGTAAGGGTCGCATGGCCTGCCCGGCCAGCAGGTAAGAACCCGCACCCGCCGTCACGAGACCGGCCAGAAACAGCAGCAGGATCACGCTCTGAAGCTGCGCCAGCGTGAAGGTCAGCGTGGAGAGGTTGCGGCCCACGTAGGTGATGGCAAAGGTTTCGCGGGTGCTCCCAAAGGGGTTGTTTTCTAGCAGCACAGGGGCCAGCGTGACCAATACCCGCATGGACACCGGGTCGCGGAATTGCTCCTTGACCTGCCGCGTGAGGATCATCTGCCGTCCGGGAGAACTGATCAGAGTAATCAACTCGGCATCCGACAGACGAATGGGAGAGCTGGGGTCCACACCCACGCTCTGGCGGGTGCCATCGGCCAGCGTGCGGATGATGGTCAGCAGTTGGGCGCGGGCCTGCGGTGAGGTGGCCTGCGCAAATTCTCCAGTCAGGCTGTCCTGATCGTAGAAGGCGAGCTGCTCGATCTGAATGGCCGAATTGGGGAAAAAGTAGCGGGCAGGGCGCAGCAATACGCCCGCCCCGCTCGCCTCTCCAGTGGTCGTTTCTGCCGATTCCAGTTCGATCTGGCTGTAAATCTTGGTGAACTGACGGTAGGTGTCCTGAAGTTCTCTGTCCATTCCGCTGATCAGGTTGGTTCTCATCATCAGCAGGGTTGCCAGAGCCACGCCCGTCAGCAAAACGGCCAGTAGGGCCGTATAGAACAGCGTCAAGCGCCAGCGCAGGGTCACGCCGTCCACCAAAAGGCAATGCGGCGAGCAGAGGGGAAACACATCACGCCCTCCACTCTACCGCGCCCTTAGGTGAGGCTTATTCTTCGCGCAGCACGTAACCCACACCGCGCACCGTATGAATCAGGCGGCGCTCTCCACCCTCCTCCAGCTTGCGGCGTAGGTAGCCGATATACACGTCTACCACGTTGCTGCCGCCCGTATATTCCGGCCAGACCTTTTCCTCTATTTCGAAGCGGCTGAAGACCTTGCCGGGGTTGCGGGCCAGCAGTTCCAACAACTCGAATTCTTTGGCACTCAGTTCCACGCGCCGTCCACCCCGGAAGATTTCGCGGCCATCCAGGTTCATGACCAGATCGGCCACGCGGACTTCTCCGGTGACAGCGGGGTTGACACGGCGCAGGTGGGCACGCACACGGGCCAGAAGTTCCTCAATCGAAAAGGGCTTGATCAGGTAGTCGTCTGCGCCGCTGTCGAGGCCCTCTACCTTGTCCTGAATGCCGTCTTTGGCGGTCAGAATAATGATGGGGGTATTGCTGGTCTTGCGAATGCGGCGGGCCACTTCAAGGCCGTCCAGCACAGGCAGCATCAGGTCCAGAATCACGAGATCGGGGTTGACTTCACGGAATTTTGACAGGCCAGTCACGCCGTCGAAAGCAACTTCTGTAGCGTAGCCTTCGGCGGCGAGTTCCAGCTCGATAAAGCGGGCGATGTCTTTCTCATCTTCAATCACGAGAACCAGCGGCTTGCGTTCCATAGGGTCAGTCTATGGAGCGTTCTCATGAGAAGCCGAGCCGTGTGCTTAACCAGTTTTCATGTGGCTGTTCGGCGGCTGCTGTGCCCCGGGTCTGAGCTGGGCCGTAAACGCCAGACACTCGTTGCCAAATCCACGCAGGGTGGGGAGGCGACGTGACAGGTAATTTACCTGCGGAAGAGGTGCCAACTGCCTGGCTGTGCCGCAGACCAACGTTTCACCGACTTCGGCTGCGCTGCACAGGCGACACGCATAATTGACAGGCAGGCCGTAGGCACTGGGCTGACCGCCGACCATCCCTGTGATGACCTGACCTACCGCTACACCACTGCGTACCTGAAGACGAACGCCCAACATGGTCGCCAACGACAGACGCGCCGATCGTTCATGCGCTTCCAGGGCTGCGGTGATACCTGCACTCACCTGTGCCTCATTCCACAACGCCAGCACCGCATCACCCTGATGTTGCAGTACCTGTCCACCCAGGGCCTCAAAACTCAGGATGAGAATCTGAACGAATTCGGCCATCAACGCCATGTAATGATCCAGCGGCAATTGGTGCGCTAGACGTGTGCTTCCTACCAGATCCACCATAACTAGGCAGGCCAGCTGTGAAGGCGTGGGCTGTGCCGGGAGGGGAAGCAACAGATCGGGAGGCATGGGAATAGGTTGATGATGCCTGAACCTTTGGCTCACGTAAAGCCCATTGGCCTTTCACCTCTCTCATTCTTAGAGTTTTGTCAGGAAGGAGCTGCCAAAGCTCATCGCCTTTGAGTTCTCTCTACCGACCCGACAACCTGGAGAAGCATGGCTGGAAGTGCCTGATCACAGCGAATCTGTGAAAAATGCCTCCTGCGTGTATCCTCTGGGACCTGAGAGGAGATTCCGACCCACCCGAAGGTTCAGGAAATTCTAAAGAACCACTTCAGATCCGGGGGAATGGCTCAGAGTCAACCGAATACCCTGCCGATTTCAGGTGGGTCGGTTATTGGAGGCGAAACCCTGTTCTATGGCGAAACCGTGCAGGAGCGGGAGCGTGCGGAAGCCTACCCAATCTCCGGGCCGCACCTCGGGGAGGGTCGTGAAACTGGAGAGCACCAGCGGGAGACGTGCACGTACAACCCAGGAGCGGCGCGACACGTCCAGCACTTCACCCACACCTTCCAGTCCCGAGATACCGATGACGGTCAACTCTTCACGGCGGTCTGCAGGTTCCGTGCGGACCTCGGTGGCGCTCAGATCGAGAATGCCGTGAACCACCAGTTTGGCGGGGCCGGGCCGCACCGCGTATGGGCCGCTGCGGTCAAACAGGTACAGCACGCGCCCACCCGATGAAAACTCTATCAGGGGGCTGCCTTCCCGTTGTGGGTAGACCTGACCTACCGCTGCCCACCCCGCGTAGCGCGAGGCAAACTCGGTTTCAGAACTTTCCAGCGTCACGCGGTATCCGGAGTGGGCAGCAATGAGAGGAGGACGGACATTGGCCGGAGTCTAGCGGGCCGCCGGGCTGTTCGTCAGCCTTCGCCTTCCGTTTCCAACCATGCCAACGTCGGGCGCTCTTCACGCCGCACTGGGGGCGTGCCATCGGGGAGGGCATCTAGCAGCGTATCGGCCCTTTCCAGAGCAAATGTTCCTTCCACTTCCCGCAGCATATGAATCATGACCAGCCCGCTCAGGCGCTCCAGTTCGGCCCAGGCCCGTGATCCCGCCGGGTAAAGGTCGCGCTCGCGCAGCAGCAGCGTCAGGGCGTGGCGTTCCTCGCCGTCGGCAAAGGCGGCCCGAATATCGTGCGGGATATTGACCCGTTGACCCCTCAACCGTTGACCGTGCGCCATATCACATCCACGATCACGCCCGCCAACATCGTCAGGGCCAGCCACATATTCGCGTCGAAAAAGGCCACGTTGGCGCGGGTCAGGTCGTCGGGATTCACGATGCGGTGTTCGTACAGCAAGATGCCGCCCATCGCCACCGCCGCGAGGTAATACCACCCGCTGGCCTGCACTGCCGCGCCGACCGCCAGCAGCAGCAAAAAGGTGAGGGCGTGGCTGCCCGCTGCAATCTTGAGGGCCTGCGGAATACCGAAGCGCACAGGAATGCTCTTGACGTTGTTGCGGCGGTCGAAGTCGTAATCCATCGTGGCGTAGATCACGTCCAGCCCGATCATCCAGAAGATGACCACCGCCCACAGCAGCCACGCGGGAGGAGCGAAATGGCCCGTGACGGCAATCCAGCCGCCCGCTGCCGCCGCGCCGTCGGTGATGCCCAACCACGCATGGCACAGCCAGGTAAAGCGCTTGGTGTAGGGGTAACCGATCAGGAACACGACCGCCAACGGCATTAGCACCAAGCACAGGGGATTAAGCTGCGCCGCCGCGAACGCCATGACCACCAGGCTGACCACCACTAGCGTCCAGGCCTGGCCGGGCGTAATTTTGCCGCTGGGCACTTCGCGGCCTGCTGTGCGCGGGTTCTTGGCATCTATAAAACGGTCGATGACCCGGTTGGCTCCCATCGCCGCTGTGCGGGCCGCCGCCATTGCCACCGTGACCCAGATCAGCACGCTCCAGCCCGGCCACCCCGTCCCATTAGCCGCCAGACTTGCCAGCAGCATCCCCGCGTAGGCAAACGGCAGAGCAAACACCGTGTGCTCAAATTTCACGAGGTCGAGGTAGGTCTTGACTTGGGCGGCGGCGTTCATACGCTCAGCAGAATACGCCTCCGCTCTCATCTGACCTGAGATGAGCATTACAGGCCCGCTTGGGGGAGGACCGGGCGCGGAAGTTAGGAGACTTAGCGGGGCGTGGGCGCGAGGTCGGAGCGCAGGCTTCTGGCCTCCTGCCGCCGCTTCATTTCCGTCTCTGTGCTGCCTGTTTCTGTGCGTCCTATTGGTGTGTTGCCCGTCTCTGTGCAGGAGGCCCACTGACTGGCCCGAGTCCAGATCAGAGCCTCAGTCGGCCATTGCTGATAGGCAGGAAGGGTAGGGTCGAGCAGTACATGGAGCCGGGCCAATCCTGAGGAAACAGACTCGCTCATGGGCTAAAGCCTGCGCCGGGTATGTCATCCGCAGATAATCCTGCATCTCCATCAAGTGCGCTGGGCGCAGCGTATCCGGTCAGCGCGTTTTGGGCTGCAAGACCAGCGCCTGCGTTTCTTTCACCACGCTCAAATTCCGCAGCGCGTCTTTGTCGAGGTCGCCCGCCTGTGCCAGCGCTTCGGCCTTCTTGCGGTCGATGGTGGCGGCTTCCAGCGTCGCCGCGTCTCCGAACACCTCCCGGAAGCGTTCCAGAGGGTATTCCACCCGCCGCGAAACCTTGAGGGTGGCCCGGTACAGGTCGGTTTCGGCCTGCTCACCCGTTTGCAGCGCTGCCTTGATCTGTGCGCCCAACGCTTCTTTTTCGGCTTCCAGTCCCAGCATGGTGTCACGCAACATGGCGTACCGTTCCAGCAATTCGGCCAGCGTCGGTTCTTGGGTGGGGTCGAGCATGTCCATCATGCTGCCCAGCATAACGGCCAATTTTGCCTGAACGGGGTACAACCCAGCAACTTCGGTGCGGGTTGTGAACCCAGTGTTTATCAACCCAGTGGTGATGAACCCGGTGCAGCCCGCCCCATTTAGGATAGAAGGCGTGAGCGATCCTCTCCCCACCGACCTTCCTACCGACCTGGAGCGCCGCATTCTGGACGCCGTGCGCCGGGGGGCCAGCATGGAAGACATCGCTGGCCTCAAGCAGGCTGATGTTCAGACGCCAGAAGCAGCAATTCAGGCCCTCAAGGACGGTAACTCCCGCTTTTTTTCGGGGCAGGGCGGCAACCCGGATGTGGGGGCCAACCAGCGCCGCGCCCAGATCATGCGTCAGACGCCCTACGCCGCCATTCTGGCCTGCAGTGACAGCCGCGTGCCCGTCGAACTGGTGTTCGATCAGGGGTTAGGCCAACTGTTCGTGATTCGGGTGGCGGGCAATGTGGTGGGCGAATCGGGCCTCGGCACGCTGGAATACGCCATCAAGCATCTGGATATTCAGCTGATCATGGTGCTGGGGCATGAGGGCTGCGGCGCGGTCGCGGCGGCCCTGTTGCCTCCGCAGCAGGTGGCCCAGGAACCAGAGCATCTGCGCCGACTGATCGAAAAAATCCAGCCGTGTGTAAGCCAGATGCCGCCCATTCGGGACAAAAAAGCCCGGATGCGCGAGGCGGTCCTGAACAACGTGCGCTATCAGGCCGATATGCTGCGGCACACGCCATACATCGCCGCCGCAGAACAGTCGGGCCGAATCCGCGTGATCGGGGCCTTCTACGAAATCGGCTCGGGCGCGGTGGATTTCCTGACCGAAGAAGAAGATTTGCGGGTGTGAGGGGCAGGCAGTTTTAGGCGATGAGCTTGAGCTTTAAGCCACTGTAAACATTGATGGCTGTAACGCTTCCCCTGACGATCCAGAGGCAGGAGGGGAGAAGCAGCGCGGCTGTCTGTCCTTCATCCCCTGCCATTCATGACCCGCAGTCCTAATTCTGCTCCCTCTAAACAGCAAAAACCCCCCGAACTGGGGGGCATTTACCTTCTGAAGTCTGACCTTAGACAGCCAGAACTTGACGACCATCGTAGTATCCGCAGCTGGGGCAGATGTGATGGCTCAGTTTCTTGGCGTGGCAGTGGGGGCAGGCGTTGAGGTTGGGGGCCACGAGTGCGTGGTGGCTGCGGCGCATATCGCGTTTGCTCTTGCTGGTCTTCTTCTTGGGAACGGGGTGCTTGGCCATGCTGGGTTCTCCTTGGGCCGCTCGGCGTTTCCCGCCGGGGCGCGCTCTGCCCGCCGGGGTGCTTGCGTGCTGGTGCGCTGTGAGGGCGCAGCCAACATCGGGCGGGCGAGACAACAGGCGGGAGTATAGCACGCCGCGCCTGCTGAGGGTTTGGGGTGCAGGACAGCATTGGCCTTCGCCTGTGTGGTGGGGCGCGTTCCGGTGCAGTGCAGAGGGGCCGGGCGGCACAGACAGAGTCCAGAGATAGAGTGCAGGGCGTGCATGAACTGATTCCGCCCATCACGCTGGCACTGGGCCTGCGCCTGCTGGATTTGCTGGGCATCCTGGCCTTCAGCATGTCGGGGGCGCTGCTGGGCATCCGCAAACGCTTCGATCTGTTTGGAGTGGTCGTGCTGGGCTGCGTCACGGCAGTGGGCGGCGGGGCAATCCGCGACACCCTGACGGGCCAGACGCCGCCCCTCTTTCTACGCGACGAAACCTACCTGTGGGTGGCCCTGGCAGGCTCAGGATTGGCCTTCGCCTTCGGAGAACGGTTGGCCCGCTTCGAGCGTACCCTCAGTATTTTCGATACGGCGGGGCTGGCCCTGTTCGCCGCTTCAGGCGCTATTGGGGCTATCAATTTCGGGTTGGGGCCATTGGGCGTGATCTTCGTGGGAATGCTCAGCGGTGTGGGCGGCGGCATCATCCGTGACCTGATTGCCAATGAGGTGCCGGAAGTGATGTACCGGCGCGACCAGCTGTATGCCACGGCTGCGGCGCTGGGCGCGTTGGCCGTGCTGCTGTTGTATCCGTATGTCACGCCTTTTCAGGCACAGCTGGCCGGAGCGCTGGTCATCATTGCGCTGCGGTGGGTGTCTCGGCGCGGGTGGGTGCAGCTTCCGGTTCGGCGGTTACCTGGGGGCTGAATATTAGTTTCTGGGTCTGCTGCCAATTTTCCCCCACCCCCCAGCCCCCGCCCCCAAAGGGGTCAGGGGAGTGGTCGCTGCGCTCGGCAGGAGTGATCTTGTCGCGTTCAGACTCGGCTTTCTCGCTCATCTGAAGCGGAATTGCCCGTCGTCTTAACGTTGGAATTGGCCCGCCCGCTGCGCGGACGACGGCCTCACACAGACTTGGGCGGCAGTGTTTGTTGCTTCTTCATCAGGAAGACCAGGGTGTTGATGCTGTTCATCAACCCAAGGCATTTGCTTCACGGGTCTGCATATCTTCCCCGCACGATTCCCCACCATCAATCTCGGCCTCTTCACGGCACAATCGGCGCATGATTCAAGCTTCTCGGGTGCAGCAACTTCGGGCGGGCCAGCCGGACAGCCGGGGCGGGTTTGTGCTGCTGTGGGTGCAGGCCAGCGTGCGCGTCACCGACAATCACGCCCTGGAATACGCGGTTCGGGAGGCCAACCGACTCGGGCTTCCTCTGGCCGCCGTGTTCGGTCTCACCCCCAGCTTTCCGGAAGCCAATGCCCGCCACTACCAGTTTTTGCTGGAAGGTCTGCGCGACCTCACGGCGGGGCTGGCGGCACGCGGCATTCCCTTCAGAGTGCGCCTCGGCTCTCCGCCCGAGGTGGTCCTGGCGGCCTCGGCAGGTGCGGCGCTTGTGGTCACTGACCGGGGGTATCTGCGAATTCAGCGGGTGTGGCGCAAAACCCTGGCAGAGCGCCTGAGCGTGCCGCTGGTGCAGGTGGAATCCGAGGCCCTGATTCCTGTAGAAACCACCAGCCCCAAGCAGGAGTACGCCGCCCGCACCATCCGGCCCAAGATTCACCGCCTCTGGCATGATTATTTTGTTCCGCTAGAAACGCAGGAGCTAAAGCGTGCGGCGCAGGACTGGCCCACCGATCTCGATCTGCCTACCTTGGATGTCTCTGACCCTGCGGCAACTGTAAAAACCCTGCCGCTGGATTTCAGCGTGGGCGCAGGCCGCGAGGCAGGTGGAGAGGTGGCCGCCCTGACCCGCCTGAGGGCCTTTATGGGCCAGCAACTCGCGGGGTACGCCGATACCCGCAACGACCCCACGCAGGACGGCAGCAGCCGCCTCAGCGCCTTCTTGCACTACGGGCAACTCTCGCCCCTCACGGCTGCGCTGGCCGCACGCGAGCAGGGTGGGCCGGGGGCCGATACCTTTCTGGAAGAATTGATCGTGCGGCGCGAACTGAGTTTCAATCTCTGCCACTACAACCCGCACTACGACACCTACGATGGCCTGCCCGACTGGGCCAAAAGAACGCTGGAAGAACACGCCGGAGACAGGCGCGAAGTCCTGTATACCCGCGACCAGCTGGAGCAAGCCGAAACCCACGATCCCTACTGGAACGCCGCCCAGAACGAGATGGTCAGAACCGGGCGGATGCATAACTACATGCGGATGTACTGGGGCAAAAAGGTGTTGGAGTGGACGGCCACGCCGCAAGAAGCGCACGCCCACCTGATTTTCCTCAACAACCGCTATGAGCAGGATGGCCGCAACGCCAACAGCTATGCGGGCATCAGCTGGGTGTTCGGTCTGCATGACCGCCCCTGGGCACGCCGCCCGATCTTCGGCACGGTGCGCTACATGAATGCGGGCGGTCTGAAACGCAAATTTGACATCGAAGTCTATGCGCGGCGCTGGGCCTGAAGAACGCCGTGTCGTGAATGCTGCGGAGTGACTACCGTGGAGTGAATACCGTGCCCCGGTGGGTTACCCTGATTCCTTATGACGCCCGAGCGCTTTCAAAAAATCATGCGGGTGCTGGGCAAGCGCCAGCCGACCCTCAGCGTCCTGATGGACGAGGTCAACAAGCCCCACAACTTCAGCGCCATCCTGCGGACCTGCGACGCAGTAGGCGTGCTGACCGCCCACGCCGTGCCCCCCAAAAGTGGCGAGATGCCCACTTTCGGTTCCAGTGCCTACGAGGCCACCTCGGGCAGCGCCCACAAATGGGTGAAGGTGCAGCCCCATGCCGATGCCGTGAGCGCGGTGCGTGACTTGCAGGCGCAGGGCGTACAGGTGCTTGCCACGCACCTCAGCCAGCGCAGCGTGGACTACCGAACCCCCGATTACACCCGGCCCACCTGCGTGCTGTTGGGTGCAGAAAAATGGGGCGTGTCGGATGCGGCGGCAGATGCGGCAGACGGCAACATCATCATTCCGATGTTCGGCATGGTGCAGAGCCTGAACGTGTCGGTGGCAGCGGCGACCATCCTGTTTGAAGCCCAGCGCCAGAGGTTGGCTGCCGGAATGTACGACACGCCCCAGCTTGCGCCTGATGAACTGGCCCGGATTGCCTTTGAATGGGGCTACCCCGACCTTGCAGCGGGCTACCGCGAGCGCGGCGAAGCTTACCCGGCGCTGGATGAGCAGGGGCAGTTTGTGCGGCCTGAATAATTGCGGCCCGAACGATTAAAGTCCTTCCCCTAGACCCCTGACCGCCCCCTGAGGGTGTAAGGGCTACACTTTCTGGCATGAGCGATCTTCTGGATACCGTGCGCGGGCTGGCAAAGAAAACCGACAGCAAAATCCTGATGGTGGTGCTGGACGGCGTGGGCGGCCTGCCCATGACTCCGGGCGGCGACACCGAACTGGCCACCGCCAAAACGCCGAATCTGGATGCGCTGGCGGCGGCCTCGCAGCTTGGGCTGGCCGAACTGGTGGGCGCGGGCATCACCCCCGGCAGCGGCCCCGGCCACCTCAGCCTGTTCGGATACGACCCGCTGCATTACGTGGTGGGGCGCGGCGCACTGAGTGCCGTGGGCATCGGCGTCAAGCTGGGCGCGGGTGATGTGGCCGTGCGCGGTAACTTCGCCACTCTGGGCGCGGGCCGAATCGTGGATGACCGCCGCGCCGGACGCCCCAGCGACGAAAAGAACGCCGAGATCGTCGCCAAGCTGCGTGAAACCATTGCCGAAATCGATGGCACGCCCGTCGAGATCTATACCGAATCCGAACACCGTTTCGTGGTGGTGTTCCGGGCGGTGGGCGGCGTGGCTCTGGGGGCCAATATCAGCGATGTAGACCCTCAGGACACGGGTGTGCAGCCCATGACAGCAGTGGCCCACGACGAGGCCAGCGCCAAAACCGCTGCACTGGTCAACGCTTTCGTGACCCGCGCCGAGGCTGCCCTGAGCGCCGAACCGCAGGTCAACGGCGTGCTGTTCCGTGGTTATAGCGACGTGCCCCACTTCCCTTCCTTCGACGCGGCCTACCAGTTGCGGGCCGCCTGTATTGCCAGCTACCCGATGTACAAGGGCCTTGCCAGCCTCGTGGGCATGGATGTGCTGCCCGTAGAGGGCCACGAAGACGCCCTGGAAGGCAAAGTGGCCGCCCTCACCGAGAACTGGGGCAAATACGATTTCTTCTACTTCCACGTCAAAAAGACCGATTCCACGGGCGAAGACGGCGATTTTGCCGCCAAGGTCAAAAAGATCGAACTCTTTGACGCGCTGCTGCCCCAACTGCTGGCCCTGAATCCTGACGTGCTGTGCATCGTGGGCGACCACTCCACGCCCAGCAAACTCGCCAGCCACTCCTGGCACCCCGTACCCCTGCTGATTCACAGCGACTATGGCCGCAAAGACCATGCCACCCGTTACACCGAAGAGGAAGCGGGCCGGGGTAGCCTTGGCCTTCGCCGTGGCACCGACATCATGCCGCTCCTGATGGCGAACGCGCTGAAACTGAACAAATACGGGGCGTAAAAAACTGTAGGTAGTCAGTGGTGAGTGGTCAGTGGGTGAAGTGCCCGGAACGTTATGGTTCTGGGCACTTCACCCACTTTCTGGCCTCGCGATTCCTGTTCCGACCAGACTTGAAGTGGTCTATTCCTCCAAAAAATCTGTGATCACGCGGTTCAGTGCCCACCAGCCCTGCGGCGTGGCCCGCAGCGTGTCGCCTTCCAGTGCCAACAGCCCCCGCGTCAGGTTGGCCTTCAAGGGGGCGGCGTAGTGTTCGGCCACGTTCAGCCCGCTACGGCGCGTCAGGTCGCCCAGGCTGATGCCCTGCCGTACCCGCAGGCCCATGAACAGCGCGTCGGTCACGTACTCTTCGGCGTCTATGGCCTGTGTTTCGCCCGCTGCACCGGTCAGCCACTCGTGCAGATGCAGATTGGTGCGGCGCTGGCCCAATAGTCCTGCCTCCTGCCCTGCGGGTGTGCCTGACACCGGGTAATGGCCCGCTGCACCCGGCCCCAGCCCCAGATAAAAGCGGTTGCCCCAGTAGGCCAGATTGTGCCGCGACTGCTGACCGGGCCGCGCATAGTTGCTGATCTCGTAGCGGTCAAAGCCGTGCGCGGTCAGGAGTTCTTCGGTGCGCTCAAAGCCTGCTCGCTCGTCGTCTTCCTCCACGGTCACGCCCCGGCGGGCAAACTCGGTGCCGGGTTCGATGGTCAGGGTATAGGCGCTGATGTGACCCACTCCCAGCGCCACCAGTCCATCAATATCGGCCTCCAGCGGTTGCCCCGGCACGGCGGTGATCAGGTCGCCGCTGACCCGGAAGCCTGCGTCGATCAGCGTACTCACGGCAGCCCTGGCCTGCGCCGAATCGTGGGTGCGGCCCAGAAAACGCAGGGTGGCGTCGTCGAGGCTCTGCACCCCCACTGAGGCCCGGTCTATACCCAGCCCGCGCCACAGCGCCGCCCGTTCAGTACTGACCGTGCCCGGATTGATCTCCAGCGTATTTTCCAGCCGTCCCCAGCCCAGATGCCGCCGCACGCTGCCCACCAACGCCGTGATTTCCGAGTCGCGCAGAAAACTGGGGGTGCCGCCGCCCAGATACACCGTATCCAGATCTACGTCGTAGCGGGCCGCCAGCTCTGCCGCCTCGGTTTCTATGCGCTCCAGATAGGCTTCCACCAACCCTGCCCGCCGGGTCAGGACATGAAAATCGCAGTACGGGCAAATGCTGGGGCAAAACGGCACATGCACATAGAGATGCCGAATGGTGGAATCGGGGGCGGTAGGGGTGGGAACGGGGGCCATCACCTCAGGAGTGTAGGTGCAGCGGGCAGAGGAGAGGCGGGCCGGGATTGCTTTTAAGGAGGTCGAAGTTTATCTCTGGATGAACTGAGCGGACTTGCAAAGCTGTGAAGCAGAGCGAGTATCGAAGTACTTAACGGCCATGCGGTGTGTGGTCCATCCAGTCTTCCAGCATTCTGCCGACCTCTGCGGCTGTCGCCACCACCACTGGAAGGCCCGCACTGGCTGCGGCGCTGGCAGCCTCGCTCACGCCCTGCTGCCCGCTGCTTCCCAAGGCACTGACCCAGGCTGGAAAAGAGGCTCCTTCGCGGTAGCTGACGCCGTCTGCTTCTATTTCCTGCGCCAAAACAGTAACGGCTGGCCCTCCCGAGAGGTGCTGTTGCGCCACGACCAATACGCCATAGGGCTTCAGTTCTGTGATGGCGGCCAACAGAGGCGTGACGCCTTCATGCACCAGCAGTTCTGCGCGGCCCTTGCCGTCTACCGCCTGAAGAGTGTCTGGCACGGCTGCCGCTTGATCGGCTGGAGCCGCGACCAACCACACTTGCCCGCCTGCCCGTCCCTCAAAACTTGCCCGCACGCTGCCGTAGATGTCCGTCCAACTGCCTGTCAGTTCCATCTCTGGAGCATAAGAGATTCGTAGAGGGTCGAGTCAGATTCGGCGTGACACACAAAAAGGGCGTGCTATACGGCGTTTTCTGATTTTGGCGATGTGCACCTTTGGCAGACATTCAGGAGGGGGTTGACAGAAGGAGGCTTGGCCTGTAATCTTTCTGAGCCTCAAGAGAGGCGGGACGCATGAAAAGTGAAGAGCATACGAGAACAGGGTTGCCTGACAGGGCAATTTCAGCGGGTTGGCAGGAATGCTGATCTCCAGACTGAAGCAAGGCGGAGACGCCAAATGAAGAACTTCCTTGGAAGTTCGCAAATCGACCATGCGACCTGTTGCATGGACAAACTGATCATTACAGCTTCTTTGGAAGCTGCACTGAATCCACTTTTTGGAGAGTTTGATCCTGGCTCAGGGTGAACGCTGGCGGCGTGCTTAAGACATGCAAGTCGAACGAGGGTCTTCGGACCCTAGTGGCGCACGGGTGAGTAACGCGTAAC
>NZ_KB899762.1 GCF_000378445.1 Deinococcus aquatilis DSM 23025 | reverse complement strand
TTCCAACGGCGTCTGTCCACCACCGCCGCTGGCCCATCTTTGTTGTAAGCCCGAATCAACGTGCTGATCGTGCTGCGCGAAAAACTCGTGACCGCTTTGATCTCTGGAATGGATAACCCTTTGCTTTTCAGCCACAAGATCTGCCAGCGGGAGCGCTCCACCGCTCGCTCGGACTGGCGGTAGGCCAACTCCAACTCATCGGACGTCTGATGCGGGAACAGCGAGGCAGGTCGCATAGTCGCGACTCAGTTTAATCCCGTATCACACCCCATTTACGCCATCTGCAAAGGGCTGACCAGCGCCGCTGCTTCTGGTGCAAAGCGCGGCAGTTCGGGCAGATCATTGCCGTTGGCGTCGATCAGGGTGCCGTACATCATGTGTGGGGTTGCCTGATTGATCCGTACCCGGTGAACGCCCGCGCCCGTGATGCCGAGCACTTTGGGAACCACGGTCGGGTGGTTGCCCCGCGTGTGGCCTTCCAGAAAACCCTCGCTGAAGGCGTCGCCGCGCAGCAGGACTTCCTGAATACTGCCCACATGGGCGGCGTTTTTGCGGGCGCTCCATTCCTTTTGCTTGGCGATCAGGCGGGTCAGGCGCTCTACCTTCACCTCTCGCGGCAGGTCTTCAAAGTGCTTGTAACTGGGCGTACCGGGGCGGGCCGAATACGCGAACATATAGGCGCTGTCGTAGCCTACCTGGTCGTACAGGCTCAGCGTTTCTTCAAAGTCGGCCTCGGTTTCGCCGGGGAAGCCCACGATGATATCGGTTGCCAGCACGGCGTTCGGGATGTGTTTACGGATGTTGGCGATGTGGTGCAGGTACTCCTCGCGGGTGTACTCGCGGGCCATGCGCCGAAGCACGCGGTTGCTGCCACTCTGCACCGGCAGATGCACGAACTCGCACACGGCAGGCGTTTCGGCCATCGCTGCGGCCACATCTTCCGTAAAGTTCATGGGGTGGCTGGTCGTAAATTTGATGCGCCGGATGCCGCTCTGCCCCACCATTCTCAGCAGGTTGGCAAAGGTGGGATATCCGGCCAGTTTCGCCCCGCCGTCCACCCCATAGGCGTTCACGTTCTGGCCCAGCAGGGTTACTTCCTGCACGCCTGCGGCCAGTTGCATGTCCAGCTCGCGCAGAATCTGGTCGGGGTGACGGCTGACCTGCGGGCCGCGTGTGGTGGGCACGATGCAGTAGGTGCAGTGGTGATCGCAGCCGCGCATGATGGTCAGGTGCGCCTGCAATTTGCCTGCGGGCGGCGGCGGAATATGGTCGTGCAACTCGTCCTTGAATTGCAGACCCCAGAAGCGTTCGTTGCTCTCCAGCGCCTTGCCGATATCCAGCAGGCTGCCGGGGCCAAGCAGCACATCCACTTCAAACTTGCGGGCAATCTGCTGCCCTTCTTCCAGTTGGGCGAGGCAACCCATCATGCCGATCACCAGAGGCCGCTCGGCTTTCAGTTTGCGGAGGGTGCCCAGCACGCTGCGAACCTTGTCTACAGGTTTGCCGCGCACCGCGCAGGTATTGATCAGCACGAAATCAGCCTCGTCCACGCTGTCTACGATCTGAGCGCCGAAGCTGACCAGTTGGGACTGCACCAGATGGGTGTCGTACTCGTTCATCTGGCAGCCGTAAGTAATAAGGTGGGCCTTCATTCGATCACGTCCTTGGGGCTGGCCGGAGGGATTCCGGGGCCGGAGATTGCCCGCTTTTGCTGGGCAGGAAGGGCCAGTTTAGCGTAAGAGGGCGGAGATTTTGGCGGGGCTTTTACGTTGGATTCCCCCACCCCCCAGCCCCCTACCCCCAGAGGGGGCATGGGGAGCGTCGCTCCGCTGAGGAGGAGTGATCTTGCCGCGTTCTAGCTCGGCTGGATCGTCCTTTTGAAGCGGAATCGCCAGTTCATTCAGAAATGGAATTGGCCCGCCCACTGCGTGGACGATGGCCTCACACGGATGTGGACAGTGGGATTTTGGGCAGCCACAAGGAAACCAAGCCCTTGACACCGCCCAAAACCTCAGTTATTCACTCCACGATCCACGATCCACGATCCACGATCCACGATCCACGATCCACGATCCACGATCCACGATCCACGATCCACGATCCACGATCCACGATCCACGATCCACGATCCACGATCCACAGGTTTACGATCCCTACCGCACCCGCCGCAACGTCACCGGGTAACTCAGCGCATTCACGCGCAGGCGGCCCGAGAGCAGATCACCCTTGACCGTGCCGCTCAGAAAGGCGTCTGATTTGGCGCTCAGGCCGTCCAGCCCGAAGCCCAGAATGCTGAAGCGGGCGCTGGGGCCAGCGTTGGCCTCCAGCTTCACCGTCAGTTCTTGGCTGCCGTCGGGTGCGGGCAGCAATGTCCCTGTGGCCGAAAAGCGGTCGCCGCTGGAGCGGTTTTCCATCACGCCTTTCGCGTCGTAGGTCAGCGGGCTGACGGTTAGGGTCAGGCGGTACTGTTGCGGGCGCAGCAGCACGGTGGCCTCTCCCTCGAACACCTGCACGGCCTGCGGCTGGGTGGCGGGCGCACAGGCGGCCAGCAGCAGCGGCAACAGCAGCAGCGGGCGCCTCAAGGCGTTTCCGTCTCTGGAACCGGGTACACGGGACTGTTCACGGCCCGCAGGCGGCGTTCGGGTTGGGCATACAGGGCGTCGATCAGGGCCGTGCGGTGGGCGGCAAACCACGCCTTCAGGCGGGGAACTCCCGGCAAAGCCGCGATGACCCGCTCGGCTTCCGCGCCCCGTCCGGCCAGGATCATGTTGCCGTAATAGCCGCTCAGACGGGGCGTGAGGCTTTCCAGTTCGGGAAATTCGATCATGCGACTCCGCAGTTCCTTCAGCTCGCGGGCGGCTTCCTGCTCCGGCACATAGGCGTAGGCGCGGGTACGGTCGGCCAGTCGGATGCCGTCCCAGCCGATCACGCTGCTGAGGCTGGGGCTGTCGGCATACGAGTAGTCGAAGTAGGCCAGCGAGTCCACACCTACCAGCAGTTCGGAGGTCCCGTCCTTGTTGAAATCCACTGGTCGGAAGCCGTAGTTGCCGGCATCCAGAATGCCGATGTTCTGTACGCCGCCGATATCCTGCGTGAAAATGTAGGCCGTAGAGCAGCAGTGTGCCCCGCCCGAGAAGGTAGTCACCACCAGCTCGGGCAGACCGCCGGGACGCAGGGGCACCAGCTCGGCTTCGACTGAAGAGTCTGAAACCGTGAAGATGGTGCGGCTGCCGTTGCTGAGGGTCAGGCGGGCGGCGGGCATGCTGTTGTCGGTCATGGGCGAGCGCGTGATCTTGAGGGTCAGTGCGCCCCATTTGGTCGGTGTGGGCGGTGTATTTGTCTGGGCCAGAGCAGGAGCCAATGCAGAAGCCAGAGCGGAAGTGAGGGCCGCAGCGAGGGCGAAACGGGTAGCGCGGAAAGTCATGCCTCAGCCTATGCCGAAACCGTGAGTGGGTGCAGTAGAGATGGGGAAGGCATTGCTGACTCAGAGTGCCTGAACCGGAGTTTCTGCCGATAGCCCCAGCCCCAGCAGGCGGTCGTCCTCCCCGTGCCGCATCATCAGTTGCAGGCCCACAAACGGGGTTGCGGTGGGCAGGGCCAGCGCCGGAACACCCAGCAGACTGAACGGCGCAGTCAGGCGCAGCACGGCGCGGCGCAGGGGGAGCGGGCCGCCTTCCAGAGCGGCGTCTTCCTGGCCGATGCGTGGAGGCGGGGTGGGTACAGCGGGGGCCAGCAGGACATCGAAGCTGTTCCAGAGATCATCCAACAGTGCCCGGTATTCGGCCCGGCGGGCGTGGGCGGCCTGTACTTCTGCCTCCGTGAGTGCCGCCCCCTGCCGCAGCAGTCCCAGTGTGAAGGGGGTAAAACCGGGATCGGTTTGCCGCAGGGCTTCTTTATGTACGGCTGCCGCCTCACTCAGCACGATGGGGGTGTAGGCATCCAGCATTTCGGGCAGCAGGGCGGGGGAGACGCTGGCCCCCAGACCTCCCAGCCGCGCCGCGAACGCCTGCACCGCTTCCCGCACCGGGCGGTCTGTCCAGCCTTCCGGCAACCACAGCCCCACGCGCAGGCCTGCCCAGGATTGAGCCTCGATCTGATGTCCGGTCAGGGCCTCGTGAACGCGGGCCAACGTTGCGGTGTGCCGCGCCAGTGGCCCCGCATGGTCGCAGGTGGGGCTGAGGGGCAGCACTCCTGCCAGTGAATAATCGGAGTGATCCTTGCTGGGCTTGAAACCCACCACGCCGCACCACGCCGCCGGAACGCGGATGCTGCCGCCCGTGTCGGTACCCAGGGCAAGGTCGGCCTGTTCCAGCGCCACACTGACCGCCGCGCCGCTGCTGCTTCCGCCTGGACTGTGCCCCGGCAGCGTGGGATGTTCGGTGCCGCCGTACCCGTTCATCCCTGTAATTCCCAGTGCGATTTCGTGCAGATGTGTTTTTCCCACCGCCGAGGCTCCAAGTTCCAGAAGCCGCTGTACCAGCACGCTCTGGCCCGGATCAGGCACGGGGGCGAGGGTACTGGCGCTCAGCGGCCAGCCCGGTACGCCGTACAGGTCTTTGATACTGAAGCTCAGGCCAGACAGAGGGCCGCCCAGTTGTCCCTCCAGGGGTTCAGCCGGCAGATAGGCCCATGCCCGCTGCGGGTCGGAGAAGGGAGGGAAACCGGGCGCGGCAGCATCAGCATTCACCCCCACAGCCTACAACCTCCTTTCTGCGCCCTTTAAAACGGCAGGATTGCGGGCTGCTTCCAGACCCCCTGACTCAGCGTGAACGGCCCGAAGGTCGGCTGCCCCAGCACACCCAGGTCGGCGGTGAAGGTTCCGTCCAGACGGTAGCTGACCTGCTGTCCACGCGCAACGTTCAGGAAAGCTGCGCCTGCGCTGAGGCTCAGGGGAAGGCTCAGGTTGGCGTCCTGCACGGTTTCGCCGCGAGCAGGCAGGTTCACGTTGGGCAGATTGACCGTGCCCACGTCCTGCCCGTCCAGGATCAGGCGGCTGGCAATGTTGGCAAGGCGCACCGGAACGGGGTTGGGATTGCCGACCTTCACCCGCAGGGTCACGTTGGCGGTGGGGTTGCCCAGCAGGGTCAGGCTGTTCAGGCGCACGCTCTGAACCTCGAAGGTTGGGACCTGCACGGCCTGTTGGATGGGCGCACAGCCCACAAGGGCAGCGGAAACGGCGGCAAGGGGCAGAAGTAGGGGGCGCATGGTTCAGGCTAACCTGCTGACTGGGCGTGTGCCTGACCCATTTCTGAAGGTTGGACGGGGAGTGTCACTGTGCCTTTGCCTGCCTGCTACCCTGACCCCTATGAAGCAGACTCGGGCAGGAAAGATCAAGACTCTGGCGCTGGGTGCGGCCCTGCTGGGCAGTTCGGCGGGCGCGGTGAATCTGGATTTCGGCGTTAGCTATCAGGTGGATACGGGCCGCACCGCAGGCAATTTCTGGCAATACGCGGCGGCGCGTGTCGGCGTGTCTGAGGTGAGTGCGCTGGGCGGCACGTTGTCGGCGGGCGTGTCCAACCGGGCTGTAGATCTGGGCTACGCGCTGGGCCTGTCGCTGCCGCCGCTGGGGGCCGTCAGCTCCCGTACCGATCTGGCACTCACCTGGCGAGGTGGCCTGCGCCTGTCTTCCCGCGCCACGGGCACGGCTGGCCCGGTGGCGCTGAATGCCGGGGCCAGTTTCTTTACCACGTCGGCCACTGCCGTAGACCCGCTGGCGGCCTGGACGTTCGCGCCGACTGATCTGCGTGACCGGGGCCTTGCCGCCGATCTCACCGCCCGCTACCGCGTCAACCGCACCCTCGTGGCTGTGTTGGGCGCAGAACTGGGGGCACAGAATCAGGGATTCGTGGGCCTGGAATCGCGCCGCGACCTCACCCGTGTACTGGCCCCCAGTGAGGGCGACGATCCCACGCTGGAACCGGCCACCGAGCGCACCGGAACCCTGACCTTCCGTGCAGGCGCACGCACCGGGCAGGGCGTTCTGGGCGTGACGGGCGGCCTGACCTACGCCACCGAAGCGGGCCTGAGCCTCGGACTGGACGCGCTTGCTGGGCGCGGTCAGATGGGTTCGGGCAATACGGGTTTCACCTACGGCCTCACGGCCAGCGTGACTGTGCCCGAACTGCTGGGCGAGGGCAGCAGCCTGCGCCTGTACTCGGCCTACGAACCCTGGCGCACGGCCAGCGCTCCCCTGCGTGTGGGCGCAGAGGCCAGCCTGCCCCTCGGCCCCGGCCAGCTCAGTCTTGATCTGCGTGGCGGGCGTTCTGCGGGTGGTACGGCAGGCTTCGGCGCACGCGTGGGCTACCGTCTACCACTGGGCGGCTCCGGTGCCTCTGACAGCGGCAGTACTCCTGACACCACCACCCCATAATCCGCTCTGGCGTCCGTCCAAAGATGCACACCCGGCAGCTAAACCAGCCATCAGCCCGTGCGCTTCCTTCTCATGAGAGGGCGCACGATACTGCCTCCATGAAGAACCTGTTGATCCTTTCCGCTCTGACGCTGGCAGCTCTGTCTTCCGGCGCGGGCGCCCAAACTGCCCAGGATATCCTCAACCGCGTAGACAGCGCCCAGAAATCTGCCAAAGACGTTTCCTTTCGCCTCAGCGGTACGGCCAGCCTCGAAAGTTCTGCCCAGAAAATTGACCTGACTGTCAAGAGCATTCCGGCCCAGAGCGTGGCCCGCCTGCAATTCCTTGCGCCCGACGCTCTGGCCGACAATGTTGTGGTGGCCGACAAGAACGAGGTGCGTCAGTACCTCTTTCTGACCAACCAGATCACCGTTACTCCAGTCAAGAAGGCTGCAAGCTCGGCAGGCTTCGGCGGGCTGGATTTCACGCAGCTCAGCAATGCGGCGACCCTGCTCAGCCAGTACAGCGTCAAACTGCTGGGCACCACAGGCGCAGCAGGAAGCCGTCTGTTCCAGTTGGAAGCCACCCCCAAAGGCACAGGCAGCACCGACAAGGCCCGCGTCTGGATCACCGAGGCAGGTTGGAGGCCCACCCGCCTGCAACTGGTCAGCAGCGGCAACAAGGTTCTGGCCGACCTGACTGTGTCCAGCTACAAGGTCAATGCGGGTCTGACGGCAGCCGGTCTCCGCGCCCTGCCCAAAGACGCCGAAATCATTCGTCAGTAAGTATCTCAACCTCATCAAGTTCCAACAGTAGAGAAGGGGCCATGCGCCGCCTTCTCTTTTCTGTGCTCCGGACGTAGCCAAGCAAAAGCCCCCGCACGTCGGCAGGGGCTGGGTCAATGAAAGTCCTTCTGTAGAAAGTTAATTCAGAACGCGGCGAGCACCGCTGTAGCGGCTGGCCCAGTACACGTTGCTGAACAGTGGCTCTACGATGGTGCGTCCGTGATAGCTGTTGGCGTTCGCCATCATGCCTTCGCCCATATAGATTCCGACGTGGCTGGCAACGCGGCCCATCGTATTGAAGAACACGAGGTCGCCTGCACGCAGGTCGCGGCGGCTGACCGCGCTGCCCATGCGCCACTGGGCGGCGGCGGTGCGGGGCAGGTTGATTCCCAGCGAGCGGAACACGTTCATGGTGAAGCCGCTGCAGTCGATCCCGCCGCCGCCCGTGCCGCCCAGCACGTAGCGGATGCCCAGCCAACGGTTGGCCGCGCTGCGAACGAAGACGCCGCCGCGAGAGGGTGCGGCGGCGGCGGCTTGGGGAGCTGCGGGACGGTTGACCACCGGGGCCGCGCTGCCGCCGATATTGAGGCGCTGACCGACCTGGATGGTGGTGCTGGGCAGCTTGTTCAATTTCATCAGCGTGGGGGCATCCACGCGGGTGGCCTTGGCGATGGAGTACAGAGTATCGCCGGATTTGACGGTGTAGGTAGCGGCCAGGGAGCTGGAAGTGCTCAACGCGGCGGCAATCAGAAGAACAGAGAAGGCTTTCATCGACTCCCTGAGTTTAGCCCATCTTTATTTATTTGGCCTTAATCCACCGGGGAAAACCGATGTTTTATGCGCCTATACGCTGTCTATGCGTGCTCAAAAATCTGGATTGTGCCTGCTTGTGCGCCTTTATCTCAATGTTCTCAGAAACAGCCTCATTTCTGATTTCAAGTTAAAGATGTGATGCCAGGCGGCTTTTGCTCCAATGCCGAAAACCTCTTTTCTCAGGCTTCTCATGATGAAATCCGGGGGCCACAGTTCAGATGACCCGGTTACGTTGGCCCCGGCCCGCGCCTATACTCTCGCCAATCGCCGCGTTTCCGCGTGCCCGCTTTTCCCCATTCCTGACCCGCTACCTATGCTGGAGGCCCGATGAAAGAACCGATGAGTACCGAACAGATGTTGCAAGGCCTGAAACACTACCGCCGCATTGCCCGTCAGGACATGCTGCGTGCTCCCGAAACGCCCCACCCGGAAGCTTTTCTGGCCCATGCAGAAAGCCGCCGCGCCCTGTACGTAGACCTCGGCACCCATGCCGAAAAACACGCACCGAGCGACGTGATCGCCCACGCGCTGGAGCTGTACCAGGCGATTCCCTTTTCGACGGGCACGCCAGAACACGAATATCCAGACCTAAAGGGCCGCGAAAACGCCCTGGAAAACTTCTTTTTGCTGGTGGGCCTCGATCCCAAGACCCGGCGTGAGGCCCGCAGCCGCCGCCCCAAGATGGACAGCCTCAAAGTGGACGAGGCTCCCGTGGTGCCTGCGCCTGCCAGCGATTCTGCCAGTGAACTGACCTCCAGCTAAGTAAATCGTAGTGAGAATGAAGCTTTAACCAGCCGTTTGGGATAAAGCGGCTGGGTTGACGACGACGTACTTTCTTCGGTACTTGCTTCGCTCTATTGATCTTTCAGCTAAATGCAACCCACCTAAACCGTCACCTGTCTTCCGCTGCTGCACGGTACGCCGCGTTATGTTTGGGGCATGACGGCTCTTCATCCGTTTCACCCTGACCTTGCGCTGGCTGACGCTGCGGCCCTGCAAGCCCTGGAACTGCGTGCCAAAGGCTGCACGGCCTGCAAACTGCGCCCCGGCTGCACGCAGGTGGTGGTGGCCGACGGGAATCCGCAGGCCCGCCTGGTTATCGTCGGGGAAGGGCCGGGCGGCGACGAAGACCGGCTGGGTCGTCCGTTCGTGGGCCGCGCCGGGCAGTTGATGGATAAGATTCTGGCCGCTGTGAACCTCACGCGGCAGGATACCTACATCACCAATATCGTTAAATGCCGCCCGCCTGGAAACCGCGCTCCCGAACCCGATGAGACCCAGATCTGCACCGAGCTCTGGCTGGAGCCTCAATTGGCGCTGTTGCGTCCACAGATCATCCTGAGTCTGGGCAACACGCCCACCCAGTATCTGTTGGGTACACGGCAGGGGATTACCCGCATGCGCGGCAGCTGGCACCCTTTCCGGCACGGCAGCTGGACGCACGAAGCCTTACTGATGCCGATGTTTCACCCCGCATACCTGCTGAGAAACGACAGCCGTGCGGCGGGCGGCCCCAAGAGCCTCACCTGGCGAGATATTCGGGAGGTGGCTGCCGTGCTACGCGGAGAAAAAGAACCCGAAGGGCTGGTGAAGCCGGAACCTGCGGATATGGTGGGGCAACCGGGATTGTTCTGAAGATGAGGGGTGGCCCTTACCGCCCGGAATTCAGGACGTTCCTCGTGCGTTCGGGCAGGGCGGTGCGTTCTGAGGGCAGGAGCTGTACACGCGGCTTGCGGAAGGTGAGCGACAGATAGATCTCGGCCTGCTGAAGCAGAAATTCTCGGTAGCCCTGACCCACCGAATCCGGTTTTGGGCCACTCCTCACGCATTCCAGCGCCAGCAGATCCAGTTGGCCTTTCAACTCTTCCAGCGCCAGTGTGCGGGCCGCGTTCATGCCGCTGTCTCCCAGTGGCCCTGACAGCGTGGGCAGGCGCTCTGGCAGGCGCATCAGCAGTTTGGCGGCGCGTTTGACGTTGGGGTCTTCCAGCGAGAGGGTGCAGGCGCGGCAGGGCTGTTCCTTGCTGGCCTCATTGCACACCGGGCAGGGCCGCCAGCCCTGTTGTTCGCGCCATTTTCTGGCCCGCGTGATGGCTTCGGCGGCCCGGAGCGCGGCAGGCAGCAACTCTGCGTCTACGCCCTTGACCAGCGCCTGAGCGCGTTCCAGGTCGGGCGCTGGCAGCGGTGCGGGCGTGGGAACCGCCGCCTTGGTGGTGCTGCGGATGGTGCCCACGCTGAAGCGGATTTCCTGAATCGGAGAATCGCCCAGCAGGGCATTCAGCGCCTTCAGAAAGTGGTGGCGCTGCATGCTGAGGTGGTGGGCGGTGGCACTGTCACGCACCTCTACAAACAGGGTAGACCCCTGTTGAGAACGGGGCCGCGTGAGCTTGGCGATCTCCGGTCCCACCGCCTGCGGCCACGCCAGAATGGCCCGCGCCCGCTGCACGCCTTTGGCAATCCGGGCCGTCCCCAGCGTCGCGCCCATCAGTTCGGCAATGCCCAGTGTGCCGCCCCAGCGCCGGGTTTTGCTCATGCTCCGGCCTCTACCGTCTGAAAGTCCTGTAGCTCGGTGGCCTGCTCCTCGGGCATGAATCGGCCCGCGTGTGCCCGCAGCGTCAGCACGGCTCCCGGCGCTCGCTCGGTTCCGGTCACGATGGCCTGCGGCACGCTGGCAGCCAAGTCCAGCAGAAAGGCGCGGCGGGTGGGGTCAAGTTCGGCACTGAAATCGTCGATCAGCAGCACAGGTTTTTCTCCAAATTTTTCCGACAGGAGTTCGAGTTCGGCGCGGCGCAGGGCCAGAGCCACCGTGCGCCCCTCGCCCCGGCTGGCATATTCGGACGCGGCAAAGTCGCCCAGGGTCAGCGTGAGGTCGTCGCGGTGCGGCCCGGTCACGGTGGCCCCGCGTGCCAATTCCTCACTCCGGCGGGCCGTGAGGTCGCGGGCGTAGTCTTCGGGAGTGGTGGATTCGGTCAGGGTCAGGCGCAGCGGTTTGCGGCTGCCCAGCGCGGCGTTGGCCTCGCCCGCCAGTTCGTCCAGCCGGGTCAGGGCGCGGCGGCGAAACAACATGATGTCTCCGCCCAGTTTCAACAGGGATTCGTCCCAGACATGCATGGCCCACTCTTCGCCGCCTTTGAGGGCTGCGTTCCGCTGAGACACCGTGCGCTCATAGCGGGCCAACTGCTCGGCGTAGCGGGCGCTCAGGCGAGACAGCAGGGCGTCCAGATAGGCCCGCCGTCCGGCAGGAGGGCCGAAGACCAGTTCGCTGTCTTCGGGCCTGATCCACACTGCACTTCCACGCGGCAGGTCTCCGGTCTTGACGCGCACGCCGTCCACTTTCAGCTGTCGCCGCCCACGCCCCAGCCCCACTTCCTGCACGCTCAGGCTGCCGCCCTGCTGAAGATCGGCCCGGACGTAGGCTTCCTTTTCGCCTGCCTGTACCAACTGTTCGAGCCGGTTCACGTCGGTCAGGCCGGTCAGGGCCAGATAGGCCGCTTCCAGCAGATTGGTCTTGCCCGCGCCGTTTTCCCCGTACACCCCGGTCACGCCCGCCGGAAAATACAGCGTATCGGGCGCGAGGTTGCGGTAGTTCAGGGTAGACAGGGACTCCAGATGCACGCCCTCTATTCTACGTTCGGTGGCGGCAGACAAATGGGGTGTGGGTTGTAGGGCGTGGGGGGTGGGCGAGACTTGGGCTTATGCTTTCTCAATGTCCGGCCCCCTTCCCGAGTTGCTGATCGTCACGCCCCATCCTTCCGGCCAGTTGCCCGCCGACGTACTGCACGACATGTTGGGCGCAGACGCCTTCGATAGCGCCAAACGTGCCGCCTTCCTGCGCCGCATTTTTTTGGAAGGCGATCCCTTTACCGAGCTGATCTACCTCGTGCCGGGGGCGCAGCATGTGCAGGCCCCGTGGAGCCGCTTTGCCGTGGATCTGAACCGTGACCGCCACGACACCGAAGACAACGGCGTGCTCAAGGTCATGGATTTTGACCGCTCGCCGCTCTATCCACAGGAATTCACGCTTACGCCCTACGCCCGTGAAAGCCGCCTGCGCCGCCTCTGGGACTCCTTCGACGCGCAGGTACAGGCCGAACTCGCGGGCACACGGCTGATGATCGTGGGCCACAGCATGGCCCCGTATGGCCCTGCCCTCAGCCCTACTCCCGGCGTACCGCGCCCCGGAATTACGCTGATGCTGGGTAGCGCCGCCACGCCCACCTTTCCCCGTGTCCAGTGGGACGCCCTGCAAGCCGTATGCGCCGAAGCTTTTGCGCCGCTGCTCACCGGAGAATTTACCCGCGTTGCCATCGGCGATCCGTGGGATACCGACACCCTCAGCCTCAACCATCATCGGCGCAGCGGCATTCCCGCTTTTGGCATCGAGGTCAACGCGGGCCTGTACCTGCGGGACGGCGAGGGGCAGGATGAGGCGATCCGGGCGCTGAATGCGGGCTTCAGGCAGTTTGCGGCGGGGGCTTTGGCTCTGGTTTGAGCTTGGGTTGAATGCTGGGTTTTGGGGGGCTGCCACGGTTTGCCCCCACCCCCCCAGCCCCCGCCCCCAAAGGGGTCAGGTGAGTGTCGCTGCGCTCGGCAGGAGTGATCTTGTCGCGTTTGGACTCGGCTGAATCGTTCTTTTGAAGCTGAATTGCCAGTCGTCTTGACGCTGGAAGTGGCCCGCCCACTCCGTGGACGACGGCCTCACACCGACTTGGGCGGGGACGATGTGGGGGTTGTGGTGGTGTTTGCTCCTCCCCTTGAGGGGGGGCGTTGCGTCAGCAACGGGGGGGTTGTGCTTGCCATACTTCCCACTGACCCACTCACCACCGCCCGCCCCTAAGCTTCCCGACTCGCCAACTCCTGTACCGCCCCCACCAGTCTGGCGGCGGCTGATGGGTCGGGGGCGTCTTGTAGGGTTTCTGTGAGCAACCTGATGCCTTCTCGGGCCTGTGCATTGGCGTAAGCCTGCGCGTAGCTCACGCTTCCGCTATCCAGCAACCAGCGGTGAATATCGGCAATGGCGGCGGCGTCTTTGGCGGGGCGGTCCAGATGCATCTGTTCCAGAAAGATGTCTTTTTGCTGTGCCGAGGCGGTCTGAAGCCAGTGCAGCACGATCAGGGTGCGCTTGCCTTCCAGCAGGTCGCCGCCGATTTCTTTGCCGTATTTGGCGGGATCGCCCAGCAGATTCAGCACATCGTCTCTGATCTGGAAGGCTGCGCCGAGGGCCAGTCCTGCCGCCGTAAAGCGTTCGTCGGGGACCAAGCCTGCGGCCAGTGCGCCCAGTCTCAGGGGCACGATGACCGTGTAATGGGCAGTCTTCAGGCTCACCATTTGCAGGTAGTCGGCTTCCGTCAGCGTCCATTCGCGGCGCTCCACCCACGCCAGATCGAGGTGCTGGCCCTCTGCGGTGCGGTGGATCATCGCCAGAAATTCTTCCATCGCTCCCGGCACGCCTGCCCGGTGAACAGCGGCCCACATATAGGCGTGGAGTGCGTCTCCGGCATTGATCGCCAGCGCCACTCCGTGCAGGCGGTGCAGTGCGGGCTGGCCCCGACGTTCCTCGGAATCGTCTTCTATGTCGTCGTGGATCAGCACCCAGTTCTGAAAGAGTTCCAGCGCCGTTGCCAGCCATAGGGCACTTTCCCAGGCCTGCGTGCCTTCCTGTACGCCGTGCGCGGCGGCACTTGCCAGCAGCAGTTCGCTGCGAATGCCCTTGCCACCGCGTATGGGGTAGTCACGCAGCATGGCAAAGAGGCGGCCCAGTTCTTCCTGAACAGAGTCTGGCTGAAGGGAGGTGGGGTGAGCGGCAGGTCTGGGCAGCAGCGAGAGGGCGCGTTCTAGCAGTTCGGGGCGCATGGAGCGTCAGTGTAAGGCGGCGGGCGTGGGGAAGGGAAATGGGCAAGGGGAACGCCGCTTTTGCCCCGCCTCCACCTTTCGTCCCGCGCATTCCTCACGCTGCTTCTTTAGACTGCCCCAGATGTCATCTGCCACTTCTGCCCGTGCGCCTGCCTACCTGCGGTTTTTGCTGTTGGGCGGCGTACTGGCCTTGCTGGGCAGTCTTTTTCTTATTCCAGAAGTCCGGGCATTTTTTGCGGCGGGTTATGCAGCCCTGCGCTCCTCCGATCCGGCGGTCACGCACGCCTGGGTAGACGGGCTGGGGTGGGCTGGCCCGCTGGCCCTGATCGCGGCGTTTGTGGTCCAGGCGGTGCTGCCCGTATTGCCCGCACTGGTCATGACTGCCGTAACTGCCCGCGCCTACGGCCCTGTCGAGGGCTTTTTTATTGTCTATGCAGGTACGTTGCTGGGCGCGGTGGCGGGCTACTGGCTGGGGCGCGGCGTGGGCGAGCGCCTGATTCGCACGCTGGCAGGCCACCGCGCGAGCACCCGTGCCCAAGACTTTGCTCAGAAATATGGTGTTCAGGGCGTGCTGATGGTGCGCCTGATGCCCATCCTGAGTGCAGACGTGATGAATCTGGTGGCTGGCGCAGTCAGGATGCCGTTTCGCCCCTTCCTGCTTGCCACAGCGATGGGCGCGTTTCCAGTCACGCTGTTGGTGATCTGGCTGTCTGGGTCCACGTCGCGAATGCTGTGGGGCCTGGGCGTCCTGTCTGTGGTGGTGGCGGTGGTGGCGGGTTGGCGCACCTGGATAGGCAGGCGGCGGGCAGCGCGGGCCACTGCGGTTGCTCAGGCGGATCAGCCCCCCGGTGCCTAAACTGCCCGGTCATTCTTCTGTCAGGTAGACTGCCTCACGGTTGCGGCGCACAGCCCAAGCTTGGTGGCAAGCGGGCGGCGGCGCGGGCGGGAGGATCATGACGGAAGACATGCAAGCGGGGCAGCAGGCACAGACAGGCTCCGCATATGAACGCGCAGGCGTGAGCATTGACGCCGGACACCGGGCTGTGGCCCTGATGAAAGGTGCGGTGGCACGCACGCACACGCCTGCCGTACTGGGCGGCATCGGCGGCTTTGGCGGGCTGTTCCGGGCACAGTTCCTGGGAGCAGACGGCCAGCCCATGACCGATCCGGTGTTGGTGGCTTCTACCGATGGGGTGGGCACCAAAACCAAGGTCGCGGTGCGGGCGGGCAAGTATAAAGGGCTGGGCGCAGACATCGTGAACCACTGTGCCAACGATATTCTGGTGCAGGGCGCACGGCCTCTGTTCTTCCTGGATTACGTGGCGATGGGCGTGCTGCGGCCCGAAGCGGTGGCCGACGTGGTCACGGGCGCGGCAGAGGCGTGTGAGGCGCTGGGCGTGGCCCTGCTGGGCGGCGAAACTGCCGAAATGCCAGGGGTGTACGTCGAGGGTGAACTCGATATCGTGGGAACGATTGTGGGGGTCGTAGACCGGCCCAAACTCATCGACGGCTCGCGCATTGTGCCCGGTGACGCCGTGATCGCCCTGCCCAGCAGCGGCCTGCATACCAACGGTTTCAGCCTGGCCCGCATGGCGCTGGACGGCCTGGACTGGCAGGAAGCCCGCGCCGATCTGGGGGGGCAGTCTCTGGCCGAGGTGCTGCCCATTCCGCACCGCGCTTATGGCGCTGCTTTCGATGCCCTCACCGCCGCCGACATCGATGTGCGCGGCATGGCCCACATCACGGGCGGCGGCCTGGTCGAAAATCCTCCGCGCATCTTCCCGGAAGGCGTGGGAATGCGCGTGGATACGGCCTCCTGGACGGTTCCGCCCCTGTTTGAGCTGATCCTGGAACGCGGCAACGTGTCCCGTGCAGAGGGCTTCCGTGCCCTCAACATGGGCGTCGGGTTCCTGTTCATCTTGCCCGCCGCGCAGGCTGAAGCGGCCCTTGCAGCCCTCAGCGCCGCCGGGGAAACTCCGTGGATTATCGGGGAAATGACCGAGGGCAGCGGCGTGGAGTTTGCAGATGGCAGGGTCGGAGACGGGCTGATCGGGGTGAGTTCTTGAGTTCCGACCAACCGCGCAGACGCCTCGCGCCTTTCGGCTTTACGCCTCCAGACCGCGCGACCGCCACAGAGTTCTGGGTCATTCGGCACGGCGAAAGCACCTGGAATGCCGATGGGCGCTATCAGGGTCAGACCGATGTACCCCTGAGCCATATCGGGATTTTGCAGGCCGCCAGCCTTGCCGAGCGCCTGACCGGGCTGCACTTCGATGCCGTCTATACCAGCGACCTCGTGCGGGCCTCACAGACGGGGGAAGCGGTGGCCGAGCGCTTGCTGGGCAATCCACCCGTACAGGCCGATCCCGGACTGCGTGAAATCGACGTGGGTGAGCTTTCGGGCCTCGTCATTGCCGATATTCGCGCCCGTTTCCCCGATTACCTCAGTAGCCTGATTCAGGAACCCTGGGGCACCCGCAGACCCGGCGGCGAGAGTATGGAAGACCTGTTCACTCGCTGCGGCGCAGCATTCGACCGCCTGCGGGCGCGGCATCCAGGCGGGCGGGTGCTGGTCTTCACACACGGCGGCGTGGTACGCGTGGCCGTCGGATTGGCTCTGGGCGGCGTGCCTGCCAATGCCTGGGCACGTCTGAGCGTCACCAACACCAGCATTACCCGCGTGCTGCTGGGCCACAACAGCGGCACCCTGCTGGGATTTAATGACGACGCGCACCTTGAAGATCTGATCGAGGCCACCGAAGCCGACGACGTGCTGGGGCAAGCGCAATGAGGTTTCAGAGCGTGGCCCGGAGAACTTGCAGCGGCCCCCGCTTTTCCGGCACCCAGAGCATTTAGTTATGTCTGCCCACGATCCACACCCCACATCCGACACCCCGCCATCCTCCCTTGAGGCCCGCTTCCGCTCCGGCGACCTGCGTGCCCTCTCCCGCGCCGTCACGCTGGCCGAGGCTGGCCTGCCTGCGGCGCGGCCTCTGCTGCGGGCTGCACGCGAACAGGCCGCCCAGAAACCGGGCATCGTCCTGGGCATCACGGGCAGCCCCGGCAGCGGCAAAAGCACCCTGACCGACGCCCTGATTGCCCACCTGCGCGGGATGGGGCAGCGGGTGGCGGTGGTGGCCGTCGATCCCAGCAGCCCCTATTCGGGCGGCGCGATTCTGGGCGACCGCATCCGAATGCTGCGCCATCACGCCGACGAGGGCGTGTTCGTGCGTTCACTTGCCAGTCGGGGGGCGCTGGGTGGCCTATCTGCCCGCACGATGCAGGTGCTGGCCCTGCTGGAAGGCGCGGGCTTCGACTGGGTCATTCTGGAAACGGTGGGCGTGGGGCAATCGGAAGTCGATGTGGCCTCGGCCTGCGACCATACGTTGCTGGTGCTGACCCCGGCGGGCGGTGACGGCGTGCAGGCGTTCAAGGCCGGAATCATGGAAATTGCTGACGTGATTGCCGTCAACAAGGCCGACCTGCCCGGAGCAGACCGCACGGTGCGCGAACTCTTGGCCGCACAGGGTCTCGGCGCACACGATGAGCACACCTGGTTTGCTCCGGTTCAGAAAACCGTGGCGGGTGCGGGTCAGGGCATCCCCGAACTCGTCGCGGCGGTGCAGGCCCACCGTGCCCACCTCGGCGCGGCAGGACTGCGCGAGCGCCGCACCCACCGCGCCGAATTCGAGGTACGTTCGCTGGTGCAGGAGCGGTTGCTGCGCCGCGCCCGCGACACGAGCGCCGACCTTTATGCCCGCGTCGCACGCGGCGAACTGGATGCCGACGCTGCTGCCGATGTCTTGCTGGGTGGTGCATCTCTCTGAAGAACCGCCAACTGGCCCCGGTCCTCTTGGCCTTCCTGTCCGTGCAGCGGCTGCTGGAACTGCGGCTGGCCCGTGCCAACGAGCGCTGGGCGCGGCAAGCAGGGGCGGTGGAGTATGGGCGCGGGCACTACCCGCTCTTTTTTATCCTGCACCCCACCTGGATGCTGTTCACCTTGCTGGAAGGCCGCAAGTCTGGCGGGCGCGTGTCGTGGCCGATGCTGGCGCTGTTCGTGCTGGCACAGCCGCTGAGGTACTGGGTCATTCGTACGTTGGGGCGCTACTGGAATACCCGCATTCTGATCGTGCCCGGTGGAAAACGCGTGACGGGTGGTCCATTCCGCCTTTTGCCGCATCCGAATTACGCGGTGGTGGCCCTGGAAATTGCCGCCGCGCCGCTGTCGGTGGGGGCTTGGCGCACCGCACTGGTGTACACAGTTCTGAATGCTGCCCTGCTGGTGCTGGTGCGCCTGCCTGCCGAAAATGCAGCGCTGAGGCAGTATCGGGCAGATCTGAATTCGGCAGAAGAGGGAAGGAGTACGGCGTCATAAGCCATGAACTGTGGGCCATGTAGCCCGTTAGGGCAGCCCTCAGTGCGCTATACGCTGCGGTATTCGGCGCTCGAAGACCAAACCCGTGGGGGTATCGGCCAGTTGTACTGCCGACAGTACCGTCACGTCCTGCAGTTCTATCCGAATCCGGCCTGCGGCGTTGGTGCGCTCTACTGCGGCGACCACAGAAATCACCTTCAGACCTCTGGTTGCGCACAGCAACATCGTTTCCAGCTCTGCCAGCCCGTCTGTCAGGTGTTCCGTGACGATCACGACCTCTCCGCTCAGGGGTTCGCCAGCGGTACGGTCGGCGGCATCCAGCAAAGTCCAGTGGCCTGTATCGGCCAACCGTGCAGCGTGCAAGGTCGGGACGCCGCGTGTACGGCCCAACAGGTCGGCCAACTGCTGTGCGCCGGGAAGGGCAGCGATCAGATCGAACTCGGGGAGCAGCGCCCCAAAGCGGCCCGCGACCTCCGCCCAACCCTCTGCTTTTAGTCCTGCCAGACGTATCCGGACGCCTTCCTCCGAAGGAAGAGCGTTGGCAATAACTTCCCGGAACTTCAGCGTCATGCTTCAGGTTACGCTGTAACGCCCACTTTCTACCAAATAATTCACCTGATTAAGCTCAGACTTTTACTTGATGGGGGGTGGGTGAAGTGTGGAGAGGGAAGGTGGCAAATCGATGAAAATGACCTTCCGTCTTCTCACCGATGAAATGGCTGGCCCGCACTGCTGGACAGCAGAGAGCTTCATTCTGCACGCGGCCAGCAGTGAGGGGAGTAGGGTGCAGAACATGCAGGCTCCCGCTTCCTCATCTTCGGCGCAGGCCCTTACCCAGACCATGACCCGGCAGGCCACCGCCGTCGCTCTGGCTGTGACTGCGGGGCATTTCATCAACGACGCCTACGGGGCCATGCTTACGCCCCTGACACCAGCCCTGCAAAGTAAATTCGGGGTCAGCATTGCCGCCGTCACGCTGCTGTCCAGCGTCTTTTCGCTCACCAGCAGTGTGATGCAGCCCCTTCTGGGCATTGTGGGCGAGAGGCTGGACCGCCGATATGCCGCTGCCCTCGGCCCCCTGATGACGGGCATCGGCCTGACGCTGATGGGCTTCGTGCCGTGGTTCGGGGCACTGGTGCTGTTGGTGGCGGTGGCAGGCTTCGGCAGCGGTTTTTTTCACCCGGCGGGCGCGGCCTATGTGGCCCAGAACAGCCCACCCGACAAGCGTGGGCTGTGGGCCAGCATCTTCAGCGCGGGGGGCACGGGCGGCATGGCGCTGGGGCCAGTGTTTGCAGGCGTGGGCCTCACGCATCTGCCGTGGTTCGCCCTGATCGGCGCGGTTATCGCGGCCATCACCTTTGCCGTGACTCCTTCCGGTAAACAGAGCAGCAAGCGCGTAGGAGCCGCCGAATATCTGCGGATTTTCCGGGGACCGATCGTGTGGCTGTGGGGCATGGCGGTGCTGCGCTCACTGGCAAGCATGGGGTACAACGCCATGTTGCCCTTTATGCTGCTGGCACGCGGTTTCGGGGCGCGGGAAGTGGCCCTGACTCTGGGTGTGTATGCCGTCGCCAGTGCCATCGGCGGCATCGTGGGTGGGCGCATCAGCGACCGGATCGGGCGAATTCCGGTGCTGCGGGCGGCCATTCTCACCACCATTCCCTTCTTTGCGGTCCTGATTCTCAGCAGTCCGGCCAACTGGTGGTTTTATCCGCTCACCTTTCTGGTGGGGGCCGCTGTAAACGCCAGTATTCCGGTGGGTGTGGTCACGGCGCAGGAATACGCGCCCGGTCATGTGGCCGTCGCCAGTTCCATCATGATGGGTTTTTCGTGGGGATTCGCGGGCCTGCTCATCTTCCTGGTCGGTGCTCTGGCCGATGCCACCAGCCCGACCATCGCCGCTCTGGTCAGCCTCAGCCTGCTGATTCCCAGTGCGCTGATCGCCTACAGATTGCCGGAACCGGAGCGGGCAGCGTTCAAATAACGATGTGGGGGTGGGCCTTCATGCCCCTTACCCCCCCGCGCCCAGTTTGCCCAACCAGACGCCCACACCAAAGACCACTGCGCCGCCCACGATCACCTGAAAAATGGTCTGGCGCAGTGGGCTGTGCATGTAGCTCCAGCGAATCAGGGCAATAATCAGCAGTTCTATGACGACCACCACGTAGGCCAACGTTAGGGCCGTTTGCAGGTCGGGAATCAGGAAGGGGAGAGTGTGCAGCATGCCGCCCAGGATGGTGGCCGCGCCCGTGATGACCCCGCGTGCAAAGGGCTTGCCGCGACCACTGACCAGTCCGTCGTCGCTGAGGGCCTCGGCCAGCCCCATGCTGATGCCTGCGCCCACGCTGGCGGCCAGGCCCACCCAGAAGGCGTCCAGCGGCTTGCCCGTCAGTCCGGCGGTGGCAAAGATCGGAGCCAGGGTACTGACGCTGCCGTCCATCAGACCCAGCAGGGCAGGTTGCACCTTTTGCAGAATAAACGCCTGATCGTGTCCGGCGGACTGAACTGGTGGGGCAGCAGAGGGGAGATCGGCAGGGGCATCAGGCATACGGCAGTTTATCCTTAACAGGAATTATTCTCAATAAGGTAACCGGATTGGAATGCCCGGAATTTCAGTACTGGACATCTTGGTCTCCAGCCGCGTCAGGCGCTGAAAAACCAGTCGTGAGAAGCTTCGTAAAGGTCACCTGTGCGGGACGACTCCACCGAAGTGCGTGTGCCAGGCGTTCCCAACCAGCGGTGACGAGGCTCAGGGCCTTGCGGCCATGGGTCTTGAGTTGGATGGGGCGCTGAAGCACCCCATCCACGCCGACAAGCAGGCACCACACCCAGGCGAGCGTCACCATGCCAAACAGGCGCTCGAGGCGATCCTGCTGGGTCATCGCAGTGCGTTCCAAGTCGAAGCCGCGCAATTTCATCGAAGAAAACGTGCATTCAATCGACCAGCGAAGTCGGTAGACCACACCGGCCTCCTGGGCGTGTAGATCGG
>NZ_KB899761.1 GCF_000378445.1 Deinococcus aquatilis DSM 23025 | reverse complement strand
TTCTCTTGCTCGATCAGGCGGGCTGGCATACCAGCCAGAAACTCCAGGTGCCGCCGAATCTCTTCCTCTTGCCCTTTCCGGCGTATACGCCGGAACTATCCCCCGCTGAACCCATGGTGACCAAGCTGAAGCTGCCCATCGCCAACCGGACGCTCAACACCCTTCAAGAGGTGGAGGATTTGATCGCCGCAGAGTGTGTCCGGCTCCAGCACAACCCTCAGGAAGTTAAATCGCTGACCCTCTTCCCTTGGATCAAACATGTTTTGGACTCATTTTAAGCTCGTATCAGAGCGGAGAGAAGACGAACTTATCCGAGGAGCCGCCCCGAAGAACACTCTCCGTCTGCTCCCCCAGATAGATCTGACCCGTGATGGCTTCCAGCGCACCCCAGACCGCTCCCAGGGTAAACGTGCATTTCCGGTCACTGCCCAGAGGCTCGCCTGCGGAACACACTGTGTCTTGGGTTTCGATGACCACCATGTCATCCAGCTGATAGGCCCGGGTCACCGCCGCCAGACGGGTGCCCTCCTGACCAATCGCCGCATTCAGCAGTCCAGCGATCTGCTCGGTGGGCACGTTGCTTCCGGCCAGGCCCAACTCCTTGACGAGGTTGTGCCCCCGAACTTTGCCGGCCCGGGTGAACACGACGGCGGCGCCGTCGGCACCCAGGGTATCTTCAACCCCAACAATTACGGCTTTGAAGCAGACGATGGAACTGTAGTCACCGAGTTGCGAACGAATTTGTGGAGCAATGGATGTTGTCATGACAGACCTCTGTGGATAAAGGGTGGCGAGCAGTTGACTGACGGGCGTGGAAACCGAGTCCATCAGAATCTCAAGACGGGGAGACGCTTAGAGAATGTTGGCGACGCTCTGAGCCGTGTCACGCGCCTCCATGTGCAGCAGTCCCAGGTTCACGCCCGTCGGCACCACGACGGCCAAGACGCCCTTGCTGCCGGCGGAGTAGATGTAGACCTGACCCGTCAGGCCGCTGACGCTCATGTCGGTCAGTTCACCGCCGCCCAGCGTGTCATTGATGCGTTTTCCCAGCCCGATGGCGGTCGCGGCCATGGCCGCGACCCGGTTGGCATCGGTGCCGTCGCTCATGGCCTGGGCGATGGGAAGACCATCGACGGTGGCGACCAGCACCCCGCGAAGTTCGGGCATGGCGGTCCGGAGGGTGCTCAGGGTGGCGTTCAGGCGGTCTTGTTTGCTCAGGATTGCAGTCATCAGAAGCTCCTTGGGTTCGTGTCGCCCAGTTCCGGGGCGAGGAGAGGGGTTAAGGTGAGTTCCAACAGGTTCGCCAGCAAGCCGCGACCTTCTGCGGGATCGGTGGCATTCAGGCCCACCACTTGACGTTCCGGGAGGTCAAAGTACAGAGCGACGTCACTGGGTTGCCAGACCCGCCCTTGATCCTGCCGGGTCACCCCAACCAGAAACGGGATGGGGTTCCGGCTGGTGATGAAGTCGAGAATGTTGCGCGCATGTAAAAAATCCTGTGGGCGATCTCCGGCCACCAGCAGCACCAGTCCCAGGGCGCCCTCGCACAGCACTTCCCACATGAAACTGAAGCGGTCTTGTCCGGGAGTACCGTAGAGATGCAGTTCCTGTCCGTCCAGGCGCAGGGTGCCGAAGTCGAAGGCCACGGTGGTATTGAGTTTGCCGATGTCTTCGCTGGCTTCGACATCGGTGGCGATCACGGCGGTTTCAGAGATGGTCTGGACGAAGGTGGTCTTACCAGCCCCGACGGGACCAGCCACCACCACTTTGAGAGGCCTGTGGACGGACGTCATGTTCTGGCCGTTCCCGTGAGGCGCCGCAGGGCCGTGAGAAAGCGCTGGACCAGGGGCGGAGAAACGGCGGGGACACTGGGCACCACGGGAGCGTCGGCTTTCAGGTGGTCGGTTGAGCGCGATCCGGCGCGCTGAGGGGTCACCAGCTCCAAGGCTCGTAATCGGGACAGCATGCGTTGCACCTCGGATTCGGTCCGCCCGACCTGCACACTCAGTTCAGCGCTGCTGGCGCCTGACCCCAGGTGGGGCTTGAGCAGCGTCCAGATCTCCGCGACTGCGGCAGGAACCGGCACGGGAAGTCCAGAAAGCATGAAACGGGTGTCGGGATGAGGCAGCTGACCGAGAGAAATGGGGAGGTCCGAGGGTTGAAGCAAGTCGATCAGGGCGAGATCTTGAAAACCAGAGGTGGTGGCTGAGAGGGGAAGTGGTTGAAATTCAAAGGCACCTTGTCCCTGGGTCTGAAGGTGCTGAAGTATTTCACGGACTTGGGCTTGATCTAGGACTGGAAAGCCGTCCAGATACAGGGAGAGGACCTGACCACGCGAGAGATTTAATTCAACAGTGCGATGTTGATAGGCCTGATGGAAGAAGAGGGCGCCGCTTTGCGATTTAAGTACTTTTGCTAGATCGGTGAGTGCGTGATCTTTGAGATCACCGAACAAAGCCATAGAAACTCCTTAAACTCTCTTAGACTCTTCTGGACCTCAACAGCAGCTAGAGAGTGCTTACTGCTGTGGTTTATTTTACAGAGCAAGAAATGACAAATTACTTACATTTTTTGCGGCAGCGTTGGGGGTAACCCATCATCTAATGCCCTTCTCAAGAGAGGGTCAAGCCCATTGGAAGACTTGATACAGAGTGAGAACGGTAATTGGTCCACCCTACCTCCCCCAGCAAATTCCGCTGGGGGGAAGAATATCTTTGATTCCTAAGGATCAATTGGATAGAGGGCTGAATTTGTAAAGACAGCCAACTTACTGATCATAGGCGTCAGCAATTTTAGACTCAGGTAAGTTTGATACAGAAAGCCATACTACTGAAGGTGCAGTACTAAGTGTTTAATTAGATATCAGGGATCTCATTGTTTTTGAACAAGGATGAGATTGACATAGCTCTACCAAGCTCAAATATGGCAACAGCATCTTAGCTAGAAATCGTCTGCCTACATTTGATTTCGCTTAGCGTTGTAATAGTTTTGTTAGAGAAATTATTGGTGAGATTCAATACGCTGGTCATTGATCGAATGGCGTCGTAGAAGCGTATTCGGTCAACCCGAATTCAACTGGGGCAAAGGGAAGTCATGGGTTGTGCTCAACATGACTGGTGGGCCCGAGCCCAGATACTTGAGTGGGTGTCTGTGATTTCAAAAAGCCGTTGAACTCTTCGGGAATTCGGGGGTGAACTGGCAGACTCACGCCTCTTCCTTTGCCTGCAGGGGCACCGCATCTGACCGGCGGAAGAGGCCCGTGAGCCGCTCTGTGTTGCCCTTCCGGAGTTTGAAGAGCGCGGCGACTTTCTGGTCATCGGCGGGTTGCAGGCCTGCAAGGTTGAGGGCGTCGGCGGTGGCGAGGTCGGGCGGGTGGGTCTGGTGATAGGTGGGGATTTTGTCTTTGGGCATGTGGGGCAGCTCCTCTACCCGCTCAGGCGCAGGCCAGGGCAGGATGATCAGATACAAGATTGAAAGGTGCAGAGGGGACCGTCAGAACACCATCTGGGGCAGCAGTTCGGTGTCCCTCCCCCACCGGATGAGCCTCTGCTCAAGCCAGGCAAATCTGAGATGATCATCCAAAGCTCACACTGCAGTGATGAACTCATCTCCCCAAGCTGCGGCCGCTGAGGCCGCCTTACAAGGCTTCGGACGAGAGGAGCCCCAAGCCCTTCAGACCTGCTGTCAAGTGTTTGCTCCGTTGCTGTTTGCCTTAGCGCAGCATGCCCAAGTGGTCGATCAGGAAGCGGCCGTTGAAGCGATCGTGCGAGATTTGGAAACCCACCACCTGAGCTGGCCCCGTTCCAGTTTGAGTGCAAGGGTGTGGGTGACGGGCATGGCCCAACGCCGATTGCGGCTCTTGTCCTCTCAGCAGTCTTCAGTGGCGGCCTGACCTTTGCCTGAACCTTTCAGCTGTTGAGTCTCTATCAGCCAGCCATAGGCCCGGTATACCTCGCCCTGATAGCGCTGCCGGAGTCGATATTCTGCCGCCCGACGAACGGTTTGAGACAGCCCGGACAACAATGGATCGTGTTGCTGTTGCCAGCGGTAAAAGTCCCGGAGATGCAGCTGCCAGAGTTCTTCCCGGTAAGCAGGGTCCCCCTCCACCCTGACGGGATGTATCTCCGGGAGCGAAAGAGCTTCATACCGGGTCAGGGTCCTGACTTCCCAGGCTTGACGGGTCTGGGCCGCTTTGAGCATCAACACCCCATGGGCTCTGGCCCGTTCTTGGGCGTGCTGAAACGCTTCGGTCGTCTCTAATTGCATCACACGTGTTCCGAGATACAGCTTGATTGACTTGGAGAGGTGATGGCCAGCTCTGTTGGTCCAGCGCTCATGATCATGGGTGTTCAGGAGCGCTCGGATCATCCCCAGGGTCCAGCTGGAGTGAACCCAAAGTACCGGGCCAGCAGGCAAGTCACTTCTAGGCGGCATGATAGCGGGTGGCAAACTCGGCCGGTGGGACATACCCCAAACTGGAATGCAGACGTTCCTGGTTATATAGCTGACCGATGAAGTGGTGGATGTGGCGCTGTGCGTCGTCAAAGTCGAGATAGTCCTGTAGATCGACTTCTTCTGTTTTCAGGGTTTTGTAAAAACTCTCCATGCGGGCGTTGTCGTAGGGGTTGCCCTTTCTGGACATACTGGGAATCAACCCAGCCTCTTGAAGCCGATCAACGTAGACGCGACTCGCATATTGAGACCCCTGGTCAGAATGGTGGAGGAGACCTGGAGCTGGGCAACGCGCCCCAAGCGCGTTGTTGAGTGCCCTCACGGCCAGCGCCGCGTCAATACACTTGGACATGGCCCAGCCCACGATTTCTCGAGTGAAACTGTCGAGGACGCAGGCGAGGTACACAAAGCCCTGTCTGACCCGAACGTAAGTCAGATCGACTTGCCAGACTTGGTTGGGTTGAGTCGGAACCACGGTCGGCAGCAGATTCGCAAACCGACGTTCGCTGTGTGTCGAGTCCGTGGTGGCCTGAAACCGCCGTTTGGGACGGCATAACAACCCTCCTGCTCGCATCACCCGTAAGACGCGCTTGTGATTGATCGGGCGTCCCCGGCGGGCCAGTTCATGAGTGACTCGACGGTACCCGTAACCCGTCCACTTCAGCGCGATGGCCTCAATCTCTTGGGCCAGCCCAAGATCCGGGTCCACTGGTCTCCGAGTCTGCTGACCCAGATACCAAGACCGACTGACCGCGTGCAGCTCACACAAGCGACGTACCGACACCGTGGGATGCGCGACTCGCGCATCCGAAATCATTTGGTGCCGTTTTTCGAGCGGTACGTCGCCAACGATTTTTTCAGAATGGAGTTCTCCAAAGCGAGCTGACCACAATACCGTTCCAATTCAGCGATCCGGAGTTCGTCGCTACGGTCCGTCGTGGCACCATCGGTAAAAGCGGCTTCTCCACGCGCCTCAACCTCTTTGCGCCAGCGATGAATCAGGCTCGGAGCCAATGAATGGGTTCGGCTCAGATGGGCGGTGGTGTGCTGACCGGCGTTGATCTGGCTGACCACCTCAAGTTTGAAGTCGCGGCTGTGATTTCGTCCTGGCATCTGATCTCCTTCGCGATGCAATCAGCCTATCCGCTGACTGGGGCGAAGTGTCTTGGCCTGTGGTCCTGTCCAAGGGGGTCAGTCCAAGCCCCGATCTTTCAGGTCTTCAGTGGTGAGGTAGGGGTCGCTCATGTGTGGATCAGTGTGTCAGACAACTTGAGAGAAGGACGAGGAGGGTGAGAGGTCGGATTCATGTATGTGTTAACCCGCAGCGTAGGGGGGGCGACGGTACTTGAGCGTAATGTCTGTGACCGTCAGCGTGTCCTCGGTCTTCAGGTGCAACAGCGGCGTGCTGCCCGGACGTTCCTGGACCTGCACCACATCGACCACTTGATTCGGGTTGGCTTTCAGTTCCCAGAGACCGAGGTACTTCGCAAAATCCACCCGGGGCGCGTCCTCGACGGGTTCAGTCGACTGCTGGGTAGTAGAGGCGCGGGCGGGATCGTTCTTCACGTCGTAGGCCCGGCCCTGGGGGGCAAGAGCGGATCTGGACTCGGCCTCACCCTTGATCATTGCCAGGGTCAGCGGCTCCCCGATCAGGCGATCAAGGCCCAGCACGGCGAGGCGCTCGAAGCCTCCGGTGGTCAGGCTGACATCCAGTCGGGCGGCAGTAATGGCCTGCCCAATCTCGTCATCGGTCAGGCGGGTGAACAGCTCGCGGGGAATGCCCTTCACGCTGGTCGGCAGACTCAGGCGGGTGTGCAGCTCCCCGATTCGGCTCTTGTTGCTGCAAAACAGCAGCGCCCGGAGGGACTTCATTTCCAGCGGGTCCCGGGCGGACCGGGCTTCGAGCACCTGCCGGGGAATTGGGGCCAGCGCCAGCAGCGCCGCGCCGCCCGGAATAGTTTCAAGGGCAGGAATTTTAGATTCTGTTTCCCCACCTTCCATCTCAGCTGACTTCTTTCCTGTGAGGGGCAGACCTTCGCTCCCTTCCACCGTTGGCGGTGTGCCGTGGGGTTCGGCGCCAGCCGAGAAATCATCATCATCCTGAACCGTGACGGTCACGGCTTGAGGGGGGCCTGATGTTGATGATGAATTCTTTGGGGAAGTCTTTGAAGAAATCTCTGTAGAAGTCTCTGTATTTGTATCCCGAGTATTCCGGATACGTCTCCCGGATAGATCGGATACGTATCTGGAATGTTCGGGATAGGTATCCCTTTTATTCGGGATACCCTCCCCCTCTCCATCCTTGGTCTTTTTGACATTAGGCTTGGGAGGCTCAGCAACCCAGAACCACCCATCGCCACCGCGCTCATCTGCTTGCAGAAGCACCTTAAGGGCTTCCACAACAGGTTCCACATACATGACGTTCGATGCCTTACGGCCATCAGCCAACCGGATGGTACGGAACTCGCGGGTAATCAGTCCCCGGTCAACCAGGAACTTCACGGCATCGGTGGCCTGTTGTTTGCTGACCCCGAATAGTCCGGCGTAATAGTCATAGGTGCGTTGCAATTTATCGGCTTCAAACTTGCGGGTGGTCTTGAGGAGCTTGCCTGTCAGCTCGTCCCGGTGGTAGGTCGGGCGGTACCAGTACAGGTCATCGGCGTAGATCATGATGGCGATGTGCTGGGTGATGCCGTAGTCGCTTTTGAATTCGCGGCGGGTGAAAAAGCTGTGCGGAATGATGTTGCCTTCGAGGTGCAGCTCGCCAATGGCCTGCACGGTCGGGGTGGGCGTATTGTCGCGACTCACAGTAGTTTCCTCAGGGCCGAAAATTGAGGGCCTCCCTTTACAGGGGAAAGATCAACGTATAAGGACGTTGACCCTAGCGCCTATGTCGGCTAACATAGGTGCAGGCTGCGATCCCGCAAGGGACCTGCCAGGTTCGAAGGGCCTCGGATAAAAACCCTTTGCTGTACGGACGCTCTAGTGTTTGCTGCACTGGGGCGTCCGCCTTTTGGTCACGAGTTATAGGTGACCTACTCAGTTCCCCCAGCGTATCACGCCCCTGTGACGTCGGTTGCATTGATCTGCGCGAGCCCCGCTGTCACAGCGTCCGGCCAGTGCCGACACATCCAGCGGTACTCATCCAGCAGTTCGTCTCTTTTCATGTTTTGGAGGGCTGCGGTACGAATGGTTTGCATGCCTGCCGTTAGGCTGTGATTGACCCACGGGCCTAGATCCAGCAATGCGCGGATCACCGAGCTCGATGGGTTGTCTTCTTTGGGTGGCGGTTGTGCCTGGGGTGGAGGCGGCTCGGGCGCGGCTCTGGCTTCAAGCTTGACCCAGTGCCGGCCCCCGTGCTCCAGATGGCTGACGTCTGTCCAGCGCCAGCCTAGGGCCTGCTGAAGCTCACGGGCCAGTGCGTCGCCAGGGGGTTGACCCAGATGGCTGAGGGCCACCCCGACCCCCATAGGGCCGCCCTCCACGGGATAGGCGTGCAGCCGCAGGCCGTCCCCGAGGTCTTCAGCCTGTTTCTTTCCGGTGATGGCGGCGTCCTGTGTCAGGTTGAACACCAGGGCACTCAGCGTGCTGGGGGACGGTAACTCCAGAGCGGGGGGGTCAGTGGCGCTGTGCTGCAGCAGGGTCGGCGCGGCCGACTTGCGTTTGGGGGCCATGGGTGTCCTCGCGCTGCGCGTACTGGCGCAGCAACTCACTGAGTGGGGGGAGCCCCGGAATTGGGGGCGAGGCGTGGTACACGCGGACAATCTCGAGGTCTGGATCGTTCTCTGAGCGGACCAGCAGAACGAACATCAGGACGCCGTCGGCTTCGGCCTGGAGCGTGAGTTCGACGGCGCGGGCTTCAAGGGTAGGGGGTGCGGTCATGGTGGCTCCGGCAGTGCGGGCACCGGGAGGCGGCCTGTGTTGGGTTTGCGGTACCGCTTGGCGGCCCACAGCAGGCCAGCAGCGGTGAGGTAGGTGGTGCGGGTGGTGTGCTCGATCCCTTCCGGATCTCTCCACGTGCGGGGCCTCACCACGAAGTGCCCCGCATCGATGTGCACCTGGTAGGGCAGGTTGTGCCGGGATTCTCCGTGCTTGTGTTTGTGCATTAGCACTTCGTCGGCGTACAGCTGGTCTCTGAACTTCTGCGGCCCCCAGCCCAGTTCCTTAGCGGCCACCTCGATCAGGTGCAGTCCCTCCGCGCTAAGCAGGGTGTCGTACACCTCGGCTTTGGGGGCGAGCAGTTCGACCTGCGCCTTCGCCAGTTGGTGGCCTTCAAACTCGTCGGCCCAGGCCCGCGCGGCGGCGGCTGGATTCTGGAAGTCAGGCAGCGCTGGAACTGGGGCGACTTCGAACGCCCCAAACTTTCGGATCGCAGGCAGGACTTCCTCAGTGACCCAGGCCTGAAACGGCTCGGCGTTCGGTGAATCGCTCCGGAGCACGACCTTATAAAAGCCCGACTCGCTGATCACGGTGACTTCCTGTGGGCCACCAGGGGTGTCCACCAGGCGGACACCCTTTTGCTCGTCCTTGAGCCGGGAGGGAATGTTGCGCGGGTTGCTGATGCCCAGGACCCGGCAGACGTCGACGAGGATGAACCAGGGGCCGCCCGGCTCCGGCAGCACGCGGATCGGTTGGGCCCCGAAGAGGAACACGCTGGTGGAAGACGGGCGCTCCAGGGTCATGTCAACCTAGCCAGTCTTGGGGCCACCAGCACCCACCGACTGGCCCTTGCTGATGCTGGGCTTCCCCGACTCGGCTCACGAAGCGAACCAGTAGGACCGGCCGGACGTCATCTTGGACGTCGACGTGCAGGTTGACCAGGCCTGGGTCGGACAGTAACACGCGGGAAACGCGGGCGGAGTGGTGGACGTCCTGGCCGTCCTTGAAGATCACTGGCATGCCAACGTAGGGTTTGAAGAATTCCTGATCGTCTTCGGGTGGGATCTCGACGGGCTGGCTGGCGGCGGTGGCGATCAGGGCTCCGAGGAGCAGCAGCAGGGGAACGGCCAGACGTTTCTTCATGGCACTCCTTCAGGCTTGAATGGACTGGGCGAGGTCGGCTAGGGCCGTGTCGAGTTGGCTGGGGGTGGCGGCGGTGAACTGACCTGCTTCGGCCAGGGCCAGGGTGCTGAGCAGGCTGCGGCGCAACACTTCGCGCTCGTGGCGGGTGAGGGTCAGGCCGGGAGTGAGCCGGTGTGCCAGGTCCTGTAGGTCCTGTTTCAGGAGGCGGTTGGCGGGCGTGGGCACCTGCTGGAGCTGGAGGCTGGCTTGAAGGCTGAGTTGGTAGAGGTGGTGGGGGGAACACGTGGGCGGTTTGGCTTTCGGGACTGTACTGAGGGTCATACGCCTCCTTATTGAAATGGGGTGGTCATCTGATCAGGTTGGTTTCCATAACAGCTATTACGGAACAGACCGCTCATTCCCCCAGTTTGTGAATTCAGGGTGAAAAAGCGGGAGCAACATGCCTGCGCCCCAGCTGTTCAAATTCAGGGCGTATGTTCGATCTCACACAGTTGAGGGGGGATGTTGAACACGCCCAGGCCTGAGGACGTATCGCTGGACCAACTCAACTTCTGGTGGCCGAGACGATTAAGTCCAGCTCAGCACGAGCTCTGGCAGACGCTGCAAAGCCTTGGGGTCGAAGCCGCCTGGGAGCCCCAGGGAGACGCCGTCCCATTCCTCTTTGTCGTGAAGTACCGGGGAGGGATCGTCACTCAGGGGGAGGCTGCGGGACAGCACCCCATCGCTGTGGTACGGGCGACCCTCCTGCGCGCCGCGACGTTACTCCAGCGGCGGGGGATTGAAGTCATTCCTCAATGAGCGGATGTGCGGCATGGAGCGCTCCTGTACTGTGGGGGAATGACGCTGGAACTGATGGTTGCCAATCTGGACCTTCAGGGCCGGGCCGACCGCATCGCGAGGCTCGAACCTGAAGCCCTGCGCCGTGACGTCCTGCGGGCCGCCCGCGATTCAGATCTGGACGGCCTGTGGCACTTTGTGGAAGCCCACCTCGTGACCCGCGGAGGACGCGGCGCACGAGTGAGTGCGAACACGCTGGAGAGCTACCGGGTGGGCCTCGAGCAGTTCCTGACCTGGGCCGGGCCTGCTGGAGTGAGCCTGCTGCGGCCCGGAGCCAACGCGGGTTTCCGGTATGCCCGCCATCTGGAGGCCTCCGGCTTTGCCCCCAGCAGTGTCCGGGTCCGCCTCGCGGCAGCGCGGGCGTTGTATGCCACCCTGCGCTGGGCCGGGACGACGGACGCGGCCCCGTTCAGCGACGTCCGGACGGCCAGCGATCCGGTGCCCCGCTGGGAGAAGCGCCAGCCGTACCCGCCTGAAGACGTGGCGACCCTGCTCCTGCACGCCGGGATGCAGGAAGCCGTGATCATCCTGCTGGGCGCCCACTGCGGACTGAGAAATACGGAAATGACGACCTTGCTGCGCAAGGACATCCATCTGGACGCTCCCTATCCCTATCTGATCGTCACCGGCAAACGCCAGAAGCGCCAGGCGGTGCCGCTCAGCCTCACGGCAGGGCAGGCGCTGCGCACCTGGTTGGCGGCAACCCCAGATTGGGGAGATCTGGTTCTGACCATTCGCACGCGCCAGGGCATTGAAAAAGCCCTGAAGAAACTGTGCGAACAGGTGGGCGTGACGTATGAAGGGCGGGAGGTGCACGGCCTGCGCCATAGCGCGGGCACCCGCACCTACGTGGAGAGCGGCGACATCCTGGCCGTGCGCGACCATCTGCGCCACCGCACAGTCGAGAGCAGCGAGATCTACGTGAATTACGCGCGGGCAGGCAAGAAAGCGGTCAACCAGGACTGGTGAGGCTATAGACGCGCTCCAGCGGTTCCACCTCCGCACCGGCCATCAGGTAGAACGGGCTGCGGACGGTGGGAATCACCGACTCTGCTGCTTCCAGCGCCAGCAGGAGGCGTTGCTCGGGCGGGAGCTTCAGTCCGTCCGTGGCCCACAGTGCGCCGAGAGCGGCCTGTTCCCCGCTGCCCACGGCCGCAAACGGTTCGCGCCAGGCAGAAACGCTGAAGTCGCTCTGCACCGTGAACAGTTGCTCGTCGAGGACCACCAGAAACTGCCCCCCGGTTTCCTCGTTGTGGGTGACGGTGCCGTACCCGCCCTCTTTGAACAGTTTGCGGAGGCTGGGCACGACGTCGCGGGCCAGATAGGTCAGGGCGGGCGTGTCCTTGGGCCGTTTGGGGGGCGCGAAGCTGTATTCAAGCAGCTGGGCCATCCGGAAGCTGGAGGTGTAGCCGATGCTCAGGCCCCCATTCACGAACAGCTTCGAACCGGCAGTCAGATTGTAGGTGTAACCGTTGCTGGAGCAGCTGTCACTGGCGAGATAGGGGATGCCGTCGTGGATCAGGCCGACAATCAGGGTCAAGTTCTGTCCTTTGCTTTGGAGCCGCGTTTGCGCTTGGGTCGCTCTTTGCGGCGTTTGCCGCGCTGGACGTGAATGTCCTGTTCGGTCATGGGCACGAACGCGTTGGAGGGTCTGTTCCGCTGGTGGACGGCGAGGGGAGAGCGGGCCACCAGCAGCAGGCAAGGCTGCTGGTCGGCTTTGAAGGCGGCGGCATAGGCAGTCGCCCCGGGGAGCAGGGCCTTGAGCGACAACTGGTCGAACGGCACGACCCGCAGCACCCGCACCGGGCGGCCTCCCTCAAGGCGCACCAGATAGACCGGTTGGTGCAGGGCGATCTGCTGCAGGCGGGTCAGGCCGAGTTCGGGGGAATGCGCTGGGTCGTCCGGCTGGAAGAGGAGCGCCCGCACTGTTCCGCGGAGGGCTTCAAAGATGGCAAGAGGCTTGATGTGCATGCGTCTCCTACGGGACAACGAATGTTGCCTCCTCAAGTCGACAACGGAGCCAGAAGGACTTGAGGTACTGGGTCAGGACTTTCAGGGCGACCCTCCACCTCAGGTGAAAGATGTCTGAGACGCGGTTAGGCGATTGGTCAATCCTGGTTTGGTTCAGAGGTCTGTCAGAAGGCCTCGGCTACGTTGAACTGATGTGCTCGAGTCCATTTAACGATGCCCCCCGATGGCATAGCTCCAGAGGGCCATGAGCCACCGTCAGCAATCTGACCTTGCTCTAGGTTCTGCTCAACAAGATCTTCGCTCTGGGATACGCTGATGCCTCAGAACTATCAACTTCTGTTTGAGCAAGCTGGGGTTGGACTTCTCGAATTCACGTTCGACGGCACCATTGTGCTCAGCAACCCCTGTGCCGCAGCATTTTTTGGGTATCCATCCGATCAACTTCTTGGCATGAATATTCGGGACCTCACTCACCCGGAGGACCTTCTCAAAACGCAGCAAGCTCTAGGCCAGGTGCTCCGCGTTGAGGTTGAGGTGGCCGTGGTCGAAAAACGTTACTTGCGTGTGGATGGGAGTATCGTCTGGTCGCGTTCGCGGGTTTCCCTGCTGCGAGATGTTTCGGGAGAGGCGCACTCCTGCGTGGCGGTCATCGCGGATATCACAGAACTCAAAGAAACCCAGTTCGATTTGCGCCAAGCCAATGACCACCTGCGGGAGACGCTCGCCGGAAGCCTGTTGAGTCTGGGGCTCGCGTTGGAAGCACGGGACCTTGAAACCTCTGGACATACCCAGCGCGTGGTCGCCTTGAGTGTGCGCTTGGCTCAGGCCTTGCGCCTTCAGCCTGAAGAGATTGATGAACTCAAGCAAGGTGCGTACTTGCATGACATTGGGAAACTCACCATCCCTGACGCGATCCTCACCAAACCCGGACCGCTTGATGCGGAGGAATGGAGCCTGATGAAAATGCACACGACCGCTGGGCATGAGATTGCCTCACAAATGCCGACCCTGGCCCAGTCGGCTCTACTGGTCATTCGGCATCATCATGAGCGCTGGGACGGCACAGGCTATCCAGATCGGCTGGTCGGAGAAGACATTTCGCGATTGGCCCGAATTTTTGCGGTATGTGATGTCTATGACGCGCTAACGAGTGAGCGGCCCTATAAAAGGGCCTGGACTCACGAGCAAGCGGTGGCGGAATTGCTGAGCCAGGCGGCCAGACACTTTGATCCCAAGGTGGTGGCCACCTTCGTAGAGCTGATGCGGACGTGAGCACACCTCCAGGAGTGGTGGATTGAAGAACGGAGTGGGGGTGAAGAGAGCCGGAATCGAACCGGTGGCGCGGACGCCCAACCACAATCCCTCCAGAAATAAGCCCGTATCGGGGGCCAGACGTGTTGACCAAATCAACAAGGGATCTTGCTCCGTTTCAGCAGCCTCACGGCGCGGGAACGTTTTGTTTGGCATGGGGTCGTGCAGCGGCTGCCTATGCCGAACGCTCGGCAGGCCGCCTTCCCTGGCTGTTTGGCGGTGGGAGGTCCCGCCCAGAAAAATTGTCATGCAGCACGCTCAAAGCAGGGGTCAAGCTAGAGTTGGAACAGAAATTCCCGCTAAGGCTGCGCTAAAGAAGTTACCTCATGTGATGTCACCTCTTCAGCAACAGTGATCACCCCAGTTCTGGGCGCACACTGACCTGCTCACCAAACCGTTGGCAGGCCGTTCACTCACCGTCCAGTTTCACCGTTGACTCCACCGTGTCATGGTGCCACTCGTCCAACCATTCCATGAGCGCGGCGTGGAACGCCGCGCCACGGTTGTTCACATACACGCGCTCGCCCTCCAGGCCGCGCACCAGTTGTTCTCCGAGCGCTGCGGCGGGCAGCAGCACCCGTCCCGCTGGCTGCTGACCCCGCACCTCATCCACGGACTCTCCCAGCAGCGCTGCGCGGCTCCGCGCTGAGGTCGCTGCCAGATTCCCCTCGACACCAGATGGCACCAGCAGCGTCACATGAATGCCTTCTGGAGCCAGCGCCGCGCGGAGGACGCCAGCGTAGCCCGTCAGCGCGTGCTTGGTCGTGGCGTACAGCGCCGACAGGGGATCCGGTTCCCGAATGGCCAAACCAGAGCCTGAACCCGTCAGGACGATGCCTGCACCCGGTTGGCGGCGCAGGAGTGGAAGAAAGGCCTGAACGGCTAGGACGCTGGTCATCACGTTCAGGTTCCAGGCCCAGTGCCAGTGGGCTTCCGTGAGCTCGTCTAGGGGGCGCATGTCCAGCACACCCACCGTTACCACGAGCAGGTGCAGTTCTGGGAGGCGACGGGCCAGATGCTCAAGTGAGGAGAGGTTGGTCGCGTCAACCTGTGCGGACCGCGTAGGTGCACTCAGGAGTGCACAGGTGGTATCTGCACTGGCCTGATCGAGATCGGCAACGATGACAGTCATGCCGGCGACATCCAGGGCCTGGGCAACGCCTCGTCCGACGCCACTGCCACCACCAATCACGAGGGCTGTTCGACCAGTCAAGTTCACGGTGCACACGGTACTGCAGAAGGAGGGTGAGCGGTGCTGTCGCCCATTCAAGCTAATGTTGAAGTGGTGTCCAGTTGGGGTGTACCCCAACTGGACGTCCAGCAACCTGCCTCATTCTGCCCAACTAGGGTCGGAATCTTGTTTTCCTGACAGGGTGATGCTCAACTCTGAGAGTTCAACTTGACACATCGCCGGAGGCTCACCGTGAACGGTCAACGCATCGGGTATATCCGCGTCAGCAGCTTCGACCAGAACCCGGATCGCCAGCTCAACGGTCTGAACTTAGCCCGTACCTTCACCGACCTCGCTTCGGGCAAGGATACCCAACGGCCACAATTGAAGATCCTACTGGAGTTCGTGCGCGAGGGCGACACCGTCGTCGTACACAGCATGGATCGCCTCGCACGTAATCTCGACGATCTCCGGCAACTGGTCAATAGTCTGACCAAGCGGGGTATCCGGGTGGCGTTCGTCAAAGAAGGCCTGACCTTCACTGGAGAGGAGTCACCCATGTCGACCCTGCTGCTGAGCGTGATGGGGGCATTCGCCGAGTTTGAACGGGCCCTCATCCGGGAGCGTCAGCGCGAGGGCATCGCCCTCGCCCGCAAACAGGGAAAATACAGAGGCCGGAAAAAAGCGCTCTCCCCGGAACAAATCGAGCAGCTGCGAACACGCATTCAGGCTGGGGAGCCGAAAGCGATGCTCGCCCGCGAACTGGGTATCAGCCGAGAGACCCTTTACCGTGCCCTGAAGTCCACTTGATGCCGGCCTTCTTGGATGTTCATGCCGGTTGAGTTCCTGAGTGACGAGCAGGCCGCCCGGTACGGGCGGTATCCCCAAGATCCCTCGCCGGAAGACCTCACGCGCTTTTTCTACCTGAGTGAGCAAGACTATGCCTTTATCGCGCAGCGCCGTCGCAAGCGGAACAGACTGGGCTGCGCCGTCCAGCTCTGTACTGTGCGGTACCTGGGCACGTTCCTTTCCGAACCGACCCAGGTGCCGCAGACGGTCATTGAAACGCTGGCTGTTCAGCTCAATGTCGATCCAGACGTGTTCCAGAGCTACCGGACACGGGTAAGCACTTGGTACGAACACCAGACTTTCATTCTGGCCTATGCGGGCCTCCAACCCTTTGACGGTTTCCAAGTCTTCCGACTGACCCGCTGGCTGTACGCCCAGATAGCCACCAGTGCGGTGCGTCCCAGCGTGCTGTTCGATCTGGCCACTGCACATCTGGTCGCTCAAAAGATCGTGCTGCCCGGCGTTTCGGTTCTGGCTCGGTTGGTGGCCAGGGTTCGTGAACGGTTCAGCAGCCGCACGTTTCAAGGTGTCAGTCGTCGGTTGACCCTGGAACAGCAGGCCCGCCTGGAGACCTTGCTGGTCGTCCCTGAGGGCGAGCGGTTGACCCCGTTGGAAGTGCTGCGCACTTCCCCGACCCGCATCACGGCACCAGCACTCTTGGGTGCCTTCCAGCGCATCGAGCAGATCCGCGAGATTGATGTTTCTGGGGTTGATTTGGATGACGTGCCAGAATCCCGCCGCGCGCTGTTGGCCCGGCATGCCCAGAGTGCTTGGGCGCAGACGCTTGCTCGAATGGGCGAAGACCGTCGGCTGGCTACCCTGTTGATCTTCGTGCAGCACTTGGAGCGCAGCGCCACCGACGACGCGCTCGAGCTGTTTGACGGCCTGATGACCTCGCTGGCCGTGAAAGGAGAGACGAAGCGAAAACGCGATCGGCTGCGCACCTTGAAAGACCTTGATCAGGCAGCCCTGGTGTTGCAGGACGCGTGCCGCGTCCTGCTGGATCGAACCACACCAGACCGAGACGTCCGGCAGGCGGTCTTCACGTTGATCGGGGAAGCTCGCCTCAGTGAGGCCGCGAGCACGATCCGGACGCTGGCGAGTGAAGAGACTGACCCGGCCTTGGAAGCCCTGAGCGGGCAATACACGACCGTCCGCCGGTTTCTTCCCGCGTTCCTGCGAACGATAGAATTTAAAGGAACACCCGGGGCCAGACCACTGCTGGACGCTTGGAACTTTCTGATACGAATGGAAACGGGCGGGCGTGGGAAACCCAAGTGGTCGGATGCGCCCCGCTCCTTCGTGCCGAAGAGCTGGGAGCGGCAAGTCTTCCCGCTGCGAGCCGACATGGATCACCAGATGTACACCCTGTGCGTGCTGGAGCGACTCCAGCAGGCCCTGAAGCGGCGTGAAGTCTTTGTGCCGAACAGCGAGGGGTTTAGCGATCCCAGAGCAGAACTGTTACAGGGGACGGCCTGGGAGACGGCGCGGGACGACCTGTCCCGTGCGCTCGGGCGCTCTCTCGATCCAGCGGTCGAACTCGACCTGATGGGCATCGAGCTCAACAGCGCCTATGTGCAAGCACAAAACAACCTCGCCACCAACAGCGCCTTGAAGCTGGAAATCAAGGAGGGTCATACCCGGCTCAGCCTCACCCCCCTCGAAGCGCAGCCAGATCCACCCAGCCTGAAGTTGCTGCGCAATCAGGTGACGCTCCGACTGCCTCAGTTGGAGCTCTCTGCGCTGCTGCTCGAAGTCCACGCCTTGACAGGCTTTGCAGGTGCGTTCACGCACCTGACCGATGGACGTGCCCAAATCAATGATCTGCCGCTGAGCATGTGTGCCGTCCTGCTCGCGCAGGCCTGCAATATCGGCCTCAAGGCCGTGGCCAGACCGGATGTTGCGGCGTTGACACTCTCTCGCTTGTCGTGGGTGCAGCAGAATTACGTCCGGGCACAGAGCATCGAAGCCGCCAACGCCCGCCTAGTGGACGCGCAGCTCGATTTGTCCCTGGCCCAGGTCTGGGGCGGGGGAGAAGTTGCCTCTGCCGACGGAATGCGTTTCGTGGTGCCCGTCAACACCATCAGTGCCGGCTGGAACCGCAAATATTTCGGCTCACAGCGCGGCGTAACGTATTACAACTTCACCAGCGACCAATTCACCGGCTTCCACGGCATCGTCATTCCGGGAACACTGCGCGACTCACTATTCATTCTGGCAGGCCTGCTGGAACAGCAGACGCGCCTCGACCCACGCGAGATCATGTCCGACACCCACGGGTCAAGTGATGTGGTGTTTGGATTGTTCTCGCTGCTGGGGTACCGCTTCAGTCCCCGGCTGGCTGACCTTCAGGATCAACGCTTTTGGCGGATGGAGAAGAACGCCGATTACGGCGTTCTAGGAGACCTGAGTCGACACACCATCAATCAGCGGCTGATCACGGAGCACTGGGACGACCTCCTGCGGCTGGTCGGGTCATTAAAACTGGGTAAGGTCAAGGCGACCGCAGTGATGCGCACCCTGCAACGTGGCGGCAGCCTGTCTGGGTTGGGACGGGCCGTGGCCGAAGTGGGTCGAATCGAGAAGACTCTGTATCTGCTGAACTACGTCCAGGACGAGAGCTACCGTCGCCGTATTCTGGTGCAGCTCAATCGGGGCGAGGCCAGACATGCAGTTGCACGCGCCGTTTTTCATGGGCGCAAGGGTGAACTGCGTCAGAAGTACCGGGAGGGGATGGAAGATCAGCTCGGGGCGCTGGGGCTGGTCATCAATGCCATCGTCCTGTGGAACACCCGCTACATCGAGGTGGCCTTAAATGGCCTGAAACGTTCAGGGGCGCTGGTGAATGCCTCGGACGTTGCTCGGCTGTCTCCACTGCTCCACGAGCATGTCAACATGCTCGGGAAATATGATTTCACGCTCCCAGACGAGATTGCTCGTGGCCTGCTCAGGCCACTTCGTGACCCCGACAGCCTCGAGGAATTCATTGCCCAGATTTCTTAGCGGGAAAATCTGTTCCGACTCTCGTGCGACCCCTGACAGGTACGTCCCGATCCTGCCGAGCCTAGCCCAGGAATTGCGTACCCATCTGGGGAGCCGTCTGAGTGGCTTCCTCTTCGAGAGCAACCGCGCCGGTCAATACACGCTGAGGATGGTGCAGCGCGTGGTACATGACGCTGCTGTCAGCGCCGGAATCGAAAGAGCGGTGACTCCACAACTGGTGCGGGCCAGTGCCTTTGCACTGCTGCTGGACGCCAGGATGCCGCTTGATTAGGTTCAGAATTTCCTGCGGCACAAGAGCATCACCGATACCGAGTTCTATGCCCAGAAGAGCGCCAAAAATATGGAGGATTAATCCTGCAAAGTACTTGAGCGCCGCGAAGTGCCGGATGCTCGATCTTCCAAAGCGCGAACAGGGCGGCGACTATTCCCGGAAAGTTTGCGCGAGGCTCCTGTTCAGCGGCACGATCTACAACGCGAAGCTGGGTTGGGCCAGTGGATGATGTGACCTAGGTTGATAGTTTATTATTTTGATATTTGACTATCAAGATAGAGTCCATGTTTTGAGACTCGAAGTCACCTATTCCTCAGTGGCAACGACCACAAGTGACAGGGTCTCAAAGAGGGTGCCACGCCGTTCTTCTCGGAGACCTTGGAAAACTCAGGAAACAGAGCGGACTGCCCCCGTTTTCCACAGCGCAGGTGGTACTCGGCATGGGCATGGTACCGTTGGTTGGGGAGCACCAATAAGTTTTCGGGTGCATTGTTGAGCGAATTTCCGTCCCGTTGATGGACAATTTCGCCTGGCAACAGGGGACGTCCCAACTGTTCTGCAGCAACCGCACGGTGTACCAGAACTGCTTTGTGAGTTTCCCGATTCCACCGTTTAGCATAACGCTTGAGCCTCCGCTTCTGCGTCTCTTGACCTAGGTACATAGAATACTATAGTCCTAGTTTGATATCTATTTATCTAATAGATTATTTATCTTGTAAACTAGGACTATAGAGACCTAGGTTATTTCGCCAACTCTGCCCTATCCTGATAGACATGAAAACGCTCGCTGTTCTTAGTCTCAAAGGGGGGGTGGGGAAGACTACCACCTCCCTCTATCTAGCGACAGTCGCTGCGCAGGCCGGTCAAGCAGTGACCATTGTTGACGCCGACAGCGAACACAGTGCGCACCGCTGGGCTGCCCACGCTCAACTTCCTTTCGAGGTAGTTCAAGGCGAACCTGATCGACTGGCACGGCAAGTGAAAGCGGCTCAAGCGGGAGACCGAATCGTCATCATCGATACTCCGCCCAACTCACGCGAGCTTTTGCTGCGCGCAGGTGGTCTGGCAGACATCGCTCTCGTTCCGGTAGCCCCCACAGGGTTGGAGGTAGATCGGTTGCGGCCTACTTTAGAGTTGCTGGCTGACTTACAGGCCCAGCGCGAAGACTTAGACGTGGCCGTGCTGCTGACCCGTTACAACCCGCGTCGTCGCCTGGCCCGCGAAGCAGAGGAAGCACTCGAGGGCCTTCCTGTGCTGAAAGCCCGCATCCGCGAACTCGAAGCGTATAAAGCAGCGTTTGGAGGTCTCCCCAATGATCTGGATGAATACACAGCTGTGTGGAAGGAGCTCCAAGAATGACCAAAAGTAAACGGCCGAAACTGGGAGACGTGCTTCGGGGAGGAGACCAGACTTCACCAACAGTTTCACCAGCTCCTACTCAGCAAACATCGGAGGTCAGCGAGCAAGTTCTAGAAAAACTGGTGCAACTCAACGTCACAGTTCCATCGCAACTTAGGCGGGAGGTTCGCATTAAGGCCTTGCAGCAAGGCGTTGAAGTCAATACCATCGTCCGCCAATTGCTTCAGGAATGGTTGAACCAAAAAGGGTAGTATCCTATTTAAATATATTTCTATAGACCTAGGTAACTATCCTATTTGGGTATGATCTAGAGCTCAACGAGGGTACCAGCCTTAAAGTCACGCCGCTTGTGGGTCAACCCGAGCAGAAAAAATCTCTTGGCATCCGCATCCGCTCGAGCATGCACCATTTCCTGTGCAGGTTAGCCCTGGAAACGGAGAGCGAGGTCTAGCACCGCATGCACCTAGAAGACATCCTAGACGCCCTGCTGATGGAGCTACACGCCGATCCCAAATTGCGGGCGAAAGTGACTGAGCGCTGCCGGTAGGGGAGAGGAACTGAGTTGATGCCTGGTCACCCTCTTCGGGCTGGATGGGAGTCAAGGCAGGAGCGTTGATGCGCTTCCCTACCAGACTGGGTTGACTGCCTACACAAAGGCTTGGAAGAGGTGAGTGAGGGGGCCGCACATTGTCGCCTCAACAGCAACCAGTGGCATCACTCATCCGTCGGAAGCATAGAAGGTCATAGAAGCCGCCCTAGTTCGAGCATCTCTAGGGCGGTTTAGCGGTTCCATCAGACTAACCCTGGCCCAACTCGGCGCCAAGTGGTGACGGTCTTGTTCCCGATGACTTTTTCATCAGGTTGTTGAAATGGGGTACCAATACGCTCAAGTGGGTAACTTTGGCGTAGAGAGTTCTCAGGTTCGTTGCTTCTGTTTCAGTCCCACCAGTGGCCCACGTCCTCGTCATCCTGTGCGACTGCGGGACTGCTCAGTGGGAGGGCGGCCACAAGCGCACGGTAATGTTCAAATCCGTGCATCTGGGCGACCAGATGCAGTGTGGCGGTGTGGGTAATCTTCAGACCGTACCGTTGCTCCAACGCAGCGCGAAGGCGTTTGCCCGGTAATGCTCCAGGAATGACTTCTAGAACTTGACCCTTTTGAAGCGAGGGACGAGCACACTGGAGAGCATCATGGGGAAACAACGGAAAACTTGGACGACCGACGTCAAAGAAGCCATTGTCCTGAGCGTCTTGCGCGGAGAGTTGGGGGTCGCAGAAGCGGCCCGACAGCATGACGTCAACGAAAGCCTGATCCACAGCTGGAAAGCTCAGTTTTTGGAGGCGGGCCGAGCCCGCCTCGCGGGAGATCGTCCGGATCAGGGTGTGAGCTTGCTGGAACGCGAGAACGAC
>NZ_KB899760.1 GCF_000378445.1 Deinococcus aquatilis DSM 23025 | reverse complement strand
CCAATCATCTTCCGGTGGGAATCGAGGTGATGTTGCAGTCCGAAAACGGACTGCTGGGCATCGGGCCGTTTCCCACCGAAGCTGAAGTGGATGCGGACCTGATCAACGCGGGCAAGCAGACGGTGACGGCCTTACCGGGGGCCAGCTTTTTTTCGAGTGCGGACAGTTTTGCCATGATCCGGGGGGGACACATCGATCTGGCGATTCTGGGGGCGATGCAGGTGAGTGCGTCGGGGGATCTGGCGAACTGGATGATTCCGGGCAAGATGGTCAAGGGCATGGGTGGGGCGATGGATCTGGTGGCGGGGGTGCGGCGGGTGGTGGTGCTGATGGAACACACCGCCAGAGATGGCTCGCCCAAACTGGTGGCCGAATGCGACCTGCCGCTGACGGGGCAGCGGGTGGTGGACCGCATCATCACGGAACTGGGCGTCTTGGACGTCACTCCGGCGGGCCTGAGACTGGTCGAACTGGCCCCAGGCGTCTCGCTGGCAGAGATGCAGCACAGGACTGGCGTCCCCGTGGTGGTGTAATTCCGGGGCGGAGGCAACAAAGCTGATGCGATCAGGAGGGTGTCTTCTCCCCTGATCGTCCTGCCTCGCTTTCCTAACAAGCGTTTGTTAGACTATGACCATCTCAACCATTTTGCCCTTTCTCACGGACACTCCCCCGGAGGCTTCATGACCCAGGCTCCACCCCCCACCGATCTTTCACCCGCTGCGGCGGCCTGGGCAGACGCGCTTGAGCGCCTCGCCGCCGACCGCCTGCGGGTTCATGCGGGCGGCGGCCCCAAAGCTCAGCAGCGCCAGCACGACAAAAACCGCCTGACCGCCCGCGAACGAATTGCCCGTCTGATCGACTCCGGCACACCTCTTGACGAACTGATGACCTTTGCGGGCTGGGACATGTACCCCGAAGTCGGCGGTTGCCCCAGCGGAGGCACCGTCACGGGCATCGGCCAGATCGGGGGCCGCCCGTGGATGATCATTGCCAACGACGCCACCGTGAAGGCAGGGGCCTTTTTCCCCATCACGGCCAAAAAGGTGATCCGGGCGCAGACGATGGCGCTGGAAAACCATCTGCCCGTGGTGTATCTGGTGGATTCGGCGGGCGTGTATCTGCCCATGCAGGATGAGATTTTCCCCGATCAGGATGACTTTGGGCGGGTCTTTTACCTGAATGCCCGCATGAGTGCACGCGGCATCCCGCAGATTGCCGCGATTATGGGTAACTGCGTGGCAGGCGGCGCATATCTGCCCGTGATGTGTGACACCCTGATCATGACCGAGGGTTCGGGCCTCTATCTGGCGGGGCCTGCGCTGGTGCGGGCGGCCATCGGGCAGGTCGTGGAATCTGAGGAACTGGGCGGGGCCACCATGCACGCGGCCATTGCCGGAACCGTGGACTACAAGGAACCCGACGACGACGCGGCCCTGAAACGGGTGCGGGCGCTGGCCGACCTGTACGCGCAGGGCGACGCGGCTCCGTGGGCGCGGCGGCGGGCCGAGATCAGGGCGGCCCCCCAGCGCGACCTGACCGAACTGGTGGGCTATGAAGACTCCAAGCCCTACGACGTGCGCCACCTGATTACCTCCATCGTGGATGGGGGAGAGTTGCACGAATTCAAGGCCGAGTACGGAGAAACCATCGTCTGCGGATTCGCGCGGCTGGGCGGCTATCCGGTGGGATTCGTGGCAAACCAGCGCACCGTGATCAAAAAGAAACTGAAGGCGGGCGGCGAACCCGGCCTGCGTACCCGAATAGAGGTCGGTGGCGTGATCTACGGCGACAGCGCCGACAAAGCTGCCCGCTTCATTCTGGACGCCAACCAGGCGGGCGTGCCGCTGATTTTTCTGAGCGACGTGACCGGATTCATGGTGGGCCGTGACTCCGAGCAGGAAGGCATTATCCGGCGGGGCGCAAAGCTGGTGAACGCCGTATCCAACAGCGTGGTGCCCAAAATCACGGTGATCACAGGCGGTAGCTTCGGCGCGGGCAACTACGCCATGAACGGCAAAGCCTTTGGTCCCCGCTTCCTGTTTGCGTGGCCCAGTGCCAAATATGCCGTCATGAGCGGTAACGCGGCGGCCAAAACCCTGCTGGATATTCAGCTGGCGGCCCTGAAACGCAGCGGCCACGAACCCGACGACGAAGAACTCACGCGCCTGTATGACGAAGTGAAATCCAAATACGACACCGAACTCGACCCGCGCTACGCCGCCTCCCGCCTGTGGGTAGACGAAATCATCGAACCCAACGACACCCGCGAACGCCTGATCCGTGCCCTCGAAGCCTGCGCGGGCAATCCGCATCAGGACGAATTCCGCGTCGGCGTTTTTCAGGTCTGAGAGCCAGAGACAGTCTCAGGCGCATTGCCCAGTCCAGCCACCCACCCAAAAACCCCCACCATCTCCGGAGGCTCCACATGACCAGCACCCTGAACCGCCCCACCCCCAGCTCCAACGTCGAGCCGATGAACGACGATCAGCGCGGCATCATCAGCGCCCTCAAGAGCTTCTTGAAGAACAAAGTGGAACCCGGAGCCGCCGAGCGCGACCAGACCAGTGAATTCCCGATGCAGATCGTGAAGGAACTGGGCGATATGGGCATCATGGGGGCGCAGACGCCCGAAGAGTACGGCGGCACGGGGCTGGATACGGCCACTTTTGCCATGATTATCGAAGAAATCGCGGCGGTTGACGGCAGCCTGTGTCTGACGGTGGCCTCTCACAATTCGCTTTGTCAGGGCCACATTCTGGTGGGCGGCACCGAGGCGCAAAAGCAGAAGTTCTTGCCTGCGCTGGCGAGTGCCGCCAAACTGGGCGCGTGGGGCCTGACCGAACCCGGCAGCGGCTCTGACAGCGGCGGCCTGCAAACCCGCGCTGCCGAGCAGCCCGATGGAAGCTGGATTCTGAACGGTTCCAAGAACTTCATTACGCAGGGCAGTGTGGGCGGCACCTACGTCATTCTGGCCCGCACCGACGCTGCCCGCGAGGGCAAGGGCAAAAACGACGGCATCAGCGCCTTTGTTTTTAACCGCGATGAGGTCACGGGGTTTTCCATTGGCCGCAAGGAAGACAAACTGGGCCTGCGCAGCAGCGATACCGCCCAGCTGATTTTTGAAGACATTCATCTGCCCGCCGACGCCCTGTTGGGCGAGCGGGGCAACGCCTTCAAGGACGTGATGAAGGTGCTGGACGGCGGACGCGTGGGCATTGCCGCGATGGGGCTGGGGCTGGGCCGCGCCGCCTTCGAGTACGCCGCCAAGTACACGCTGGAGCGTCAGCAGTTCGGCAAACCCATTGCCCTGAACCAGAACATCAGTTTCCGGTTGGCCGACATGGACACCAAACTGGAAGCGGCCCGCCTGCTGATTCGCAAGGCCGCCGATCTCAAAGACGCGGGCATGAACTTTACGGCAGCGGTGGCCCGCGCCAAGCTGTACGCGACTACGGTGGGCGTCGAAGCCTGCGACGAAGCCATTCAGATGCTTGGCGGCTACGGCTACGTCAAGGAATATCCTGTAGAACGCTTCTGGCGCGACAACCGCCTGACCCGCATCGGTGAAGGCACCGACGAGGTGCAGCGCCTCGTGATCAGCCGTGACGTATTGAAGCGTTTTGCACAGTAGTTATATGGATTGCGATTGAAAGCCCAAGTAAGGTGCTTTTGAGGGGTATTCCGAGAGACGAAGCAGGCCCGCTGGAATGATCTCCAGCGGGCCTGCTCTTGTGGACCTGACTTGTGTTGCTCAGATCAGCGTATTTTCCTTCAGAACGAACGGGTGACCACGCGCCCGCTGCCGCCCATTGCCAGGGCCGCGCCTCCATTGACGCTGACGCTGACGGCTCCGGCATTCCCTGCCCGAATCGTGACACCCACCGGAAAGGCTTTGGTGGTTCCGGCGGCGGGCGTACCCTCGAACAGGACACGGCCCGTCTTATCGGTAATTCGTGTCCAGGAGGGAGCCGTAAAGGTGACCTGCACAGCAGCAGCGGTGGTCGGTTTGGCTGCGCTGGGAGTTGCTGGCTTGGTTGCCTGTGAATTCTGTGCTGACTTGCCTGGGGTGCTGACGCTTGCCGCAGGTTTGGGTGCAGCCTGCGGCAACGCCGCGAGGTCAGTCAGGCTGCTGTTGCCCTGTGAGGTCGGCAGCAACCGCGCCCTCAGATTGCGCCCTGTCTGAAGCGAGATGGTCTGGTTGATGTTCTGCCGTCCACCGTATTCTACGCGCAGCACGGCATTCTGGCGGGCATCTACCGGAAAAGACTTGACAGGAGTGACGCCCAGATCGCGGTTATCCAGAAAGACTTTTGCACCGGGCGGCACGCTGCTGATGCTCAGGCGCACGGTGCGGGCCGGGGCAGGGCTGGGGGCCGGAACCTGTGGTTTGGCGACCACCACAGTGGGCGCTGGGGCAGCGGTGGGCCTGTTGAACAGGTAGTAGCCACCTGCGCCAAGGATTACAGCGGCGCTTGCCAGGCCTGCCAGAGCTGCTGGCCCCAGCCCCAGACTGCGGCGGCCCGCCTGATTCCGCACGGCCTGACTCTGCATAGACTGCGCGACCTCGGGCGAGGCAGGCAGCAGCCGATCAAAATCGGTCAGGAGAGGAGCCGGATCTACGCCCAGTTCGCGGGCGTAACGCTGCAAATAAGAGCGGGCAAAGGTGCGCTCAGGCAGCAGCGCCGTGTTACCGTCTTCCAGTGCCCGCAGGTAGTCACCGCGGATTTTGGTTTTCAAAGACAGTTCCTGAGTGCTGAGGCCTTGGGCTTCGCGGGCTAATTTGAGAGTCGAACCGAAGCTCATATTTACCACCTTACGCTTTCTTTATCGTTTCTGTTGTTCCCTGTCGAGGCAGATGCATAGACTGACTAGTAAGGGAATTATAATTCTATCATATCCCCTCTCTCTACTACTATATGTTCTCTGACATTTTTGTGGCCTGTGACAACAAACGGTGGCGGCCCAAATCTGCTCGGGGCCGCCACAGAAGGTCATTCAGGGAGGCGGATCAACCGTCGAAAGGCTTCCCGAGCGCTTTTGGCGCGGCGCTACGACCCGTGAAGATCAGCGCGATGATGGTGACGAGGAAGGGCAGGGCCGACACCAGCGTGGGCGGAAGCAGATCGGTGCCGCCCAACTGGATCGACAGGGCCTGCAGGAAGCCGAACAGAGCCGTGGCTCCCAGCACCCCCAGCGGTTTCCATTGCCCGAAAATCAGCGCGGCCAACGAAATAAATCCCATTCCAGCACTCATGTTCCGCACGTAGGAATCGAGGTTGCCGATACTCAGGAACACGCCTGCGGTGCCTGCCAGCACGCCCGACAGGATAACGGCGCTGTAGCGCATGCGGCGTACATTGACGCCCATGCTGGCGGCCGCGCCGGGCTGCTCGCCTGTGGCCCGGAGACGCAGACCATACGGCGTCTTGTAGACCACATACCAGATCACAGCCACCAGCACGAAGGCGAAGTACACCGGCGGCGAGAACCGCAGTTCCCCGACCCCCCACAGCGGCAGGCCGTATTCCACCTTGGGACTTTCGGTGCTGCTGCCGTACAAAGCAGCCAGAATAACGGGTGGTACACCGCTGGCGAGCAGGTTGATGGCCGTACCGCTGATGACCTGATCGGCGCGGTATTTGATGCTGAGGAGGGCGTGAATCCAGGCCACCAGTCCACCTACGGCAGCTCCAGCCAACCAACCCACCCAGGGCGAGAGTGGCCCCAGCGCAGGTTCGATCTGCTTGGTGATAATTGCGCCGCTGAGTGCGCCGAAGATAATCAGGCCGTCCAGCGCGATGTTGACCACGCCGCTGCGTTCTGAAAACAGGCCGCCGAGGGCTGTGAGCAGCAGGGGCACAAATGAACGGATGAAGATAGCCAGAAACGAAATCCCGAAAATCTGGGCCAGAAGATCCTGCATTTACTTGCCCCCTTCGCGGGTGTTGTTTTCAGAAGAGAGGCCGACATTGGGCAGCGGCGTGCCCTGCTCGGTTTTGGCAACCGGAGCGTCCAGTCGCGCCGCATCGGGTTTGCCAGTGGCTTCTACAGCCTTCAGCAACTGGGGGGGCGGTGGATCGGTGACGCGGCGGCTGAGGAATCCGCCTGCGGCGATAAACAGCACGATCAGGGCTTTCAGTACCGTCACGATGTCTTTGTTGATCTGCTCCAGCTTCAGGTCTACGTCGATGCCGCCCGTATCGATGGTACCGAACAGCATGCTGGCGGCCACCACGCCCACCGGAGTGCTCTGGCCCATCAGGGCCACGGCGATTCCGTCAAAGCCCACGTTGGCGGGCATGTTGCCCTTCAGGCGGTACTCGTCCAGTGCGCCGCCGTTCACGTAGTGCGTCCCGGCCAGACCTGCAAACATTCCGGCAAAGGTCATCGCCAAGATGGTGTTGCGGGCCACGCTGATCCCGCCGTATTCGGCTGCTTTGGGAGACAGACCTACTGCACGCAGCGCGTATCCAGTGGCCGTGCGCCACATCAGGGTGCCGAATCCGGCCACGCACAGCAGCGCAATCAGGAATGAGGCGTTCAGTTGGCTGCCCGCGATCTGTACCGGAACGCCGATCCGCCAGGTCAGTGCGCCGACCACCAGCGCGGCAACAAAGGCCAACACTCCAGCATTCTTGACCTTGCGCCGCCCCAGAATCCAGCGGCCCAGAGCCAGGGTGATCAGGCCAAACACGATGCCGAGGCTCATGACGGTTGCGCCGCTGCCGCCCACGTTAAAGAATTGCAGCAGTGTGGGCAGGCGGGCCGCTTCCTGCAACTCATTGCTGCGGGCCTCGAAGCCTTCGGCCTTGAAGGGCATGTTGTATTCACGCCCCAGGAATGGAAAGGTCTCGCTGCCGATCAGGAAGATAAAAATGGCCGAAGCGATGTAGTTGAGCATGATGGTATTGATGACTTCGCTGGAGCCGAAGCGGGCTTTGAGCAGGCCGGGAATGCCGCCCCACAGTGCGCCCCCGATGCCTGCCGCGATGACCGAGAGAGGCAGCAGCAACCAGCCCAGACCCGCCGGAGCGTACACGCCCACCAGCATGGCTCCGATGGCTCCCATGGTCAGCTGACCAGGAGCGCCCACATTGAAGAGGCCCGTGCGGAAGGCAAATGCCACGCTGAGGCCCGTAAAGATCAGTGGGGTTGCCAATTTGAGGCTGTCCAGGAAAGGGTTCAGGCGCGTAATCGGGGCGAACAGCGTGGAATACACGAAATACACGAGGTCTGTTTTTGCCAGCCAGCCGCCCCACAAACTCAGAGCTGCCCCCGTGCCGTTGACGGCGGGCTGCACCAGCAACACCACGATTGCGCCAACCAGAATTGCCAGGCCGATGGCGACGGTAGGCACCAACAGGCTCCGCAAGCGGTTCAGGCGATCCCACCAGACCTGCCGCGCACTCAGGCCTGCGCCCGCCGCGATCAGTCCGGCCAGCATGGGCAAAAACAGACCCAGGTTCATGCCGCCGCCGCCGTAGAAGTTGCGGAGAGTACGCTTGGCTCCGGGCCTGAGCGTCGTGTCGGCGGCGATCCGGGCCGATTCTGCATTCAGGACACCGTTCAGGAGGAGCACGGCGGCCAGTGCCGTTGCGAATCCCAGCAGGCCCGTGATCCAGAACCAACGCTCGCGGCGCAGCGCTCCCACCAGCGTCGCCAACATGAAGATCAGGGTGACCCAGCCCAGTGCGGTGGTTGTACCGGAGGAAGGCAGACGCACCTGAGGGTCTGCGGTCAGGTTCAGGGCCGCGCCGCTCAGGTGCAGCAGCACGGCGTTGCCATCAAAGGAGCGCCCCAACACGGCCAGGGGCGTTAAGACCAGACCCGCCGCCGCGACTGCACTGACGATCAGTGCGATCCGCGACGCGACGGGAGAGGGGCGAGAATCAGGAAGGTACGTCACCCTGCCATTGTACGGAAGCGGAATGCTTCAGAGGAGAGGTCAGGACGCGGGATGTGAAAAAAAACGATTCAGTTGGCAGGATGGCTGCCCTATTTCTTTCCCTCAGCGCGTTGCTCCCGCGTTTGCTATCCTGTGCGCCGCTATGGAACGTACCTTTGCCATGATCAAGCCCGATGGGGTTCGCCGGGGCCTGACGCCCGAAATTCTCGCCCGCATTCAGAAGAAGGGCTACCGCGTGGTCGGCCTCAAGCAGATGACCATCGCCCGTGAGACCGCCGAATCACACTACGGCGAGCACAAGGAACGCCCCTTTTTCGGGGAACTCGTGGACTTCATTACGGGCGGCCCAGTCGTTGCCATCGCTCTAGAAGGCGAAAACGCCATTCTGGGCTGGCGCGGCATGATGGGCGCGACCAACCCTGCCAACGCCGCCCCCGGCAGCATCCGCGCCGATTTTGCTACCACCACCGGCGAAAACGTGACGCACGGCAGCGATAGCCCTGAAAGCGCCGAGCGCGAACTAGCACTCTTTTTCGCACCGGGCGAACTGCTCTAAAGCTGGAAAGATTTTGGGCCACTCAAGTTGAGCTTGATTCTGCTGTTTGGATCAAACGGAAGGCTAACTTCAGTGGCCTGAGCAGAGATAAGGGAAAAAACAGGATAGAGAGGCAGGTACAAGGGAACAGCTCTGATTTCCCTTTGCCTGCTTTCCTCTTCTAAAACTGGAAGTTCAATTTCTGGGCCGTTTTCTGCTTGTTTGGCTGTCTGCTTGGTATTGCAGGCAGCCAAACAACTGAGAGACGGTCTTTTGCCAATCTTAGAGACGCTTTTCAACTCCCTGGCCCTCTCTGATGACCCTCAAGCCAGCTGAAGCAAGGCATTTGTCAGGATCCGCACATTAGAATGCGGCTCACTTCATGTCTCGCCCTGTCACGCTTTTAGAGAATCAACTGCTGCGCACCCGTCAACAGGTGTTGCAATTGGTGACGATTAGCTATCTTCTTTACACAGTCGTCTCATCTTTGATCTCTGCGCCCGGTGCTTTTCCTGAGGCTTATCAATACGGCAAATACTGGGCAGATTTGATCTGTCTGGCTGCACTGATAGCGGTGCAGATCACGCCGCGCCGCGTCACCATGATTGCGTCGGTGTCCTACATCGCCTTGATCCCCATCATGATTCTGGAAATGGAGCGCCTCCTGAGACGCGGCCTGGTGCCCTACGATTCAGCCCTCTGGATGACATGCGGCATCGCCCTGGCCTTTGTGCTGATGGGATCACGTCTGGGGACGTGGTTTACCAATAGCCTGCTGCTGTTGGTGCTGGGTATGCTGATCCTGATTCAGCCTGCTACGCCCTCTCTGGCGGCGGCCTGGTTTACTGGAATGGTCGTGGTGGGCGTGATGAGCGGCGTGTGTTATACGGTCACGCGGTTCATCGAATCCAATCTGGTGATGCACGAGCAGGATCACGCCAAGCTCAAGGCCGCGCGACTGGACTCGCTGACAGGAGTGCCGGGCCGCGCCGCCATAGAGGAAGAACTGAACCGGGGGCTGGAATATGCCCGCAAAACAGGCACGCCCCTGAGCCTGTTGGTGGGCGACATAGACCATTTCAAGACCGTGAACGACCACCATGGGCACAACACCGGAGACGATGTGCTGCGGGCCGTCGCCAAACGCCTGAGGCGCAACGTGGGCGGCACAGGGGGCACAGTGGGACGCTGGGGCGGCGAAGAATTCGTGGTGCTGTTGCCCGGCCTCGCCAAGCCTGACGCCCTGGTGCTGGCCGAACGCCTGCGCCGCGAAATCAGCGATTCTCAACTGGCGGGCCTGATCATCACCACCAGTTTCGGGGTCGCCTCTTACCGGGGGCCGAACGACACTGCCGACCAGTTGTTTGGCCGCGCCGATCAGGCCCTCTACGAAGCCAAACGCGCCGGGCGCAATTCCGTTCGCTGAGTGGCGTGGTCGGCAGGCCAGGGCCGAGGGGCATTTTGCCTGCGCTCCAGCGCCTGTGCCGGAGTATCTTGCGCCCATGCGTCTGTCTGCTTCGGCCCTCCTGCTCTGTGCCTGCGCTGCATTGCCGGGCTGTGGGCCAAAGCAGCAGCAAGACCTGACAGCCACCGTTCTGTTTACGGCCAGCGGTTCTTTCGATGCCCAGGCTGACCTCAAAGACCGGATCGGCGGCGGCATTCGGCGGGTTCAGTGGACCAGGAAGCCTCCGCTGGACGCCGCAGAAGTCACGGTGCGCTACGACAGTGACGCCCGTCCGCTGGCCTGGATCATGGAGGTCAAGACTCCGCAATTCACTGCTGAAACCCTGGCTGGCTCCGGTGCCGAGGCGGTCGATACGGCGCAGGGCAAGGGCACGTTTGTGGCCTCCGGTCGCCTGCGTGACGTGCTGATTTTGCCTACTGCCACGGGCCTGACCCTCCTTACCCGTGGGTACGCGGCGCAGGAAGAACCCACGCTGCTGCCCGCCTTTGGCCGCGTTCGCTGAGTGGCACACCATCTGGCTCTGTCGGTCACGGCGGCGCTGTTGCTGGCGCTCCTGACGCTGGGCCTCTCGCTGCAACTGGGCCTCCGCAAGACCGCGGTGCGCTGGCCTCATCACGCTCTGTTTTTCGCCGTGTGTGCGGGCGTCGTTCTGTCAGGCGGGCTGGCAATTCGGGCAGGTGCACGCGGCTGGGCGCTGCTGCCTGCGCTGCTCCTGCTGCTGCTGATGCCCCGCACCCGTCCGGGCCGTGCTGCACACTGGCGGCTGGCGTTGGCCTGTGCGCTGGCGTTCGCGGGCGGTCTGTGGGCGGCCTGGTAAACCCCACTTCCCGCTCAAGCTGCTAGCGTAAAGATCATGTCTACTGTGCCGCATTCCTGCTCTTGCCTGTTCAAAGGGGTGTGCCCTTGAATCCTTCCTCAGAACTGCCCGCTGTGATTCAGGGCATGTTGGCCCGCCGCACCACCAACGGCCCGTTTTTGCCCGGCCCGGTCAACCGAGAACATCAGGAAACGCTGATGCGGGTGGCTCAGGCCGCGCCCAGCCATTTCAACAGCCAGCCCTGGCGCTTCGTGCTGATAGAAAATCCGCACACGATTGGCGAAGTGGCGCGGATCGCGGGCGAAAGCATGACCGAACTGATCGAGGCAGGCGTGTTTTTTGAGCGTTATCGCCGTTATTTCCGGTTCAGTACCGCCGAAATGGAGGAGCGGCGTGATGGCATCCACATCGACCATCTGCCAGGGCCGCTCAAGCCCTTTACCCGGCAGGTCTTCAGCGATGCGGGCCTGAAGCTGATGCGCCAACTGGGTGTGCCCAGAAAGTTGGGCGAGGACAACCGCAAACTGGTCCAGGGGAGTCCGTTGCTGTTGGCCGCCCTGCTCGATAAGGGCGAATACCGGCCCGGCGAACTCAGCGGCTTTTACAGCATTTTCGGTCTGGGTGCGTCCATCGAAAATATCTGGAATGCGGTGGGTTCGCTGGGCATGGGCATTCAGTTCGTGAGTACACCCATGGAAATTCCGCGACAGTGGAAGGCCGTGCAGGAGTTGTTGCACGTGCCGGACGAACTGGAACTGATGGCCGTCTACCGCCTCGGCTACCTGCCGCCCGAGCAGCCCCGCCCCACCATCGACTGGAGCAGCCGCCACCGCAAGCGCCTGTCTCAATTCGTGTTCCGGGAAACCTGCGATGTGCCGGAAACCGACGGCCCGCTGGACTGAAGAACGCTGGTCTGAAGATGAGTAAAACCTGGATGCCAGTTAAAGCTTTCCTGCGTGGCCTCCTCGCAGCCTGACGCGCACAATGCCGCTCGGAGGCATCACCATGACACAGACTGAACTGCCCACCCCCAATGCAGCCGAAAGCGGCACCTTCCAGATTGGCGGCGACCTGAGCGTCAACCGTTTGGGATTTGGAGCCATGCGGATCACGGGCCAGGGCATCTGGGGCGACCCCGCCAACCCCCAAGGCGCACTGGAAACCCTGCGCCGCCTGCCCGATCTGGGCGTCAATTTTATCGACACCGCCGACAGCTACGGCCCCGCCGTCAGTGAAGAATTGATCCGTACCGCGCTGCATCCTTACGACACCGTGGTTGTGGCGACCAAAGGCGGCCTGACCCGCACCGGGCCGGACGTGTGGATTCCGGTGGGCCGCCCCGAGTACCTCAAGCAGCAGGCGCATCTCTCTCGCCGCCGCCTGGGTGTAGACCGGATCGACCTGTGGCAACTGCACCGCATCGACAGCCGCGTACCCCGTGACGAGCAATTTGATGCCATAAAGCAACTGATGGACGAAGGCGTGATCCGTCACGCGGGCCTGAGCGAAGTGAGCGTGGAAGAAATTCAGGCGGCCCAACAGGTCTTCCCGGTGTCTACGGTACAGAACCTCTACAATCTGGTCACCCGTCAATCTGAAGCCGTGCTGGACTACTGCGCAAGCAACAACATCGGATTCATTCCCTGGTTTCCATTGGCCGCAGGTGGGCTGGCCCGTGAAGGCAGCGTCCTGAGTGAGATCGCCGCCCGCCTGAATGCCTCGCCGTCTCAGGTGGCGTTGGCGTGGGTGCTGAAGCGGAGTCCGGTGATGTTGCCCATTCCCGGCACAGGCAAAGTCAAGCACTTGGAAGAAAACGTGGCCGCCGCCCACCTGACGCTGACGGACGAAGATTTCCGCGCACTGGACGAAGTGGGCCAGCAGGAATGGCAGGCGCAGCAGGCCAAGAAGGGCCAGCAGGACTAAGGGCTGGTCAGTCGGTCGGCAGCCGTAAGCGCTGAGATTGCTGCTCTCTAGGACAACGATCAAGCAGGACTGCTGATTTTCTTGGAGGGTCAGGCGGGGGCGAAATGTCTCTGCCTGACCCCTGTTTTATGTCCGACAGGGGGAGCGCCACAGGTCTGTCTGGTCCAGAGTTGATGGCGCAGACTTGATGATCCAAGGCTTCATCACCTGACCTCAAACCGTCCTCACCTCCAGCCCCGTTACGCTGACCGCATGACCAACGGGTTTGAGGAAGGCCAGCCGGGAGAGGTACCGCAGGACGTGATTCAGGCCACCTGTGCCCGCTTCGTTCAGCGCGATTCGGTGCGGGTAGGGCAGTTGGAGCGGCTGAATGTGGGCGGCCCGCTGGCTGCCGACACGCCGGAGCGCATAGAGGCGCGTCTGACCCGTCTGGGTGTCCCACTTTCCGATGCACGGGCGATGGTCGAGGGCCGCGAGGACATGGACAATATCGCGGCCCGGTTGCCCGACAGTGTGCGCTTGGGGCTGGAGCGTGTGCTGGGGGCCAACGATCTGGTCTCTGTGGCTTACCTCGATCTGGCGCGGGCGGCGTCACGGGCCGTGGGCCGGGTGGTCATCCGAACGGCAGGCGGGCGAATCCTGGGTTACGGCACAGGCTGGCTCTGCGGCCCGCGCACCATCCTGACCAATCATCATGTGTTGCAGGACTTTGCCGCCGCCCGCACCAGCGTCATTGAATTCGACTACGAACGCCGACCCGATCAGACCATCCGCACTCCGGTCACGCTCGCGCTTGATCCGGCCACGTTGTTCCTGACCTCAGAGGCGCTGGATTATTCCCTGGTGGCAGTGCAGGGAGAGACAGCGGCGTTTGGTTGGTTGCCCCTGTTCGGCAGCAGCGATAAAGACCTGATCGGAGAGGCCCTGAGCATCATCCAGCATCCCTCGGGCGAGCCGAAGCAGGTGGCGCTTCGCGAAAACCGGCTGGTAGACAGGCTGCCCGATTATCTGCACTACGAAACAGATACTGCCCCCGGCTCCAGCGGCAGCCCCGTCTTCAACGACGCCTGGGAAGTGGTGGCGCTTCACCACAGCGGCGTCCCCCGCACCGACGATCAGGGCCGCACCCTGCGCCGAGACGGGCAGCCCGCGCAACCCGGCGACCCGGATACGCTGATCGACTGGATCGCCAACGAGGGCGTACGCATCAGCCGGATCATGCAGGACCTCCGCAGCCGCCCCGACGCCGCCGGAAACGCGCTGGTACAGGAAGTGCTGGCGGGCAACCGTCCGGCCTTGGTGGGGCCGCCGGAAGCTCTGCCGGGCGATCTGGCCGGAGAGGGGGCGCGGGTCATCGACCTCGGCTCGCTGACGCTGGATGCCGAGGGGAACGCCACCGTGCCTCTCTCGGTGCGCCTGCGCGTGGGCAGTACTGGCCCCGCGCCCAGTGCGCCTGCCGAGGCCCGCCCCTACCTTGATCCCGCAGACGATGCCGCTGCCGCCGCCTACTATGCTGGCCTCCCGCTATCGGAGACGCCGTCCTTTCTGGCCCTGTCCCAACTGGTCACGCGCACGCATCAGCACCTGCTGCCCTACGATCCCGCCGCCGAACTGTACCCGTGGGTAGACCTCTGGCCCGATGGCAAATTGCGGAGTCTGTATTCAGGGCGCGAACACACCGCCGCCGAACTGATCGCCGCAGACCGCACCGCGCAGGCCAGAAGGCTGGAACTGGCCGCCCGCGAGAGCCTGAGCGCCGACGCGCTGGAAGACGCACTGCCCTACAACTGTGAACATGTGGTGCCGCAGTCGTGGTTTGCCAAGCGCCAGCCTATGCGCGGCGACCTGCACCACCTGTTTGCCTGCGAACCGGATTGCAATTCGTTCCGGGGTAATACGCCCTACTTCGATTTCCCCGATTACGGCGAGGCGCTGCGAACCGACTGCGGGCGGCGCGACCCCGGCGAGTTTGAACCCGCGCAGGGCAAGGGCGCGGCGGCGCGGGCCACGCTCTATTTTCTGCTGAGGTATCCGGGTGTGGTACGCCAGTACTCGGCACGGCACCTGCAAACGCTACTGGCATGGCACGCGGCGCAGCCTCCCGCCGACTGGGAGCGCCACCGCAACGCCGCCATTGCAGCGCGTCAGGGCAACCGGAACCCACTGATAGACCACCCGGAATGGGCCTCAGAGGTGGACTTCGGAGAGGGGCTGGGACAGTAAAAAAAGGAGGGAGAGAGCAGTTTTGCAAGGCAATCTTCAGGCCCACGCTGCCTTCTTCTGCACCTTTCCGCGCTACCCTGACTTCATGTCTGCCCCCGATTCTTCTCCCCCAGTGGCCGCCCGCACAGACAAGGGTGTGCGCGGCCACGAGCTTGACCTGCACGTTACCTTTGCTCAGGCTTTGCCGCGTGAGCAGGCGCTGGCCGCACTGCTGGCCCTCGAAGGTATGACCGTCGAACTGTATGCCCCGCACGGTCAGCCGGAAGCGCCCATTCCTTCGGCCCGCCTGACTGGGCCTCTGCGCGATCCGGAGGCCACACGCACCGCGCTCACTGGCCTGTTGGCCGCCGATGCCCGCACCATCGAGGTCGGCTTACACGGTTTTCTCCGTAGCGTGACTGGGCAGACCGAGTGGATGCCCTGGCGCAAAAACACCGTCCTGCCCCGCAACAGGGTAGACGGCGTAACGTTTGCCGAGGGCGTGAAATTTATTCTGGAATGAACCGAGTGTCGGGGTGAGGACGGAGTACTCGGCCACAAGCTTTTCCTACTCTCTCACGCCCGACCGTCTAGCACCGGCAGAATGCCGGACTTGTTCAGCGTTTCAGACTCCGCTGTTCAGGCGCTGAGCGGCAGTACCCAGGCCCGCGCCTTGGCTCCCTCGTCTTCGGCAGGGCGCAGAACCAGCACTTCCAGTTGGGCGTCGGGGCGCAGCAAGTAGGGCAACCATGAATAGTTCAGAGAACTCAGGGCGGCGCGGGCCTGCTGTCCTGTATGGGAAATATCGTGCAGCACCACCACGGCACGTTCACCGCCCGTACTGACCCATACATCGGCTTTCGCCTGCTGGTCTATGCCCAAAAAGTCCCGGTATTCAAATTGATGGTCGCGCCTCAACAGGTGCATTTCCCCGTGTCTCCTTTATCTTCCTATAACCAACGGATGTGTTTGTGGTCTCAGCCTATCCGCTTTGCCTGTCTTGTCAAACAGTCGTTTGTCCCGAACAGCCTGTTGGCGGCTGACCAGAAGGTACAGAAGGCATTCTGCCAGATCATCAAAGACGAAAAAGTCACAAACTTACAAGACGACGGGTCATGTAGTTGGAGAGGTGCCTGACGACTCCTTCTCATCTCAAATGAATTCTGGGATACCCGGACAGAGCGTACTTGCACAGTCTTGCTGTGCCGTCCTTCTTTAGAATGACCGCGTGACTCCTGCGCCTGTCTCCGAACTCCTGCTGGAATATCAGGGGTATGTGCTGGCTTACCGTCTGCGGGCAGCGGTGGGGGGCCGGGTCGCTCCTCCGGGCGAGCAGTTGGCGTTGTCCGGTTACGCGGCGCGGCGGCTGGAGCGGCAGGAACTGGCCCGCACCCTCATTCGGGCGGGCCTTGCACCGGGCCGCATGGCCGATCTCGACCGCCTGTCGGATGAACTGATGTTCGGGTTCTGGCTCAATCCATCCGAGGTGGCCGCCTTTTTGCGGGCCGCGATCCGGCAGGGCAGTCACCCGGCGTTGGGCGACCCGGACGCCTTTGCCGCGCTGCTCACTCCGGGCGAACAGGGAAGGCTGGGCCGGGCTGGAGTGCGGCTGGTATGCGCCCACCACCTCACCTGCCTGACGCTGGCCGCGCCCATGCTTGACCCGGATGCCTTGGCGGGCGTCTGGAAGCGCGTTGAGGCCACCACACCGCCGCTATTCATCGACGCTCTTTTTGTCGATGAAGGGGCAAGCGACATTTGAGCGCGTTGCTGGGCTTTGTCCGGGTCTTATTGCCGCGCTCCTGTCCGGGTTGTGGCCGCCAACTGGGGGCAGAGGCGGGCCTGTGTGGGGCGTGCCGCACGTCTCTGACGCCCCGCACCGAGTGGCATAGCCCGATGCGCCCGCAGCCGGAACCCCATCTGGTCACGCTGGGACGCTATGTCGGCCCCACCCGCCGTGCCGTGCGTGCCCTGAAATTTGGCGGCGCACACGATCTGTCGGGCGTGCTGGGCCAGACGCTGGCGCGGGGCATTCCGCCCGGTTGGGGGGTGTCTTGCGTGGTGCCCGTGCCGCTGCATACCAGCCGCCAACGCGAACGCGGGTTCAACCAATCCATGCTGCTGGCCGAAGTGGTCGGGCGAGAACTGGGTATTCCTGCCGTGCCCGCCGTGCGCCGCATCCGGGCCACCGCGCAGCAGGCCAAACTGCATGCCGCAGACCGCAGCGCCAACCTTGTCGGAGCGTTCCGGGCCGATGCTGCCCTGTTGCCACGCGGCCCGGTTCTTCTGCTCGATGATGTGATGACCTCCGGTGCCACATTATTGGCCTGCCGCGACGCCCTGAACGCTGCCGGAGTGCACCAGTTGTATTACGCCGTCATTGCCCGCTGAGGGGGGGCAAAGGCTCCCGCACGGCCCGCAGATGCTCCCGTTTGCCTTTCGGCCCCGCCCGTTTTTCCACACTCAGGCCCGCTGCGGCCAGCGCTCGCCGGACCCGCCCAGCGGCGCTGTAGGTTGCCAGTATTCCGCCCGGAGCCAGTGCCCCCGCCAGCCGCGCCGCCACTTCCGGCGTCCAGACTTCAGGGTTGCGGTCAGGCGAAAAGCCGTCCAGATACAGCGCCGAGGCCCACGCCTGCGGCAGATCGGCGGTCAGGACATCCAAAAAATGCACGGTCAGGCGCACCTGTTCAGCTTCTACCGTCAGCGTGGGCAGCGTGGGCCAGCCCTCCAGCAACGCTGTCCACGCCGGATGCTCCGTGCCCTCGTTGCCCTCAGCCACAGCCCGCAGCACCTCTGACGTGGCTGGGTCGAATTCGTAGGCCACATACTCCAGCGGCACTCCCCGGCGGGCCGCATCGGTCAGGGTGGCCCGGAAGTTCACGCCCACGCCGAAGCCGATTTCCAGCACGCGGGGGGTGGGGTGGGTGTGCGTGTCCGTACCCTCTACAAACACATGCCGCGCCTGTCCTGCGGCCCCAAACCGCGATCCGTACGCTTCTCCGAACCGGGCATTGAAGGCGGTGCGCGAGCCGTCTGGCGTGTCGATCAGGGTAGGCAGAGCAGAAGGGTCGGCGGGCATGAGCCAAAGCATAACGCCGCTTTCTCGCTCCTCCATTCTGGCCCGCGTGTTCTGGGCCTGTTGTGAATGCCCTTGCCAGAGGTATGCTGACGCCACCAAAAGAGAAGTCGGCGCGGTGGTTGTTCACCCATTCACTTTCAGTTCCTCAAAAGGTCTGGTGGTGCAAAAATGCCCGTCCGTATTGTCAGCATCGCCGCGCACAGTGGCGCGGGAAAAACCACGCTCTCCGAAGCCCTGCTGCACCGTTGCGGGGCCATTTCACGTGCTGGAAAGGTCGAGGACGGCTCCACGCAATCCGATCACACCGAGGCCGAAAAACGCCACGGATTTTCTATCACCACCGGAGTGCTGCGCCTGACCTGCGGCGGCACGGAATTCACGCTGCTGGACACGCCCGGATACGCCGATTTCGTGCGCGAGATTCGTGGGGCGATTCGGGCCGCCGATTCCACTCTGGTTCTGGTCAGCGGCGTCAGCGGGGTCGAGGTGGGCACCGAGCGCGTGTGGGCCACCGCAGACCGTTTTGCAATGCCGCGTGTGGTCGTGATCAACAAGATGGACCGGGAGCGGGCCGACTTTTTCGCGGTGCTGGCCGACATCAAATCCAGCCTGAAGGGGCCAGTGGCCGCCGCGTATCTGCCGCTGGGCCAGGGCGCAGATTTCCGGGGCGTGGTGGAAGTCCTGACGGGCCGGGTGATTCTGGCAAGTGGGGAAGAGGGCCAACCAGAAGACGCCTCCAGCCTCCGCGCTCCGCTCAGGGAGGCCCGCGAAGCCCTGCTGGACGCCATCGTAGAAACCGACGACGACCTGATGAGCCGCTATCTGGAGGGCGAGGAACTCAGCCCTGAGGAGTTGCACAGTGCCTTCCTGAAGGGCGTCCATGCGGGCACGCTGTATCCGGTGATTCCCGTCAGTGCGGTTACGGGGGTGGGCCTCAGCGCCCTGCTGGAGCTGATGGTGGCTGGCATGAGAAGCGCCCGCGAGCGCGGCCCGGTGACGGGCACCGACGGGCAGACCCGCGACCCCCTGCCGGAAGCGCCTGCCAGCGCCCGCGTGTGGCGCATCAGCGTCGATCCGTATGTGGGCAAACTGGCGTATATCCGGGTCTGGAGCGGCATCATCAGACCCGGCGACACGCTCCGCAATACCACCCGTGGCGTGGACATCAGACCCGCGCACCTGTATGTCGTGAACGGCAAAGACCTGACCGAAGTGCCGGAACTGCGGGCCGGAATGATCGGCGTGCTGACCAAATTACCCGATCTGCACACGGGCGACACCCTCGCAGACCCCGCGCATCCCATCGAATACGATCCGCTGTTGCTGCCCGACCCCGCCCATACGGTGGCCCTGCACGCCACGACCCGTCAGGACGAAGACCGCCTGAGTGCGGCCATGTCGCGGATTCTGGACGAAGACCCGACCCTGCATTTTACCCGCGAACCCCAGACCGGAGAGCAATTGCTGTCGGGCATGGGCGAGATGCATACCGTGATCGCCATTGAAAAGCTGGCTGCGCTGGGCGTGAACGTCACCACCAGCATTCCGCAGATTCCGTACCGCGAAACCATCCACGCACCTGCTCAGGCGCAGGGCAAGCACAAAAAACAGAGCGGCGGGCACGGGCAATACGGAGATTGCCGCATTCGCATCGAACCCGGCGAGGGCTACGCCTTCAAGAGTGCGGTGGTGGGCGGCGCGATTCCCGGCAAATACATTCCCAGCATAGAGAAAGGCGTGCAGGACGCCCTGCAAAAAGGCCCGCTGGCAGGTTATCCGCTACAGGATATTCACGTCACCGTGACCGACGGCAGCTACCACGACGTAGACAGTAGCGACATCGCTTTTCGGACTGCCGGAATGCTGGCCCTGAGAAATGCTGTGCAGGACGCCCGCCCCGCCCTGCTGGAACCCGTGATGCTGCTGAAGGTGCGTGCGCCCGCGCAGTTTACCGGCGACCTGATTGGCGACCTGCAAACCCGCCGCGCCCGTGTGCAGGGCATGGAACCCGAAGGCACAGTGATTACCGTGAGTGCCGTGGTGCCGCAGGCCGAACTCCAGAATTACAGCGCCGACCTCCGCAGCCTGACCGGAGACCGGGGCGCGTATTCCATCAAGCTGCACGGCTATCAGGATGTGCCCGAGCATCTGGCGAAAAAGGTGATCGAGGAGAGGAAGGGGGCAGGGGAGTAGAGGCTCTCTGTGCTTCCTTATAAAGTTCTAAATCATGATTGTTGACGACCTGTATTGCAAGCTATATCTGGATGCGAACCTGGAGAGGCGTCCTCTCGTTGAGATGATGGTCAATATTGTTCAAGGAGACGTTGTTATGAATGAAGTGAGGTCGAATGTGTTCGATCTCTATATCAAGAAAAATGAATTTGCAGTAGAAAATTCAGTAGACTTTATAAAATTTCGGTTTTATGTCGAAGCCGAAGTGTCGCAGCATTTTAAGGGAACACCACTGGAATATAAGAAGAATCTGGCCGACCTGATCCAGAGGATGTTGAATCTGGGCTTCAAGGTGATTCCAGCGTCTGTGATTAGCGCCTCCCTGGATGCCCGGCCGAAGGTCGGGCATCCAAGCTTTAACGGGTGAGGCCGGTCAGGACGGCGACGGGATCTTGACCGCGCAACCGCGCGGTCTCCACGGTGGACTTGATCCGCATGTACGTCTGCGCGCCCACCGCGTTCTTGCTGCACTGCGAGACCTTCCTCGCCATCACCACGGTCCGCAGACTCCGTTCCGCCGCATTGTTCGTCGGTGGAATGTCCGGATCCTTCAGGAACTGCCACAACCGATCGAGTCCATGCTGCTTCAGGATGCCCAGCCGGAGTCGTTCGTTCGCCTTCGACTTCAGCGGTGCCCGGTTCAGCAAGGCCTCCAGGCGCAGGGTGAGTTCTTCACCCTGTTGCGCGTATTCCTCTTGCGTACACACACTCGTCGTCACGTTCCGGTGCAGTCGGATTCCATCCCGGAAGACCTGCGCAACCCGCTGTCCGTACAGCTCTCCACGTCCAGGGCGCCCCTGCTGCCCGGCGGCGACCTCATCGGCATTGCGGATCAGGTGCGCCAGGCACTTCTGCTGCTTGACCCCTTCTAGGAAGCGGCTGTCGTACGAGGAGAAGCGGTCGCTGACCAGCACGCCCGCGAAGTTCTGTCCCAGCCCTTGGCGGACTTCCACGTTCGTGTGCTGCAGGTTGGCGCGGAAGACCACGGTGTCCGCGCTGCGGAACGCGCCCACCCACGCGTTTTGGGTGCCGATCCGCCAGCCGGTGTCGTCGTGATGCACGAACGGAGCGTGTTGCACTTGTGCCTGGAGAGCCTCGACGTGAGCGGCGAGGGGGCTGCCGTCGGCGGCAAGCCGCCGTGCGGCTTGCGTGATCGCACCTTGCGTGACCTGCACGCCGCCTAGGAGGTTCATGACCCGACCGATTCGGCGCACGGGCAGACCCACCTCGTGATGCAGGGTCTGAAGGGTGGCGTGCAGAACCGGTCCGAGTCGGTGGGCGGTGGCACCCATCTGATCGGCCTTTAGGGCGGGATGGTTACCACGCACCGCGTGGTGACACTGGGGGCAGTCCATGACGGGCACGTGGTACTCGGTGACCTGCATGGCGTTCTGAGGGACAAGTTCCGTGACCCAGGCTTTGTCGTGACGGGTGAAGATCAGCAGTCCTGTGAAACCACACCGAGGACAGGTGTTTGGCGTGTCAACCTGTACGGTCTCGGTGATCTGTTGTGGCGTGGGTGGCGACTTGTGCGCGAAGGTGCCTTCACCAGGACGGCGTCCTGGTGATTTGGGTTGGGCAGTGCGCGTCTCCCGGCTGAAGGGCGCGGCATACTTGCGGGCCCGTCGTTCCAGCTCTTCAATACGCTTCTTCAGGCGGATATGTTCGGCCTGAAGCGCTTTGTTCTCCGCGATCAACTGGTCAATCTGCTCGGACTGGCGACGGATGATCTCGAAGAGATCTTTCTCAGTCACCTCGGAGCTCATGGACAGCATGGTAACGGCAAGAGTGCCCGGCTGAAAGCCGGGCACTCTTGGAGGCGCTAATCACAGAC
>NZ_KB899759.1 GCF_000378445.1 Deinococcus aquatilis DSM 23025 | reverse complement strand
GAGCGAACCATCGCCTGGTTGCAGTCCTTCCGCCGTGTCCGAACCCGCGACGAGCACAAAGCCCAGAACTTCTTAGGCTTTGTCCAGCTCGCCTGCATTCTCATCCTGCTGCGCCGAATTTCCGGATGATCTCTAGTGGGCGTTTTCGGTACATACAGCAGAGCTGAACAGATGGTAAATGGCCGCTATGACGCTGATATATCGTTTTCAAATTATGTTGTGTCTGCCGAAGGACAGACCAATTCATCCATCTGGGGTAAAAATGTGGTGTATTAGTGATATATGAAACAACTTGGAACAGCTGCCATTCTGGTGCTCACCTCGGCCCTCGCTCTCACGGCCTGCTCTCCGATTGAAACTCGCCTGACCCCCGATCCCGTGGACATCACGGTACTGGGCCTCAACGACTTTCACGGTAATTTGCAGCCCACCAGCTTTACCAAGGCTGGTGAAACGGCCGCCATCAGTGCCGGCGGCGTAGAAGCCATCGCCGCTGAAGTGAACGACGCCCGCAAGGCCAATCCCAACACCATTCTGGTGGGCGGCGGCGACCTGATCGGCGCAAGCCCGGCCATCAGCAGCCTGTTGCGTGACGAACCCAGCATCTACGCCCTGAACCAGATCGGCCTGAAAGTCAGTTCGCTGGGCAACCACGAATTCGATCAGGGCCTCAAGGAACTGTTCCGGATGCAAAACGGCGGCTGCGACAGCAACGACACGGCCAAAGCCTGCAAATTTGATCCCAATTTCAGCGGCGCGACCTTCAAATGGTTGGGCGCGAACGTGACCTACAAAGCAGACGGGACGACTCCCTTCCAGCCCTATTCCATTCAGGACATTGGCGGAGCGAAAGTGGCGTTTATCGGCGCGGTTACGGTCTCCACGACCGGCCTTGTTTCTCCCGAAGGCATCAAAGAGCTGAACTTTTTGGATGAGGCCGATTCGGTCAACAAGTACATCCCAGAACTGAAGGCCGCCAAGGTTGACGCCATCGTGATGCTGATTCATGAAGGGGGCGAGATTTCTACGGGTGCTGGCGACAATTACAGCACCGTGGGCTGCAAAACCCTCAAGAGCGACAGCCCCATCGTGCAGATTGCCAAGCGCGTCGATCCAGCCGTCACCGCCATCATCAGCGGCCACAGCCATCAGGGGTATAACTGCCTCGTACCCGATCCCAAGGGCAATGACCGGATCGTGATTCAGGGCGACTTTTACGGTCACCTGCTTCAGCGTCTGAACCTCACGGTAGACAAGGCCAACCACGAAGTGGTTAAGGCCAGCGCCCAAAATCTGGTGGTGGACTACACGGCCCGTAAAGCCAACAACACCCTCAACTTTGCTATGACCCAACTGGTCACCACCGCCGATGCCAAGACCACTGCTGTTAAATCGGTCTTTGTTGCCAACCTCGGCGTGCCTCAGATTCAGCGCGGCATCAGCAATGCCCGCAACACCGAATCCGCGCTGGGCGACGTAATCGCCGACGCACAGGTGTTCGCTACGCAGGCGCAGGGCACCCAGATTTCTCTGATGAATCCCGGCGGCATCCGCGCCGACCTGCCCGACACCACCCAGATCAAGGCAGGCAACGCCATCAACTTTGGCGACGTGTTCGCCGTCCAGCCTTTCGGCAACACGATGGTGGTCATGGACCTGACCGGCCAGCAGATCAAGGACGTGCTGGAGCAGCAGTGGACGGGCGGCAACGCCACCGCCGTCAAGCTCTTGCAGGTCAGCGAGGGCTTCAGCTACAGCTACACCGACGCCGCGCCCGCAGGCAGCAAAGTCAACATTGCCGACATCAAATTCAATGGCACGCCCATCAATCCTACGGGCACGTACCGCGTCGCCGTCAACAACTTCTTGGCGGCGGGTGGCGACTTCTTCAGCGTCTTTACGCAGGGCAAGAATGTCGTTCAGCTTCCCAACTTGGCTGATGTAGATGCTTTTGCCCAGTACCTGAAGGCCAAAGGCAGCACCCTGACCAACACGGTCAAGGGCCGCATCACCAAAAAGTAAGGGCAAGAAGTAAGTCCGAATCTATTCAAACAGCAGGCCGGAGCGATCATGCCCCGGCCTGCGCTTTTGCCGTGTGTTGCCCGCTACGCCTTCAGCACATCTGCGGCCACCCGCGCCCCTTCGACGTATGCGCCGTGCATGGTCTGGGGATTCAGCAGCGAGGTATGCTCGCCCGCCAGCCAAACCCGGCCCCCGATGGGCGCGTGCAGGGCGGCGCGGGCGGCCTGGGGGTCGGCAGAGCTGCCAAACGAATAGGAACCTTGAGAAAAAGGATCAGTGGCCCAGCGGGAACGCTGCATTGCCAGCGGGTCGGGCGCATTGGGATAGATACGGCGCAGGGCACGCATGGCCTCCCGCGTCAGGGCGGCATCGTCCAGCGTCGCCATGCGGCGGCCTACTTCGGCGGCATTGAATCCCATCAGGGCGGGCTGGCCCATCACCGGAGCCAGATTGACCCATTCGGCCCACTGGCCTGCCTGTGCGGGTTCCGGCACGATATCCAGCACGCTGCTGGACTCCCAGAACACCCGCGAGAACCGCAGAACGCATTTTTCCAGCACGCCCATTTTGATGGCGGCCAGGGCGTCTTGCTGGGTGCGGCTCAGTGGGGGCGTCAGGCGCACGCTTCCCGCTTGCAGTACACCCAACGGCACCGTCAGCACCACATGGTCGGCCTGAATCTGGCCCGCGCTGGTGGTTAGGGTCACGCCTCCCCGCGCTGCGGCAATGGCCTGCACGGTGGCGGTCTGAATGTTCAGGCCACGCGCCAGAAACGCCGGAATCAGCCCCGCGTCACCGGGCAGCAGGGCGTCGCCGCCGCGCAGGTTATCGCCCTCGTGGGACCCCTGTACCGTCAGCGAGCTGGCTGTGCCGCCAAATTCATGCTCGAACGAGGTGTTCAGGACATGGGCCAGCAGCCGGGATTCCGCCGGGTTCAGATTCCGGCCAATGCGCTGGGCCAACGCTGCCAGAGATTGGCCTGCGGGGGCGTCCTCTACAGCCTGCGCCAGTTGGTCTTCAAAAGCTTCCAGCCGCCGTTCCTCGCGGGCCGTCAGTTGGCGACCTTCAGCCCAGAAGGTTTCCACATCGTCGAAGTTGAAGGCCACGGCCCGCGCCCCCGCCTGCTTTGCCACGCCCACCAGCGGGTTTCCCTTGATTCCATGCAGCCACGACGCCCCCAGATCCAGCGGCAGATCGGGCCACGCATGCGACGTGAAGACCCGGCCTCCCACCCGCCCCCGTGCCTCCAGCACCGTGACTGCCGCCCCAGCCGCCGCCAACGCCCGCGCCGCACCCAGTCCGGCCAGCCCAGCCCCCACCACCACCACCCGCACAGGCCGCGCTGCCCGGGCCTGAGTCAGTGAGAGAGACGCGGCCACAGGAGCGGCAGCCAGCAGACGAAGCAAGACACGACGGTTCATGGCCGCAGAATGGCAGAAATCGGATCAAAACAGAACAGGGTGTCAGTTGGAGATGGGCAACGGACACTCTGTTCTGCTGAGGCGAATCTTGTGAGGCGAACTCTGATTCAGGCCCTGTGGTTACACTTCGCCGCGTGCGAAGGCGCTCATGATGCTGGGGGCAGCGGTGTCGAAGCCCACCACATCCAACATGTCGGCCCGCTGGGGGTCAGCGATGCTGAAGCGGGTGGCGGTCAGGCCAACCACGATCAGGCGTGCGGGGATGCCCATCTTCTGGCGGTACTGATCCAGCGCCTGCGTGGGGTGAATCTGACCCGCCCACGTTTCGTTATCGGTATAGACCACGAACGTATCTATGTTCTGGCGGTGTTGCGCCGCCCAGAGCATCGGCTGGGCACAGTCGGTGGCACCGAAGCTGGAGCTGTAGGCCTTCTTCATGGCCGCTTCCAGCGTGTCTTTGGGCGTGATGCCCAGCGCCCGGAACTGGGTGGCAAATCCCATGATCTGTGCGTCCTGTTCGGTTCGCAGGGCCAGCATGCTCATGGCGGCGGCGGCCATGTTGGGGGTCAGTCCGGGCACGCCGCCCACCTGCCCCGCCGTCATGCTGCCCGACACGTCCAGCGCCAGCAAATGACGTGTTCCGGCGGGCTGCACCAAGCCGAACGCCGTATAAAAAGCCTCTTCCAGTGCGTCTACCACACGCGGCACGGGCAGCCATTCGCCCTTGCCCTTCACGCCCCGGCCCTGCGCGTACACCAGTCGGGCCTTCAGCGCGTCCAGCGGGTGGATGCGGCCCCGCTTCAGGGCCTGTGCGTCGGTGATGCGCTCGATGACTTGGGCCACCACATCGCGGTTGTTGGCGCTCAGCACATCCACGCGGCTCAGGTTGCCGAGGTTTCGCAGCAACCACGTCAGGCCGTTGGTATCGAGGGCCGCCCGGTAGGTTTCGACACCTCGCAGGGGCGTGGGCACAGCTTCGATGGGCAGGCCGTAATCACGCATCAGGCGGGCGGCATCGGCGTCGCTGGTGGCCGCAGCCGCCAACAGATGACCTTCGATAACCCGCAGGGCAGGAGCCGGGAATTCACGGGTAACGGCTTCACCGAGGCTGCCTGCACTGGGTACAGGTGCATTGGGTACAGTTTCATCGGGTACGGGTGCGCCAGACAAAACTTCAGGGTCTAGCGTTCCCTTGACCATGAACCGCAGTACCGCGTTGCGGCCCGCATCGGTGGTTTTGGGGTGGCTCAGCCGCAGGGCGTCGGCCTGTGCCCAGCCGTCGCGGGCCTTGTACTTCACGGCCCACAGCGCCAGCTTTTCTACAGGCAGGGTTTCATACACGTTCGCCACGCCGCGCCGGGTCAGTCGGCCCCATCCGCCGAGGCTGTCGGCAAAAGCCAGAAAGTGCAGCAGCATCGTGCCGGTGCGGGCCACTTCGGGCAGCGCGTTCCATGCGGCCTTGCGGTCTGCCACGTTGGGCGCGGTCTTGGCGATCAGCGCCAGCACCAACAGGGCTGGGTCGGACTTGGGCGCACGGTTGCCGCGCACCACATCCAGCGTCACGCGCAGGGCCAAAGAGGCGTCCCGCAGCACCAGCTCGCGCACAAAGTCGGTGGCCTGCACCGTGTGCGCCCGCTCGCCCGCGTACAGCGTGCCGCCCTCGGTGCCCAGCACCAGAAAGCGGGTCAGGCGACCTTCATCGCCCAGCGCATACACGAAGCCCCCAGCGTTGTTCAGCACCTGTCGCTCGTCCAGTTTCTGGGTCTGGGAGCGGCGCTTGGGGGCGACGGCAGCGAGTAAATTCTTGATCATGATCGGCCCTCCTTTTGGTGTGGGGCAAGGGGCAAGAAGAGTCAGAATCGCTGACGGCGACGGGGCGCGGGCGTGCGCCGGGTGGTGAAACAGACAGGAATCGAACCTGTAACCTTCCAGTTCGTAGCCGGATGCTCTATCCAATTGAGCTACCATTTCAGGTCTGGGCCGTGCTTGACCCAGTGGTGTTGATGAAGAAGAAAAAGATCGGAGCGGGTGGGACTCGAACCCACAACCCCCTGATTGGATCACCCTGATCTAACGGCCCAAACTCGAAAGAATGGACAAGAGGGCGAACAGGGAAATGCCTTGCGGCAAGCCAGGTGCTCTGCCAATTGGGCCACCGCTCCGGCGCGGTGTGTACTGCTTTTGGGAGAAATGTGGTGGTGCAGTGGGGGAACGGGCGGGACTCGAACCCGCGACCTCTCGATTAGCAGTCGATAAGCCTGAACCTTCGGCCCAGCGGCGCGGAAGCCGCAGGCAAGGGCTGGTCAGGCTGTTTTAGCGCTCTAACCACTGAGCTACCGTTCCCATAAGCGTGTTGAGATGAATGTTGAAGAGTGGGGGACGAGCAGGATTCGAACCTGCAAGGCTTACGCCGCTTGTTCCGATAACCTTTCTACATCGGCCCGCTGCATGGGTGTGCAGGGCAGGCAAGGGGTGAGAAAGAGTTAGCCCTCAAGGAGTGAATCCCGAAAGGCAAACAGACAACTGTGTTTACCGTTCCACCATCGTCCCCACGATGGACAGCGCCAGCCGTAGGCGCAGAAAAAGGGCGAAGGTGACGAGGGCTGGATGCTTTACAGCATGGAGCAGGTTGAACGGACTTGCACCGCCATTTCCCGACTGGTTGCCGGGCGTCTTGCTGCTTGGACTAAACCTGCATGACTGAGAGACAGCTAAAAAAGACTGGGCAAGGAATGAATCAGGGGTAGGTTTCCGGGAAAAGGGATAACCCTGAATCTTCGGCCCAGTCGGTTTCTACGTCGGCTTGCTAGAACCCGGCGTTCACCTGCTCAGCAGTGTAGTGAGGTGTGATGCAGAGCACATTCGCCTTCTGGCCTAGGGAGCAGTAAGCCAAAGCCTGCCATTGCTGATGGCATACAAAAACGGCTCTCCGGTGTAATCACAGAAGAGCCGTTTTTTACAAGTTGTTCCTACAGCAACGCTGGATTACTCAATCGTCACCAGATAGTCGTACAGGTCGGGGCCGCCCGCGTGGGCTTCAAGTTCGGCCATCGGAAATTCCTTTTCAATCCGGGCGGATAGGGCTTCCAGATCTTCCAGAGTTTTCTGGGGGCCGCCAAACACCGTGATGACTTCCTGCCCGCTGTAGCCCCGGTTCAGCATTTCCAGCACGCTGTCTTCGGGACTGCCGCCCGCCTGCACGAGTTCGTCGTCTTGCAGGCCGATCACGTCGCCTTCGGCAATGGCGAGGGTGCGGCCATCCTTGGTGGTGATGTTGGTGGTGCGGCTGGCCCGCGTGACCTCGAAGGTCGTGACCCGCGCCGCACTTTCGGTCATGTCGGCTTTCAGGCTCTCGGCGTCGGATTCGGCATTGAAGGCCAGCGCCGCGCCCACGCCCTGCCCCAGCGTGCGGGTGGGCACCACCACGGCGCGGCCTTCCATCAGTTCCATCGCTTTTTCGGCGGCCATCAGCACGTTTTTGTTGTTGGGCAGGATCAGCACTTTTTCGGCGCTGACGCTACGTACCGCGTCCACGATGTCCTGCACGCTGGGATTGGCCGTCTGCCCGCCCGAGACGATCCGTGCGCCGAGGCTGCGAAACAGCTTGACCAGACCGTAGCCACTGGCCACGGCCACCAATCCCGAGGCGGGCACTTCTTCCTCGGCACGGGCGGCGGCTCCGGCCATGCCCAGGATTTCGGTGTGCTGCTCGGACATGTCCTCGACCTTGGTTTTCAGCATCCGCCCGTAGCGGCCCACGGTGGCCAGCAGCGCGTCGGGTTCATTGGTATGAATGTGGCCCTTCACGTAGCCCTCCGCGCCCACCACCAGCAGACTGTCGCCAAAGGGCGTGACCAGTTCGCGGATTTCTTCGATGGGCTTGGTAGCCTCGCTCATCAGGAATTCGGTGCAGTAGCCAAATTCCTCGTTGTCAAACTGCTGCTGCGCGTAGGAGGTCACGTCGGGCGCTTCGGGGAGCGCCTCGCCGCGCAGGGCGGCCAACATGCCCTGAACCAGATACAGGTAGCCCTGACCGCCCGAATCGATCACGCCTGCCTGCTTCAGCGCGGGCAGCATTTCGGGCGTCTGATCCAGCAGTTTCTGGCCGCCAAACAGGGACTGTTCCAGCACCGTATCGATGGTGGCGGCCCGGTCGGTCACGGTGGCCGCGCCATCGGCCACACCCCGCGCCACGGTCAGAATGGTGCCTTCCACGGGCTTCATCACGGCTCCGTATCCGGCTTTCTGGGCGGCAGCAAAGGCGGCGATCAGGGTCGTGGCATCCACCGATTTCTGATCTTTCAGCGTTTCGGCAAAGCCCTTCAGCAGTTGCGACAGAATGACGCCGCTGTTGCCGCGTGCGCCCAGCAGTGCGCCGTAGCTGATGGCGCGGGCCACGCTGGACATCAGGTTTTCATCGCAGGTATCGAGTTCGCGGCGCACCGATTGCATGGTCAGGTGCATGTTGGTTCCGGTGTCGCCGTCCGGCACGGGATACACGTTCAGGGCGTTGACCTGTTCGCGGTACACGCCCAGCCAGTCGGTGGCGGTACGCAGCATGTGCGCCAGATCTGCGGGGGAGAGGGTCTGAATGTCTTTATTCATGGGCTTATGCACGTTGTACCCCCACGGCATGAACGCGGGTGGCTTTCAGTTCTATGCCTGCCTGCCCGCGCACGGTATGCACCACGCGGTCAACGATGTTGCGGGCCACCGTGGGAATGCTGACGCCGTAGGCCGCCACAATGTACAGGTCGGCAGTCAGGCCACCCTGCGCGTCTTTGGAGATCACCACGCCGTCACTGACGTTGGCGCGGCCCAGCACACGGGACAGACCTTCTTTAAGATTCGCGGGGGCCATGCCCACCACGCCCGGAATTTCGTGGGCCGTCAGGCCGATAAGCGAGGCGAGGGCCGCCTCGGTGATATGGATGGAGCCAGTCACAGTACCGAGCAGTATACAGGCCGTGCCTATAAAGGCGGTGTTGCCGAGCAAAGTGCGCCGTGGGAAACCGGGCCGCCACCAAAAAGACATGGACTGCGAGCCGCCTTCGCCCACAGTCCATCCGGCCCCGTCCCCTTTCAGGTCAGCGGATCGAGTTGCCCCTTGAGCAGCAGTTGCACCCGCTGGCCCAGCCGTTTGTACAGCGGCGGCGCGTAATGGGCGCGGAAATCCTTGGTGGCTTCCTCGCTGCCGATGTCGTGGCCTTCTTGCGTGGTCAGAAAGTAACGGTGATCCATGATCCACAGGTACAGGTCGGCCTCGGTGCGGCCCGGAAAACGGAACATCACGTCATGTTTTTCTATGTTTTCCACGATCCGGCAGTACAGGCGCTTGTACCAGCTTTCCACCGCTTCCTCCCAGGTCACGGGCGGCAATCCGGCGCGTTCGGGTTTGCGGTCCAGAAAATACTGGCGGGTACGGATGTGTTCTATCAAGCTGTCATAACGTCCCGGCGTGGTAAACAGAATCTCGCTGTGATCGGGCACGATCCGGTCAAGGTTGGTCTCCCGCAAAAAGTGCGCGTATTCGCCCTTGATGATCAGGTCCTTGAGGGTGTCATGTTCTTCGGGGGGCACGGTGACATTCAGCTCGATCACGTAGGCATCGATGTATTTCTGGCCCTGCCGCCGCGCCACGCTGACGCGGTGATTGCCGTCCTTGACGAAATACAGGTCGCCCACCTTGTACACCTGAATGGGCGGCAATTCCTTGCCTTCCAACTGGGCACTTCGGACGCCGATCCAGCGCTCGTCGAGGTGTTTTTCTTTGGGCAGATAGTGACGGTCGAATTCGCGGTAGCGGTCCACCGAGCCGGTAATCTGCTCCACGGGAATCGTCTGCAACCCCAGTTGGTGCTCACCCTGAGGGCCAAGATGTTTGATCCAATCGAAGGGCAACAGCTCATTGGGTTCGCGGCGCAAGATGCCCAGCAGGTCTCGCACATCCGCGAGCAGGCGGGCACGTTCCACTTCATGTCTGGCCTGATTGTTCGCGTGCATGGTGGTTTACTCCTCGCAGCCCTCACCTGAGTGGGCGGCAACTGCTAAGACCAGGGGCAGCGCTCCTCCGGGGAAAAGAGAATTTGGCCCCGGACTTGAGGTCATTATACGCGCCCTGTCCTTACGTCGTCCTGACAATTTGGGTCAGGTGAGGGGGTGTCTGGAGTACGCCGTACCAGTGCAAAAAATACCCATCTATCGGAAGCCTTAATATTGCCTGGTCCCGCTGCGGAATTGAGGCTTTCCCTCTACAACACTGGTGCGCGGCGGCGTTGAATACCACACATGTTAGGCAAGTTTTTCAGGAAGCCCGAGAACGATATGGGAGGCCGCGTGCCGCCCGGTCAGACCCTCACGACCCGCTTTCCGGTGCTGACCTACGGCCCCGCCCAGCGGTATGCCGCGCAGGACGTGGTCATCCGTATTACCGGGCTGGCCGAGGAAAAAACGCTGACCTGGGCCGATCTGATGGCCCTGCCGCAGACCACCCTCACCTACGATATTCACTGCGTGACCCACTGGAGCAAGTTGGACACCACCTGGACGGGGGTACGCGTCGTAGACCTGATGGAGCACCTTCAGCTGAAACCGGGGGCCACCCACGTCATGCAGCACAGCGTCGGCGGCTATACCACCAACCTGAGTCTGGAAGATTTCACGCGCCCCGAAAACCTGTTGGCCTATGAATTTAACGGCGAGCCGCTGGAGACCGAACACGGCGGGCCGCTGCGCCTGGTCGTGCCGCACCTGTACTTCTGGAAAAGTGCCAAGTGGCTGACGGGCCTGGAATTCATGGCCGCCGACCAGCCCGGATTCTGGGAGCGCAACGGCTATCACATGCGCGGCGACCCCTTCAAAGATGAGCGCTACAGCGACTGATTCAGGCGGGCCACCCCCCGCGCCCTACCTCGTGCCCGATGTATTGCAACCGGGGCTGACGCTGGTGCTGGTCGGTACGGCCCCCAGTCAGATCAGTGCGCGGGCGCGGGCCTACTACGCCAACCCGCAGAACAAGTTCTGGAGCGTGCTGCACGCGGTGGGCCTGACGCCCCGGCAACTGTCGCCGCACGAGTATGCCTCCCTGCCCAACTGGGGCATCGGCCTGACCGATGTCGCCAAACGGCATTCGGGTGTGGATGCAGCCCTGCCCGCCGAGGCGTGGGCACCGGAAGAACTGCGCCTGAAACTCCGCACTTTTGCCCCGCAACTGGTGGCCTTTACGAGCAAACGCGGGGCGTCCGAAGTGCTGGGAAAATCCACCGGGCGCTTGCCCTACGGTGTGCAGCCCGAGCTGTTGGAAGGTGCCAAAGTGTGGGTGCTGCCCTCCACCAGTCCCCTGGGCCACACCCATTTTGTGCTGGAGCCGTGGCAGGCGCTGGCAGATCGGGTGGCGGCGCTGCGGGGTCTGAAGGTCTGAGTGCGATGGCTATTTAATTTTGCTGGCCTACTTCCTGCGCCTCGGACGGCAACGCAGGCGGCAGCACCAGCACGCTCAGGGCCAATCCGCCCAACCCTGCCATGACTGCCACACCCAGCCAGAGTTCCAGACTCAGGTTGCTGAGGCCCAGCCACACATTCAGCGCCAGATAAGGAACCCAGACCAGCAGCGGCAGCAGAAAGGCGAAAATGCGGAAGGCCACAGCGCGGCGCGGGGAAGGATCAAGCCACAGCAGCAGCGTATCGAGAAGCAGGCCGCAGGCCAGCATCAGCACCGGCTCGCGCCATGTTCCCGGCACCAGCATCAGCGTCATCAGCAGGGTGTTCAGGCCGTACATCAGGGTCACGGCACCAAACGGCAGCCGGAAGCGGCGCAACAGCAGCAGCACCGGGGCAGCCAGAATCAGCGCCGTCAGCAGGGTTCCGCCCAGCTCGGCCCGCAGTTGCACGTAGCCGATGCCCTGCGGCGCACGCAGGAAGCCCCACAGGTACATCTGCATAAAGGACGTGAAACACAAGATGGCCGTGGTTGCCATCAGCGCGGGCCACACCACCCCAGCGGGCGCACGGCGCGGCGTGGTCATCCGCCAAGAGGCGTTCAGCGGGGCGCTCAGAATCAGCACCGCCCCGGTAAACAGCAGCAGATGCGTGGGCGAAAGCAGGGCTTCTACGCCGACCTCTATGCCAAAAATAGTGTGCCAGAGCAGGTCGCCTACGCCGCCAAGGGCAAAGACCGGAACGCCCAGGGCGGCGGGCCAGTAGCCGTCTGGAAAGGCTGCCACGCCGCGCCGCCCAGCCTTCATACCCTGCCAGGTCAGCCACAGTGTCCAGCCCGCCACCGCCGCAAAGCCGCTATAAAACAGCGCGTGCCAGGGTGTAAAGAAGGTCTCCAGACTTTCGCCCAGATTGCTGTGCGCCCAGCCGTCCACAAAAATGCCCACCATCAGCCACCAGCCCAGGCCCACCGTCACCAGATTTTGGCTGGGGGTGGCCCGACCAGAGGCAAGGGTGGGCGCAGCAACGGGATGGGTGGTGGTCATAGGACAAGTCTAAACCTGTCTCGGGTCACCTCTGTCCCCGTTTCCGGGTCAGTTTCCGGCGTACTGGATTCGCCAGATCTTGCCCGCGCCGTCGTCGGTGAGCAGCATGGCTCCGTCGGGGGCCACCACGAGGTCTACGGGCCGCCCCACCACATTCTGACCCGACAGGAATCCGGTCAGGAAATCCGTGGTCTTGCCCGTTTTAGGGTCGATCATGATGACCTTATAGCCGCTCTTCTGAGAACGGTTCCAACTGCCGTGCAGGGCCGCGAACATCATGTTCTGGTAGGCCGCTGGAAAGGTCTTGCCCATATAGAAGGCCAGCCCCAGCGGTGCTGAATGTGCGGTAGTCAGGGCAAAAGCGGGCGTGGCCTCTGCGCAGGTGCTTGCCGTTTTGCGGCCAAAATCTTTGTCCCAGACCTGTGCTTTGCCTGCCTGCGTGGTGTAGCAGTAGGGCCAGCCGTAAAAGCCTCCTGCCTGCAAGCGGTAAAAGCCCTCGGGCGGAATATCGTCGCCCAGTTGGTCGCGCCCGTTGTTGGTGGCGTACAGGGTGCCCCCGTTCCACTCGATGCCCACCGCATTTCGGAGGCCCGAGGCATACACCTTGCCGTTTTTGCCGTCGGCGTCATAGACCCACACGGCGGCGCGGCGGGGGTCGCTTTCCTCGCACACGTTGCAACTGCTGCCCGATGCAACGTACATCTTGCCGTCAGGCCCAAATTCCACGGTGCGGGTCGAGTGGCCGCCTCCGCTGGGTAGATCCACCAGTTTCTGCGCCTCGCCGCTGGCCTTCACGTCACCCGACATGTACTTGAAACGCACCACGCTGTCGGTGTTGGCGACATACAGGAAGCCGTCATGAAACGCCAGCCCATGTGGCCGGTTCAGGCCAGAGGCGAATACGGTTTTGCCGTCTGCTTTGCCGTCACGGTTGGCATCGGCCAACACCGTGACCGTACCTGCTCCCTGATCCGACACGAATACGTCTCCGCCCGGCGCGACCGCCATGAAGCGCGGCTGTTTGAAACCCTCGGCAAACAGGCTGACCCGGAAGCCGTCCGGCACGGTAAAAGGTGATGGAGACGACGTTTGGGCACAGGCAGAAGCCGACAGCGCGAGTGTGCCGCAGAGCAGGAGGTTGCGGAGCATATACGGGCAGTAGAGCAAGGCCGGGTGAGAGAGGAAATGGAGCAAGGTAAACGTGGGTTGACGGTGCCGGAGACTCAGGGCAAATCAGGTCAGGTCACGCGGGCGGTAAGTCACGGCTTCGGCCAGATGAGATTCGCGGATGTCAGCGTTCGCCCATCGTGTCAGTGTGTCAGTCGATGAACACGGCAAAATTCGAGCCTTGGATTCACCCAAGATGTCAGTAGACCCGCTCAACTTGTCAGTGCCTCAGCATCTGCCCGCTCAAGCTGTCAGTGGGGCGTCACCTGCGCCCGCCCAACGTGTCAGTGGCTGCGAGATGTTCTGAGCTCCGCGCCCGCTCAACCTGTCAGTGACTTCCCCGACCCGGCCCTTACGGCCGGGTCTTTTTTTATTTTCTTCCTGTCCTGCGCCTCCGCCCGCTCAACATGTCAGTGGCTCGGCGCCTGTGACACACTAAGTGTGTCAGTTCACGGCTCTCAGGGACATAGCCGACCTGGGCGGATCTCCGTGCCTGACGAGCGAAATCTTTTCCGTGCAGCACAGAAGTTATTCACTTGTCTCTCCGCCACCCTCCGTCAGAGCATGTTGCCCTCACTTTGTTCTGAACAGAATTCGACGGTTAAGCTTAGGAGTGGCACTCTGCTTGTAGGCCCCCCTTCTGACACTGGGTACGCACAGACCGGACTCAGTGTCAGAAGGGAGGCTCTGCCCGCCCGAATGTCACCCTATTGCGCGCCGTCTTAGCGCGCGTTCAGATCAAGGAGGCTCCTTGACGTCCAGTCCCCAGACAGACCGCGCCACTTCTCTCCCCAGACATCCTGGGGTCCATATCTCCCTGCGCACAGCTGGATGCCAGATCGCCTACCACAACGCTGTGGCCCAGGATCTGCTCGTCCTGGTGGATGCGGACCCCCGGGTCAGAGCCGTTCGCCCCGGCGAGCCCGTGACCTTCCACCGTCCCAGTGACGGTGAGCCCCAGACCTTCACTCCTGACCTGGAAGTCGAATATGACGACGGCGTTCACATCATCGCCTGCCGCCCTTGGGAGGCGCTGGATCGGGCGGTGACGCAGGACGAACTGATCTGGAAGATCCTGCTCGAGCATTACCGCAACGAATTGGTGCTCCACAAGCTCTACATCCTGACTCCTGAGGATCTCCCGGCCATGCGGGTCCAGCAGGCCCGGCATTTTGCGGGCTTTCACGGCCAACCTCCCCATCCCGAGATCCACAGGGCCACCCTCGCCTTCCTGGGGGCCCGGCGAGGCGCCGTTCCCCTGCCAGAACTGCGCCGTCATCTCCAGGAGATTCTGATCCGGCCGCCTGACCCCGAGCAGATCAGCGGCACCCTGTACGGCATGCTGGGCCGCGGTGAGCTCGCCGCCGAACCCGGGGTCCTGGCCCCCAACTGCGCCGTTAGCCGACCGAGCCACCCACTCCCCCTCCCCATTGCTCCCCTAGGGCACCATGTCGGCGAGCTGTTGATCCGCCGGGAGAGCCCGGCCCACCCCAAGGGGTCAGCCAGGGCGTCCAGCCCCCCCGGCCGCGATGGGCCCGCTGAGGAGAGCTTCCTGAAGACCCGGCAGGGCCAGACCAGTCAGGCTATTTTCGTCCGGTACTCCGATCCCACCGTCCCCCTGACGCATGACCTGGCCGAACAGATTGCCCGGGAAGTGGGTTGCACGGCCCGCACCGTCTACCGCTTCCGCGAGAAGCTGCGGAGCGCCGGGGCCCCAGGGCTCGCCTTCCCTGACCTGATCCCCTTCCTGACCAGCCGGGGCAAACGCGGGGCGCGCCAGCTCACCCCCGAAGTGTCCGACATCATCACCGATCTGACGCGCACCCTCTACCTTCAGTCTATCGGCCACCCCAGCCGCTCCCGGGGCCCCGGGGACCTCGCGGGGGCGGTGCGCAAGGCCTGCACCGCCCAGGGTCTGGAACCGCCCTCGCGCAGCAGCGTCATGCGGCAGGTTCAGAAGATGATTGATCACGACCCCGTTCAGGCCACCCGACTGCGCGAGGGGACTGAAGCTGCCGACCGACTGCGCCTGCGCATGGGGTCCCGGTCCATCACGCTCTACGGCCAGGAGTGGGGCATGGACTGCACCCCCATCAACGTCTTTCTCCTCCAGGGGCAGATGGTCATCGAGCCGCGCCGTGCCCGTCACCGAAGCAAGCCGTCCACAGTCCTGCCCGGCGCCATCCGGGCCCGCATCATCCTGATCACCGACGTCGCGACCGGCCTGATCATTCGCGCCGAGATCGTCTACGGCCACGTGGACGCCGCCGCGGTGCTCAGCGTCCTGCGCAAGGCCATGCTGGGCGAGGTCGAAGACCTGCGCCGCGCCGGCGTCAAGGCCTTTCCCCCCGGGCGCGGCCTGCCCCTGGTCATTCGCATGGATTCCGGGCGTGAGTTCAAGAACCTCCACGTCGAGCCCGTCCTGCGCAGCCTGGGCATCGGGACCAACCGCCGCCACCGCGGCCTCAAGCACCATGGCGGCCTGGAGGAACGCACCCTGGGCACCCTCACCCACACCCACCACCTGCTGCCCGGCACCACCATGCACACCATTGCCGCCCGTGGTGACTACAAAGCCAAGGACGGCGCCACGCTGGACTACGCGCAATTCGAGGCCTACCACCAGCGCATCGTTGAACGCTACAACAACCTTCCTGGCCCCCTGGCCCTGGAGTCCCGCCTGGCTCATGCCCAGTCCCTGATCGAGCAGGGTGCCGTGGCCCTGCGCCCCCTCACCGAGTCCCATCTCGAGTACCTCCTGACCCGAATGCGGCCGCGGCGCCCCAAGACCGTTCAGCGTGACGGCATCTTCATGCACGGCCTGCGCTACACCGCCGATGCGCTCACCTCAATCGCCATCCGCACCACGGTCGACGTGGCCTATGCCCCCGAGGACATCCGCACCGCCACCGCGTTTACCCCCCACGGCGTGGGCATCGAGGTCGTGGCCCGTCTGCCGGGTTCCCTCGAAGCGCTTGGCGACCAGCCCCTTCCCCTGCGGGTCTGGGAGGAGATTCGGAGGCAGATCCGGAGCGTCAAGCAGCAGGCCTGGGACGAGCAACCCATGCCCTATCAGATCGCCGAGAATGTGCTGGACGAGGACCGCCGCGGCACGCTCGGCACCCGGAAGCCGCGCCCGGCCCCGGCTGCCCAGCCCACCCCCACTCCACCCGTGCCGGCCCCAGACTCCACCCCGTCCGGCACCCCCGTGGTGCTGGGCACCAACCGAACCCCGAGGCGGGATTGAGATGCCGGACAGCGCCCCGCTCCCGGACGCCCGGCACGCCATCATCAACCGCCGTGAGAGCCTGTGGTACCCCGAGCCGTTCCGCGTGAAGCTGCTTGAGCGCCTGCGCCAGCTGGCCACCGATCCGGTCCGCCACCGCGCGACCTCCATCGCCATCATCGGAGAAGCGCACAGTGGAAAGTCCGTGCTGGCCGAAGAGTACCTGCGGCTTTACCCCCCTTACAGAGGTGAGATTGGCATGGTCTATCCCGCCATCAAGATCTTCATGCCCGATCACCCCCGGATCGAGGATTTCAGCACCGCGCTCCTGGAAGCGATCGGCGCACCCGACCCCGCCAGAGGCACCCACAACGACCGAATGAAGCGGTTCTATCGGCTCGCCTATCAGGTCGAGCTGGGCCTGATTTTTCTCGATGAGTTCCACGACTGCACCCGGACCAAAGGGCGCGGCGACGCCTTCCTGATCACGATCAAGCAGCTGATGAACCATAAGCTGACAGTCGTGCCCATCGGCATCCGCAAGCTCGAGGACGACTTGAAGCGTGACCCGCAGCTGGCCAGCCGCTTCAACACCCAGTTGGGGACCCTGCCCCGGGTCACGGAACCAGTTCATATCCGTCAGATCATGGCCTATATCGCGGGCGTCGATGGCGCGCAGATTCACGACTCCCTCGTCGAGTACGTCCTGGGGGAGACCCGGGGCGTCCTGGGCTGGATGCTCGACCTGATCGAGAACACCCTGACCGAACACGGCCACCTGACCCTGACCACGCTGAAGGCCGCGCGTAAGCTTTTCAACATCCGGTTCGTCGAATGACGCTTCCCGCCTTCCCCCCACCCCGCGAAGACGAGCTGCTGACCAGCTTCCTGATTCGCCTCGCCCTCGCCAATGCCCTGAGGCCCACGCGGCTGCCGCCCCTGCTGGGGTTGCCCACCCTCTGGCGCCGCGACCCCGACCGCAACGCGACCTCCGCCGGATTGAAGGTGCTGGCGGCCGCCACCGGGCTCCCCCAGGCCCGGCTGGAGGAGACCACCCTGCGGCCCCTGATGGGCCGCCTGCACGGGGAAGCCGACCCCAACGCCCTGAACCGATTCCTGCTGCATGTGGACCGCCACACCCGCGCTGCCGGCGCCCGGGGTCATCCGGTCTGCCCCCACTGCCTGGCAGAAGGCGGAGTCCTGGTGCGCGCCTGGCGCCTGACCACCACGGTGATGTGCGAGCGTCACGGCACGCCGCTGGTCGATCACTGTGCCCGGTGCAGCGCCCCGGTCAGTCATATCCGGGCGCACCTGAGCGACCGGGGGCGGCACTTGCCGGCGCCGTACCACCCGGAGCTGTGCAGCGGGTGCCGTCAGCCCCTCACGGCTCCGGCGCCCCTCGAGCCTCCTGGCCTGAAAGCGGCCCTGTTCCTGCAGGGCCTGCTGCAGGGTGCGGCGTACACCGGCCAGGCCCGTTGGGGTGAGCTGACCCTGAGCGGCCACGAGGTGCAGGGCGTGGTGGAATGCCTCTCCCGCCTGCACCTGCCCCCGGAGGCGGCGCAGGCCCGGAAGTGGCGCCCGGAGTTCGCGCCGGTCGAGCAGCGCCTGCCCATGATGACCGCCACCGGAGCGTTGATGGCCGGCGGCCTGGTGCCCTGCGTGGAGCGCCTGCGGGAACGGGGGATAGGGGCCCTGCAGGTGCTCGCCCGGGTGCCCCGCCGGGAGGTGCCGGAGTGGTTCAGCAACGTGATCACCGACAGCCTCTCCCGGCGCCCCCATGCGCGGCGCTTGGTCAGCCTCACCCCTGGCCCTTACCGGTTCACGAATGCGCAGTGGGCACGCGCCAGAAGTGCCCTGCCGCCTGAAGGGCACACCGGGGGTGGCCGCGGTGGGCGCAAGGGGCACCGTGAGGCGCTGGAAGCCTTTCTGACGCGTCACTGGCTGGGAACACATGAGCGCGGCTGGAAAGGGCCAGTGAGCTCCCCGACCATGAACCGCCGGGTGCGCCGCCTGGCCCAGGACGGTCATCTCGACGGGCTGATCGACCGGCTGCTGGAGGATCTGCCCGCCGGGCCCGAGGCGCCCGTCTGGGCCCAGGAGACCCGCGAAGCCCTCATGGCGCCCGAAACCGTCCGCGTCCTCGAGCGCCTGGGCAGCAGGCACACCTCCACGCTCTGGCAGCTGGGGGTGCAGCAGGCTGCCCGCACCCTGGAGGAGGTTCAGTCATGACCGCAGAGCGCAGGAACCTGTCCACCGCACTGCACCCGGAGGGTCTGCGGCTGCTCACCCCTAAGCCCACGCCCCACCCGGTGGTGCGCTACCCCGAACTGGTGCCGGGAGACCGGCACATCCTCCTGGTGCTGGAGGCCCACGGGGGCAGCGCCGATCTGGGAACACTGGCGGGTGCACTTGATCTCTCGGAGAGTGAACTTCAGGTTCGCCTGGCCGCTCTGGCGGCCGCTGGAATGGTGCAACTCCTGTCCGGGCGCTGCACGCTGCTGGAAGAGCTGCGGGCGCGGGTGCAGCGCGACCTGAACTCAGTGGTCGGGGCGCGGGCGGTGCTGAGAAGCGACCAGACAGTGCGGTGCTCCGGCCCAAATGCCGGAGAGCGGGTGCTGCGTCAGGTCTGCCGGGAAGTGTTCGCGCCCCACGTGCTTCGGCCCCGGGTGCCCCTGCGCCAGGTGCTGGATGTTCAGGTCATGAACACCCTGCTCGACGAGGGGGATCGGGCCTTCCTGGCCAACGCCAGCGTTCACGTGGACTTGGTCGTGGAACACGCCCTGACCGAGCGGCCATTGCTGGTCCTGGAACTGGATGGCCCGCAGCATGAACGCAGCCCACAGCTGGAACGAGACGTGCGCAAAGACCGCATTCTCAGGGTCTCTGGCCTGCCGCTGCTCCGCCTGTGGACCTGTGAAGCACAGCCGCCCAGTGAGGGCATGCTGCGCGCCCTGCTGCATTGGCGGCTGCGGGGCGCATTACGAGACGCCACCTTTAGTAAAGCCTGTCATCCCGCTTTGTATGAGGCGTTCTGGAGCCAACCGAGTGAACAGGACGTGGCTGACTCCCTGCCCCAGAGCGATGAACTGGATGCCCTGCTGGGCGAGCCGATGCTGAACGCGATTCTCGGAAGGAGCGGGGGAGAGGCACGGAGGGACCGGCGGGCCACGCTGCTCGAAATCGTCATGAACCTGCGCCTAACCCATAACGATGACGGTGTCCGTCAGTGGTTCGAGCGGGCCCGCTACACGCTGCGCGGCGAGTCCCCTCGGGACATCCTGCAGGGCGACTGGAACCCTGGGGACGCGCGGGTTCGCCTGATCTGCCGCCTGGCCGCGGCAGGCGGCAGCTTTTTCGCCACCTGAGTTCGCCCTGCTGGTGGGCACGTTCGGATGCGGAGTGATCCACCTCTGGAGAAGGAGGGGTATGGGCGGGTTCGCGGTCTACCCAGTGTCTTTGAATCATTGGACCACCGGCGCGAGTGTGCTGATGCAGGTGCTGGTGACCTCTGCGCAGAGCAAAGAGCAGGCAATCGAGGTATTCGGGAACGCTTTTTACTGTGGAGAGCGGCAGCCGCACCCCTGCTGGCCAAGGATGCGGCAGGGTGTGGCCCGCGAAACGTGGCAGCACAGGTGCACAACGGGTGCGCTGGATCAGTGGGACACTCTGGCCTGGGTCTCCGAGCACCTGCGTTGTTCTTGCGACCTGAAATGAGGAGCGACCCGCGCTGCCGAACCTACACGCTGTCGTTGCGCGTGGTCACCCCAGGGGAGCCGACCCTGCAGCTGCTGCTGGTGACCCCGGCCACCAGTCTGAACTTGGCAGAAGAGGCTTTTGGGAACGTGTTCTATGCCCATGACCCGCTGGCCTGGGTGCTGCTGAGCTCAGAAGTGACGATCCACGAGGGCGTCAGCCCGGGCCTGCTGCGCGGCTACTTCACCCCCATGGCCATCGAGCACTTTGAAGTGCAAGCGGCGGCCGGCTACTCCATGGCGTTCGCCTGGGAGTACGACTGACGGTGGCCCGGTGGGGCAGGACGTGGCAACCCAGAACATCCAGTTGAAGGCCGTGGTCTTCGTGATACCGCGGCGCCTGGCGGTGCTCCCCGCCTGATTTGGGGCTGGTGATGCCGATCGACGACCGCCGCTTTCCAGGCGGAAAGAAGACCCTCACCGAACATTCGGGGACGCGGCGTTCAGCCCTGGGGCCGGGCTTTCAGGCAGATTGACCGACTGCGCCCACCTCGGGCCACAACCGCCGATCACTGGGCAAGATCAGTGGCTGCCCATGAGCCAGTTCTAGTCGGCTGCCAGCACCTTCCAGACGCAGGTGATCCAGAGATGGGTGGCGCTGCAGGCGCCACAGCCCGTCCTCAAAAGCGAAATTGACCATCCCCGCGTCGAACAGCCGGTGGACCGTGGGGGTCAGGGCCAGACCGTTCCGCACGCCGTCGCTGCCCCCCTGCGCCACCGATACCAGGTGCGCCGCGTCCAGCAGGGTGTGTGACAGGTCAGGCGGCGCCGACCATCCGGTGACCGCGCAGCGCCAGCCATAAGCGGAAAGCACGCGCAACCGGAATCCGCGGTCGCGCACCAGACGCTCGACGGCCACCCGCTGGCGTCCCATATCTTCCACGGAACCTACCTGGGTGTCCAGCGCTCGCGGAATCAGCCCGGCGATCCTCAGCACCGCACAGAAGTCATCCCAGACCAACGCACGGACGGACATCCCACGCTGCGCTGGCCCCCGCAGTTCTCTCGGCACGCCGCGTAGTAGGGTTTCGAAGACCTGCCCGCCTTCTTCTTGCGCTACCGCACGCGGCAACGGAATCAATCCGCCGTCGTAGCGCACCCGCCAGGCCTGCTGCCCGCCCCGGCCCTTTCCTATGGGCTGGGGGGGCGTGGTGAGCAGCGCCCAAGCCACATAAGCCATTCGCCCGCCGCCATGGCGTGGCTCGTAGATCAGGGCGAGCATGGGCTGCCCGGCTTCGAGGGGAGCCAGCGCCGCGCGGTAGCGGGCCGGGTAGACGTAGGCGTCGTCGCTATCCGCGTAGGCGTTGTCCGTGACCCGGATGGTCAGCAGCACGCAGGGAAAGTCTCCCGGGGGAAAGCTCGGCGCGTTCACCGCATCAGATTACCGAGCAGAAGGCCTGGCGTCTGCGCAAGTTCGCTTGCCCGCGGACGCAGGTTCGGGGCACCGCCCCCCCTCCCTACACTGCCCCCATGCCTCCCAAGTCCCTGATGGCCCTGTTGGTGCTGGGCAGTTGCACCTCGGCGACTGCGGCTTCTTTTGAAGAAGTCCCGAACCACGAGCAGGCCAACCGGCTCCCTGGCGTCGCCTACCTCTCTTTGCTGAGGACCAAGCCGACATACCAGAACATCGACCTGCAGCGACAGGTTGACGGCGAACAGCGCCACACCCTCTTTGGCATCACCACAATCACCTCGTTCAGCAAGTCGGTGATTACCGCCACATGCGTCCACGGAACCTACCACCAAGACAAGCGCACCGGTCAGCACTTTCTGGACGTCACAACCTACCCAGCAAGGCCGCTGAAGTCGGGTGATCTGCTGTTCAAGAGCACCTCCGGGGAAATTGTCGGGCAGCATGGGCCCAAGATTCAGGCAGCAGGCATCGGTTCGGTCTGCAATGTCGGCGCCAATGGCCCTGGCGCCAGCACGGTGCGCCAGCCCGTGCGCCCTGGCACCTTCAGCTACAAGAACTACCCCTTCCAGATTGTGGTGGGCGCCTCGGGAGCGACCGCGAAGCCGAAGTAGCCGCTTCAGGCACCAAAGCCCAGTGGTGTCCACATATGCACCCCCTCTGTCGGAGCGCTTAGGCCATACTTCACAGGACAACCATCTCGAGTCGGCCGCACTCTTGCTCTGGAGAGGTGAAGGCTGAGCGCATCAAAAAATTTAGCCCAATACAGAACGAAGAAAAATGCAATCTAGATGCTATCTTCTTGATCGGAGGCACCATGACACAATAGACCTCTTGCGAAAGTCGTGGGCTAAGCTGGCAGGGTGGAGCAAGATCGTCTGACACGCACGCTAAAGATGAACCGCAAGCAGTTTCGGCGACGCACCGGGGTCTATCCGGAAACCTTCGCCGAGATGGAAGCAGTGCTGAATGAACGCGAAGGGCGGAAGAAGAAATCTGGCCGCCCAGCCGCGCTGAGCGTGGCTGAACAGCTGCTGATGACCCTGGAATTCTGGCGCGAGTACCGCACTTTCGCGCATCTTGGCGACGACTGGGGCGTGCATGAAACCACCGTGCACCCTC
>NZ_KB899758.1 GCF_000378445.1 Deinococcus aquatilis DSM 23025 | reverse complement strand
CGAGGGTGTGCGAATCGCTGAAACCTATCCCCAGTTCAGATCGGAGTCTGCAACTCGACTCCGTGAAGTTGGAATCGCTAGTAATCGCGGGTCAGCATACCGCGGTGAATACGTTCCCGGGCCTTGTACACACCGCCCGTCACACCATGGGAGTATGTTGCAGTTGAAACCGCCGGGAGCTTTACGGCAGGCGTCTAGACTGTGGCACATGACTGGGGTGAAGTCGTAACAAGGTAACTGTACCGGAAGGTGCGGTTGGATCACCTCCTTTCTACGTTCCGTAACTGCTCTTCACTCCCTTGATGTCTAACCCCAGTCCCCCGCCCATGCGGGGGACTTCGCTTTGGTATGGGATTTGATTTGCATTGGGGTGCAACAGTCCTCAGGTTGAATTACGCTGTTGCCCGATACTCTGAACCAAGTACAATCTGGCGATGACCACTCAGACACAGTTGGCGTTCGAGCAAGCGCAACAGGATGTGCAGACGCTCTCCAGTAAACCCGGCAATGACGTGATGCTCAAGCTCTACGCGTTGTACAAGCAGGGCACTCAGGGCGACGTGATAGGAGAGCGCCCCGGCGGATTTAATTTTGTGGCTGCAGCCAAATACGATGCATGGCAGGCTCTGGCGGGTCGCAGTCAGGCAGAGGCGCAGGCGGAGTACGTGGCATTGGTGGGACAACTCAAAGCCCACGGCTAGAGTTGACATCCACTTATTCTTCTGGGAACAGCAGGTCAAGTTCAGTTTCGCTTCTACTGGTGCAGTAAACTACGGGCGTGACGGATCTTCCCGCCGCTCCTGCCACGCTGGACGCTTCTGCGCCGGGGGCGTTGACCCTTGCCAAAGCCAGAATGCGTGAGCTAGCTACTGCCTACGTGCAGCATTTGCCGGGCTTGGACACCCACAGCCTTATGGCGGGATTGGACGGCGTCACTCTGCGCTTCCTTCCAATGGGTGAACGTGACGGCGCATATGATCCGGAACATCACGTCATCCTGATCAACAGTGCTGTGCGGCCCTCACGCCAACGCTTTACGCTGGCCCATGAGATCAGCCACGCGCTGCTGCTGGGTGACGATGATCTGCTCAGTGATTTGCACGACGCCTATGAGGGTGACCGCCTGGAAGGGGTGATCGAGACGCTCTGTAATGTGGGCGCGGCAGCTATTTTGATGCCGGATACGCTGATTGCCGAACTTCTCTCCCGCTTTGGTCCTACTGGGCGCACCCTGGCCGAGTTGGCACGGCGGGCCGATGTGAGTGCCAGCAGCGCTCTGTATGCTCTGGCCGAACGCACCGAGGCTCCTGTGATCTACGCGGTGTGCGCGTTGTCGCGTGTCGATACTGAGGAGCGCGAACCCGATGAGGACGGGGCTGTTGCCCCCAGCACTACCAAGGTATTGACCGTGAGAGCCAGCAGCGCCGCCCCCGGTGTGAAATACAGCCTGCGCCCCGGCACGCCCATCCCAGACACCCATCCTGTTGCGGTGGCGCTGGATACCAACTTTCCGCTGAGCCAGGAAAGCTATGTGCCCTTCCGTTCGGGTCGCAAGATGCCTGCCTATCTGGACGCCTTCCCGGAGCGCCAGGTGGTGATGGTCAGCTTTGCTCTGCCTGTTCCGCCTGCCAGTAGTCAGGCCCCTAAAAAAGATGATGACTGAACCTGATGCGCTGGCCTGAACAGGTTCACTCCCTTGTCTTCCGCTTTCCCGCTCCAGGCAGTACGCGGATTCCTGATGGCTGGAAAGTGGAGTGGCGCGGCTGCGCCGTCCTGGGCATTCTGAACGTTACCCCCGACTCTTTCAGCGATGGCGGGCGACATAGCCAGCTTGGGGCAGCGGTGGCGGCAGCCCGTGCCATGCGTGATGCTGGGGCACTGATGATTGACGTGGGCGGCGAAAGCACCCGTCCTGGGGCTGTTCCTGTGACTGCTGCTCAGGAACTTGACCGGATTTTGCCCGTTATCCGTGCCCTGGCTGAAGAAGAGGTGCTGATCAGCGTGGACACCATGAAAGCGGAGGTGGCCGATGCGGCGCTGCGGGCGGGCGCACACCTGATCAACGACGTGACCGCCCTGCGCGACCCGGCCATGCGGCAGGTGTGTGCCGATGCCGGAGCACCCGCCGCTCTGATGCACATGCAGGGCGAGCCGCGCACCATGCAGCGCCACCCCACCTACACCGATGTGGTGGCCGAGGTCCGTGCTTTCCTGCAGGGGCGTGCGGCAGAAGTCTTGGCAGCAGGGGTGCCGTCTGTCCTGCTTGATCCGGGCCTGGGGTTCGGTAAAACGCTGGAACACAACCTGAGCCTGTTGCGGGCCACCGCCGACCTCTCATCGCTGGGGCATCCGCTCTTGGTGGGAGCCAGCCGCAAACGCATGGTGGATACGCTGGCGGGCGTGCCAGATGCAGCCCAGCGCGATCCTGGTTCGCTGGCCCTGCACCTGTACGCGGCGCAGCAGGGGGCGGCCCTGGTACGTGTGCATGCGGTGGCCGAGCATACCCAGGCCATCCGAGTACAGGCAGCCATAGACAGAGTGGGCTAAACTCCGGGCATGAGCCGTGTGGTGTTGGAAGGACTGGAATTTCATGCGCGGCATGGCGTGTATGACACGGAAGCGGTGCTGGGCGCACGCTTTGTGATCGACGCGGAACTGCATTACCCTTTTGCTGGTCTGCCCGATCACCTGAACGCCGCCGTCAATTACGCCGCTGTGTACGACGCGATCCGGCAGGAGGTCACCGAGCAACGGTGGCAATTGATCGAGGTGGTGGCTGACCGGGTGGCCCGCCGCGTGCTGCGCGATCAGCCTCGCCTGGAGAGTGTGACGGTGCGTGTGCACAAGCCGTTTGCCCCCATTCCGGGCGTGTTCCGGGACGTGTACGCCGAGTTGACGTTGCAACAGGAGTCTCCCGCCTAAGGTATGGCTGATCAGGTTGCCGCTACGGCGTGGATTGCCCTCGGTGCCAATCTGGGCGACCCACAGACGACCCTGCGGTGGGCACGGGCAGAACTGGCACGACTGGGCGCTGTTACGGCTGTCTCGGCCCTCTACCGCACCGCACCTGTGGGCGGCCCCGCAGGTCAGCCGGATTACCTGAACGCGGCCCTGAGCCTCCGTACTCAACTGGGTGCCCCAGACCTGTTGGCGGCCCTGCATGACATAGAAGCCCGTGCTGGACGCGAACGCCGCGAACGATGGGAGGCCCGGACACTGGATCTGGATCTGATCCTGTACGGCGATCTGGTGATACACACGCCTGCCCTGACCCTGCCTCACCCCCGCGCATGGGAGCGGGCCTTTGTACTGGCCCCATTGGCTGACCTTGGCCCCCAGCGTCGCCATCCTGAAACGGGACAGACGGTGGCCGCAGCACTGGTCAGGCTAGAACAGTCTGGAGTGGGCCTGGACGGCGTCTTCAGGGAAACGTCCGATTGGTAACACGTTCGCCTGCCCTCTGCGCGTTATGCTGGAAGGCGATATGAGCAATGCTTTCTCCGACCGTTCCGGCTCCCGTCAGGGACGTGCAGGCCGCGCCGTGCTGTGGGTGGCGATTCTTCTCAGCGTGGCTCTCCTGAGCTTCGTTGTTGCTATGGCCGTTCGTAACAATCCGCTGGCAAGCGATGACACTGCCAACGGCATCAGCAAATACAGGTTCCTGGAAGAGTGTAAGGAGCAACTGGAAGAGGCCGACACGCTGAATGTCAGTTTGCAGGGCCAGAATGTTCCCCTCAAAAGCCTGATTGAGCAGAGCAGTCCGTTGGCGGCGGGCGAAAGTTTGCATGTGAATGTGGCTGCCGATTCTCGCGACTGGGTCGCCGCTGCCCAACCCAACCCGGAAGGTGGCTGGCTGGCTGCTTCGCCCGTGCTGATTTCTATTCACGGCAAGAATGCCAGCGTGAAGCCGGTGGGTTCAGCAGGCCTGCAATGCCTGTACAGCACGAAGGACAAGAAAACCACCGTCCAGATCGTGCCGCCTAGCCAGTAATCCTATCCGTTCGTCCAATAGAACCGTGGACTTTGGGCTGTGAAAGAACACCAACCTCGATCTTGACTTAACAAGTGGGCCACTCTGAAGGAAGAGAGTGGCCCACTCGTTGGGTGCAGTGTTGATCTTGGTGACGTTCACGGCGCATGACTCAGAGTTACAGCACCACATCCAGCCCGCTGAGACATTCTTCGGCAATAGCACGCGCCAGAGGGTCACGGGTGCTGCGGGCATAACTGACGCCCAGATGTAGATGCTTCTGCCCTGCGTCAGCTCCAGCCAGTGCCAGGGTCTGGAAAAAAGCCAGGTGCGTATGCGCCAGCAGCACATCCCGCGTGCGTTCTGGCGGCAGCGCACACAGGATGGTCAGGGCGTCTTCATAGACTTCGAGGGCGCGGGCTTGATCGCCCTCTACAGCCCATTCCCGTCCCAGTTGCAGGTTGCGGGCAGCGGTGAGGTAGGCGGGGCGCATGGCAAGGATTGTAGAGGAACGGTGAGTGGGTTGTGGTCAGTGGAAAGGTCAAGGGCACAAGAGAAATTCAGTTCCCCTGTGCCCTTGACCTTCCCGCTCACTCCTGACCACTGACCACTAACGGTTGTTAATCCCTGCGGGGGGGCCGCCCACCACGGTCTCCACCCGGACGGGCTTCACGGGGGGCGCGGGGCGCGATTTTGCCTTCCAGTTCCGGGCGCACGAGGTCTATTTTACCCCGGTCATCCACGTTCACGATCTTCACCCGCAGCTTGTCGCCCACGTTCAGCACGTCTTCCACGGCGTTCACGCGCTCTTCGGACATCTGGCTGATGTGCAGCATGCCGTCCTGACCGGGGAACAGGTTGATGAAGGCCCCGAAAGCGGCAGTTTTGACCACGGTACCTTCAAACTCTTCCCCGATCTTGGCGGTACGGGTCAGCCCTTCTATTCGGGCTTTGACGGCTTCGCCGGCGGCTCCGTCGGCACTGAAGATACGGACAGTGCCGTCTTCTTCGAGGGTAATCTGTGCGCCCAACGCTTCCAGCTCGCGAATCTGTTTGCCGCCCGGTCCGATCACTTTGCCGATCAGTTCGGGGTTGATCTTGATGGTCACGATGCGCGGCGCGGTGGGAGCCAGTTCTGCGCGGGGGGCGGCCAGCACTTCGGCCATCTTGCCCAGAATGTGCAGGCGGGCCACGCGGGCCTGCTCCAGCGCCTCACGCATGATCGCGGGGGTAATGCCGCCCACCTTGATGTCCATTTGCAGCGCCGTGACGCCGAATTCACTCCCGCACACCTTGAAGTCCATGTCGCCCAGCGCGTCTTCGAGGCCCAGAATATCGGTCAGGATGCGGTATCTGTCGCCTTCCATGACCAGACCCATCGCCACGCCCGCCACTGGAGCCTTCAGGGGAACGCCCGCATCCATCAGGGCCAGCGTTCCGGCGCACACGGTTGCCATGCTGGAGCTGCCGTTGGATTCCAGCACCTCGCCCACCACGCGGATCACGTAGGGAAATTCCTCAAAGGTGGGCAGCACGGCGCGGATGGCCCGTTTTGCCAGGTTGCCGTGCCCGATTTCGCGGCGAGACTGCCCGCCCATGCGCTTGACCTCGCCCGTGGAGTACGGCGGGAAATTGTAGTGCAGCAGGAATTTATCGTTGTCTTCCAGCGTGAGGTCATCGACCAGCAGATTGTCGCGCTCGGTGCCCAGCGTGGCGATGCCCAGGACCTGCGTTTCGCCGCGAGTGAAGATGGCACTGCCGTGGGCGCGGGGCAGGCTGCGCGTTTCGATCCAGATGGGACGCACGGTGCGGCTGTTGCGTCCATCGGCCCGCAGGTCGTCTTCCAGAATCAGGCGGCGCAGTTCCTGTTTTTCCACCTTGCCGAACGCGGTTTTCAGGGCCGCGATGCGGGCTTCGGCGGCGTCCATCTCGCCTTCAGGAATCTGGGCGGCAATCAGGCGGTCACGCAGGGCCTTGAGGTTGGCGCTGCGCTCCTTCTTTTTGGTGGTCAGCAGGGCGTCGCGCAGGCCAGCGGCGCGGGCGGCTTCGGCCAGCTCGGGCACGAGGTCGGTGGTCAGGTCGCCCTCGGCCAGCAGGTTGAATTTTTCCTGACCCAGTTCGGCCCGCATGGTTTCGATCAGAGAAATGACGCCCTGCATCTCGGCGTGGGCAAATTCGATGGCCCCGACCAGCAGTTCTTCGCTGACCGTCTGTGCGCCCGCTTCGACCATCATCACGGCGTCACGGGTTCCGGCCACCACCAGATCAAGCACCGAGCGCGTGAGTTGCTCGGTGGTGGGGTTCAGGACGTACTGGCCGTCTACCTGACCGACCCGCACGCAGGCGGTGGGGCCGCCCCAGGGGATATCGCTGATGCTGAGGGCCGCCGAAGCGCCGATTGGCCCCAGCACGTCGGGCAGGTTCTGCTGATCGGCGCTGATGACCGTGATGATGACCTGCGTTTCGTGGCGGTAGCCCTTGGGGAAGAGGGGCCGAATCTGGCGGTCTGTGATCCGTGCGCCCAGAATGGCCTTTTCACCGGGCCGACCCTCGCGGCGGTGGAACGATCCGGGAATCTTGCCCACGGCGTAGTGCCTTTCTTCAAATTCCACGGTCAGGGGCAAAAAATCCAGCGGGCTTCTTTCTTCGCGGGCCTGAGCCGTGACCAGCAACATCGTGTCGCCGTAGCGCAGGGTCACGCTGCCGCTGACCAGTTTGGCAAGTTTGCCGGTCTCGATGCTCAATTCGCGGCCACCCAGCATCGTTGTGTACGTTTTTCCAATCATGGGGGCAGTCTATCCCGCCCGGTCTGCCGATACCGGGGCGTGGGGTGTATTCCGCGTCCCTCTGGGCATCGGTGCGGGCCGAGAAAGGTCGTTTGTGTCTGCGTGCTGCCCCGCCGGGACGTTTAGACTCTGGGCCATGACCGTGCCGCTGCCCGCTGCCACCCGCGACGTGTTCCTGACCTGCCCGCTGGATTGCCCCGACGCCTGCCGCCTGCGGATCACGCTGGCACGCGGCGAGGATGGACAGGAGCGGGCCGTCAAGCTCACCGGAGACACCGACCACCCCTATACGCGGGGCTTTGCCTGCGTGAAAACCGTGCATTATCCGGCGCGGCAGAATCACCCCGAGCGCCCGCTGTATCCGCTGCGGCGCGTGAATCCCAAAACCGACCCCGACCCCATCTTCGAGCGCGTGAGCTGGGAAGAGGCACTGGACGACATTGCAGGCCGCCTGAAAACGCTGCTGGATACGCGGGGGCCGTCTTCTGTTCTGCGTTACCACTACGCCGGAACGATGGGTCTGATGGAAAATGCCCACGCCCACACGCTCTGGCGGGCGCTGGGGACGCCGGAACTGGAAGAAACCATCTGCGCCACTGCCGGAAGTGCCGCGTGGACGCTGGGTTATGGTGCCCGCTTCGGCGTCGATCCGCTGGATGTGCCGCACGCCAGATTGATCGTGTTGTGGGGCATCAACAGCCTGAGCACCCACAGCCACCTGACCCCCCAGATGACGGCGGCGCGAAAGGCCGGGGCGCGGATTATCCACGTCGATCCCTACCGCAACCGAACCTCGGCCTACGCGGATCAGCACCTGAAACTGAAACCCGGCACCGACGCGGCGCTGGCCCTCGGCGTGATGCACGAACTGTTTGCCCACGGCTGGACAGACGCGGCCTACATCGCCGAAGCCACGCAGGGTATAGATGAGCTGCGCGATGCCGCTGCCGAATGGACGCCCGAACGCACCGCCGCCGTGACGGGCCTGAGCACCGAGGAAGTGCGCGAGTTTGCCCGCGCCATCGGCACCACGCGCCCCACCTATATCCGCGTGGGCTACGGCATGACCCGCCACGAATTCGGCGGAACCAATCTGCGGGCCGTGACCCTGCTTCCCGCCCTCACCGGAGATTGGCGCTTGCGCGGGGGCGGCGTGACCCTCAGCACAGGCGGCGCATTTGCCCTGAACCGGGCGCGGGTGGGCGGAGCCGATCTGCTGAAGCCGGAAACGCCCCGCGTGAACATGAACGAGCTGGCAAACGCCCTCACCCCCGAGAACGGACTGGGGGCGCTGGTGGTCTATAACTGCAATCCGGCGGTGGTGGCCCCCGATTCGGCCCGCGTGCGTGCAGGCTTACAGCGCCCCGATCTGATGGTGGTGGTGCTGGAACAGGCCATGACCGAAACCGCCCGGAATGCCGACTACGTGCTGCCCGCGACCACGTTCATGGAACACGCCGACATCTACACCAGTTACGGCCACCACTGGCTGTCTTACAACCCCGCCACGCTAGAAGCTCCCGGCGAGGCCCGCCCCAATACGTGGGTTTTTGGCGAACTGGCCCGCCGCCTCGGGGTCACTGACCCTGCGGTGTACTGGACGGTGGACGACCTGCTGAACGAGGTGCTGGACACGCCGCATCCGCATCTGGCGGGCATCACCCCGGAGCGGTTGAAGGCAGAAGGCATGCTTCACCTGAACCTGCCCGAAGAGTGGCGGCCCTACGCCCACGGCGCACCCACGCCCAGCGGCAAGGTGCAACTCTCGCCCGCGCCCCAGCACCGCGAACCCGCCGCCGCCCTGAATCCTGACTTTCCGCTGCGTCTGCTGACGCCGCCCGCGCACCATTTTCTGAATTCTACCTACGGCCATCTGCCCAACCTGACCCGCGCCGAGGGCAGCGAGCCGCACGCCCTGATTCATCCCGCTGATGCCGAGGCTTACGGTCTGCAAGATGGCGAGTATGCCCGCCTGACCAGCGAAGTGGGCAGCACCCGCCGCCGCCTGCGCGTGACCGAATCGGCGCAACCGGGCGTGGTGGTGGTGGAGGGCAGTTGGTGGGGCCTGTCGGCCCCCGACGGCGAAAGCATCAACGCGATCACCGCCCAGACGCTGACGGACTTGGGCGGCGGAAGCACCTTTCACAACACGCGGATTCGGGTGGAGCGGGAAGAGGTCTAGCCGTTTTCAACTCAAATTGACGTTGCCGCCCAAACCCCCCAGTCTGCTTCGCAGCCAGCCCCCCTTAGAGGGGAGCACAAAAGCCCTTATCCTCCCCTTTAAGGGGGGGCGTTGCGTCAGCAACGGGGGGGTTCACCCACCATCCCAACGTTTCACCCCTCCAGCATCCGCCCCCAGCCCTCCGCGTCCTCGCCCACCGTCAGCACCTTGCCGCCCCGCACCAGCGGCAGCCGCAGCAGCTCCGGCGTCTCAATGATTCGCGTGATGATGCCTTCTTCGGTGGTTCGCAGGTAGGCCAGATTGGAACGCTCGTAGGCTTTGCCTTCCATGTCCAGCAGGGCATTCAGGCCAAATTTCTGCACAAAGCGGGCCAGTTCGCCCTTGGCAATCGGCTTGACGCTCAGGTCTACAAAATGGATCTTGACCCGCCGTTCCTTAAAAAAGCGCTCGGCGGCGCGGGTGGCGGCGTTTTTCTTGGTGCCGAACATCTGGACTTGGGGTGGGGTGGGGGCGGGAGACATGGCAAGAAGTGTAAATGGATCGTGGAACGTGGATCGTAGGCAAGACAGACCACGATCCACGTTCCACCCACCACGTTCCTAATTAGTCAGAAAGCTCGGAAAATCCCCGTCCACGCCGCTCACCGGCAGCCCCAGATGGTCATAGGCGTGCGCCGTCGCTACGCGGCCCCTCGGCGTGCGCTTGATGAAACCCAACTGGATCAGGTACGGCTCGTACACGTCTTCCAGAGTCAGGGCATCCTCGCTGATGGCGGTAGCGAGGGTATCCACACCCACCGGGCCGCCTGCGAAGCGGTGAATCAGGGTTTCGAGGTACTTCTTGTCGCGGTCATCCAGACCCGCCGCGTCCAGCCCCAGCTTATCGAGGGCGTGCATGGCGCGGTCTAAGCCAATCAGGGTTTCTCCGGCGACATCGGCATAATCGCGCACGCGGCGCAGCAGACGCTTGGCGATTCGCATGGTGCCCCGGCTGCGTGCGCCGATTTCTATGGCAGCGGTTTCGTCCAGCCCGAAGCCCAGCAGGCGGGCGTCTCGCAACAGGTTGGTGCCGATTTCTTCGGGGGTGTAGTACTCCAGATGCTCCATGATCCCGAAGCGGGAACGCATGGGCGCGGTGATCAGGCCGGGGCGGGTAGTGGCCCCCACCAAGGTAAAGCGCGGCAGCGGCAGCTCGATGGTGCGGGCGGCTGGCCCCTGCCCCAGCACGATATCCAGTTTGAAATCTTCCATCGCCGGATAGAGATGTTCCTCGGCCACGCGTCCCAGACGGTGAATTTCATCGATAAACAGCACGTCGCCTTCTTCGAGGCTGTTGGTCAGGATGGCCGCCAGATCGCCGGGTTTTTCGATGGCGGGGCCGGAAGTCACGCGAATGTTGACGCCCAGTTCATGGGCGATGATATGGGCCAGCGTGGTCTTGCCCAGTCCGGGCGGCCCGAACAGCAGCGTATGATCCAGCGCTTCCTTACGGCCCTTGGCGGCCTGAAGGTACACGCCCAGCTTCTCCTTGAGGCGTTCCTGGCCCACGTACTCCGTCAGTGTTTTGGGCCTGAGGGCGGGATCGAGCGGTTCGGTCATGCTGGTTATATTACGCTATTTCCGAAATTGAGAACGGGAGTCTGTCTCTCAGTCTGACCGAGAATTTGCTCAGAGATAAAATAGTCATCTTATTAAGCTATTGACATAATGTATACTGTAACTTATACTGGGTTTGTTCCACGCCGCTGGTCACAATTCGCTGCGTTTCCCCGCCCTCACGTCCACAGAGAGGTTGCCTTTTCATGCCAACTTACACTTCCCACCCCGCCGGAACCCCGACTTGGCTCGACCTGTCTTCGCCTGATCTGAATGCCGATCTTCCCTTTTACGAACAGGTGTTTGGCTGGAACATCTCGGAGGGCGTGCCCGAATACGGCGGCTACCGCATGGCCTTTCTGAACGGGCAGCGTGTGGCGGGCCTTGCCCCCCAGATGCCGGGGATGGGCGGCGGCGCGGGCGCATGGACGCTGTATTTTGCCAGCCATGACGCACAGGCCGATGTCCAGCGAATCCGCGAGTTGGGCGGCACGGTGTTTGTAGAGCCGATGCAGATAGGCGATCAGGGCCAGATGGCGGTGGCTGCCGATCCCACCGGGGCCGTATTCGGGCTGTGGCAGGAAGGCACCCATACGGGCATGGAATTGATGGGCGAGCACGGCAGCCTGTCCTGGGCGCAGGCCAACACCCGCGACCTTGCAGGGGCCAGCCAGTTCTACGCCGAGTTGTTGGGGGCCACCAGCCAGCCCACTCCCGGCATTCCTTACCACACGCTGCACCACGGCGAAGACTGGACGGCGGGCGTGATGGAAATGGATGCTGCGGACTTTCCCCCCGAGCAGCCCCCCCACTGGGTCGCGTATTTTGCCGTAGACAATGCCGATGCTGCCGCCCAAGCTGCGGTCGCCAACGGTGGGCAAGTGGTCTCCCCGCCGCATGACACGCCCTATGGCCGGATCGTGGTTCTGCAAGACCCCGGCGGCGCGGTGTTCAACGCCATAGAAGGACAGCAGCTCGGGGCGTAAGGCCCAGTACAGTACCGCAGCACAGTCAGACGGCGGGCCTCAGCAATTGCAGTGAGGCCCGCCGTTCATCTGGTTTGATTCAGGAGCCGTATTGCCGCAGCAGCCCCGGCAGATCACGTTTCAGCGTGCCTTCCACAACTTCCAGATTGCTGTACACCCGCACGAATTGGCCCCGCGCATTTACCACGCTGACCTGATCGCCGTGTAGGCGGGCCGCCGCGCTGGCCGATTGTGTGCTGCTGGGCGTATCGGCATGATCCTGATGGACAGGCAGAGGCGCGACGTTGGTGACGAACATGGCTTTGGCCGCCGCGTCGATGTTCTCCACGCTTCCGGTCAGGCCCGTAAAATTGGCGTCGAACTTGTTCAGGTACTCGCGCAGAATGGTGGGGCGGTCAAATTCAGGGTCCACGCTGACCAGTTGCACGCGCAGTTTGGCCTGCTGCTCGGGCTTCAGCCCTTCGTAAGCCTCTTTCAGAATGGCGAGTGTTGCGGGGCAGACATCTGGGCAGCGCACGAACCCATAAAACACCAGCCGCAAGCGCCCATCCGAATCGGCAAGAGTGGCAGGGCGGCCCGCGTCGTCGGTCAGCGCCAGTGGGGGCAGAGCCACAGGCGTATCCAGCGCGGTGCCTCCCAGCGGAGCAGCACGGGCCGAACGAAAGAACAGCAGGCCGCCCAGGGCCGCAGCGAGGGCCAGCAAAACCACAGTGAGCCACTTCATCGCCCTCAGGGTAGGGGAAAAGAGCCGGGTAGTGTGTCCCCGGATGTCTTGAATGGAGCGCCAAAGCTTCAGTCGGTGTGCGACAGGCCCATGATCAGGGCCTCCAGCCCCCGTTCAAAGCCCCCACGCGGCCCACTGCGGCCAAATTGCCCGCTGAGTTCCAGGGTGGCGAATCCGTGCATATAGGCCCAAAATGCGACGGTGGCGGCAGTGTCGTCGGCCTGACCGGTCACGGCCCCGACCAATGCCAGCACGCTTTTCCAGAGGTCCTGACCTGCGCCGGGTTGGGCGGTATATGGCGCACGCGGCATCAGCAACAGGCCGTAGGCGTGCGGCTGGCTGCGGGCAAACTTCAGGTAAGCATGGGCGGCGGCCCTCAGCGCTTCGGCAGGGGGCAGGCCAGTGGTGGCCCGCGTCAGGGCGGCGTTCAGCTCCAGACTGGTCTGGTCTTCCAGGGCGGCCAGCACAGCAGCCCGGTCTGCAAAATGGCGGTACAGACTGCTGGGCTGCACCCCAAGCGTACTGGCAAGCGCCCGCATCCCCACGGCCTCTGCGCCGCCCGCCCGCAACAGCTCGGAGGCCGCCCCCACAATGGCTTCAGGTGTCAACTTGCTTGGATAAGCCATAAACGACAGTCTAGGTCAATCTCCGACGAAAGTGAACACCGTACGTCTTGACAACACATCCTCCGATGATCTACAGTTTAGGCAAGACGAACACCGTTCACCTTCGTCAAAAGGATGTGCTATGAACCTCATCACACACGGCGCGTACCTCACCCAACTGTCGCAGTTCCGCTTTATCAATCAGTATCTGGTGCAGGAAGATGACGGGCTGACCCTGATCGACACTGGAGCCAGAGGCCAGACAGCCAGCATCCTGAAAGCGGCAGCCAGCCTGAACGCCCCTATTCGGCGCATCCTGCTCACGCACGCACATGACGACCATCTTGGCAGTCTGGATGCCCTCCACGTCGCCCTGCCCGACGCTGAGGTGCTGATCTCGGCCCGCGATGCCCGCCTGATGTCTGGCGACCTGACCACCGATGCGGGTGAACTCCAGAAGAAACCGCGTGCCGGACGTGCCAAAACCAGGCCCACCCGCCTGCTGACTCCCGGCGACCATGTGGGCAGCCTGCAAAGCATAGGCGCACCTGGTCACACCCCCGGCCAGTTGGCCTTTCTGGACACCCGCGACGGAACCCTGATTGCGGGCGACGCCTACCAGACGTTCCGGGAAGTCAGCACCAGTGCCGAGCTTCGGTGGCGTTCGCCGCTGCCCGCGATTGCCACGTGGGACCGGGCCACCGCGCTTGCCAGTGCCCGCGCTTTGGCGGCGCTGCGGCCCACGCGCCTCGCCGTAGGACATGGGCCAGTGGTCCTGCACCCCCAACAGGCGATGGACGCGGCAGTTGGGCGGGCCGAGCGGCAACTCCAGAAGTGAAGAGTCATCACAACCCAAAGAAGAAGGGGGAACGCACAATCTGGCGTTCCCCCTTCTTCTTTTGCTTACCACTCACTCTTCCCAGTTTTGCTTACCAGGCGTAGAAGATAGCCACGATGAACAGCCAGACCACGTCCACAAGGTGCCAGTACAGGCTGGCGGGCGTGATGGAGCCGTGGTTGTACTTGTCCATCTTGCCGGTCATGGCCTGGTAGTAGGGCAGGGCGATGCCCGTACCACCGATGATGATGTGCAGACCGTGCAGACCCACGATGGTGAAGAAGCAGGCCTGCCACAGGTTCTGTTTCCAGTCTGTTTCGGTGCCGAACAGCGAGAACTCGTAGACCTGGAAGAGCATGAAGACGGCACCCAGAATCAGGGTGATCAACAGGCCCAGACGGAACATGGTGTAGCGGCCCTGATGGTTGTCCTGCTCGGCCTTGTGCAGCACGAAGGAGCTGGAGACCAGAATCAATGTGTTCAGGGCGGCCAACCACACGTTGGGGCGCAGGGCGGGCGGCTCGGCAGCGCCGATGACGCGCAGGTACACGTAGCCCGCGATCAGCACGCCGAACAGACCCACTTCGGAGATGATGAACCAGCTCATGCCCATGAAGCCGTTGTCGTATTTGGTCAGGTGGTGGTGCTCGACGGGCACGGCGTATTCACGGGTTCCGGCCCACTTGAACAGGCCGTAGAAGAACACGGGGAAGCTGAGGTACAAGACGATGCTGGCAAAGACATGCCCGCCACTGGCGTCGAAGAACCCCTTCAGGCCGCCGCCAGGGGTGTAGTTGGTAAACCAGCCGAAGCTCAGGCCATATCCCATCAGCAGCAGGCCAAAGGCCGTGATAAAGGGCCAGATGGAATCGACAGGCAGGTGAATGGTCTTGGGGTCCACGGGGGTCAGGGTGTCGCCGTTCTTTTCCCAGTCGTACAGCGGGCGCTCGGTGGGAAAGGAACGGGGGAATTCATGCGCGAAGTTGTAGGCCGCAGGAGGGCTGGCCGCCGTCCATTCCAGCGTAAAGCCGCCCCAGGGGTTCGGGCCAGCAGTCATGGGGCGCTGGAAGCTCTGGATCATGTTCCAGACCCACACGATGCCGCCTGCCAGCAGGGTCAGCGCACCCAGCGTGGAGACGAAGTTCAGTTCCGTCCAGGCAAAGTTGCCCTCAGGGTAGGTGTAGTAGCGCCGGGGCATGCCCAGCAGACCCAGAATGTACTGAGGCAAAAAGGTCATCCACGATCCGACCATAAACAGCCAGAAGTGCCACATGCCCAGCTTTTCGCTGAGGAAACGGCCCGTCATCTTGGGCCACCAGTAGTAGATGCCGCCCATGGCGAGGAAGGCCGTGCCGAACATCATGACGTTGTGGAAGTGGGCCACCACGTAATAAGACATCGTGACCTGATAATCGAAAGGAATCATGCCCAGGGACACGCCGGTAATCCCGCCGATCAGGAAGTTGAAGATGAAGCCGACCAGCCAGTAGGTGGGCGTCTTCATGATGATGCGGCCACCCCACAGCGTGCCGATCAGGTTAAAGATTTTGACGCCAGTTGGCACAGCCACGATCAGGGTGGCGATCATAAAGGCGATCTGCCAGCTTTCGGGCAGGCCCACGGCAAACATGTGGTGGACCCACACCAGCAGCGACACCAGCACGATTCCGAGGATGGAATACACCATCACGCGGTAGCCGAACAGGGGCTTGCGGGCCATCGTCGAGGCGATTTCGGCGGCAATGCCGAGGTAGGGCAGCAACATCACGTACACGGCGGGGTGAGAGTAGAACCAGAAAAACTGTTGCATCAGCACGGGCACGCCGCCGATGCCGGGGTTGAACATGCTCAGGCCCAGTTTGATTTCGAGGTAGGTGACCAGCGCCGCAGCGGTCAGGCCGCCCAGCGAGATCAGCTGCAAAATCGAGGTGGCGAAGATGCTCCAGACGAAGATGGGCATTTTCCAGAGGCTCATGCCGGGGGCGCGGAGGTTGACGATGGTGGCGGCAAAGTTGGCACTGCCCAGCAGCGACGCGATGCCGTTGAAGATCAGGGCGACCATCAGCACGGCCACACCGGTCTGGTTGGCATCCACGCTGAGGGGGTAATAGAAGGTCCAGCCGACGCCGGGTGCGCCGCCGTTGGCGAGGCCCGTGATGACCAGAATCAGGCTGAAGATGAACAGCCACACCGCGAAGGTGTTGACGCGGGGCAGGGCCACATCACGCACGCCGAGTTGCAGCGGCAGGAACCAGTTTCCGAATCCGAACAGCCCAATCGGAATCAGGAAGAAAAAGATCATCAGTGCGGCGTGCAGGGTCAGCACCTGGTTGTAGGTGTTACCCACCAGGAAAGACTGTTCGGGCAGCGCCAACTGCAAGCGGATGCCCACGGCCAACAGCCCACCGATCCCGAAGGCGAGAATGCTGGTCACGATGTACAGCGTGCCGATCTTCTTGTGATCGGTGGTTTTCATGTAGTCCAGCAGCACTTCCAGAATGCTGGGCCGGGCCACCTCGACTTGTGGGGGAGCGTGCTGAACGGTCACTGTGTTCCTCCTTGCGGCGCACCCTGAACGGGCGTTCCTTTCCAGTAGTCCGCTTCTTCAGGCAGTTGCAGCGTTCTGAGGTAGGCCGCAACGTCATCGATCTCGGCGTCGGTCAGCACGCCGCCTTTTTGCACCTTGCCGTTCACGCGGTATTCACTGCCGTCGTAGGTGGGCATCAGGCTGCCAGGCTTGACCAGCGGGCTGTGCTTGATCCACTCGTGCAGGCGGGCTTTGGCGTCGGCGGCTTCCCAGTGCTCGGCGGTCATGGCTTCCCACATGCCCGCGCCCAGTGTGCGGCGCGTGCCGAAGAAGCTGAGGTCGGGGCCAGCCGCGCCTGCAGCGGGCGTGCCCTGAACGCGGTGGCAGGCGGCGCAGGCCAGAGCGCCCGTTTCGGTCTTGCCCTGCATGAACAGCGTGTAGCCGCGTGCCTCGGCGCTACCAGGAGCGGGTTCGGGGGCACGGTAGGCGCTGGCTGCCGTAATGAAGGTGTTGTAACGGTCCTGATCCAGAGCGACGACCTTGTAGCGCATGTTGGCGTGGCTGGCTCCGCAGAGTTGCGAGCAATTGCCCTGATAGGCCCCGGCGCGGTCGGTATCCACCTGCCAGGTCTTTTTCACGGCAGGCATGGCCGCCCGCTGGCCACCAATGTTGGGTGCCCAGAAGCCGTGAATCACGTCGCCACTGGTGATGGTGAGGGCCACCTTCTGGCGGGTGGGCATGATGATCTCGTTGCCGTTGGTGACCACGCCGCCCGCTGCCGCCGCCGCTTCGGGATAGCTGAAGTTCCACCAGAACTGGCGGCCCAGCACATCGACATTGACCGTATCGGCGTTGATGTTGGGGTTCAGGCGGGCCATGCTGCGTACCGTCAGCACACTCAGGAACACCACGATGATCACGGGAACGACCACCAGAATCACTTCTAGGCGGTTGTTGCCGTGAAACTGCGCGGGCGGCGCGTCGTGTTTGTCTTCACGGAACTTATTGACCGTGTAGAACAGGGCGTACGACACACCGATGAAAATAATGATCGACAGCGCGATGGCCCAGACGCTCATCCAGAAGATTTCGCGGTTGTAGCCCGACGACATATCCCCGATGCTGAGCGACTGACTGACTTGCTGACATCCGGTCAGCAGTGTGGCGGCCAGCCCCGTCAGCGCCAATGGAAGCACGCGGCGAACGCGCCTGAAACGGGAATGGCCCGGCGTCTGGTGATGGTTGGTATTCAACTTCGCTCCTTTCTTCCTGCCCCAGTGGATTGGCCTTGCGAGAAGGGCCGAACATAACGCCCCTAGTGTAAAGCGTCACGTGGGGAAAATTTGCCCCCCCTCCAGCCCACAGACTGCCAGGGGCGAGCGCCTCTCTTCTTCTGCATTCTACCGATCGGTCAGGGCCAATGGATATGAGATCAGGTGCAGGGGGTGTCATGTGTCCTGAGAAGGAAGTGTGGACTGAAGGTTGTGGGATGTGGGAAGGGCAAACAGGGGATCGTGGGAAAAGAAAAAGCGCAGGACGATCTCGCCGCCTGCGCTTTTACCACTGACAGTTTTTACAACAGCTGCGCGAAGACCACCCGGTCAAGCGCTCCTGCCACGAACAGCAGTGCCAGATACAGCATCGAATACAGGTACAGTGGCACGGCCACGCGGCGTTCTACGGCATTTCCGGCCATGACGTGCCTATACAGCACCCAGGAGCGCTGAAGCAATAGGCCGCCCAGCAACGCTGCTGACACAAAGTAGATCGCACCTACTTCGCGGAAAAACACGGGCATCACCGACAGCACCACTGTGTAGATGGCATACAGCCCGATCTGGGCCACCGTCAGCTTGTCTCCGTGCACTACGGGCAGCATCGGAATACCGACCTCGCGGTACTCGTCTTTGATCATCAGGGCCAGTGCCCAGAAGTGCACCGGCGTCCAGAAGAAGATGATGGCAAACAGGAACCAGGCGAACAGGTTCAGGTCGCCAGTAACAGCGGCCCAGCCGACCAGCGGCGGAAAGCATCCGGCAGCTCCGCCCAACACGATGTTGTGCCAGGTCGTGCGCTTGAGCCACAGCGTATAGACCACCACGTAGGTCAGGAATCCGGCGAGGCTCATCCACGCGGCCAGCGGTGATCCCCAGACCCACAGCATCACGAACGACAGAACCTGCAAGGTGGTGCCGAAAATCGCGGCGTTCTGGGCCGAAATCAGGCCGCTGGTGGTGGGGCGCTGCGCAGTGCGGGCCATCTTCAGATCGATGTCGCGGTCGATGATCATGTTGAACACGCCCGCCGATCCTGCCGACATGTAGCCCGCCAGGCCCACCACGATCAGCAACCACAGGCCCGGCCAGCCCCGCGCGGCCATGACCATCGCGGTCAGGGTCGTCCACAGCAGCAAGCTGATGACCTTGGGTTTGGTCAGCGAAAGGTAATCGCGCCAGGTGGCACGGGTAGGGGCAGCAGAATCAGTTACGGCAGTCACGCATTGCGTCCTTTGGGGGTGGTGCGGGGAATGAGAGGAGGTGTAGTAGGAGAGACACTGTTAGAGGAAACACTGAGAGCAGTCAAGGAGCGGTAGGCCAGCAGTACGGTAGCCAACCACAGCACGCAGGCCAGCAGCAGATGCGTCAGTTGCATCCAGCCCGGAGCTTTGAGAGCGATATTGGCAAATCCGGCCACCATCTGCGCCCCGAGCAGGCCCCAGACCACCAGACTCCACCGCTGAACCCCTGCGCTGGGCCGCACCCGGCGCAAAAACACGCCCAGCCACACCAGGTAGGCGCTGGTCAGAATCGCCAACATGGGGTGAACGACCCGCAAATTTTCGATCAGGCTGGCGGTGGATGCAAAATCGCGTTTGACTGTCTCTACGGGCGTGCCGTCGGCGGGCAAAAACAGCAGGTCGCCCAGCGCGGTCACTGCGCCTGCCATACCCAGGACCAGCAGCAGACCCAGCCCGGCATAATTGGCCCACCCTGCCGCGCCCTGTTTGGTCAGCCTCAGGCGTGGCCCACCAGAGGCCCAGAGCGCGGTCAGCAGCAGCGCTCCCAGCAGCAAGAAGGTATTGGCAAGATGCACGCCCTGTACCAGCCCGCGTGCTGGGTTGGTGCTGGTGGCAGTCAGTCCCAACAGAACCTGCACACCGCCCACCAGTCCTTCCAGAATGATCAGGCCGAGGCTCAGGATGGCGCCGAACCGCGCCGCATGTCCTTTGGGAGTCACGCGGAAGGCGAGGGCCACCAGCACAATGGCAAACAGCCCGCTGAGACCACTGGTCAGGCGGTGACTGAATTCGATGATGGTATGGAGTGTGGGGTCTTGAGGCACGACCACGCCATTGCACAGCGGCCAATGCTCGCCGCAGCCTGCGCCCGCCCCTGTCAGACGGACCACCGCGCCCCACAGGATCACGAGTACGTTGTAGGCCAGAGCGGCCCAGGCCAGCCGGGACAACCAAGTGCCCGCGCGGGAAACTGTCAAGGTCTTGCTCATTCTTCCACCGTCCCTTTCGCGCCTGCGGATCTGGCTTGGGGGTCTGGCATTCAGGCCACGTTCCGCCCGCTGCCCCTGACCCTTGCGGTCAACGCATCTTTCCTATTCTATGCGCTGGCCTGGGCGGAGGATTGTCCCCTGACAGGTTTGGGTAGCCTGTTAGGTGGGAGGTACGGCAGGTGTGGCGGGCCTGAACCAGGCTGGTAGCTCAGATTGTGCCAACAGCACGTCGATCTGTTCGGCGCTACAGGGCCGCGAAAACAGGTAGCCCTGACCATAGTGACAGCCCAAACTCTGCACCATATCCAGCTGCTCGGCTGTTTCGATCCCCTCGGCGGTCACCTGTAAGTCGGCAATCTGACTGAGATTGACAGTAGAGCGCACGATCTGCTGTACGTAGAGATGCTCTACAGACTGTCCCACGATGTTAAATGTAAAACTCTGGTCTATCTTGAGCGATTGAACAGGTAAGGTTCTGAGACGATTGAAATTTGAATAGCCTATGCCGAAGTCGTCTATGATCAGGTCGATTCCCAGAGAATTCAATTCATCAAGAATATATCTCGTGTGGGGATCATCCCTCATTAACATGGTTTCTGTAATCTCCAGGGCCAAGTGTGTAGGCGAGAGACCGTTCTTTTGAATTTCGCGATTCAGATCTTCCATGAAACTGTGTTGAAGAAGTTGTAGAGCAGACAGATTCACACAGACCTGTATGTCCTTCCAGGCGCTCGCAGAGAGGCAAGCCTGTTCAATGACCCAGTGTCCTAAACTGAGGATCAACCCAGAATGTTCAGCGACCGGAATAAAATCTGTGGGCGAAATCCTGCCCAGAGTTGGATGTGTCCAGCGGAGAAGGGACTCTACCTTGACAATTTTGGCAGTCCTCAGATCATAGATGGGTTGAAAAACCAATGATATTTCTTGACGTTCTATAGCGCCCGCAAGTTCATGGGCCAACATTTGTTGATATTCGGTAGCTGCATCGTCAGTAGAATTATAGCGTTTGAACCCATGTTTACCTGATCGTTTGACGGCCAACATGGCACTGTCGGCGTGCCGCAACAGGTCTTCAGGGGTCTGGGCATCTTCAGGATAGTTGCTAATACCAATACTGAGAGTCAGAAACGAGTACCTGAACCCTGGTGAGATAAACACCCCTTCTGATTTTAGATTGCTCAGCAATTTTTTACTCAATCTCTCTGCACTCTGGGAGTCTGAATTCTCTAAAATGATAACTGAGATCTTGCAGTTTTTCAAAACGATGTCTGGAACGCACTTTTGGCCCCATAGTGGGGTGTGAACCCAAAAGAACCGCGCTCCAGACGCCTGTATTCTGACATCCTCAAGTGCTTTTCAAGGTCGCAGCATCGGGCTTCGGTCTGTGATTAGCGCCTCCCTGGATGCCCGGCCGAAGGTCGGGCATCCAAGCTTTAACGGGTGAGGCCGGTCAGGACGGCGACGGGATCTTGACCGCGCAACCGCGCGGTCTCCACGGTGGACTTGATCCGCATGTACGTCTGCGCGCCCACCGCGTTCTTGCTGCACTGCGAGACCTTCCTCGCCATCACCACGGTCCGCAGACTCCGTTCCGCCGCATTGTTCGTCGGTGGAATGTCCGGATCCTTCAGGAACTGCCACAACCGATCGAGTCCATGCTGCTTCAGGATGCCCAGCCGGAGTCGTTCGTTCGCCTTCGACTTCAGCGGTGCCCGGTTCAGCAAGGCCTCCAGGCGCAGGGTGAGTTCTTCACCCTGTTGCGCGTATTCCTCTTGCGTACACACACTCGTCGTCACGTTCCGGTGCAGTCGGATTCCATCCCGGAAGACCTGCGCAACCCGCTGTCCGTACAGCTCTCCACGTCCAGGGCGCCCCTGCTGCCCGGCGGCGACCTCATCGGCATTGCGGATCAGGTGCGCCAGGCACTTCTGCTGCTTGACCCCTTCTAGGAAGCGGCTGTCGTACGAGGAGAAGCGGTCGCTGACCAGCACGCCCGCGAAGTTCTGTCCCAGCCCTTGGCGGACTTCCACGTTCGTGTGCTGCAGGTTGGCGCGGAAGACCACGGTGTCCGCGCTGCGGAACGCGCCCACCCACGCGTTTTGGGTGCCGATCCGCCAGCCGGTGTCGTCGTGATGCACGAACGGAGCGTGTTGCACTTGTGCCTGGAGAGCCTCGACGTGAGCGGCGAGGGGGCTGCCGTCGGCGGCAAGCCGCCGTGCGGCTTGCGTGATCGCACCTTGCGTGACCTGCACGCCGCCTAGGAGGTTCATGACCCGACCGATTCGGCGCACGGGCAGACCCACCTCGTGATGCAGGGTCTGAAGGGTGGCGTGCAGAACCGGTCCGAGTCGGTGGGCGGTGGCACCCATCTGATCGGCCTTTAGGGCGGGATGGTTACCACGCACCGCGTGGTGACACTGGGGGCAGTCCATGACGGGCACGTGGTACTCGGTGACCTGCATGGCGTTCTGAGGGACAAGTTCCGTGACCCAGGCTTTGTCGTGACGGGTGAAGATCAGCAGTCCTGTGAAACCACACCGAGGACAGGTGTTTGGCGTGTCAACCTGTACGGTCTCGGTGATCTGTTGTGGCGTGGGTGGCGACTTGTGCGCGAAGGTGCCTTCACCAGGACGGCGTCCTGGTGATTTGGGTTGGGCAGTGCGCGTCTCCCGGCTGAAGGGCGCGGCATACTTGCGGGCCCGTCGTTCCAGCTCTTCAATACGCTTCTTCAGGCGGATATGTTCGGCCTGAAGCGCTTTGTTCTCCGCGATCAACTGGTCAATCTGCTCGGACTGGCGACGGATGATCTCGAAGAGATCTTTCTCAGTCACCTCGGAGCTCATGGACAGCATGGTAACGGCAAGAGTGCCCGGCTGAAAGCCGGGCACTCTTGGAGGCGCTAATCACAGAC
>NZ_KB899757.1 GCF_000378445.1 Deinococcus aquatilis DSM 23025 | reverse complement strand
TCTTCAGCGGCAGTGTTTACATCGGCGGATTCCTTCGCTGGAACGACTTCGTTCCGAAGTCGAGGCGTGGGTCGCCGCGCGTGAACGTGCGGCCATCACGCTCAACTGGCAGTTCTCAACTCAGGCCGCGCGACGAACCCTTGGACACCACTATGAAACCATTCGTATTAATTGAACGCTGTACTAGACGTGATCAAAGCTGTGTCCGACTTGACGGACGGCAAACGCCGCGTAGCCGAAACCACTTTACGGCTCAATCCCAGAGTAGCCGCGCTCCTGGCGGAAGCTCGAGGCAAGGCACCTCCAACCATTGAGCCTGACCTGCGTCTTTACCTCAATTGGACCTCAGGTCCAAAAAGCTCGCCGCGCCATGATGAGCACCGCCTAGCCACTCTCCAGACAAAGAGTGCAAAAGACTTGGCTCAACATCTTGTGGGCTTGGAGGAAGTGCAGCGTGATTGCGAGGAACGACTCCACGCCAACGCACTCGCGCAGGCAGGACGCCTCGACCTTCTGCCTGAAAATCCTCAGGCCTTCACCTTCCCCTCCGATACCACTGTGCGTTACCAGCGCTACCTCCGAAAAACTAGAAAGCATTTATCCTCCCGATGTCTTAAAATGGAGGACAGAATCCGGGAGTCGCAAGCGATTTTGGCTGAGATTGATCACTTGGAATACCAAAAATACGAACCTTTTGAAAATCCAAAATTGCGTCAACAGAGCACCAAAAAGAAGCCGTCTGGAAGCGCGAAAAAAAGTCGAGGCCCGGAAGCTACATAAGGGTGCCGAGCTCCGGCATTGACACCCAACCCTGCTGAAGTTCGGCTAGCCCCTTGCAAACCCCGAGTTTATCGGCATCCGACCCTGCCGAAGTTCGGTTTAGACCCTGAAATAGTGGTGCTCTTTTTTAGAGCAAGCAGATTTTGTCCATGCTGGACGCAAAATGGCTTTCCTAGGTGCCTAAGAGTAGAGCTCAGGCCTCGGTGCCAAGTCGCGGGCTGCCTGTCTACCTGGTCTACACCTGGAACACACCTACGCATTGCTCAAGCCGGAGCGAGGGCCAAGGGTTGAGGAAGCAGGCAGGGGAAGGCAAGGACGGCGCTGGGACGAGCGCAGGAAATCTCAGTTTCATTCCCTCAATAAAACAACCAAAAAACGAACGTCTGAGGATGGGTTGAACCAGCACCCTGTGGAAGATGGAGCGGCAGACTACAACCCCGGCATCAGGGTGCATACGTGTCTAAGCCGACGCGATAGATCCTCCGGGGCTCTGACACTTGTGTGACTCAGGCAGCTGATGAGCACAACATTAGATTGAGAGTGCGCTGGCTTTCCGGAGTGGAAAAATCCTTCCAATAAGCCCTACCAAGCGTCGCTTACCGCCCCCCTGAACCAAAGTTCATCTCAACGACCTGAAGCCCTGAACTCAACGCCGTCCGCTCAAAGACCACGAAGAGATGTTGAGCCGCACGAGCCGCAACCAAGTATGCGGAAAGTATGTATTCCGCACGCAAGAAACGCTATTTGAGGTGTGACCAATCAGGATTAAATGCCTGAAATCCCGTCCGTTCTCCAGCACCGTAGAGCACGGCATAAAACCGCTCCAGACTCCTTGGGGATTGAGAAAACCCAGAGAACTCAATGAGAGACGCGGCCTTCTCGCTGGGCCAACACTCGTAATGCGTAACCCACCGCCGAGAGCAGCAGCGCGGTCGTTGACCCACCCGCCAGTCCCAGATACGCCACCGAATGCAGCGCATGGTACGCGGCCTGGAGCGGCTCATCCCGTTCCACCACTAGGCGCTCATACCAAGCCTGCCCCAGCGCCGGCAAGTCCAAGAAGCGTTCCCCCGCCAACGCCGCAATCTCCAACGCATGCCGATCCAGTTCCGTGCTAAACGCCAACAGCGTCTCCCGGGTCGGCTGCGTATGGTGCAGTGCTGGAGCAAATTCCATCGCCGCCAACACCTGCAACGTCGTCGCCACACACGTCTCAAATGCCTGCTGATTCCGCAGCTCGGCATGAGGAAAGGGGGGCATAACGGTCATCCCATTCAGCATGGCGCGGCCCTGAAAGACGGTCAAGGGCCAAACGGCTCCAGATGGTCTGGAAATGTGGAACCACAACGTCACAGCGGTCAGCACATTTTCTTGAGCTGCAAGGGTTTTGTAGGTCTCTGACCAGGATGCTCAGAGCTCACAGAGGCTGAGCTGAGCCTGCAGCCTTCCCTTGTCCCCTCACCCCGTACAATGCGCCTATGCCCCGGCAGAAAACCCCCCCTGCTGCGGAGATGCGCCGTTTCGTCACGGACTGGTCGGCCCGTTTCCAACACCCCGATCCATTGCCTGACGTTTTCCCTGACCGGGGGCCACTGTTGGAGGACCTCAAGGCCGTCTACCAGGGCTGGGCCGCCGTGCAGTGGGCCGAACAGCATGGCCAACTTGTTTCTCCAGAGGAAGTCAGCGCACTCCTGGGCGAGAGCCGCGTTCGGGCGGGGAACAGCAGTGAAAAACAACTCTGGCGGGAGCGTGTGCTGTACATACAGCCACTCCAGACCTACTACCGCCTCCCCAGCAAGGTCTGGCAGTGGGTGCTGCGTGCAGGGGTAGCCGCTGGACACTTTCCCGCTGTCGTGGCCCCCGCCGCTGCCCCGGGGGCCGATCCCACCCCCAATCAGCCCTACCTGCTCACCCTCGCCAACAAACCCAGCGTCCTGATCGACCGGGCCACCCGCGGCCCCGACGGCTGGAACGACGCCTCCCTGCAGTACCGGGAAGCCTTCGAGGACGGCCTGACCCTCAACTACTACGAGGAGAACACCGGAGCCGACATCCTGCGCCAGCAGCTGCGCACCCTTGATCCCCGCACCTCCGACGTGTGGCGGCTGCTCACGGCCAAGGCCCTCGAACAGGACCGGCACGACCTGTTTACCCCCATCACCATCAAACCCGGTGAACTGGCCCGCGCTCTGGGCCTCAAGCTCCACCCCAACGGCAGCGTGCGTCCCAAAGACCTCATCCGCTGCATGCAGAGCCTCTTCCACCTCGAACGCCTGTGGCTGACACTTCCTGACGCCGCCCCAGGAGATGACGAAGGCTCCCGGCAACGCGTCCTGGCCGTCATGGCCCGCGGACGCTCCCGCAAGGTCGAGGGTCAGTCCGTGCCCAACTCGTGGACCCTCGTGCTCGGCAACTGAGCACAAAGTGGTCTGCCGGGCCATACGGGGCAATCTAGCTTGAGGTTTACGTAAAGGAAAGAGGCAAGAACGGTGCAAATGCTCGGCGGCTGAGTTTTGATGTTGGATGACCACGAAATGAAACCGAATACCTGACATCAGATGGGGACAGTCGCCCGTTGCCCCTGCTCTGGTGAGCGCTCGGCCTGATACCCCGGCATGCAGTCGGTACCGGACGCGCCGCCTATAGTGGAGACACGTCTCTCTTTGCCACCAAATTGCACTGCCCCCCACTCCGGCCTGACCGGGTCAGCCGTCCGCACCTAACGAAGCGGCTCGATGAAGGCACAAAGCACCAGCTGACGCTCATTTCTGCCCCGGCAGGCTTTGGCAAGACCACCCTGCTGAGTGAATGGGCCGCAGGCTCCGGTCAACCGGTTGCCTGGCTGTCGCTGGACGCCGCCGAGAGCGATGCGACACTCTTTGTGCTGGCGCTGGCAGCCGCTTTGCAGACTGCGGTGCCGGAATTGGGAAAAGGAGTGGAGGGTGCGCTGCGTTCCCCTCAACCGCCCTCCGCCGAATCCGCCCTGGCGGCTCTGCTGCACGAACTGGCCCGGCTCCGCGCCCCGGTGGTGCTTGTGCTAGACGATTACCACCGAATAGACGCCAAGCCTGTGGACGCCGCCCTGTTATTTTTGCTGGAGCATCTGCCCCCAACCCTGCACCTGATCCTGTCGACGCGCGAAGACCCCCAGTTGCCTCTTGCCCGCTGGCGTGCCCAGGGAGAATTGACCGAACTGCGGGCCGCCGATCTGCGCTTCACGGCTACCGAAACAGCCGACTTTCTCAATGGAATGATGGGGCTTGGCCTCACGGCGACCCACATCACCACGCTGGAGAACCGGACGGAAGGTTGGATTGCAGGTCTCCAGTTGGCCGCCCTTTCCATGCGGGGCCGGGAAGATGTGCCGGAATTTATCCGCAGGTTTGCCGGAGACCACCGCTACATCGTGGATTATCTGGTCGAGGAGGTGCTGCGCCTTCAGCCTGAACCCGTCCGCCGATTTCTGCTGGAAACGTCCATTCTGGACCGGCTGTGTGGCCCCCTGTGCGACGCCGTGACCGAGCAGCAGGGCGGCCATGCACGGCTGGCGGCTCTGGAAAGGGGCAATGCTTTTGTCGTGGCCCTGGATGATCAACGGCACTGGTTTCGTTACCACCACCTTTTCGGTGAGGTGCTCGCAGTTGACCTGAAGACGCAGCAGCCCCAGCAGGTCGCGGCGCTTCACCGACGCGCGAGTAGGTGGTACGAGCAAAACGGCCTGATGACCGATGCGATCCGGCACGCGCTGGCCGCCGAGGATTTCGAGCACGCGGCGCAGCTGATCGAACTGGCTATACCCGCCATGCGCCGGAGCCGGCAGGAAGCCACCGCTTTCGCCTGGCTGGAGGCTCTTCCTGCCCGGATTGTGCGCGAACGCCCCGTGCTCAACGTGTACTACGCCGGAGCGTTGGTGATGACTGGACAGCTGGAAGGCGCGGAGGCCCGCCTGCTGGACGCCGAGAGATGGCTGGACACGGCAAATACTGGTCGGTCGGCAGGCAACGCAGCTGCCGAGATGGTGGTCGTGGATCAGGAAGAATTTCAGGGGTTGGCTGGCTCGATTGCCCTCTACCGCGCCGCCATAGCCCTCTCTTCAGGCAACGTCGGCGGCACCCTGACTCACGCGCGGCGGGCACTCGAACTCAGCTCGGAGCAAGATCATCTGCGGCGCGGGGCGGCGGCCGGACTCCTGGGACTTGCCTTCTGGACAGACGCAGACCTGGGCGCAGCTCAGCAGTCGTATGAGGACGCCGTGACCAGTCTGCACCGGGCGGGCCACCGTTCGGACGCCGTCGGCTGTGCCCTGGCCCTGGCAGAGATTCAGGTGGCGCAGGGTCATCTGCACGCGGCCATGAGCACCTTTCGTCAGGGCCTGCAACTGACGGGTGAGCAGGGCGCACCGGTGTTGCGGGGAGCAGCAGACATGCACGTGGGCCTGAGCCAGTTGCACCATGAGCGGAACGAACTGGAGGCTGCCGCACAGCACCTCTCGATCAGCCGAGAACTGGGGGCATTTGCAGGGCTGCCGCAGAATGGATTTCGCTGGTGTGTTGTCCTGGCCCGGCTGCGGGAGGCCGAGGGAGATCTGGACGGCGCATCGACCCTGCTGGACGAGGCCCAGAGCCTGTATGTGAGCGACCTGTTTCCGAATGTGCGGCCCATCGCAGCCCTGAAGGCGCGGGTGTGGCTCAGGCAGGGCCGCTGGCAAGACGCGCTGGCCTGGGCACAGGAGCAAAAGCTGTCCGTCCAAGGCGACCTGAGCTACCTCCGCGAATTTGAGCACCTCACCCTGGTCAGGCTGCTGCTGGCCCAGCCACAACCATCCCACTTACAACCATCCCAGGCACAACGCGCCCAGACGGATCGCCCAATCAACGATGCCCTGAGCCTTCTGGACAGGCTCCAGAGCGCAGCAGAGCAGGGAAAGCGGAGCGGAAGTGTCCTCGAGATTCTGGCGTTGCGGGCGCTGGCCTTCCAGAAACAGGGCGATCTTCCGGCGGCTCTTGCCCTGTTGGGGCGTGCCCTGACCCTGGCAGAACCGGAAGGTTACGTCCGGGTTTTTGTCGATGAGGGCGCACCCATGACCGCCCTGCTGAGAAAGCTCGAGCTACAGGGAAGCGCTACAAATTCTGTCCGGCAACTGCTGAGCGCCTCTGAAAACACGGGGAAGACCAGGCCCACCGACCAGGGTATATCCGATCCCCTGAGCGAACGCGAACTTGAGGTGCTGCGGCTGCTGCGAAGCGAACTGAGTGGCCCAGAACTGGCCCGCACGCTCTCCGTGTCCCTGAATACCCTGCGGACGCACACCAAAAACATCTACAGCAAGCTCGGCGTCAATACCCGCCGCGCAGCCGTCCGCCGCGCCGAGGAACTCGGACTGTTCTAGAGCAGGCGTGACTTCTGCCCTCTCCAGACAGACGGCAGACCAAAAGTGAACTGGACAGCCTGACAGTGTTGTCCTGTGAGCAGAGAGGTGGTTTGAATCTCCCCTCGCCCGACTCCCCTGCAGATGACTCACCACGTCTGGTGATGACGGCTCACCACATTGCCGGGTACGGTCTGGTCGAGGACAGGAACACGCGCATCGGCCTGGAGATTCCTCCTCTGCACCGACCTTTGAAGGAGGTGAACAAATGAAGCGGGTGAAGACAGAACTTGAATCGACTGGAAACCGCTCTGGAACCTCACACTACGAGATTCGCCTTCAGGGACACCTGGATCAAAGGTGGGCGACTCGATTTTTGGGGCTGAGCTTTACACACGAACAGGACGGCACCACCACTCTGTCTGGTGTGGTGATCGATCAGGCCGCGCTGCATGGCCTGCTGAGGACCGTGCGCGATCTGGGACTGCCCCTGATCGCAGTGACTCGCCTGAACTACAGAGCGCCGATGACACCGGAGACCGGATCTGACTGTACTGGCCCTCATCCGGGAAAGGAGGACAAGGAGCACAGAACCTAACATGCGGATTTCAGCACATCGCCCTTAAGAGCGCCGCCTTGCCATCGCCGTCCCCGATGGCCGTGGGCAAGTCCGCGACCACGAAGTCACTCCGAGATCAAAGGAATCAATATGCGAGTTACGACTGCAAGTCTCATCCGTTGGTGCGGTCTATCCGCAATGGTGGCCGGAATCATTTTCGCGGGCATCCAGCCGATCCATCCTCCGGACGTCGTGTCGTCTGTGGGCACCGGGCTGTGGAATGTCATCACCTATCTGAAAACCCTGATGTGCCTCCTGATGCTGCTCGGCCTGGTCGGGATCTATGCCCGGCAGGCGAACAGGACTGGCTGGCTCGGTCTGGTGGGCTTCCTAGTGTTTGGCCTCGCCTGGGCCATCACCTACGCCGATGTCTTTGCTGAAACATTTATCCTGCCGCCCCTGATCACCGCTGCCCCGACCTATGTGGATAGCTTTCTGGGGGTCGCGGCGGGAAGAACCAGCCCCGTTGACCTCGGATTTTTTCCCACCATGTTCGCACTTGCTGGAGGACTGTATATGCTCGGCGGTCTTCTCTTTGGGATCGCCACCTTCCGGGCAGGCATCTTGCCGCGCTGGGCAGGCGGTCTGCTGGCTGCTGCGGCCATATTGACCCCAGCCGCGGCATTGTTGCCACACCAATTCCAGCGATTGGCGGCGGTTCCGGTGGGTGTGGCGCTGGCCGGACTGGGCTACGCCCTGTGGTCTGAACGGCGGGGACACGTCCCAGAAGTCAGCTCCGACACCTCTCAGCTTCTGCCTGCCGCCGAGTAATGCGCTTTCCGGGACATTCCGCGTACATGACGGAATGTCCTGGAGGCGGCCTCAACAGCGGTAGAACAGCGCGATGACCCACTGCAGCTCTCGGGGATGGGATGTGACAGAAATGGACGGAACCCGGCCAGCCTGTACGGAATTCAACAGAGTCCTGTACAGGCTGGCCTTCCCTTTTCGTGAAATTCGCCCAGTTCTTGGTCACAACGGACGCCTGACCACGGTTGAAAACCCCATCGCCTGCCGAGTGATTTGTGGTCAGACGCTTTCAGAACGAATAAGCCAAAAGACAATTGATGAACGTGCATCAGGCAATTCACAGGTTCGCCATGTCAGGAGGAACGCTGGGTCTCTTTGAAACCAGGGCAGAGCTATCCGCGAAACCATCAGCACCCGCAGGATGTCCGGCCAGGCCTGTCTGGAGGCGCCAACATGGGGAGAGTATTCAGGCGGAAGGTGATGGGAGCAGCGCTGGCCGTTCTCCTGGCCTCCGGTGGACAGGCCCAGTTTTTCACGCCCTCGTTTCAGGATTACAGGACCTTCGCGCAGCGTTCGGTCGGCTACGTGGCAGCCACCGTCCAGCCGGATTTCACGGCGAAGGCGGTGAAACAGGCCCTCTCTCCTCGGGCGACCCCCCCGACCTACAAGTACCCTCTGGTCAGAACCGACTTTGTTTTTCGGGGCAGTCCTACCCAGCAGAAAAACTGCGCCGCCATGGTGCAGAAGATCGACGACCAGCGGCAGATGGCGGCGCTTTGCCTGAATCTGTTCAGGGCCGCACAACAGCTTCCAGACTTTCGTAAGAACAATCTGGCGGCGGGTCTGACCCTCCTGATCGGCCTCAGCTTCCAGGTCAGCACAGGCAGCGAATTGACCGATGCAGAAATCGCCAGTTTGCAGCGCGGGCTCAATGATCTCCTGATTGACAGCGGCGTGATGAAGCTCAAGCCTGCCGAGATACAGGCGATGTACGAGACCTCGGTGATGACTGGCGCACTGATCATCGGGATTGCCCAGAACGGCGCAGATGACGGCAATGAGGAGCTGACGACGCTCGCCAGAGGACTGGCAGTCATCGTCCTGAAAGGGCTGGGCCTTTAGGTGTCAGCGCGGGAAGCAGCGGAGAACACCCGGAGAAAGTCAGGTGGCTGGCAGCGGCACGCGCTTCTGGTGGCCTGGCTCAGTGGAGCTCTGTGTCCCACGCCCTCCAGCTCTCTCTGGAACAGGGCGCAGGCGCAGGTGGTAGGCCCGGTCATCACTGGCCCAGGTGAGGCTGAACTGAAACGGATCACGAAACTACTGGACAACGCCAAGACACTGGATCAACAGCTCGCCGCTCTTGGAGAGGCGCAGAAGGTTCTGAACGCCGTTGCCCAGTTGCCCACCAACGCTCTGGCATCCAGGACCAAAGTCGCCACAAAAGCTTATGTCAGGGTGGCGATGAAAGTTCTGGAGGCCATGACCCTGGTCTGTGAGAGCGGGAGGTCCAAAAAGATCAGCCTACAGGCCAAGCAATTCCTCTCCACGCTGGTGCGGGACAGGAATGCGTTTCTGGATCAATCGGCAGTCAAAAAGCTCAAAACCCGCTTGGACAGGTGTCTGGGGCCGGTGAAAGAGTACGAGGGGACGGTGGAGTACACCTTCAAAACGCCTGAAAGCCTGATCCGCAGCAAGACCACTGTGATCTGGATACTGCAGAACGACGCCCGGTAGGGCAATCAGGTGGATGTCCTGACCTACACTGCGGCGGGCAACGTTACGGTGAACGCCTCTGAGGGTGCCTGCCGGGGAGACGGCACCTTTGTCCTGACCGATGGTGTCCTGACCGTGACCCGAATCTCAGTCAAGATGTCTGGCCTGCCGGTAGGAGAACTGTACGGCTTCGGTCTGGCCTCAAGGGACCTGTTGATGATGACCTGCCCCAACAATCCGCCACGTCCCATTCCTGCGGCAGTGCTGGCCTCGGATGACCTCACGCCGCTGAAAGACATCGACCTGCTCAGTGGTTCGGTCAGTCGAGGCGGGGCTTCCACATCCTGGTCATTCAAAGCTACCGACTATGACTACGCTGAGCAGCCCTGACGAATCATTCCACCGCTTGAACTCACAACTCAGATTGACCCAGTCAGATTGGCGCAGATGGAAGAGTGAACCCAGCTCAGCTCGCCCAGTCACCTGATGTGACGCGAGACCAGCCCAACTGCCTCGCCAGCAGACTCCAGACCAGCAGACGCTGACGAGCAACCCAGGACATCAGCCCAGGGGTATCAACTGGACGGGTGTGGGCGAGCAGCAGCCACTTTCGGGAGCGCAGTCTGTGTCGCTGCTGGACGTATTGGGCAGGCCACAGGCGTCTCCGGCCTTGCACTGCACCCCCGGTGTCCGCAGGTGTACGATCATGCGCTCCGCCTGAGCTTCGACATGACTGACGTGATACTGCATGGCCGGAGTCAGACTGTTGCCGTACTCAAAGCGCACTTCCGCCTCATCCCGCACCGGAATGTGCCGCACCACCCGGTCATAGATCGCCAGGAATTTGCGGTTGGTCATGGAACCTGCTCTGGCCTCCTCCTCGCTGCCGTCCATCAGTTGAATGACCGTCTCACGCCAGGTGTTGGCTTTGCCTCCGCAGTCCATGGCTTCAATGGTGACAGCCTTGACTTCGGTCACGTGGTAGCCCGCAGGTACGAGTCTTTCTCCGTGCAGCCAGAATTCCAGAGACCGCTGGGGCTGGGTTCGCAATTCGCTGAGCAGGGTGATGGTCGAGGTCTGATCGGTGAGGCCGGGAATGATCTGGGTCATCGGAAACTCCTGGGTGAGCGAGAGGGTCATGAACGTGGCGGACGTTGGACAGGCCTCCTGAAATTCGGGGGAAGCTTTCAGGGCTGCTGGAGCACGGAAGCGGGGCTGCTCCCGAAATCCAAAGCGAGAGAAATAATCTGGAGCAGTGGTGGTCAGCAGGGAGAGGGACGAGAGGTTGAGGGCCACCGCCGCCTGAATCAGTTCAGTGATCAGGGCCGCAGCAATACCCTAAGAGCGGTATTCGGCCCCAGTTGCCACTGAGCGCAAGAGCGCCGCCTCTCCATGAATCTCCAGTCCGGCGACCCCGCAGACATGGCCTGCCCTTTCCACAAGCCGGAAAGTCTCCAGATGCTCCTGTGCTCCATCCAGGGGCAAATTGGCGGCCTGAAGCAACGCCCTGATCTGCGGCCAGTCCTTCGGGCTTGTCCGGCGGCTCAGCATCCGTAACCGTCCTCACCGTCAAGTTCGGCTTGCAGGGCAGCATTCAACTGTGCCAACACCTGAAGCGCCGCTGTCCGTTGCCCCTGGGGAAGACGGGCCAATACCCGGCTGGACTGAGCCGTGAGCTGTGTATCCAGAGCACGGTATTCCTGCTGCCCGGCTGAAGTGAGGTGCAGCAGCAGGGCGCGGCGATCTTGCGGATGCGGCGTCTTTTCAAGCAGCCCCTGCGCCACCAGCTCATCGGTACTGCGGCTGAGCCACGCTTTGTCAAGATTGAGGGTGCGGGTGAGAGCGGCCAGGGTCTGGTCTCCTTCGCGGCCCAGGGTGGTGAGGATATGGCACTGAGTACTGGACTGCACGTCGCAGCAGGCGAAGTTCCGCAGTTGTAACTCACCGTGCAGCCGGGCAACAGTGCGGAGCAGGTCGCCTGCCTGTACTGCTTCCTCCAGATTGTTGTTCTTGACAACGGTCATGATCAGATTTTACGCTTGACCCAGATTGTTGTCAAATACAACAAATTGAAATCATCTCATCTGCCCGGCATGACCAGGTGACGCCGCCCGGTTGGGCCATATCTACCATCAAGGTATGGCCGACCAAACCAGCACCTCAGAAAAGACGTTTTGACCTGGTTGATGGGGTTTGTCCCTTCAGTTAGTCTTGCAGGACAGCCAATCGATCTCTTTCATCAGTACCAGCAGTTTCCGGGCAAGCGACTGTTATGCCGGAATTGACGAATTCAGCGTCAATGCCGAACGGGAGGCCCGGTGTCCCGGAGCAGGTCAGTACCAAGCGGCCCAACGAACTCAAGGTTCGTGTCCCTGTCAGCATTTGTGGGCCATGAGGGTCACGAGTGAGAACAGCCCCAGCAACGCTGGGGTTGTTCTGGCCATGGCGAGGTCACTCCACTGCCGCTGCGTTTCCACACCCAAGTGTGCCCGAACCTCCTCAAAGGTGACCTCGAGCTGCCAACGCTGCACAAAGTACTCCAGGATCTGGAGGGGAGTCTGCAACAGGTCCGTGCAGAGCAAAGCCTGAGTGCAGAACTTGCCCTTGGGATCACGGGTTACAACTCAGCGCACCGAAAGGGGTGGGAGGCCAGTGTGAGACCAGACCGCGGTCTGAGAAACGATCCCGACCTCGCGTTGGGTCTCCCCGTACCAGCGGCCCACCTGGAGGCGTTCCCAATGTGTCTCTGGACCGTGACCTTTGTGCCGATCCTGCGTCTCTGATACTGCTGACAAACGGCAAACAGCGGAGAAGTAAATCTCCACTCTGAACACTACCGACTGGAATCATCGGCCAACTGAGAAGGAGGAGCGGAGGGTTCGTTTGAAGTTCATAAAGCGCTTACCGTGCTGGCCTCTCTTTCTTTTGGCGATACGCCTTCTTTGAAGAGGGTTGCCCCTCCTGCTTCAAACTCTGCCCCTGTTCGAGCAGGGTGGAAGCTTCCGTCAGTAACCGGGCCAGTTGGCCCTGATCGACTGAACTGAGCTGAGTCAGGCGTTCCGGCTTGAGGAGGCCCCGCAGGGTGCTCAGAGCCTGAGTCAGCGTTTCGGTAACCTCAGGAATGGGGGTGTCCTCTCTGACCCGTTGCCGGAGCTGCTGCACAGACAGGGCGTGGGCCTGACCAAGTAGGGCTGACCGCAACGGTTCTGGTGCCCGGCGGAGGGCAATGGCTTTGGTGTATTCGATCCGGCCTTCGCGAACGGCTTCCAGAAGTTCTGAAGGCAGCCGCAGGACAGGAAGACGATTGGCGACGAATGAGGCCCACTCACCCCTGGAAAGCCCACGGAAGAGGGTCTCAAGTTTGGCAATGGCTTCTCTGTCTTGTTCGCTGGCCCGTCCGAGGGCAGGATCGCGCATTTTCATGGATTTCCAGCGCTCCAGCTTCGGCGTCAGTTGGGCACGCGGCACATCAAGCTCAGCTCCCAGGATGTCCAGCACGGCATCGACCTCATCAACTGGGTTGAGGTCTTCACGCTGTAGATTTTCGATGGCGGCGAGCTGCTGAATCTGCCGCTCATTCAATCCAGTAAAGATTTTGACCGGAACGACCGACAGACCTGCTGCCTGGGCTGCCCGCAAACGCCGTTCACCGGAGATGAGGTCATAACGGCCTTCTACCGTCTGATGAACTGAGAGCGGTTGCAAAATTCCGTGTGCACGAATGCTTTCCGTCAGCCGCGCCATAGTTTCGACATTGAAAAATCGTCGAGGCTGTTGGGTTCTTGGCCGAATGACCTCAAGAGCGAGGTCGGATTGAGCCAGCGGAACCTGGCTTCCAGTGAAACCGGACATCAATTCGCTGGGATGCTGAGCTGCAATTAGAGGCCCGATCTGAAGTTTGGGGCGCTCTTTACGGCCACTCACGACGGCACACCCTCCAGGGCGAGGAAGGCACTGACCGCCTGAGCCATATCCCGGGCAGCCTCGCTCCCAGGCTTGTAGACCTGCACAGGCTGACCACTCATGCTGGCATCATTGTGATCGGCTGCCCGGTAACGAACCGCAGGCAGGACTGGAGCCAGAGACCGGAGCTGTTCACGAATCATTTCAAGGACCTCGGAATCGTGGCGGTTGCGCTGGTCGTACATGGTGGGCAGAAAGGCGGCAAATCCCAGCCCAGGCTTGACCCATCCCAACTCACTGACCATGCGCGTCAGTCCCGGCAGACCGTCAATGGCCTTGAAACGGGTGGCGACCGGAGCAATCAAGGCGTCGGCGGCCACCAGCGCATTGACCGTGAGTGTCCCGAGACTGGGAGGTGAATCAATCAATACATAATCGTAGGGTTGGGGCAACTGGGTCAAAATATTGGCCAGCCGCCGCTCGCGCCCCAGTTTGGCGATCAACTGTGCCTCCGCGATGGCCAGGTCGATGGTCGCTGGATAGAGCGACAGGCCGTGCACATCAATCGTTGGAGGCAAACGACGTACCACGCCCTGGGGATCGTCCTCAAGAAGGGCACCCAGGAGCGTTGAATCTGGCCCCAGCTTCCATTTGTCTGCACCGAGAAAAGAGGTCAGGTTGCCCTGTGGATCAAAGTCGATCAGCAGTACCCGGTGACCCCGGGACGCCAGTTCATATCCAAAATCTCGGGTGGCCGATGTTTTCCCGACTCCCCCAGCGTGATTGAAAAACGTGTAAATGGTCATGATTCAGCCAGCTTACCTGAACCGCACATAACGTTATGTGTGACCGCAGTGGGCCCGATATAGGCAGCTGCACAAATGGCAGGACGCAACATGAGGTCACAGCGCCCCCACGCCTCACCCGTCTGACCACGCTTCTGGCCCATATCTAGGGAAGACCACAGCGCTGGTTGACCACTCTATCCGCCGTGCGCTTGGAGGTCGGCTGGAGGTCAGGGCACGGCAATGCGTGAGGGTGGATCATCTGAACACTACTGTGAAGGTGCTGCCTGTCAAACAACGTAAAACGCTTGGTCACCTGATGTCTAGGAAATGAGGTCAGCACGCAGCCAGGCTACTTTCGTGCCCGCCTGGATCAGTCTTCCAGAAGGCCTGTGCAATTTTTTGAACTGGAGCGCCTGGAAACTTCTGTCTTCAAAAATTAAGCTGTGACCTGGCCCGCGATCTTCCAATACAATTCAAGCAGGACTGTAGTAATCGACAACGGCGTTTTTCCACCATCAACCCCCTGATCCCAGAACGGCGCGTGCATCAGGCAGGGGTGACTTCACCAGACGTGAGCAAAACCCATTCAGGGTCAGACCGACCTCATATGGGCTTCAGGAGGTTGTGGTGGACAGTGAGAATCAATATGTCGCCAATAGGCTCAGGGGGTTGATGGCACGGCGTGTGGGTCTGGCCGTCTGTCTGTGGGGTGAGCCGGGCATCGGCAAGACGCATCTGGCTCAAGCTCTATTGAGGGCGACCCCTTGTTTCTCGTTGAGTGTCCGGGCAACCCAGCCCCTTGAACAGATTGTCCTGACTCTGCCACGCCCGAAGCACACCACTCCGTGGCTTACACGGTCAATTGAGCGCCTTGAGAGAAAGGAAGGGTTCACTGGAGAGCAGCTGACTGAAGTCCTCACCTCACAGTTGGCTCTCGGCGCTCCGGTGGTGATCCATGCCGAAGACCTACATGAATGTTCACCCGATCAGCTTCGGCTCTGGCAAAATCTGGCAACCCGTATGGCCCGAACTCGGGGGGCCGGACTGCTTCTGAGCAGCCGAACTCCACCGCCGGAAGGCATTGAGGCCGTTCGAGTTTCTCCTCTGAGCCGTCCCGAATCCGACTTGTTGTTGAATGCCGAGGTGGGGGCCGCCCTGCCTCAGGAAGCGCTCGATTGGATCTATGAGCGGGCCGCTGGCAATCCACTGTTCACCCTTGAATTTTTCCGTTTCCTTGCCCGGCAGGGCCTGCTCTGGAACGACACACGGCGTTGGCGCTGGCGAGTGCCGCAGCAGCGAGTCATCCCCACGACTGTGGAAGCGCTGATCGAACTCGCGGTGCGGGAGCCGCTTGGCCTGTCGGCAACGGCAGATGTGTTGGCGGCCAGATCGGTGCTGCCAGCAGGATGCAGCGACCCCCTGTGGAGGGAGGTTTCTGGACTCTCAGGCAAAGAATTTGCCGCCACCTGCGAAAGCTTGCACCGGACCGGGCACCTGATCGACGGTGAATTTGCTCATCCCCTCTACCGGGAAACGGTATCGGCGCACCTGAGTCCTGATCGCCGTCAGCTCTTTGCGCGGCGTGCGCTGAAGCAGATAGACCTCGATCCCCGCGTCGTGAATCTTATAGGTGATGCAGGACTGACCGCTCAGCAGGCATTCGAGTTACTGAGCCATGCGGCAGACCGGTTTTTTGCGCTCGGCCAGTCCCTGATGGCGGCCCGGTTGTCAGCTCAGGCGGTAGAACATGCGCCGCTTGATCAACAGGGCGAACTCACGCTCAAGGCCAGCGCTCGACTGTACGAGTTTGATCTGGGGGAAACCATCCGCCTGGTCCGGGCGTCTCTGGCTCGGCTGCCCCATCATCACGAGTTGATCTCTCTTCTGGCGTATTACCTGGCTGAGGCTGGAGAAGTCAAGGAGGTCGGGCCGCTGATGGAGCGTCTGCCCGCAGCGTGGCGAACCGGTCTGATGGGCACAGAGCTTCAGCTCAGGGTCTGGCATTGTCTGGACCAGTATCACGAGGTGGTCAGGCTGTGGAAGGACCGCCCAGACATTCATGGGGCTGTGCAGGCGAGAACGGTCAAAGCCGTCGCCTTCAGCATGGCCACCACCGGAGATCATGAAGGGGCAGACGCCCTGACCGAGCAGGCACTCAAAAGAACTGATCTGAGTTACCTTGACCGGGCTGCACTTCTTGAGGCGAGTGGCTATAACCAGTTCCAGCGCCTGCGGTTTGCCGAGGCCGATTCCTTCTATACCGAGGCGCTCAGGCTGTTCGAGACCCATGCGCTGCGGCATAAAGCAGGCTCGGCGTACTTTAACCGGGCCAACGTGCGGCACTATCAGGGAGACAGTTTCGCTGCCGCAGCGGATGCCCGCAGTGCAAGAACTCTGGCTGCGGGGGCGGGTCAGGCGCGGCTGTATGCCCATGCCCAGCTGATTCTGGGTGACGCCCTGTTTGAAGCAGGCGAGTACGGCGACGCCGAAGAGCTGCTGCTGGAGAGTCGGGATTCCTACGCACAGGTTGGCTTGCTGTACTGGCAGGTCGAGGCCGAAGTCATGCTCGCCGCGCTGCACCGGGAATGTCAGGCTCCGTACAGCGCCGCGCTGGCGACCCGGCACGCTCAGGCGGCGCTGGAATGTGCCCACGCCAGCGGCGGTGCTCGGTATCTGGCCTATGCCCAGGCCCAGATGAGTCTGGTCGAATCACAATTCGGTGATCCCCAGGTCGCCCTGCACCGGGCACAGGAGGCGATGAAGGCCCTTGATGCCGATCAGGACCCGCTCATTGCTGCGGCGATCAACTGCGCTCTGGGCACCGCCTGGATGGCGCTCGGTCAGAAGGCTGAAGCCCTCGCTCATCTGCACCGAGCACAGGGCGGTCTGTCTCAGTACGACAGCCATAAGGTCGGACTTCTGCTGGCCCAACTCACCAACTCACCGGAATTGGCGCGACTTCACCTGAACTGGTTCAAAGAGCGGGGGCTTCAAAATGGGATTCGTCTGGCCCAGCGCCTCTTTCCTTGGCTGGCCGAGGAATCTGCGGCTTCACTTCAGGGATCGGCAGACCCAGCCGCTCAGGTTCAGTTGGCCCCGAACGTTCGGTTGGAAGTGCTCGGCCCGATGCGCCTGACCACCCACACGGGAACCGTTCCAGTACGGGGCCGGAAGCGTCAGGAACTGCTGGCCACCCTGCTGGAAGCGCGAATCGCGGGACGTGCCGAGGTCTCACGGCTCAGCCTCACCGAGTCGCTCTATCCCGATCAGGCCGAAACGCGGTCAGGAACGCTGCTGGCCGATCTGGTTTATCAGGTGCGGGAGACATTGGGGGCGGGAGTGGTCACCACGACCACCGATGGCTACCTGCTGGGGTCAGGCGTGTCCAGCGACGCCGAAACCTTTCTGGCCCACGGCGATACCCAGTTGTGGCGCGGCCCTGTGTTTGCCAGCCTGAATCTGGAAGGCCGTTCTGAGGCTGTCCGTGAGGCGTTGTGTCAGGCGCTGCGGGTACAGATCAAGGCCCAGTTGACCAGCCACCCCTCCGAGGCTGTGCGGGCGGCCCAACTGCTTCTCGACACCGATCCATACGACCTCAAAGCGCTGGAGCTGTCCCTGCGGGCTTGGCATAATGTGGCGAATCACAAAGGACTGAGCCATGCCTACGCTCAGGCCAGGATGCATTTTTCAGCTGTGGGCGAGGCGTTGCCGGATCGCTGGGAGGACTTCTTGAAGGGTTCTCTGGCAGCTTTGCCTGTGACCTCTGACGCTACACGCGCCGCCACCTGAGAATCCGATCCGCTTCCGATCCAGCCCCCCTCACACTGCGCGGGAGAGGGGAGGTGGGAGGAGTTGTGGAACACCGAATGGAGGACTCATACCAAATTGCGATGATTCGTGAGAATCATCCGAGCAGAGCGAGTAGCAAAGAGTACGGGCTGGCGGCGATGGACGAACATCTGGTGCTTTCCCGGATGTTCGGGAATCAGAGCAAGTCCGTATCAGGCCGCTGGCCACCGCTCCATTACCGGCTGTGTCCGAGTTGTGCGCGTGCCGTGCCGATCAGTTCGCCCGAGCACTACTGCATCAATGACGGCACCTGGCTCCTTGACGCGTGTCCACTGTGCAGCGCTCCGATCTCCAGCCCCTACGCCCGCTACTGCGCCAGCTGCGGAGAATCGCTCCTCGGGCCGGATCAGGATAGCCAGGAGGACACCATGAATTCCACTTGATGGAAGTCTTCGGGAACATTGCCGAGGAGGGTGACTGAGCCTGCGGGTCAAGCCCACTGCTCTAACTGCCCACTGGACGGCCTCTTGATTCTGTCGTCAACAACCGCAACCCGTTCTGACCATCACCAGAGGACGCTGCCATGAAACGTTTGCCCGTTCTGTCGATCCTGCTGGCCGGAGTGCTCTCCGCCTGCGGCGCTCCACTCGACCCGTCGCCCACTTCCTCTGCCATTATTCCCGACACGACCAAGATTGCTGATCCCGCGACCCGCAATGCCCTGACCACCTACGATTCCGCAAGCGGCGTGCTGACCTTCGCCCAGAGTACTCCGGCACTCAGCAGCCTGAAACCCGGCGACGTTCTGGTGTCCGAACCCTCCAGCGCCGCGCCTGACGGCTACCTCCGCAAGGTGACGGCCATTCGGCCGGAGGGCGGCCAGATTCTGCTTGACACCACCCAGGCCAACCTCACCGACGCCATTACCGACGGCGATCTAAACGCCGATTTCCAGTTGACGGGTGACGATCTTCTCAGCACACAGGATCTGGCGGAAGGTGTCACCCTGACCGCCACGCCTTCCAGTGAGCTGAAGCCCCAGGCGGGTGTCGGTGAGAATTACGGATTCAACCTGAATTTCAACCGGACGTTCCTGCCCGTCCAGGGGCCGAATGCCACCGGCAGCATCAGGGTCGATGGTGGGGTGGCCTTCAACATCGGCTACGGCGTCAATGTGGGCATCAAACCCTGCTTCGAGCTGCCCCCGGTCTGCGTCAAGAGTTTTCAGGCCAGTGTGGGCTTTTCTCAAAGTTCGCGTCTGAACATCACTGGCGATTTTCACGGGGTGATGAGCGACGCGGTGCGGGTAGGTACCCAGTATTTCAAGCCCAAGGTCTTTTTTATCGGGCCGGTGCCGGTGGTACTGGTTCCGAAGGTCGAGCTGTATCTGACGGCGGGCGGCGAGGTCACGGCGCATATTGATTTTGCCGCCAGCGAATCCATCACCGCGCAGGTCGGGGCACGTTGGACCAAGGACAACGGTTGGAAGGATATTTCCGGCTTCGGCATCAATGGGAGTCTGAACCCGCCCAACTTCTCTGGCTCGCTCAAGCCGCGCGTGGGTCTACAGTCGGTGGCGAGCATCAAGCTCTATGACGTGGCCGGGCCGGAGGCGACGCTGGAGGGCGGGGTCAGCCTTGACGTGGCCTATCCACGCAACCCCAACTGGATCGTCAACAGCTTCATGAAAGGCACGCTGGGATTCCGGGTCAAGCTGCCGATTCTGGGTACGCTGGCAAGCTACAGTTCCACCGTCTTCGACATCAGCAAGGAACTGGGGCGCTCCAGCAATACCCCGCCAGTGCTGGCCCTGACCAACCAGCCACACTCTTTCAACGCGGGAACGCCGCAGAATTTCAGGGCGCTGTGTACCACCAATGGGCCGACCTTCGGAAACGGCGAGTTCTACTCGGCCAGCGATGCCGAAGATGGCTGCCCGCAGATTACCGTGACCTCAGACAGAGACGGTCCGCTCTCTCCCGATTACACCTTCCAGAGCGTGGGCGACCGCACCATCACCGTCACCGCCCGCGACTCGGCGGGAGCCACGACCCAGCTGAGCTTTGTGCTGAGCATGACCAACCCGCCGCCCAGCCTGCGCGTGCTCTCCACGGGCGACCCCCATCAGGGCGAGGATTATCTGATGTCCGCTGCTGTGGCCGACTCCAACGAACCGGCAGGCTCGAACCTTTGCCACTTCACCACCTGGGCAGTAGACGCCCCAGATACCCTATCGGCCAGTGGCGGCTGCGACATCAAGGTGAAATTCGGTGCCACTGGAGCGCGGCAGGTGCGGGTCAGCGTCCACGACAGCTTCGGGGCCGTGACTAACCAGACGGTGACGCTCAACGTATTGCCCCCGCCAGTCAACCCGTATCCAGTCGTCAAAACTTCCGGTGTGTATACCCTGGGCGGTACTTACTGCGGTGAATATGCAGTGACCAATGGTTCCACCCTCGATTTCAGATCATCGACCTCCTGTACGGTCAACACTCCCCGCTACACCGCCAAGGCCATGATCGACAACCCGCAGAATGAGGCGCTGACCTACGACTGGAAATTCATCGTTCAGTATCAGGGCAAAGACACCGTATTTTCCTCGTCTCAGACTGCCAGCATGGTGATGAATGGCGCGGGCGGTGGCTTCAACAACGGTGCGGCCACGACCCCATGCCGCGTGACCCTCACGGTGGGCGCTCCGGATCCCAGCCGCAACAAAACCCTCACCGTCTGGTCAGGGCTTTGCACCTACTACACCTTCAGGCTGGCCTGATTGCTGGTAAGGACATGAACCCGAACTGACTTACAGAAAGCCGTTGCCGGAGATGGCAGCGCATATCAGGGCAAACTCTTCAGCTCCCAGCCAGTATCCCTCTGCTTACTACAGGCATCATACGGGTTCCGATTCAACACCGTGGTTTTCGGTGTTCAATCCGAGCAGGGCGAGTAGGAAAAGAGACGGATTCCGGGAATCGTACGGAATCCGTCTCAGCTGGACACAGATGCCGACTGGTGACGCAGACGGGATACTTTTCCTTTGCATTAGGCGGGGAAGATGATGCGCTCAAGAATCTTCAGAGTGGCAGCATGTTCCGTCATGCAATCGAAGCTCGTCAGACCGAACTGGCCTCAGAATTTGCAACGAACTTTTGCCCCCATCAGTAGAAGACACCGTTATCCGGCGGTACACAATCCAACAGACGGCTCTGCCCCAGCCTAAGCCTCCGCCTGATCCATCTGGCAGGCAGAGGTTTGTCCTGCAACCATCAACCAGAGCACTTGGAACTCCTCATGCCATTGAATCCACGGCTGACATGTCACTGTCTGGAGTCGGGTCACGGTGCAGGCGGGGTCAGGTGATAGACCGTGCCGCTGTAATCGTCACTGAGATACAGCCCCCCATCCGGTGCTACTGCCGCGTCTACCGGACGGCCCCAGCGCTGTTTCTGGACAGGATCGGTGACAAAGCCAGTAACCAGATCTATTCCGGCCCCCAATCCTCCGCTGGTTTTGGGAAACAGCACAAAGGCATGACCGCTAAAACTGCTGCGGTTCCAGGAGCCGTGCTGACCGACCACAGCACCCCCAGCATACCGGGCAGGCAGTGCAGACCCGGTCCAGAACGTCAGACCCAGAGGCGCGGCGTGGGCGGGCATTCCCACCGTGACCCGGTCGGCCTGAGCGCAGTCGAGGCGGCTGCCCCCCGCATTCGTCTGTACGTCGCGGTCAAAGGGCATGTTGAGCCATCCGCCCGCAGGATTGGGGTTGCAAAACGGCCAGCCATAATTGCCACCGTCGCGCACCCGGATCAGTTCCTCGGGTGGATAGTTGTCCACGAAGTCCTGCAACACTTTGCCGTAATCATCGCTGCCGTCGCCGTTGAAATCATTGTGGTACGGGTAGGCCACATTATCGCGGTTGTTCACGGCCACCCAGAGGTCTCCTGTTCCGGGCGCGATCGCCAGTCCTTCGGCATTCCGAATGCCCTGAGCATAGAGGCGTCCAGACGTGGCTGTCTGGTTGAGCGTGTTGGCCGCGTAGACGTACACTGCGCCCCGTTTGGGCGTGGCCGTCAAATCAGCGGGGTCGGCATTGGTGGCCGAGGCGATGGAGACATAGAGTTTGCTGCCGTCCAGCGCAATGTTTTTCAGGGCGTGACTGTATTGCCCCTTCAGTTCAGGCAGGCTGGCGTCCGGCAGCCCGTCCACCACGATTTGCCGGGCGTTGGCATCGGGCAGCCCGTCCCGTAATGGATAGCGGCTGACCCGGTTGGCTTCGCTGAGGTACAGATATGAGACACCATTCTGTGTGGAAAGCACCAGATCATGGGGATTGTTGAGACCGGACAAGAGCATGGTCTGGTTCTTGGGATCGTTGGACGCTGCCCCGCCCTGCAAACGGATAACTTTTCCCTGGCTGGGCTGAGAGACCAACAGGTCGCCGCCCGGCAGGGTGAGCAGGAAACGTGCCCCAGACACCCGTGCCACGACCGCGATTCGGCTTCCCCGGGGCACCTTCAAGGCACGCGGCTGATCGAAGGGGGCCGCCCTCATATTGGCTGGGACACTCACCGTCTGACTCTGAAGTGGTTCCCGAGCAGCGCAGGTGATGGTGGGAGCAATCCAGTCGGCATGGTCGTAGCTTTTGCCATTGCCCGCATCCGTAACGATCAAGCGCAGGGTCGCCGCTCCGTTCAGGCTCACATCCACAGACTGCGTTGGGCTGTCGCCCGTCATGACGCCGCTGTCGAACAATTTCTGGTTGTCGCCCCAGACCTGAAAGACCGCGCTGCCCCGGCTGCCAACCTCATCGTCGATGCCCACCTGAGTCTGAAAGCGCACACACGTCGATGCATCGGCAGAGGTCAGGCTGTAGTTCATTTCGCTGGGCGCGTGAACTCCGTAGCCCTGAGCAAAGACCCTGCCGCCCAATGTCAGAGGGCCTCCATCTCCAGCGGCGCGTTCTCCATTGCTGCGGTTGGCCTCAATCGGACCCCAGGCATTGGTGGCCGAGAGGGCACGTTCATAGGCCAGGGTATTGATGCCTTCCGTGAGTGCCTGGGGCGTCAGAGGCCCGGCCAGGCTCCATTGACCGTCGATCTGATCGTAATTGCCTGTGGTAGCAGGTGTTCCAGAGTCACTGGGCTGAGAGCAAGCAGCAAGGGCCAATGTTCCGAGGATCAGTAGTCGTCGGGTCATCTAGATTCCTCCTGGGACAAGTCGGAGCTTGTTTGAGGCGAGAGGTCTCCAGCTTACACCCCTCAGTACCCGACACTTTGTAAATTGAGCGTCTGGCTGGGTTTTAAAAGCCCAATGAGTTGAAGGGCTTCCGCCTCCCCACGCTCATGGATGCGGGCGAATGTCCGCACGAGGTTCCGGAGGCCCAGCGTCACGACACTCCAGGCTCGCCGACCGTGCACCTTCATGGTG
>NZ_KB899756.1 GCF_000378445.1 Deinococcus aquatilis DSM 23025 | reverse complement strand
GTTTGGAGTGCGGTTAACCCATGTTGATTGAAGCGGGAGACCAGACGCGCGACCCCTTCACCGGATCGACGCCCGCACAGCCGAGCCGCTTCGGTATACGGCACACCCGTCGAAACGGCGAGAATCGTCTTCGCCCGACCCACGATGATCGCGGCCGTGTGATGCGACCGGCTCAATCGCTCCAACATGGTGCGTTCTTCTTCGGTCAGGGGACGCAGCGGGTTCTTCTGGACACGAGCCATCCTCATACCCTACACCTATGGCAAGTGACCCACTAGCACTGCTTAAACACGGATTTTTGCCGTGCACACGGCAATCATGCGTGTCTGGCAGACTGATGCATGACGGCTCCTTAGGAACATGCTCTTCTCCTTCGTCATTTCCTGCGTCCCTTCCAACGCGTCCTGAGACACGCTCGGCGCCGCACATGGTGCCCACTGTATCTACGCGGCTTGATGTCCCCGCTCAAGCGTAAGAGTCTGCAACCGTTGGCCGAATACATCGCTCCCAGTCAGTACGCACAGCTCCACCACTTCGTGACCGTCAGTCCCTAGAAGGATGACGGGCTGAAAGCTGTTCTGGCTCGCCAAGCTCAGAAATTGGTCGGAGGACAAGAGGCGGTACCGATCGTCGACAACACAGCATTCCCGAAGCAAGGCGACTGCAGTGTGGGGGTCGCCAGACAGTCTTGCGGCGTGCTGGGAAAGGTCGCCAACTGCCAAGTGCTGGTGTCACTGACGCTGGCAAAGAATGATCTTCCTGTTCCGTTGGCGTGCATCCCCATCTGTTCCGCCACCAGATGCTGACCTTTCTGACAGGCCAGAAGTTATCAGATGCCCAGATCCAACTGCTCAACGGCCATGCGAGCAAGAAGAGTTTAGAAATCTACCAGCACCTGTCGTTAGGGTTGTGTTGCCTTAACTAGCGTCACGGCAGGCTGAGGGTAGAGGTGGTTTGAAGTTCAGACTACCCCTGCTGCGACGGCTGACCACGTCTGGAACGCTGTGCTCTGGTTGTTTCTTCGGGTGGCGGCGGTGACGCTGGTGCGGGAATGATGGTGAAGATTGGTGATCCGGGCATGCAAACTCAGGAATTCTTGAGCGCGTTTCCGCCGTCTAAATCCTTGCTGAGATCGCTCTTGTCGTCGTGTGGATCGGTGTTCTTGCAAGGTGAGGTTATTGCAGCGTGCCGCTGAGACCACCTGTTGGTGATCGACGCCCTTCAGACTCGGGATCTCTCGGATCGCGGCTCTATAACTCCTGAGCTGACCCGGTATGAATGACCTCTGGGACATCGTATTCTCCCAGCAGCCGGGTCAGGAACGTCTTCGCCGCTTCAGTATCGCGATGCCGGTGGAGGAGAATGCCCTGCACAAAACCGTACTCGTCCACGGCCCTCCAAAGCCAGTGTCGGACGCCGTCCACGCTCGTACACACCTCGTCGAGATGCCACCGGGAACCCCGTCGGGGTTCCCGGTGACGCAGGTCTTCAGCGAAGAGGGGTGCGAACTTGATACACCACTCGCGAAGGGTCTCGTGACTGACCTCAATGCCGCGCTGGTGCAGCAATTCCTGCACGGGCGCACGTCTACCGCCTAGGAGGCGACGAGTTTGTCGTCCTGGTGCGTCACCCCCTCCTCTCGCCGGAAGCGTTTTCCGTCTGGGCGACCGACCGCCTGCAGGTGCCGTTTATCGATGAGGTCAGCGCCTCCATTGGGATCGCCTGGCGGCATGAAGGCCAGGACGTCCGGGACGTGCTGAGCTTGGCCGATGAACGGATGTACCGGGCCAAGAAAGCGCAGCAGGCCTCGCCTCAACTCCTGCAGCAGCGGCGCTTCCGTCAGCCCACTTGAACCGGGGTGCGGGGATGACCAGTTGTCCGTGCCTCAACCGCCCTGCATCACCGGCCCACCAAGGAGTTTCATGACCCGTCTGCCCCGAGCACTGAACCCCTGCTGTGGGTCGGTCGCCCTCCCTTTAAGGGCCGCGCCCTGCAGTTCCGCTGCGCCGACCCGGCTCAGACCGCCCACGCACGGGCGGTGCTGATGCGCCTGCTGGAATATCCGGCGCACCGTCCGGCCAGCGCCTTTTTGCAATGTGACAGCGCCGAGTACCTGATGTTGGAATTCTGGGGATCGGGGGCCGCAGCCAGCGCGCTGTGTGATGCCGCCGCAGCCGAACTGGGCTTCCGGCTGGATGCCTTCGATGGTCTGCCGCCCCCCTGTATCCCTGATTGCGCCGCTGCCTCAAAACCGTGACGACCCCCAGCACAACTTGAGAGGAACCCCGATGAAACGTCAGTCCGGCAGCCGCACCTTCCACGACCGCAAAGCCGAACGCACCGCGCTGTACCCAGAGCGTATCGGCTATCGCCTGAGCTACTGCATGGCCTGCAACGGCTCTGGTCACTACGATCACAACGGCTCGCCGCGCTGCGGAGCCTGTGGCGGCAGCGGCCTCGAACGGGTCGCGGGCCCAACCCGGAGCGACTTCGCCGGACGCCACATCCGGATCAGGCCGCACGAGTCCTGCCGAGTCTGCTTTCAGGTCGACAATGAACCGTACGGCTGCACCGGCAAAAGACCGCGCTGGACAGCTGACCTGCCTTAACGCGGCGGCCTGACACACCACACAGGCATCCACAACGCACCGCCCTCGACGCAGTCGACCACAGTTTCCCAGGCACGGCCACACCGTCCCCGCCTTCAGGGCCGCGCTGGAGTGTTGCCTGGTCTGATGGCGGCTGCAGCAACGAACGTGAACCTTCTGCCGCTCACCCCTGCGCGGCTTTTCCAGATGACAGCCGAACCCTCACGGCGCAGCGTCAGGAGGGGCCGGGGGCTCTGCGGGCCCTTCCTCTTCCGGTTTCTCGGCTTTGTGGAGGGTCACCACCCCGTGTCCCTGCAGGATCCAGACCAGCGTATCGCCTTCTTGCCAGTCCAGCCGATTCATCACATCAGCAGGCAAGGTGATACGGTTGTGTTGCCTTAACTTGGCCCATGGCAGAGGGAGGGCAGGGGGAGCCTGAAGTTCAGGCTCCCCCTGCCGCGACGGCTGACCACGTCTGGAATGCTTGCTGCTGATTTTTTCTTCGGGTGGCGGCTGAAACGCTTGTTCGGGAATGATGATGAAGATTCGTGATGCGGGCAGGCAACCCCAGAAATTCTTGAGCGCGTTTGCGCCGCTTGAATCCCTGCTGACTTCGCTCCTGTCGTCGTGTGGAGCGATGTTCCTGCAAGGTAACGTTGTTGCAATGGGCCGTGGAGATCACCTCTTGGTGGTTGACGTCAATGAGGCTCGGGATCTCTCGGATCGCGGCTCCATAACTCCAGAGCTGATCGGTGTGAATCACCTCTGGGACGTTAGATTCACCCAGCAGTCTGGCTAAAAAGGTTTTCGCAGCTTCGGTGTTCCGATGCCGTTGAAGAAGACCACCTTGCACGAAACCGTGCTCGTCTACCGCGCGCCACAACCAATACCGGACACCATCTCCCGTCGTACAGACTTCATCCAAGTACCACTGGGAACCCCGGCGGGGTTCCCGGTAACGGAGTTCGTTGGCGAACAGGGAACCGAATGGGATGCACCACTCACGGCGTGTCTCGTGGCTGACCCCGATGCCGCGCTGGTCGAGCAACTCTTGAACATCTCGATCGCTGAGCGGAAAGCGGTGGTACAGCTGTCTGGGCGTGCTGGATGATGGCCACCTTAGAATCGGTGGCGATCAGGTTTCGGCTCGGTCACGGCAGGTCAGCCTACCCCAGACCGATTAAGGCAACACAACCCCCTGATCACAGCCCTACAAGTTTTGCCCCATGAGGGCGCAGTTATTGGTGGGACCCAGACCGCTGCTCGCCAACGCTTGCAAGTCATTACTCAACGGGCTGAGACGCGCTACCGCGGCTGGCACGCCTTCCGCCACTACGCGGGCACCCGACTCGTTCGGCAAACCGGTAGCCTCGAGTACGCCGCCCGCCACCTCGGCCACAGCAGCATTGAAACCACCCGCGTCTACGCCAAATGGAGCGACCAAGCCCTGGATGAGGCACTCGCAGACTGGTAGGAGATGGGTCGTGCCCTGCTTTCAATAGCGGGGACATTTTTAGCAGAGATACCCATCGACGGTCTTCCGTCAGATGGAGCCGCGTGGGTTCGCTCTTACTCCGGTGTCTGCTGCGCTGCCTTTGCCTTTCGGGTGCGCTTCTGGACGCCGCCAGTGGGAAGGGGCGTTCTCTGTGGTGCCCTGATGCGGACGCCGGGGGACTGCGTGATGTCCCACGCCGGACAGCCGGTCAGCCGCCCGTAGAGCAGGATCACTTCCAGCGCATCTTCCCGAGAAGAAGTGAAGTACAACTTCTGCTGGTGTTCCAATATCGGGCGCTGCCATTCGGGACGCAGCGCCTCTTCCGCCGTGTTGTGGCGCGTCAGGTAGACCTCATAATCGCGGGGATCGCTGCTGTTCTCCCGAACGGGTGATTCCAGCGCCAGGCTCAGCCCATCAAAGTGTCTGCGTTCAGTCCAGGCCCTGGGGATCCGGCCAGATTGGTCAATGGATTGCCGCAGTTCCCGGGTCTCGAAATCAAGCCAGACCCAGCGTTCCTCAGCGTTGTAGGGCGTCTCGAAGATCTTGCGGTACACGTAATGTCCAGTGCCGATCAGGGAGAGCACCACCAGGAACAGCAGTCCTCCGGGGCGGTTCAGATCCAGGTTGAGGAACGACACCATGGCAGCAATGCCCATCAACCCAAGGAAGCCGTAGCCGACGAAGACCAAGACGGCACTGAAACGGACATCCTTATAAAAGTCTTCACGGGTGCTTTTGGAGTGGGACAGCGTGACGGCGGGATTACTTTCCAAACAGCTGCGCAGCTGCACAGGAGGCCCGTTCCGGTTGACTCGGGGCAACGTTGGGGCGGGAGAGATAGGGTCAGTGGGTGTCATGTCGGGGCGTCCCTTCGCATCAGGCTTCAGAGTGGATTCTTGCACTGATTTCGGGAGGTGGATCAACAATTTCGACGATCATCAGGATTGTTGTGCGTTGCAGAAGCGTTCTCTCTGATTTCCAGGCACAATGCTACCAACCAAATGATTTGCAAGTGGGTCCAGACGAGCTTTGTCAACGGAAAACTTGAGTTATAGGTACTGCACGAATTCAACCCAAACTTACGCCCTACGTCGTCCAGGGGTTGACCACGACAGACGTCAACCCGGGCTGGCTTGAGTGCTCCGTTGCTGGAGCAACGGCAGCGCCCACTTCCACCACTCCTCAGGCGCATCTGCTCTCTGGTGAACGGGCTTTATGTGCGGCCCTTCCAGTCAAGCGCGCTGTATTTGCGGATCTGGAACGCCACTTGGCTCAGTTTGAGGGCGTTCAGAGCGTGCATGTCGACCGCACCCGCGGCGTCGCGCACCTCAGCTACCTGCCCGGCTCGGTCACGGAAAGCGCCTTACGTGAGCAGCTCCATGCGGCCGGCTATGCCTGCGCCTGCACCGATTGTGCTCCCTCTGCCGCCCAGCCTGGGCATCCGCATCTGGGCCATGCCCCCCATGCAGCGGAACACTCCATGCCCAGCGCTGCAGCGCCCACCCATGTCCATCACCATTCAGGAGCAAAGCAGCCGGGGGCCGATCACGGCGCTATGGATCACGGTGGACACGCGGCCACACCCATGAATCATGACGAACACGGCGGCCACGGCGCTGAAATGGCCACTGATCTGCTGCGCCGCTTCGTTCTCAGCCTGGTGCTGACCATTCCGGTGGTTCTGTTCTCCCCTATTGGAGAGATTTTCGGGTTCACCGCCATGCCGCCCTTCGGCCTGTCGATGGCCTGGTTCGGGCTGATCCTGGCCACACCCGTCGTGTGGTGGGGCGGCTGGCCGTTTATTTCTGCGGCCTGGCGCGCCCTGAAACGCGCTGAAGCCAACATGATGACCTTGATCGCCACCGGCATCCTGGTGTCCTGGTTGTTCTCCGTGGTGGTCACCCTGTTCCTGGGTGGAGGGGAAGTCTTCTTCGAGGCCGCCGCGATGCTGACGTCGCTGTCCCACAAGAACCGCAGCAGCACGGGAAGGCATCATCGGCTCATCATCCCGGGCCGCATAGGCTGCCCTGACAAGGAGCCATCATGTCTCAAGAACTCGAATTGCCCCCCATTCCCCATCCACCGTCTTCAGGGCGGGTGTATGTCCTGCGCGTGTGGAATGAGCCCGGCGTCCCGCCAGGCGGCTCGGCCTGGCGAGCGTCCCTGCGTGAGGGAACGCTGGGCGAGCGGCAGTACTTTGCCAGCATTGACGACTGCATTGACCATCTGTACGGCGAATTTACCCGCCGTGATCGCCTGTGACAGCCGGATGGGCTCCATCTCCACGGTTCGCCCCTGGGCTGACGGATGAAAGGTTGACCGCCCATATTGCACCAGAGCGGCAAGAATTCTCCCGTCCCAGTCCAGCAGTGCGACGTAGTTCTTCATCCTGATGGACCCCGATGTTCTCAAATGAGCGGGCAGGCGCGCCGTTTTCCCGTCTGCAAAGGAAAACCCTCATGCACCTGGCATCTCTCGGTTACCGCACCGACCTGATCTTCGCCCGCTTTCGGGGCCGGGTGACGGACCTCGGTGAAGCTGTCGTGGTCACCAACCCCCACAGTCCAGCCCATTACTTCGGCAACCTGCTGATCTTCCGCGGTCCGCCGCAGCCCGGAGACCTGCCGCACTGGGAGGAGCTGTTCGCCCGGCATATCGGCCAGCCGCCCATCACGCCGCACCGCCTGTTCGGCTGGGACGTTCCGGCCAGGGGGAATGCCGACCTGGAGGAATTCCTGAAGGCGGGCTACCACCTGGAAGAGAACGTCGTCATGGCCGCCCCCAGCCTGCATGCTCCGCCGCACCTCAACACGCATGCCGAGTACCGTTCCCTCACAGATACCGACGAGGAATGGGCGCAGGCGCTGGAGAATCAGGTCGCCAGTCGAGAGGATGGGCACGACGAGCAACGCTACCGCCGCTTCAAGGAGACGCAGTTGCGTGGCCTGCGGGAGATGTGCCGGGCTGGGCTGGGGTTCTGGTACGGAGCTTTTCTGGACGGACGGCTGGTGGCGGACCTGGGGGTGTTCTCGGACGGTGAGGGGCTGCTGCGTTACCAGAGTGTCGGCACAGACCCGGGGTACCGCAGGCAGGGACTGTGCGGATCCCTGACGTTCTTCGCCGGAGAACACGCCCGCGCGCACTTTGGTGCTGAGCAGTTGGTGATCGTGGCCGATGACCACGACGTTGCCAAGCGCGTCTACGCGTCCGTCGGCTTTGGGGACGTGGAACGCCAGCAGCTTCTGCTCCACGCAGGAGGTTGAACCTGCGCCTCTCTCCTCGGTGTGTCGCAGCGTTGTTCGGGCAGTAGAGCAGCGTTCCACTCGCCGGGCACATCATCCGCCAATCATCTCCCCCCTGGCACACTCCGGGCATGAAACGAAACCCTGTGGCCCTGTCCCTCACCGCCCTCGTCCTCAGTGCTCTGCCCTCGGCCCACGCCGCTATGGCGGAGATTCTCGACGCCAAGCCCGCGTCCATGGTCAAGGCACTCAGCGACGCGGGCTATAAGCCGGAACTCAGGCCCGGTGACACTAAGACCCCGCCGTCCATCGCCCTCAAGGTAAATGGCGACCCCGTGTATCTCTATTTCAGCGGGTGCAAGGACGGCCTGTGCACCCGCGCGACTGCCAGCAACGGCTTCGAGTTCCCCAAGGATAGGAATGGGCTTGCCAAGGTTCTGGCGGGCTGGAATGCCGAGTGGTACAGCCAGGCCTACGAGGACAAGGACGGGGTGTACCTGGACGCCTCTTACACGCTCACGGGCGGGTACACGAAAGCCAACTTCAAGGCGTGGTTTGACGCCTATCTTGACGAACTCAGCGAATTTGGAGACAAGTTGTACTGAGCATCAGGTCGGGAGCGTGGCTGGGACAGGCATCACCCTTCCCGGCCACTCTTCTTGACAGACCAATGCGCCGCGTCGAGGAGACCGGACCGAAGGAGTGACCCACCATCCGCCCATCATCACCTTCCTTCTACGCTCTCCCCATCAACAGACGACCCGGCAGCGGGCGTTCTTGAGGAGGAAGCAATGAAAAACGCAACGATTTTGGCCCTACTTATCGCTGGCACCACCGGAAGCCTTGCCTTCGGGGCTACAAGCAAACCCACGCCCTACGTCATGACGGGTGTGGTGAAGAACGCTCAGGGCCAGCCCGTACCAGGCGTGGAGGTCTTCGCCGACAACACGGTGTACTACGACATGAATGTGGTGACCAAAACCGATGCCAGGGGTCGCTACCGCATCGAACTACCCCATGACGTCGGCACCTGGCGGCCCGGTGCAACGTTAGAACGCGACTATCACGGCGAGCGTTTCCGCATGACCCTCTACCCGAACGACAAGGCCGCCTTTCAGGGCTCGGTGGGCGCGGTGCGCGATTTCATCTGGAAGCTCAGCGGCCCGCATGAGGGCGGCGTGCTGGGAGAGCAAATGAACGTCTTCCACGGCGACGGCATCGCCTACGGGGACCTGATCGTCACCCTGACCCCCGAGGGCCCACTGATCGACGGCAGCCAAGGGAAGGTTCTGATCATCCGTCCTGAGACGTCGGTGGTGAAGGACGTCCCGCTGGGCCGCTACCGCATGACCGCGAAGTTGAAAGGCGGCCAGTCCGTGCTGGTTCAGGCCCAGGGCAGCGAGGCGTGGGCGACCTCGGCCGTGAACACGTTCAAAGACGGCCTGTACGGGGTTCGGCTCTCGTTCAATACCAGGTTGCCCTGAACCGGCCATCTCTACCGCTTGGCGCAAGCCCAGATTTGCAAATCTGGGCTTTTTGCCTGCCCCCGAGCATCACGCTGCAATCATCCAGCCGCTGCTAGCGTGCCCCCATGGACGCCCTGATCGACCTGACCCTCCGCGCCCTGGGCGCTGTCTTTCTCAACCGCTTCGGCCTGGGCTTCCTGCTCGTGCTGCTGGCGCTGTACGGTGTGGGGATCGATTGGCCCGGCTGGGGCACGGGGCTGTGTGGGGCGCTGGGCCTGGGCGTCTGGGTGGTGTCTCTCTGGTGCTTCTGGCGGGACAGCCAGCGTCCTTCTGGTTTTCCGGGAAGCGCCAAATGAAAGAGACGGGGGCCGCAGCTCCCGTCTCCTTTCTGTGAATACCGCGTCCCCTGACTCAGCGCACACCGCTCACGTCGTACACGTAGGCGCGGCCTGTCCCGTCGGCCAGCGTCAGGGCCTGACCGTTCACATTCGCGGGAAGGGCGAAGAAGAAGCGCACCCGAACCTCCTCGCCTGCCCCCAGCGTCCCGCCCGCCGTCTCATCCCGGCTGGCCTTGAGCAGCAGGCCGTTGTACTCCACGCGCTCGCCGTCCGCGTCTCTCAACACGAGCTTGAAGTCCGACCAGGCGTAGCGCCCGCCGCCCGGCTCCATGTTGCGGAGCGTGAAAACGGCGCTCAGGTAGCGCTGCCCGGCAGCGGGAGCCTTCCCGTTCAGGGCTTCCCCCGTGAACTTTACGTCGTCAAGCCGCACGTCGAAGCGCTCGAGTGGATTGAAGTTCTTCAGGGCGGCGGGCACCTGCATCAGCGGAGTCGCGCCGCTGGTGTCGGCAGGGTCGGCCACCGCCTTGGGGAGGGGCTGCACCTGGCCGCGCAGGTCGTAGCGCAGCAGGGCCGCCTCGCGCTGCACCAGCAGCTTGGGCACGCCTCCCCCGGCAGGCACGCGGATGACGGCCAGGACGTTGACTTTCTGGGCTGGCTTGAGGTTGATCTCCAGGCGCTCGGTGGTGCCGTCACGGGCCACCGCCTGGGCATAGGGGTGGTTGCGATCCTGGGCATCTACCGCCGTGAACTTCAGGTCGGGCCAGTAGTAGCGCACGTCGCGCCTCTGCGGGTTGTGAACCGCGAAGTGCAGGAGCAGCAGCTTCTCGGCGGCCTTGGGGGAATACACCGTGTTGCCGATCACCACGCGGGCCACGCTGTACTCGGCCTTCAGTAGCGTGAAGTTCAGCGGGCTCTGCTTGCCCAGAGTGAAGGTCTCGCCGAGCTTGGCGACCTCACCCTCCAACTGGGTGGTGCCCTGAACCACGCGGGTGGGGGTGGTGGCCTGTGCGGCCTGGGCGAGGGTGAGGGCGGCCAACACGGGCAAGATGATACGAACGGTCTTCTTCATGGGATCTCCTGGGTGGCCGCTGAGGCCTGTGAGCTGCGCCTACCTTAGGAAGGTGTGGATGATGGGGGCATGGTGGGCTGACAGAGAAAGGGGAGGCCCGAGCGCGTCGGCACCTCCCCACTTCACATGGCCTAGTCTCAGTTGCCGGTCCAGTAAGAGGCGGCGGCCGCGATGCCGAATTCCTGCTCGATCTTGCCCTCCCACAGGCCAGTGCTGGCGTCGGGTCCTGCTCCCAGTGAACCCTTGAGTTCGACGCGCATTCCGGCGTCCTGAATGCCGTCCTTGCCGAATTTGATGTAGATGCCCTCCTTGGCCCCAACTCCGCCCGTGACGGGCACGCCCTTGGGCAGCTTGAGTTCGGCTTTGACGCCCGTGAAGAGGGTGGCGTTGCCGTTCCAGTCGAGACTTGCCGAGGCGAAGCCACCCAGCCAGTCGGTACCTAACAGTGAGGACGTGGAGAGTTCGATGTCGATCTTCTTGCAGCTCAGCGAAAAGCTCAGGCCCAGCCCCTGCGCTTTGAGGCCAGCGGAAGGCACCTTGGACTTCACCTTGGCCCCCGAGAACACCCCGCCGCAGGGATCGGCGTCGAGGGTGGGCAGTTCGGCGAGGTCGAGGGGGACGCCCGGCAGGGTCTGTCCGGTGCAGAACAGCTTCGGCACCTCGCTGAAAAAGACCCCTCCGTACACGACCGGACCGTAAAACATAGCCTTGGCCGACGCCTCAATTTGCGCCCGCTTGGCGGCGCGCACCGCTGGATCGGGAAGATTGGCCGCGAGCGCGGTTTCAAACTTGACGCGCGCCGAGACGTACCGCGCCATCGCCTGCTCTTGCCCCTTCAGGTAGGGCCGCAGGGCGTCCATATAGGTCTGATACACGTCGTCGTACACGGCGTCTACGTCTGCGCAGGTGTGTCCAAGCGGCAGGGCATGCAGCCGCGTTTCCAGCGTCTTGTTGCGCTGATCGGCCAGCGGACGCCACGCCTTGTCGAGCACGTAGTGGGCGTCGTATGCGGCTTTGTGCGCGGGCCAGACTTCTGGATCGAAGATGGAGGTGCTGATGGCCCCGTTCACCAGTTTGAACCAGCGGAGCTCGCCGGGATCAAGCACCTGCGAGAGGTTGACCGCAGTGGCCCGCTCCCCTAGGTCGCGCAGAATGGCGCGCCCCTGCCGTTCCAGTGCCTCATATTGCGGGTGCAGGACAATGGCTTCACGGCGGTTCCTGGGCAGCTTGAGCTGCGGCAGCTCGAACGCCGCGCCGCGCGACAGGTCGAAGAGCGCCGCCGATGGACGGCGGGTCGGGGACTGCTCGCGTGGCCCCACGCCGTCGCCGTGACGTCCCGGCGTCTTTTCCTTGAGGATGATGTCCTGCGACTCGGGTGCGGGCGTGCGCCGCAGGGCGGCACGCAGTTCTTTGGTTGCGCCAGCGACATCGCCGCTGCACAGCAGGGCCTTGGAGAGGTTCATGCGGGCTTCAGAGAGGTCAGGGGCAAGCGCCAGCGCCTGTTTGAGAGGAGCCTGCGCCTCGCTCCAGCGGCCCAGCCCCAAGAAGGCGTGGCCCCGGTTGGTCAACGCGATGGCCTGGCCGGGCACGCCGCCGGGTGCGGGCAGTGTGCCGCCCAGTTCCGCTGCTCGGTCCAGCACCGCAATGGCCTCACGGGGCAGGCCCGCGAGCGTGAGCACGCCCGCGAGATTGACCAGTGTCATGGCGTCTTTGAGCTTGGCACGGTGCCTGGCAAGAAGCAGGGCCAGGGCCGCGCGTGGGCTCTTCACGGAGAGCGCCGCCGCCACATCCGAGGACGTGCCCTCGGTGGCTTTCCGGCCCGCTGTACCGACCAGTGTCTCCGCCGTCTTGAGAGCGGCCTCGAAGGTCATTGCCCCCTTCTCGTGGCGGACGGGCAGGGCCAAGACCTTGGTGCCCTTCTCCTTGAGTTCGCGCAGCTGTTTCAGCGACTGTTCCACGGCCGGGCGGGAGGGATCGCCGGGCTTGAGGGCGGCGAGCATCTTCTCCAGCGACGCGATCGCCTCGTCGATGTCCAGGCCAGCGGCGGGCGCGAGGCCGGGCGTCTTGTAATCGCGCACTGCGGGCTTACAGGCCCCAGTGCGCTGTTCAGCAACTTCCGCGCGCATCTTGTCCAAGGGGTGCAGGACAGTCTGGTCGCTCAGCGACACCCACGGCCCGGCAGCTAGGGCGGGGGAGGCGAGCAGGGCAGTTCCGAGGAGGGCCAGGGGTAACGTCCAAGTGGTCTTCATGGCTTCAGGGTGACGCAGGGAGAATGATGGCCGGATGGTGGGGGCATGGCCGGGACGGCAGACAACAGAAAGGGCCGCCTGGCGAAGGCGGCCTGAGGGGGAGGAGGCGTTCAGGGGTTCTTGAGGTAGAGCTCCATCGTGTTGCCGTAACGGTCGCCCTCGTTGTGGAACATGGCGAGTACCCTGGGCGCGAAGGTCTTCTGATCCGCAGAACTCAGGAGAAACTGTTCCTTGACGCCGTTCAGGAGGTGAGTGGCGCTCACGAAGTAACGCCCAATGGGCACGTCCAGGACGCCGGAGCCGTCGGTGAAGGGGCGGGTAAAGGGGGTGGTGCTGCCCATGATATTGGGTCCGTCAGGCGTGAAGGTGAACTCGAGAGAGTCGTAGTCGAGCTCCACGGCGGAATGCGCGACATAGGGGTTCACCTTGCCCGAGGGCAGGTCATCGGCACTGAGCGTGAAGTCTCGCACTGCGCCCTGCGCGCCGTCGAAGGGCGTGTCGTTGTCCGGACTCAGGCGCACCTCGTACGTCTGTCCACCGAAGCTCAGACGCAGATACCCGCCCGCCGCCCAGGTGCCGGGCTGGTGGGCCAGGGCGATACGGTAGCGGCCCTGGGTGTCAGTCTTGCCAAGCGCGTTCATGTTGTAGAAGGCGGTGTGGTCGGCGAAGACCTCCACACCGGCGAGAGGCTCACCAGCCTCGGTGCGAACCGTACCGTTCATGACGTATGGGGTGAATGTGCCGGGCACAGGGGGTTGAGGGGAGGGCGGGATCGGAGCGGGCTGCCCTGTACTGGGCGGGGTGGGGCCGGGCTGGGAGGGAGTGACGCCGCCTCCGCAAGCGGAGAGGGTGGTGACGGCCAGGGCGAGCAGCAGCAGTTTCGCATTCTTCATGTCGTTCCTCCTGGGCAGCTGTGGACGCGCCGCCTTCAGTGACTGGAGCGTAGGAGCACGCGGATGATGGGCCGATGGTGGCGCCGATGAACCTCCAGAAGCAGAGGGCGGCCCGGGCCTGTTGCCGCTCTTCCCCCCCTGCTTGCTGGCGGGCATCGCGCAGCTTCCAGGTAGGGACACCTGCTTCGCCCGCGAAGCAGGCCAGACTCAGATGCGGATGGTTTCTGCGAAACTCCTCGTGCAGTTTGAGGAGCTGAGCCAGACTCAGAGACCCCGAACTTTTTTTGCGATCTGAAGGGCCAATTCCTTCTCGCCCACCAGAACCTTGAGCCGTTCGTTCTCGTATTCCAGCTCTGTATGTCGGTCGCCCTGGCGATCACCTGCGAGGTGGGCCGTGCCCGCCTCCAAGAACTGAGCTTTCCAGGTGTGAATCAGGCTCTCGTTGACACGGTGCTGCCGGGCAGTTTCCGCCACGCTGATCTGACCGCCCAGTACCGCCAGGACGATCTGCTCCTTGGTGTACGTCGGCCAATTTTTCCCCATACTTTCCCTCCAGAATGTCTCACCTTCGCAAGCGGGCGGGTGCTTCTTTAAGGCTTTCCTGGAGCATTACCCCTTGAGGACTGGGTGGAAGTCTCGCCGGGAGTGTCCGCAGTCCGTGGAAGTGGCTGGATACAGTCAGAGGACACCGCACATAGTGCCGCCCCAAGAGAGGCGGCACTGTAGAAGTGAGGCTGAACCCCGCGCACCACAGGGGCAGGTTCAGAGGCGCGGCTGAACCACCTCGAAGCTGATGGTCATACCAGAGCCGGGGGTGTACTCCACGTCCAGACTGGCACTTGAGCCGTAGGTGCCGCCGCGCGGCCGTACCCAGATGGGCCCTTTGTCTGAAATGGAGCGGGCAGTCACGGTATAGCGGCCCTGGGGTACCTCGAACGGCAGTTGCGACCACTTGAGAACGAAGGGATCGCCCGCTGTGCCGTCGATGAGCGGGCCGTCCGGTGTCAACGTATATTCCACATCTCCAAATTCCGGCATGTCACCATCCACTGAAAGGCCCAACAAGCCGTACACGAGCGCTCCGTAGTAGCCCCCGCCCGGCGACTTGCCTGTGATTTTGAGGGTGAAGTTGCGTACAGCGCCGTCCACTCCACCGAACGCGGCAGCGTTGTCAACCTCAGGGGTCAAGGTGATGGCCTGACCATGATAGTTCACGTTCAGATGCGCCACCGCCGTCCACGCCCCCATGGTGCCTTCCAGGTTGAGGTCGTAGCGGCCTTGGGCGTCCGTCACGGTCCAGACCTCAGTGCCGTCGAAATAGGTGTTATCGGCCCCGACGCGTACCCCAGCCAGCGGCTTGCCTAGCGAGTTTTTGACCACGCCGACCATGTGGTATGGACGCAACGTTCCGGGCTGACCGGAGGGAGGAGTCGGCGTGGGCTGCGTCGGCGATGGGGGCGTCGGGGCAGGAGGGTCTGAAGCGCCACCACAGGCGCTCAGCAGCAAGGTCAGGACGGTCAGGGCGAGGATTCCGGGGTAGTTCATGATGTGTCTCCTTGGCGGCCTCGGGCGCGCTGCTCAGGTATTAAGTGGCTGTGGATCATGGGAGAATGGTGGGAACTCTGGACGGGCGGAACCTACTCCACCTGGCTGAGCCGGAAATCAAAGCTGCCGCGGGCGGGCTGAACCAGTTCGGTGTTGTTCGAGGTGTTCACGAAATGCCCCAGGTAATCCCCAGCGTTCAGTTCGCCGTCGCCGTTCAGGTCTTTCCAGGCGATCAGGTAGTAGGAGAGCTTGCTGCTGACGTCCGTGATGACGTAGGCCACGTTCTTGCCCGAGGAGGTGATCCGCACCTCCTGCGAGAGCTCTTTGTCACACCCCTTGCCCTCGCCCAGTGACAGGCAGGCCCATACCAGCGTGCCCTTGAGGTCGATGTCCGCTACCACCTTGCCTTGGAACGTGGTGGGCGTGCTGCTGACCGGAGCAGCGGCGCGGGGTGCGGCCTGCCCCTTCGGACGGATCACGTCCACGCTGAGGGTCTGGCCATCTCCAGCCACGTAGGTCAAGTTCACGACGGCACTGGCGGCGTACGTGCCGCCCCGAGTTCGTACCCACACGGGCCCCTTGCCCGAGAGAGAACGGGCGGTGACCCGGTATCGGCCCAGCGGCACATCGTTCAGTGGAGCGTTGTACCGCACGGTGATGGGCTTCCCTGGCGAGCCGTCGAGCAGCGGCCCTTCGGGCGTGAGTGTCACTTCGAGGTCGCCGCGCTCCACCACCTCGCCATCGGAGGAGAACCCGTCTAGGGCATAAAAGCGCGCTCCATAAACCCCACCGTTCGGTGTCTTGCCTGAGATGCGCCAGGTGAAGTTGCGCGCTGCGCCAGAAGCCCCGCCGAAGGCAGCCGCCTTGTCAGGCTGGAGGGGCAACCGATACGTTTCACCGTGGTAGGTGCGCTGAACCCAGCCCACTACCTGCCAGGCGCCGAGCGTCTGTTTCAGATCGATCCGGTACTGTCCCTTGCTATTGGTGACCGTATGAAGTTCCGCGCCGTCGAAGTAGGTGTTGTCTACGGCAATCTGTGCGCCGGGCACGGGGCGTCCGGCCGCGTCCTTGACTGTGCCCGTCACCAAATAAGGGGTGGCGGAGGCTGTGGCTGAGAGGGTAGAGACGAGGGCCAGGGGGAAGAGCAAACGGGAAGGGTTCATGGGGCTCCTTTCGACCTCGGGGAGGGTTGAGTGAGGGGAGCGTAAAAGGCCACGGATGATGGCGGGATGGTGTCCCTGGAACTTGGGGCCCGAGAGACGGCGGGCTCGGCCATAACTTCCCGACGGCAGGGCAGTTCAGCGAGTCCATGCCAAATTGACCTCTTTACGGCCCAGACAGAGGTGAATGCACTTGACGCCCATTCACACCCGCTGAGTCGCGTCCACTCCCGACCTGAACTTCTCGCGGCTGTTGACCATAACTTGCGTCTGCTGATGCGGCTCGAGGTCGAAGGCTCACTCCTGAAGTTCGGGGATGGCCTGCTGAACGTCCATCACCACGGAGGGCGAGTCTCGGGCGGTGCAGCGAGCCGCCGTACCTGGTGGGAGCGCCTCTGGAGCACGAGCAGCTGGGCGCAACTCGGGCGGCACGGGTGCAGCTTGCACTGCTGGTCGTTTTGGACCTGGGGGCACCATCGGCCCATCATCCTGCCCCCTGCATCATCTGAGTATTCAAAGCACCTGATCTGGTGCGAAAGGAACCTGACTATGATTCACGCCCAACTGCTCACCCTCGCCTTCCTCGCCCTGCCTGCCGCTTCCGCCGCACCCACCGACCCCATCAGCGGCTCCTGGAAAGGATTGTTGAACGGCTTTTACCCGCTCGAAGCGATTCTCACCCTCAAGGGCAACAAGGTCACGGGCGTCACCCGCTTCGCCAAGATCGACTTCCCGGTCACAGGGACCTTTAACGCCCAGAAAAACCTCGTCACGTACACCTTCGTATTCGCCAACAAGACCTCCACGGTTAACCTCTCCCTGAAGGGCAACACCCTGAGTGGAACGTCGAAGAACAAGACCAACGTAAAGGGGGACACGATGACCATGACACGCGTTTCCTCTACGACGGCCACGGGAATGAGCACCACTGGCAAAGCCGAGCCTTACATCATGACCGGCACCGTACGTGACGAGAAGGGCAAGTCTATCGCCGATGTCGAGGTCTTCGCCGACCACACCGCCTTCTACAACATGAATGCGCTCGGCAAGACCGACGCCCAGGGCCGCTACCGTATCGCCCTAGCCCACCAGCCCGGCACCTGGAATGCGGGCGCGTACCTGCGGCAACAATTCGGGGGAGAACCTGTCGAGGTGCGCCTGTCGCCCGACGACGACACGCCTTTCGATGGTTCCAAGGGAGCAGTGCGGAACTTCACCTACAAGGCCAGCGACGCCCCGGTCGGCAAGGTATACACCTCCATCGCGCACAGCAACGTCGAACTCGATTACGACACCTTGGAGTTCACCTTTACTCCCGACGGGCCGAACGCCGCGGGCAGCACGGCGCCGCTTACCCGGAAGTTCGTTTTTGGCTCCGGCGTTCCGAACGTTCCTCTGGGCCGCTACAAGGTCAGTGCCACCCAGGTCCTGAACGGCGTCAAGCAGCAGCTTCTGCTGAGTTCGCGCCTCCAAAAAGAGGCCTCGACCGACGTGCTGGCTGCCTTCACCCACGACAGCCACTACGGCGAAACCCTCGAACTCTTTCTCAGCAACCCCTGAACGGCCGACGGACGCGAGAGACGGACAGGGAGGAGCATAGGGTTCAGTTGAAAAGCCCCGGTTCTGCCCCTCACGACGAACGGCCTCAGAGAGACGTCCCCGAGGAGAATAACCCCTGCGAACCCTGACCCGCCACGTGGCGACCTGAGCCTCCTCGTCCGCCTCCGCCAGGCCGCCGGAAAGACCTCGCCTCCCTGCTCCTGAACCCTGCGCTGACGGCCTGCATGGGCACCGTGCCGCGCAAGGTGATGGGTGAACGGCGCCGCTCTGATATGATGAAGGAATCATGAGCAGCGAGCCCTGGCACCTAGCGGCCTTCGGCAAACCGCGCCTTCTCGATCCGTCTGGGAGGGCGGTGCGCTGTGAGCAGCGGACGCTCGCCCTCCTGACCTACCTCGCCCTGGAGGGGCCCACCTCACGCTCGCGGCTGGCGGGACTCCTGTGGCCGGACACGCCCGAGGGGGGAGCGCGCAACAACCTCGTGCATCTGCTGCGCCGCGTGGCGAAAAGCCATCACCCCAACCTTCTCCATGCGGGGGAGGCGGTCGGACTCGGCACCGCCCTGAGCTCGGACGTGACGGCCTGGGGTGTCACGGGTTCGCCTCTGCCCGAGTCCGGCACCGTGCCGCCCGGCGTGCTGCTTGATGGCGTGGCCCTCGACGATCACCCCGACCTCGCGGAGTGGCTGCTGGCATGGCGGGAGCGGCTGGATCTCGCGCGGGCCGAGCGGCTGACGGGGGCCGCGAGCAGGGCAGAGGCCGAGGGCGACCTTCCTGGGGCCATCCGCCTGACCCGCGACCTGATTGACCTTGATCCACTGTCGGAGGACGCCCACCGCCGCCTAATGCGGCTGCTGTACCTGACTGGCGACCGCCCAGCGGCATTGAAGGCCTACCACCGTTGCCGGGGCGTCCTGGAACGCGATCTGGGAGTGGAGCCGATGCCTGAGACCCAGGATCTTGCCCGCCTGATCGACCGGGGCGCGGTTGAGGTGCCCCCAGTACCCTGGGTGCCTCGTATCCCGCTCTCGGTTCTGAGACCGCCTGTCTTGGTGGGACGGGCGGCGGCGTGGGGGAGGATGGAAGAGGCGTGGGCGAACGGGCAGTCCATCCTGCTCGTCGGCCCTGCAGGCGCGGGCAAATCGCGGCTGATGCACGACTTCGTGGCGAGCAAGGGAGCAGCCTTTCGTCTGGAGGGACGGCCGGGCGACCGTGCCGCGCCCTTTTCGACGACCGCACGCATGTTGCGCCGGGTGCTGGATCTCCTGCCGCCGGGGTTCGAGCTGCCGGGGTGGGTCATGCCTGCCCTGGGGCCTCTGTTGCCTGAGACGCGGGCGGATCTGCGCGGCGACCCTCCCGATCCGCGCATGATCGAGGCGATTCATGTCATGTCGGGCGTGGCCATCCAGGTTCTGGGCGCAGTGGTGAGCGTCTTCGAGGATCTGCACGAGGTCGACCTGGCGACCACCGACATGGGTATGGCGATGCTGGCGAGCCACTTCCCGCTGGGGCAGGCGGGCGGACTGCCGCACTTTGTCGGCACCTTCCGGGCCGAGGAACTGGATCCGGGCACGCGCGCGGTGTTCGAGCGGTTCGTGGCGGCCGGACAGTCGGTCTGGATTGACCTCGCGCCGCTGCTGGACGCGGACGTGCAGGAACTGGTGGGAAGCCTCGACCTGCCTGGCCTGGAGGGGCGCGGTGAGGAACTCGCCCGCTTCACCGGGGGCAACCCGCTGTTCGTGCTGGAGACCATCAAGCACATGCTCGAACAGGGGCCGCAGGGCGCGGTGGGCCCCCTCCCCGTGGCTGAGAAAGTGTCGGGCATCATCACGCGTCGCTTGGCTGGACTCTCGACCTCCGCCCTGCACGCCGCACGGGCTGCCGCCGTCTTGCAGAGCGATTTCGACCTCGACCGCGTGGCCGAGGTGCTGCGCGCGCCCTTGCTGGAGGTCGCCGCCGCCTGGGAGGAGCTGGAGAAGGCTCAGATTGTGGTCGGCGAGCGCTTCAGCCACGACCTGATCGCCGAGACCCTGCGCGGGGAGACGCCCGAGGGCGTACGCCGTCTGCTTCACCGCGCGGCGGCCCGCACACTGGGCACGTCAGTCGGGGTCTCTCCAGCCCGGGTGGCCGGACACTGGCTCGCAGGGGGCCACCCGGCCGAGGCCGCCCCCTGGCTCGTTCAGGCCGGGCACGCGGCCTGGCGGGCGGCTCGACTGGAGGAGGCGCAGCGGTTTTTCGCCGAGGCCGCCGACCTGCTCGCGGCGCACGATCCTGCCGCTGCCTTCGCTGCCCTCGCGATGCGGGCCGAGGTTCTGGCCAACATGGACGATCCCCGGCACGTGGACGCCGTGCGGGCGCTGCACACGCAGGCTGTTACGCCCCTGGAGCGCGCCACCGCCTCCATGCAGGAATACCGTCTGATCGAACGGACGTTCGACGTGGGCCGCATCGAGCCGGTCGTTCAGGCGGGCCTCGCCGCCCTACGCTCCGCCGAGCCAGGTCTGGAAATGTGGCTCGTGGAGGCACAACTCACCGAAGGATTGGCGCTTGTGGCCTTCGTGCGGGGGCAGTACGAGGAGACGCTCGCTTATCTCGAGCGGCTGGCGGAGCTCGGCGATCGCACAGGGTCGCTGGAGTGGCAGGCCAAGGCACAGGAGGGATTAGGGCTGGCCCTGAGCGCCACCTCGCCGCGCGAGGCGAGCCTTCACCTGGAGCGGGCGGAGGCGCTCCACCTCCGCAGACAGGACTTTCTGCGGGCGGGGTCGAGTCTCGCCAAGCTCGCCCGCGTGCTGTGCGAACTCGGTGAGGTGGCGGCGGCACGCAAGGTGGTGGCGCGGGGGGCCGCGCACCTGGGCCGCCTGGATGCCAACCACGGCGAGCGCATTGCGCTCCTGAACGCGCAGATCATGGTCGCGCAGGTGTCCGGGGATCTTGACCTCGCCCGCGTGTTGTACGGCAAGGCGCAACGGGATCACCGTCCGGAACATAGTGCGCTGTTGGGCTATTTCCCGGTGCTTCATGCCAAGACGCTGCGCCTTGCTGGACATCTGGAAGAGGCCCGCAGCGAGATCGCGCGCTCGCGGGATGGTCGGCCCTTCCCGGGCCACCTGAACGCGGCGCGGAATCTGGAGGAGGCGACCATCCTGCTGGCCCTGGGACGGGCGTCTGAGGCGGATCACCACCTCGCCGAGGCCGAACGTCAACTCCAGGGAGCGCCCAACGTCGCGTGGCAAGCTCGGCTCCACGACCTGCTGGCGGTGCGCCTCAGTGCAGACGCAAGCCGAGCCCATCAGGAAGCTGCACGGACGCTGCGTGAGCGGTACACGTTGCCAGAGGGCCACTGGAGCGGTCTGTGAACGTGCGATCCTCTCTCAAAGTCCGGCTCGCCTGACTCACTCACCAGCAGGCTTGCGGCAAGGATGGGATGGCAGGAGGGGCCAGACGACCGCCTCAGCGTGAGCGCCCGCTTTGCTTCTCTGGGTTCGATCCAAAGGCGCCCTTGTGTGGTCAATAGACCTCCTGCGAAAGTCCCCCGCTCCCCTGCGTGAGTGAGCCACGACCGTCTGGAACGCCTCCGAAAACTGAATCGCAAGCGGTTCAAACGGCACACCGGGATCTCCCCCGAAACCTTCGCCGAGATGGAAATCGTCCTAGACCAGCGAGAACGCTCCAAGAAAAAGTCCGGTCGCCCCCCCGCCCTCAACACTGCGCAGCAACTCCTCCTCACCCTCGAATTCTGGCGGGAATACCGCACCCTCGCTCACGTCGGTCACGACTGGAACATTCACGAAACCACCGTGCAGCGCACGGTGGAGCGCGTCGAAACCGCCCTGATCCAGAGCGGAGAGTTCCGACTTCCTGGCCGCAAGAGCCTCAAACAGGAAGAGAACGTCTTCCAGATCATCGCCGTAGATGCTGCTGAAACCCCCTGTGAGCGGCCGACCAGCAAACAACGCCGCTGGTACAGCGGCAAGAAGAAACGACACACCCTGAAAATGCAGGTCGTGATCGACGTGTCCACCCGCATGATCCTGTGCGTCGCCACCGCCTTCGGGTCCATGCATGACCTCACCCTGTTCCGGCAGTCGGGCGTCCAAATCCACCCAGAGACGGCGCTGATCGGCAACGCCGGCGACCAGGGCATTCGGCAGCATCACGGTCATTCGGTGACACCGCACAAAGCGACGAAGAAAGCGCCGCTGACCCCTGAACAGCGTCAGCAGAACCGGGAACTGGCCTCGACCCGCCTGCGGGTCGAGCATGTCATTCGGTGTCTGAAAATTTTCCGCGTGCTGAAGGACATTTACCGTCACCGGAGGCGGCGCTTCTCTTTACGCGTCAATCTCATTGCGGCGGTGTGCAACCGCACGGTTGCCGGCGTGGCGTGACTTTCGCAGGAGGTCTAATAATCCGGTGCCATGAATCCAGACGTCGTTAAGAAGGGCTATCGGGAACATTCCGAAGAACCAGTGGTGTAAAAGACAGAAATTGAGGCTGCCTCAAACAAATGGCAACCAGTCAAGTGTGCCGTGCGCGCCTAGGGCAGGTGTATTGATTGATTCAGAGCATAGTTTTTAAGCACAGCAGGCTGATATCTGTGCCATGAGACAGCAGTAAGCCATTTGCGCTATTTCATAAACAGAGACCGCTCTTATGCTTCATCAATGGAGAAAGTCGATGCTCGCCTGACCTCATTCATCCCTTGGACAGAACCAACCTGGACAGGATCAGTGCATTCGTGGATCACAGATACACTTGGTGCCTCCGGCATCCAGGTGACAGATCAAATTGAAACGGTGCACCACAAATCCTGGTCGGCGGTGCTCCGTGCTCCGACCAGCGCTGGAACGGTGTACTTCAAGGCCACCTCTCCAACCTTCGCCCACGAACCTGCCTTGACCTCTGCGCTCGCAGCGCTCATGCCAGAGCGAACGCCTGAAGTGTTGGGAACCGATGTCGAAAAGGGATGGCTTTTGATGCGCGACGCTGGCGCCGCGCTGAGGGCTCAGGCCACTGGCGACGACCTGCTTGACCTGTGGGAGACCGTCTTACCGCAGTTTGCAGACCTTCAGCAGCGTGCGGCGGATCAAAGCGGAACACTGCTGTCCATCGGTGTGCCAGACCGGCGACCCAGCGTGCTGCCTGCCCTGTTTGAACGGCTCCTCAACGACCGTGGCGCATTGCTGTTGGGTGAGGCAGACGGACTCAAAGAGGAAGATCTCCAGGACGCGCGGCGCCGGTTGCCTGATTTGAAGCACCTGTGTTCAGAACTTGCGTGTTCGTCGGTGCCCCACTCGGTGCATCACGATGACTTTCACGATGGCAACGTCTTTGATCTTGCTAGGGTTCTGTGGAGGAGGAGTTCAGTCTGACCGACAATGGAGACTGATATGACCGCCAGCAAAAACCACTACACCGCCGAGTTCAAAGAAGAAGCCGTGCGCTTGGTGATCAGCAGCCAGAAAAGCTGCGCAGAGATTGCTCGCAACCTTGGTGTGCCGCCCTATTTGGTGGTGCGCTGGAAACAGCACCACGAGCAGCAAGGGGCGGCGGGCCGCCCCCAGTTCACCGGACGCGGTGTCGCCGCGTTGAGTGAGCAG
>NZ_KB899755.1 GCF_000378445.1 Deinococcus aquatilis DSM 23025 | reverse complement strand
TGACGGGAATCGAAATGCACCGCAAGTTGCTGGATTCGGGCATGGCGGGCGACAACGTGGGCGTGCTGCTGCGTGGCGTGGCGCGTGACGATGTCGAGCGTGGTCAGGTGCTGGCCAAGCCCGGCAGCATCAAGCCGCACACCAAGTTCGAAGCGAGCGTGTACATCCTGTCCAAGGACGAGGGTGGACGTCATAGCGCGTTCTTCGGGGGCTACCGTCCTCAGTTCTACTTCCGCACGACGGACGTGACGGGCGTGGTGGAACTGGCCGAAGGCGTGGAAATGGTGATGCCCGGCGATAACGTGACGTTTGTGGTCGAGCTGATCAAGCCCATCGCCATGGAAGAAGGCCTGCGCTTCGCCATCCGCGAAGGTGGCCGCACCGTCGGCGCTGGCGTCGTCGCCAAGGTCCTGGAGTAAGTCATGGTCGCCCCGAAGATTCGTATCAAACTGCGTGGTTTCGACCACAAGGCGCTGGACCAGTCTGCGAGCAAGATCGTGGACACGGTCCGGCGTACCGGGGCGGATGTCAGCGGACCTGTGCCGCTGCCTACCCGCATCCGCCGCTTCTGCGTGCTGCGCTCGCCCTTCGTGAACAAGGACAGCCGCGAGCACTTTGAGATCCGCACGCACAACCGTCTGGTGGACATCATGAACCCCACCAAAAAGACGATTGACAGCCTGATGACCCTCGACCTGCCGACCGGCGTCGACATCGAGATCAAGACCGTGGGTGGCCGCGCATGACCAAGGGCATCCTCGGTACCAAGATCGGCATGACCCAGATCTGGAAGGGCGACCGCGCCGTTCCGGTGACGGTGGTGCTGGCTGGCCCCTGCCCCGTCGTGCAGCGCAAGACCGCGCAGCGTGACGGCTATGAGGCCGTGCAGATCGGCTTTGCGCCCAAGAGCGAAAAGCGCGTCAACCGCCCCGCCGCAGGTCACTTCAAGAAGGCCGGGGTCAGCCCCGTGCGCTTCCTGCGTGAATTCCGCGACTTCAACCCCGACGGCGACACCATCAACGTAGATATTTTCGCTGAAGGCGAGAAGATCGACGCGACGGGCACCAGCAAGGGTAAAGGCTTCCAGGGCGTCATGAAGCGCTGGAACTTTAAGGGTGGTCCGGCCAGCCACGGTTCCAAAAAGTGGCACCGTCGCCCCGGCTCCATCGGCCAGCGCAAAACGCCCGGCCGTGTGTACAAGGGCAAGAAAATGGCGGGCCACATGGGGATGGAGCGCATCACCGTGCAAAACCTCGAAGTGGTCGAAGTGCGTGCCAGTGAGAACATCATCCTCGTGAAGGGCGCAGTGCCCGGTGCGAACGGTGGACTCGTGGTTCTGCGCCAAGCCGCCAAGGGAGGCAAGTAACGTGGCGCAGATCAACGTGATCGGTCAGAACGGGGGTCGCACCATTGACCTCGACCTGCCCGAAGTCAATGTCAACATCTTGCACGATGTGGTGACCTGGCAGCTTGCCAGCCGCCGCCGTGGCACGGCCAGCACCAAAACCCGTGCTCAGGTCAGCGCGACCGGCAAGAAGATGTACGGCCAGAAGGGCACCGGCAACGCCCGTCACGGCGACCGTGGCGTTCCGACCTTCGTGGGCGGCGGCACGGCCTTCGGCCCCAAGCCCCGCAGCTACAGCTACACCCTGCCCCGCAAGGTACGTCAGTTGGGCCTCGCAATGGCCCTCGCTGACCGTCAGGAAACTGGCAAGTTGTTGGCCGTGGACGGCTTCAACCTGGACGGCAAGACCAAGAGCTTCGTTTCTTGGGCCGCCCAGAACGGTCTCGACGGAACCGAGCGCGTATTGCTCGTGACCGACGACGCGCAGGCCCGTCAGGGCGCTCGCAACGTGCCCTGGGCTACCGTGATGCCTGTCGCTGGCCTCAACGCCTACGACATCCTGCGTCATGACCGTCTGATCATCGATGCCGTCGCTCTGGAACCTGCCCACGAAGAAATGGAAGAAGAGGTAGCCCAGTGAACCACTACGACATCCTGAAGCAGCCTGTGGTCAGCGAGAAAGCCTACGCGGGCATGGAGCGCGGCGTGTACACGTTCTGGGTGACCCCTTCGGCCACCAAGACCGAGATCAAGGCCGCCGTACAGAGCGTGTTTGGCGTCAAGGTCGTGGGCATCAGCACCATGAACGTGACCGGCAAGCGCAAGCGTGTGGGCAAGTTTATCGGGCACCGTGCAGACCGCAAGAAGGCCATCGTGCGCCTCGCGGACGGCCAGAAGATCGACGCGCTCGAGAGCCAGATCTAAGGAGACGTTGAATATGGCCGTCAAGAAATACCGTCCCTATACCCCGTCGCGTCGCCAGATGACGACGGCAGACTTCAGCGGACTGACCAAGAAGCGCCCCGAAAAGGCACTCACCGAAGCCCTCCCCAAAACCGGTGGACGTAACAACCGTGGACGCATCACCAGCCGTTTCATCGGCGGCGGACACAAGCGCCTCTACCGCATCATCGACTTCAAGCGCCGCGACAAGTCGGGCGTGAACGCCAAGGTCGCCTCCATCGAGTACGATCCCAACCGCAGCGCCCGCATCGCTCTGTTGGCCTACGCCGACGGCGAAAAGCGTTACATCCTTGCTCCCGAAGGTCTGGCCGTTGGCATGACCGTGGGCACTGGCCCCGAAGCCGAACCCAAGGTCGGCAACGCGCTGCCCCTGCGCTTCGTGCCTGTGGGTGCCGTTGTACACGCCGTGGAACTCGTGCCTGGTAAAGGCGCACAGTTGGCCCGCAGCGCCGGAACCAGCATTCAGTTGCAGGGTAAAGAAAGCGAGTACGTCATCTTGCGTCTGCCCAGCGGTGAACTCCGCCGCGTGCATACCGAGTGCTACGCCACCATCGGCGCAGTCGGCAATGCCGAGCACAAGAACATCAACCTCGGTAAAGCCGGACGCAGCCGCTGGCTTGGCCGCAAGCCTCACCAACGAGGCAGCGCCATGAACCCGGTGGATCACCCACACGGCGGTGGTGAAGGCCGTACTGGTGCAGGCCGCCAGCCGGTAAGCCCTTGGGGTCAACTTGCTAAGGGTCTGAAGACCCGTCGCAAGCGCAAGGTCAGCGACCGCTTTATCATCACCCGCCGCGGCGGGAAGTAAGGAGGGTAGAACATGCCCCGTAGCCTGAAGAAAGGGCCGTTCGTGGATGACCACCTCCTGAAAAAGGTGGACGCCCAGAACGACCGCAAGGAAAAACGCGTCATCAAGACGTGGAGCCGCCGCAGCACCATCGTTCCCGAAATGATCGGTCACACCATTGCTGTGCACAACGGCAAGCAGCATGTGCCCGTGTTCGTGAACGAGCAGATGATCGGCCATAAACTCGGTGAATTCTCGCCCACCCGCAGCTACCGCGGCCACGGCGCAGACAAGAACACCAAGGGGAGCAAGAAGAAATGAGCGCTCCTAGTGCCCCCGAACAGACCTTCCGCAACAAGAAAGAGCGCAAGCAGAACGTCAAGCTGCGTACTCCCGGCAAGGCCATCGCCCGTTACGTGCGCATGAGCCCCCGTAAAGTGCGTCTGGTGGTCGACGTGATCCGCGGCAAGAGCGTACGCGATGCCGAAGACCTGTTGCGCTTTATCCCCCGCGCCGCCAGCGAGCCGGTTGCCAAGGTGCTCAACAGCGCCAAGGCCAACGCCCTGCACAACGACGACATGCTCGAAGAGCGTCTGGTTATCACGGCGGCTTACGTCGATGTGGGCCCGACCCTCAAGCGCCTGATTCCCCGTGCCCGTGGTAGCGCCAACATCCTGAAAAAGCGCACCAGCCACATCACCATCATCGTGGGCGAGCGGGTCGCCACGGTTCGTAACACCGGGAAGGGGAACAAGTAATGGGTAACAAGATTAACCCGAACGGCTTTCGCCTCGGTATTACCCGTGGATGGAACAGCCGCTGGTACGCGGGCAAGAAGCAGTACGCCAAGTTGCTGAAAGAAGACGAGAAGATTCGTAACCTCGTCAACAAGAAGCTGGCCGCTGCCGGAATCGCCCGCATCGAAATCGAGCGTGCCGGTCAGCAGGTCAACGTGATCATCAGCGCTGCCAAGCCTGGCATCGTGATCGGTAAGGGCGGCGACTCCATCAAGGGTCTGCGCGGCGACATCGAGAAATTGGTGTCTGCTGGAACCGTGGCCGTCAACGTCGCGGAAATCCCCAACCCCAACATCAGTGCGCCTCTGGTGGCCCTGCGTATCGCCGAGCAGATCGAGCGCCGCTTCGCCTTCCGCCGCGCCATGAAGCAGGCCGCGCAGCGCGTGATGGAATCGGGCGCCCGTGGCGTCAAGATCATCCTGTCAGGCCGTCTGGGCGGAGCCGAGCAGGCCCGTACGGAAAAAGTGTTGGAAGGCCGCGTGCCCCTGCACACCCTGCGTGCCGATATCGACTACGGCACCGCGCTGGCCCGCACCACCTACGGCATCCTGGGCATCAAAGTCCTAGTGTTCAACGGTGAAGTCATCGGTGGCCGCACGGAAACGTTGGCCCGTCCCCCCCGCCGCGATGATCGCCGCCCCGAAGGCGGAGACCGTCCCCGCACGAACCGCCGCCGTCCTACCGCGCGGCGCGGAGGTGAGTGATGCTTCTCCCGAAGCGCACCAAGTACCGTAAGCAGCACCGCGGCCGGATGACCGGTGACGCCAAGGGCGGCGACTACGTTGCCTTCGGCGACTACGGCCTGATCGCCCTCGAAGCTGCATGGGTTCGTTCCAACCAGATCGAAGCCTGCCGTATCGTGATGAGCCGTCACTTCCGCCGTGGGGGCAAGATCTACATCCGTATCTTCCCCGACAAGCCCGTGACCAAGAAGCCCGCCGAAACCCGAATGGGTAAAGGTAAGGGTGCCGTGGAATTCTGGGTCAGCGTCGTGAAGCCGGGCCGCGTGATGTTCGAGGTTTCGGGCGTGACCGAAGAGCAGGCCAAGGAAGCCTTCCGTTTGGCCGGACACAAGCTGCCCATCCAGACCAAGATGGTCAAGCGCGAGGTTTACGATGAAGCCCAGTGAGATGCGTAGTTTGCAGGCTGCCGATTTCAAAAAAGAAATCGATGCCCGCAAGAAAGAATTGATGGAGCTGCGCTTTCAGGCGGCCATGGGCACTCTGGCCCAGCCTCACCGCGTTACGCAACTCCGCCGCGAAGTCGCTCAGCTGAACACCATTCGTGGTGAACTCGGCAGCGCCGCTGGAGAGCAGAAATGAAAAAGACCTTCACAGGCGTCGTGGTGAGCGACAAGGCCGACAAGACCGTGAGCGTCAAGGTCGAGCGCCGTTTCGCCCACCCCCTGTACGGCAAGATCGTGACCCGCAGCCATAAATACGCTGCCCACGACGAAGCCAACGAATACAAGACTGGGGACCGCGTCGAGATTATCGCCGTGCGTCCTATCTCCAAGACCAAAACTTGGAAGGTCACCAAGCTGATCGAGCGTCCCCGCGGCATCGAAACCACGGCTGTGGAAACTGAAGGCGGTAACGCATGATCATGCCTCAATCCCGCCTTGACGTGGCGGACAACAGCGGCGCACGCGAAATCATGTGCATCCGCGTGCTGAACAGCGGCATCGGTGGCAAAGGTCTGACGACGGGCGGCGGCGGTAACAAGCGCTACGCCCACGTCGGTGACATCATCGTCGCCAGCGTGAAAGACGCCGCGCCCCGCGGTGCTGTGAAAGCCGGTGACGTGGTGAAAGCCGTCGTCGTGCGTACCAGCCACGCCATCAAGCGTGCCGACGGCAGCACCATCCGTTTCGACAAGAACGCCGCCGTCATCATCAACAATCAGGGCGAGCCTCGCGGCACCCGCGTCTTCGGGCCAGTGGCCCGCGAGCTGCGTGACCGCCGCTTCATGAAAATCGTGTCGCTCGCTCCGGAGGTCTTGTAATGCCTCTTCCTAGCGCAGGCTCTCACCACAACGACAAGCTGCACGTGAAAAAGGGTGACACCGTCATCGTGCTGCGCGGCAAGGACAAGGGCCAGACTGGTAAAGTCCTGCTCGCCTTGCCCCGTGATGCCAAAGTTGTGGTCGAAGGCGTCAACATGGTCACTAAGCACGTGAAACCCAGCGCCAGCAGCCCCCAGGGCGGCATCGAAAAGCGCGAAGGTGCAGTTCACGCCAGCAAAGTGGCTCTCGTTGATCCCGAAACCGGCAAGGCCACCCGCATCCGCAAGCAGATCGTGGACGGCAAGAAAGTCCGCGTCGCTGTCGGTAGCGGCAAAGTCATCGACTGAATCTCAGGGTCACGCGCCCAATGCGTGACCTGGGCGGCTCTTACGTTATCTAACAGTATCGCCCGAACCCCGTGAGGCAGCATGCAGACCCTGAAAGGCAAGTACAACGAGCAAGTCCGGCCCGCGCTGGTGCAGCAATTTGGATATTCATCCATCATGGCTGCGCCCCGTATCGAAAAGATCGTGATTAACGAGGGCCTCGGCGCTTCCAAGGAAGACAGTAAGGCCATCGACAAAGCTGCCAAGGAATTGGCACTGATCACCCTTCAGAAGCCCATCATCACCAAGGCCAAGAAGAGCATCTCCAACTTCAAACTCCGTCAGGGCATGCCCGTCGGTGTGAAGGTCACGCTGCGCGGCGAGCGTATGTACGTGTTCCTGGAGAAGCTGATCAACATCGGCCTGCCCCGCATCCGTGATTTCCGTGGAATCAACCCCAACGCGTTCGACGGACGTGGCAACTACAACCTCGGCATCAAGGAACAGCTGATCTTCCCCGAGATCACTTATGATATGGTGGACCGGGTGCGCGGTATGGACATCACTATCGTGACCACCGCGAAGACCGACGAGGAAGCCCGCGCACTGCTTCAGGCGATGGGTCTCCCGTTCCGGAAATAACCGGTTAATCAGTCTCCGGTAAATAAGGAAGTATATGGCGAACACCTCTAAAGTTGTGAAGGCAGAGCGCGGCATGAAATTTGCCGTGCAAAACTACAACCGCTGCTCCCGCTGTGGCCGTGCCCGCAGCTACTACCGGTTCTTCGGCCTGTGCCGCATTTGCATCCGCGAATTGGCACACAAAGGCGAATTGCCGGGCGTTAAAAAGAGCAGCTGGTAAGATCTCGCCCTCTGGTGTGGCTCCGGCCAGCCAGGATGCGAACCTTGTAGGCCCCACCCGGATACGAACCGCCCGCCCCAAAGGCTGAAAGGCACCACAGGGCATTTGGGCGGTGATCGTCTGGGACTGGGATATGACCCAACAGAAGAAGCGGTAAGGCGCTCCGTTTGGATGCCAAACCCAATTTTCAAGGGAAGACTCGGCCCGCCATCAGACAGGTGACGGGCCACCCGCCGGGGCCTCTGTGCCTTGCATACGCCCCCGGAGGAAAAACATGCTGAGTGATCCTATCGCCGACATGCTCACGCGCATTCGCAACGCGACGCGCACGTTCAAAGAGACCGTGGACATCCCGGCCTCTAAGTTCAAAGAAGAGCTTGCCAAGTTGCTCGTCAAGGAAGGCTACGTTGCTTCTGTCGAGCGTACCCGTCCTGAAGGCCAAAAGTTTGATGTCTTGCGCGTGACCCTGAAATACGGCCACAAGCGTGAGCAGGTCATCAAGCACATCGAGCGCATCAGCCGTCCTGGTCGCCGTGCGTACGTGAGCGCCGACAGCCTGCCCCGCATCCAGCGCGGCCTTGGTGTGGCTATCGTGTCCACAAGCAAAGGTCTGCTGCCTGACCGCGAAGCCCGTAAACAGGGAATCGGCGGCGAAGTTATCTGCGTGCTCTGGTAAACGCTTCGGCGTCTGCCAATTCAACTGATTTCTTGCTGTTTCCGCTGTACTGACCGCCCTATCCCTGACCACGGAGCCACGCACCAGCCCACCGGCTCTGCATTTAAGGAGACAAGATGTCCCGTATCGGTAAACAACCTATCGCCGTACCCAACGGCGTCACCGCGAGCACAGCCAATGGCGTGTTCAAGGTCAAGGGTCCCAAAGGCGAACTTAGCGTTCCCTTCAACCAAGACCTCACCATCAAGCACGAAGACGGCACCTTGCTCGTCGAGCGTCCCAGCGATGCTCAGCGTCACCGCGCCCTTCACGGCCTGACCCGTACGCTGGTCGCCAACGCTGTCAAAGGCGTGAGCGACGGCTTTACCATCAACCTCGAACTGCGTGGCGTGGGTTACCGTGCCAAGCTGAACGGCAAGGTTCTGGAACTGGCTATCGGCTACAGCCACCCCGTCATCATCGATCCTCCTGCTGGCGTGACTTTTGCGGTGCCTGAACCCACCAAGATCGACGTGAGCGGAATCGACAAGCAACTGGTCGGCCAGGTGGCCGCCAATGTCCGCAAGGTTCGCAAGCCCGACGCCTATCACGGCAAGGGTGTGCGTTTCGTTGGCGAGCAAATTGCCCTGAAGGCCGGTAAAGCCGGTGCGACGGGCGGGAAAGGGAAGAAATAATGGCGACCCAGACCACCATCCGCCGCAAGCTCCGCGCCCGCCGCAAGGTGCGCGTTGCCGCTGGCGAGCGCCCACGCCTCAGCGTGTTCCGCTCCAGCAAGCATATCTACGCCCAAATTATCGATGATGCCAGTGGCACCACGTTGGCTTCGGCCAGCAGCAGCGCCCTCAAGACTGGCACCAAAACCGACACCGCCGCCGCAGTGGGCAAGGCCCTGGCCGAAGCCGCGACCGCCAAGGGTGTCAAGCAGGTTGTGTTCGACCGTGGTCAGTACCGCTACCACGGACGTGTGAAGGCGCTCGCAGACGCAGCGCGGGAGGGTGGCCTTGACTTTTAATCGTCGCAATGACCGCGAACGCGAAACCAGCGAATTCGAAGAGAAGATGCTGTTCGTGAACCGCACGTCCAAAACCTACCAGGGTGGACGCCGCTTCCGCTTCGCCGCACTCGTGATCCTCGGTGACCGTAACGGTCGCGTGGGCATGGGCATCGGCAAGGCCAAGGAAGTGCCCGTGGCGATCGAGAAAGCCAAAGCGATTGCCCGCAAGAACATGATCACCGTCCCTGTCGAAAACGGAACCATTCCGCACGACATCGTCGGTGTGAACTCGACCAGCCGCGTGCTGCTGAAACCCGCAGGCCCCGGTACGGGCGTCATCGCGGGCACCGTGCCCCGTTCGATTGCCGAACTGGCCGGGATCACCAACATGCTCTCGAAGGAACTTGGAAGCCGGAACCGAATCAACGTGGCGTATGCCGTGTTTGACGGCTTCAAGAACCTGCGTACTGCCAAGCAAGTTCGCGCCCTGCGCGGCGAGCCTGCCGCAGCCGCGCAACCCGCCGGAGGTGCTCAATAATGGCATCCATCAAGATCACTCTGAAGAGCAGCGTGATTGGCCGCCGCGCCAGTCAGGTCGCTACCGTGAAGGCGTTGGGTCTCCGTAAAATTGGCGATACCCGCGTCCTCAACGATTCGCCCGCCATTCGCGGCATGGTCAAGACTGTGCAGCACATGCTGGAGGTAGAAGGGTGAAGCTCCACGAACTGAAGCCCTCCGAGGGGAGCCGCAAGAACCGCAAGCGGGTAGGACGCGGCCCCGGCGGCACTGACAAGACTGCCGGACGCGGTCACAAGGGTCAGAAGTCGCGCAGCGGCGCTGGTAAGGGTTCCTTCTTCGAAGGTGGCCGCAGCACCCTGATCAGCCGTCTGCCCAAGCGCGGATTCAATAACGTCGGCACCACCTACGAAATCGTGAAACTCTCGCACCTCGAGGCAACTGGCATGGACGTGCTGGACCGCGAAGCGCTGGAATTGACCGGTCTGGTGCGCCGCAAGAACTGGCCTGTGAAGTTGCTCTCCAGTGGCGAACTGACCCGCGCCGTAACGGTGTATGTGGACGCTGCTAGCGCCGCAGCTATTGCAGCTGTGGAAGCAGCTGGCGGCAAGGTCATCTTGCCTGAAGTGAAGGGCAGCGACAACCAAAACGACGAGAAGGCGGGCTAAATGCTCCGCGCCTTCCGCGACGCGTTCCGGATTCCGGACCTTCGGCGGAAGATTGTCTTCACCCTGCTGCTGCTGGCGGTCTACCGCTTGGGAAGCACCATTCCCACTCCCGGCGTCAACACCGCAGCGCTCGAATCGGCCACCTCAGGTGGCCTTTTCGGGTTAATCAGCCTGATTTCGGGCGGCAATCTTTCGCAGTTCTCGATTTTTGCGCTGGGCGTGCTGCCTTACATCACGGCCAGTATCGTGATTCAGCTGCTGACCACCACTGTGCCTGCTCTGGAAAAGCTCAGTAAAGAGGGCGAAGAAGGGCGCAAGAAGATCAACCAGTTCACCCGCTACGCCGCTGTCGGGCTGGGTACGGCGCAGGCGCTGTTCTTCTCTCTGTTCATCACCAGCAATCCAGCTTATGTGGCTGTGGGATGGGACCCCGGCATCTTCACGACTGTGGTGATGGTGCTGACGCAGGTGGCCGGTATCGCCTTTACCATGTGGATTGGCGAGCGTATCACCGAAGTTGGTGTGGGCAACGGCATCAGCTTGATCATCACTTCGGGCATCATCGCCAACTACCCACGTGAAATTGCGGCCACCGGTCAACTGCTCAATACCGAGCAGACCAGTGTGGTCCGAATTCTGGTCTTCGTGGCTGTTATTCTGGTCACTATCGCCGGAATCGTGTATGTCTATCAGGGTGAACGCCGTGTACCGGTGACCTATGCCCGTGCGCGGGGCGGAGCACCGACTGGCGCAGTACGGAATATGGGTGGACAGGCCACCTGGCTGCCTATCAAGGTCAACCAGGCGGGCGTGATTCCGGTCATTTTCGCCAGCGCCATGTTGATCATTCCCAACCTGATTGCTACAGCGACGGCGACACGTGCGCCCGCTGTGAACGCCTGGATTCAGTCGAATCTGGTGTTTGGTCAGCCCCTGTATCTGGCCCTAGAGGGACTGCTGATTTTCGGCTTCACTTACCTCTACAACAGTGTGCAGTTTGATCCCAAGCGTATCAGTGAGCAGTTGCGCGAGGCGGGAGGGTTCATTCCGGGTGTCCGGCCCGGTACGCCCACCGCCGAATTCCTGGGCGGAATCAGTGGCCGCCTGAGCCTGTGGGGCGCAGTCTTCCTGGTCATCCTGACTATTTTGCCCCAGATCGTGCAGCGGGCCACGGGCATCACCACCTTCCAGTTCTCGGGCACAGGTCTGCTGATCATCGTGGGTGTGGCGCTCGAAACCCTCAAGCAACTGGAAGCCCAACTGACGGTTCGCCGTTACGACGGATTCATTACCAAAGGCCGGATTCGCGGCAGACTCAACAACTGATCTCAATTCTTGTAAGGCCGCTCGCCCTCGTCTGGGTGGGCGGTTTTTCTGTGTGCACCCTCGTTTTTCGTCACCTGTCTGGGAACACTTCTGATCAGGCCCGCTGCATAGGTGCCCAGTTCACCTTATGCTGTACACCCAAAGAAGGGGGACTACGTTGACCACATCCAAAAACAAAGTCGTGATTTTTCTCGGCCCGCCCGGTGCAGGTAAAGGCACGCAGGCCGAGCGCCTCGCCCACGAGCAGCAACTCGTCAAGATCAGTACCGGAGATATTCTGCGCGACCACGTGGAGCGCGGCACCGAACTGGGGCAGCAGGCCGGTCCACTGATGAAGGCTGGAAAATTGGTGCCTGATGATCTGTTGATGGCCCTGATCCGTGATCGCCTCGCCAGCATGGACAGCGTCCGGGTTATCTTCGATGGTTTTCCCCGCACCACCGCACAGGCGCAGGAACTCGACATGTTGCTTGAGGAGTTGGGGGCACCCATCAGCGCCGTGCCTCTGCTGGAAGTTCCCGACGACCTGCTGATTGCCCGGATCGTGGAGCGCGGCAAGACCAGTGGCCGCGACGACGATACCGAAGCGGTAGCCCGCGAACGCCAGAACGTGTACCGCGAGCAGACCCGCCCCCTGATTGACTATTACGCGGCGCGGGGCCACCTGAAAACAGTGGACGGCGTGGGCACGATGGACGAGGTCTACAGCCGGATTTCCAGCACGCTGAACTGAGGTTCGGCATTGCCGTGACGTTTTACAGGAGAGAGGTAACTCAGGCGGATTTGGGAGCAGTTTCCCTGATCCGCCTGTTCGCCGTCTATTGCCTCCTGATATGACCAAAAAGTTCAGTCAATGGGTGCTAGAAGAAACTGGTACCGAGCCTTAAACTAAGCTTCATGTTGCACTCAGGGTTGCTTGTAGGTGTCGGTCAGCCATCGAACAGTTTGCGGGGCTGGCCCAACAGTGGGGTGATCACATGACTGCCCCTCTGCCTACATCAACGGTGCAGGGCGATTGGTTTGCCCGCGCCCGCGAACTGGCGCTGCTGCTGACCAGTTGGCCCAGTGTGACCGGGCAACCCGGAGAGACGGCCTTCGCGGGCCTGCTGGAAGCCGAGCTGAGGCGTTGGCCGATCTTTGCCGCTCACCCAGAGAACGTGTGGCTGGGCCGCGCCCGTTCCGGCCATGACGCCTGGAATATATATGCGTTGGTGGAAGGTCAGGGCACGCAAACCGTGCTGCTGGCAGGCCATTACGATACGGTCAGCACCGACGATTACGGCGTGTGGCAACCGCTGGCCGGAGAAACCGAAGCGCTGCTGGAGGCAATGCGGGAAACGCTGGAGGTACAGTCAGTCACCCGTGGTCTGGAGGCACAGGAGCGGTTGGCCCTCGCTGATCTTCAGTCGGGTGACTTCCTGCCCGGACGTGGTCTGCTGGACATGAAAGGCGGTCTGGCAGCAGGATTGGCTGTACTGGAGCACTACAGCAGATTGCCGCTGGAGCAGCGTCCCGGCAATCTGCTGTTTGTGGCGACTCCAGACGAAGAAGGCCGTTCCAGCGGAGCGCGGGCGGTGGCCCATGATCTGCCCGACATTGCCGCCCGCCGCAACCTACAACTGGTGGCAGGCCTGAATCTGGATGCCACCGCTGATGTGGGGAGTGGAGAAGAGGGGAGAGCGGCGTATCTCGGCACTGTGGGCAAGGTGCTGCTGTCGGCGTTGGTGGTGGGCTGCCCGACGCACGCGGCCTACCCCTTCGACGGCGTGAGCGCCAGTCTGATGGCTGCCGAATTGCTGCGCCGGGTGGAAGCCAACCCAGAACTGGCTGACCGCTCGGAACAGGGCGAAGCCGCGGCGCCCGCCTGTCTGGAACTGCGCGACAGCCGTACTCAGTACGACGTGACCACCCCCGCCTGGATCTGGTGTGCCTTCAACGTCCTGACTGTGCAGCGCCAGCCAAGTGAGGTTCTGGCCCTGTTCCGCAGTCTGGCGGAAGAGGTCGCGGCCTCGTCACAGGCCGAATTTGCACGGCGGGCAGCGGGGGCAGGCAGCCTGAATGCTGCGCGACTGACGGTGCAGCGTCCCAGCGTCTTGACGTTCGGCGAACTGCGCGCCCTGGCCGACGCCAGAGTGGGAGCCGAAGCTGTGCGGCTGCGGATCGAATCGACCCTCTCTGGCCCTGATCCCCTGCGGGCCAGCCGCGAAGTGACGGTGGCACTGATGGGCTTGGCCGGACTGGACGGCCCCGCCGTTATCCTCGGTTTTGGGGCGCTGCATTACCCACATACTCACCTGGGCGATCAAGCAGCCGATAGGATTCTGAAGGCGGCTGTAGGACGCCACGCACAGGATCTGGCGCAGGAAACGGGCCTGAGTCTACGGGTACGCGGTCACTTCGCCGGAATCTCCGATATGAGCTTTCTGGGACAGGCGGCCAATCTGCCCGAACAGGATTGTCTGCGCGAGCAGACGCCGCATCCGGCCCACGTTGATCCCGTACCCGCCGATGCCCTGGAATTCCCCATCGTCAATATCGGCCCCTGGGGACGCGACTATCATCAGCGGTTGGAGCGTATTCACGCGCCGTACAGCTTTCAGACTGTTCCGGAATTGCTGTGGCGCGTCATGCAGGATGTGTTGCAAGCTGCCAGATAGGTCTTTTTCGCCGCCGAGTGCCCTGGTGTCCAAATCTGATGGACACCCGCAGCAATCCTGATTTTAATCTCTCTTTATCCTTGCTGACCGTTCCCAGGTGTGATACCTTTACGTTTGGCTTGCATCAAGCCTGGAGGTTGCGTGGCAAGACGAAAAATGCCGGAACAGCGGGAAAAGCGTAAGAAGGAAGAGTCCGATACCGTTCGGGCCGAGGGCGTCGTGGAGGAGGCTTTGCCGAACACCACGTTCCGCGTGAAGCTGGACACTGGACACGACCTGCTGGCGTACATCAGCGGTAAAATGCGAATTCACTACATCCGTATTTTGCCCGGAGACCGTGTGGTTCTGGAAATCAGCCCCTACGACACCAGCCGTGGGCGCATCGTCTACCGCAAATAACGCCCCGAAGCTCCGGCTTCAGGCGGAATTTGTGGAGGCGCAGTTGCAGTTTGGGTCTCGGCCTCGGCCACAGGCACATGCTGAGAGCGGCGCACGCGTAGGTTCAGGGGTTTGTTGCCCAATTAGATTCTCTGTTTCTGCCAGCGTGCAGGCCAGAGGGTCGAGCGCAGCTAAGCAGCCATCAGGATGGATGGCGGTTCGGCGGCGCGAGGAGGAAGCATGAAAGTTCGCAGCAGTGTCAAGAAAATGTGCGACAACTGCAAGGTGATCCGCCGCCACGGGCGCGTGTTGGTCATCTGCACCAATGTCAAGCACAAGCAGAGGCAAGGCTAATGGCCCGTATTGCAGGCGTCGACCTTCCCCGCGAAAAGCGGATCGAAATCGGTCTGACCTACATCTACGGCATTGGCCTGACCCGCGCCAAGGAAGTTCTGGCCCGTACCGGCATCAGCCCCGATACCCGCGTCAAGAACCTGACCGAAGCCGAGCAGTCCACCCTGCGTGAAGCCGTCGAGAAGACCTACAAGGTCGAAGGCGACCTCCGCAGCGAAGTGGGCCAGAACATCAAGCGTCTGATGGACATCGGCGCTTACCGTGGTCTGCGTCACCGCCGTGGCCTGCCCGTGCGCGGCCAGCGCACCAAGACGAATGCTCGTACCCGTAAGGGCCCGCGCAAAACGGTCGCCGGTAAGAAGAAAGCGGCGAGGAAGTAATAAGCCATGGCAAAATCCACCAAAGGCAAGACCCCCCGTCGCGCTCGCCGCAACATCAGCGCAGGCCGCGCTTATGTCCACGCGAGCTACAACAACACCATCGTCACCATCACTGACCTCGAAGGCAACTCTGTCGCGTGGTCCAGTGGCGGCACGATCGGCTACAAGGGCAGCAAGAAGGGCACCCCCTACGCTGCCCAGCTCGCCGCCGCCGACGCCGTGAAGAAGGCCCAACAGACCTTCGGCATGAACATCGTTGACGTGATCGTGCGTGGCAGCGGCTCCGGCCGTGAACAGGCCATCCGCGCGATTCAGGCCAGTGGTATCGAAGTGAAGTCCATCATGGACGACACCCCCGTGCCGCACAACGGCTGCCGCCCCAAGAAAAAGCACCGCGCTTAAAGCACACGCGCGCGCCCACCTGCCCCGTTTCCACCTCGGCCTTTGAGCCGGGAAAGCCGCACCACCGGCAAGGAAACGGGCACCAGAGGGCCGCAGACCCGGTCAGCCTACAGGGCCAGACCGCTAAGGAGTTCGTAACATGGGTCGTTTCCGTGGTTCCATTACCAAACAGAGCCGCCGCGAAGGAATTAACCTCGCGGAGACTGAAAAAGTTCAGAAGTATCTGGACAAGCGTCCTTACGGCCCCGGCCAGCACGGTCAGCGCCGCAAGGGTCGCCCCAGCGACTACTCCATCCGCCTGCGCGAAAAGCAGAAGCTGGCGCGTCTGTACGGCATGGGCGAGAAGCAGTTCCGCAACCTCTTTGAGGAAGCGGCCAACGTGCCCGGCGTGACCGGTACGGTGTTCCTGCAGTTGCTGGAGCGCCGCCTCGACAACGTCGTCTTCCGCATGGGCTTCGCCAGCACCCGCCGTCAGGCCCGTCAATTTGTGGGTCACGGTCACATTTTCGTGAACGGCAAGAAGGTCGACATCGCCTCTTACCGCGTCAAAATCGGTGACGAAATCACCATCGGTGAGAAGAGCCGCCAGATCGGTTTCATTCAGGAAAACATGGAAGCGCAGAAGCGCCGCCGTGTCAGCCCCTGGGTCGAGCTGAATCCTGAAACGTTCACTGGCACGTTCTCCCGTTTGCCCGCCCGAGAAGATCTCGCGCTGCCAATCAACGAGAACTTCATCATCGAGTACTACTCGCGTTAACACGGAGGCCCCAGTGGATCAGAAGCGCCCTCAACTCAAAGCCCGCGTGGACGGCGATTACGGCGAATTTGTCCTAGAGCCGCTCACGCGCGGTTACGGCGTCACCATCGGGAATCCTGTCCGCCGCATCCTGATGTCTTCGATCCCCGGTACCGCTGTCACCAGCGTGTACATCGAAGACGTCCTCCACGAATTCAGCACGATTCCTGGCGTCAAAGAAGACGTCATTCAGCTGATTCTGAACCTCAAGGAAATGGTCGTGCGTTTTCATACCCCCGGTCCCAAGACCCTGACGCTGCGTGCGCAGGGTGAAGGGATCGTGCGGGCCAGCGCCTTCGAGGTTCCGAGCGACGCCGAAATCGTCAACCCCGACCTGCACATCGCCACCCTTGCCGAAGACGGCAAACTGGTGATGGAAGTTCGTGTGGAAGAAGGCGAAGGATATGTGCCAGCCGACAAGCACGCCACCAAAGACCGCATCAACTCTATTCCCGTTGACGCGATGTTCTCTCCGGTGCGCCGTGTGGCTTATCACGTGGAAAACACCCGCGTGGGACAGCAGACCGACCTTGACCGCCTGATTATCCGGGTCTGGACGGACGGCAGTACTACGCCGCAAGAAGCGCTCGACAAGGCTGTCGAGATCCTCCGTGATGAACTGACAGTGTTCGGCAACGTCGAGACGCTCCCGGCCCTCGCGCCGGAAGTGCAGACGCCTGTGTACACGCCTGCCGCGCCCGCCGCGCCCAGCGTGTATGACCTGCCCCGTCAGCCTGAACTGAGCATCAACCCTCAGCCTTATCCCGCCGATCTCGACACGCCCCGCGTGACCCTCGAAGGCCTGGGCCTCACCACCCGCGTCCTGCACTCTTTGAAAGAAGAAGGCATCGACAGCGTGGACGCCCTGTGCGCCCTCTCCGACCGCGACCTCAAAAAGGTTCCCGGTATCGGTGAGCGCAGCCTCGACGAGATCAAACAGCAGCTTGCCCAGTTTGGCCTCGCACTCCGAGACTGAATCCAGCAGACTTATTCCAGGTGGCAACGCCTGATTCCTAAGGAGAATTCCCATGCGTCACGGTAGAAGTGGCCGCAAGCTCAACCGCAACAGCAGCGCCCGTACCGCTTTGGCCCGCGCCCAAGCCACGGCACTGCTGCGTGAAGGCCGTATCCAAACGACCCTCACGAAAGCCAAAGAGCTTCGTCCTTACGTTGAGAAGCTGATTACCACCGCCAAAGGTGGCGACCTGCACGCCCGCCGTCTGGTGGCCCGCGACATCCACGATAACGCCGTGGTTCGTAAGGTCATGGACGAAGTGGCTCCCAAGTACGCCGAGCGTCCCGGCGGCTATACGCGCATCCTCCGCATCGGCACCCGCCGTGGCGACGGTGTGACGATGGCCCTGATCGAACTCGTCTAAAGCTCTGCACAGTTCAAAACTTGCAAACGCTCCCTGCCTTGTGCGGGGAGTTTTTTCTTTGTCCTCTGCCTCTGCTACCCTTGCGCCATGACCCCAACCCTGATCATTGTTCCTGGCCTTGGCGACAGTGGGCCGCAGCACTGGCAAACGCTGTGGGAAACCAAATTTGGTGCGGCCCGCGTGGTGCAAGATGACTGGGAAGACCCCACGCCTGAAGGCTGGTCGGCGCGGCTCCAGGAAACCATAGACTCCACTCCCGGCGACCTTGTTCTGGCGGGCCATTCCTGCGGCGTGCTGACCATCGTGCATTGGGCGGCGCTGTACGGCGGCCATGAGCGGGTGCGTGGGGCATTGCTGGTGGCCCCCACCGACGCCGAGCAACCCGGAATGCTGGAGACCGACCCGGTGGTGTGCCAGATGGCCCCAGTGCCGATGCAGCCGCTTCCTTTTCCGGCCCTGGTCATTGCCAGCGAAAACGACCCGTATGCCAGCATGGACCGCGCCACCGAATTTGCGCAGGCGTGGGAAGCCGAGTTGGTATCGGCGGGCGAGGCGGGACACATCAACGTTGCCAGCGGGCACGGTGAATGGGAAGAGGGAGAGATTTTGCTGGGAGAGGCGCTGCACGCCTGGACACCGCCGGACGTGGTGCGTTTCTGAGTGGGTAGGTCTGAAGGACTTCCTCTCCCACCCTTGGACCCAGCACCCCCAAATTGGACAACAAAAAACCGCCCCCAACTTGGAGGCGGTTCAGACAGAACGTGCTTTAGTTGGCGGAAACGGTTTCGGCGGCAGCGGGCACCTGAGCGGTGACGGCGTACTTGTCGAGCAGGGCTTCAAAGGCACGCTTGGGCTGTGCGCCGACCACGCCTTCTACCGGCTGACCGTCCTTGAACAGGATCAGCGTGGGGATGCTCATCACGCGGTACTGACCCTGAACCATAGGGTTGTCATCCACGTTCAGCTTGCCTATCTTGACGCGGCCTTCGTACTGTCCAGCCAGTTCTTCGATAACTGGGGCGATGATACGGCAGGGGCCACACCAGGGTGCCCAGAAATCGACAAGGGTCAGACCTTCGCTGATTTCGGCGGTAAAATTGCTGTCAGAGAGTTCTACAGGCTTCATAAAATAAAGTATACGCCTGAGCATACTGGGCAGATAGGCAGCGTATGGGGATAAGGCTAACCGACTGTTCATTGCTCAGTCATACGCTGTAATCGGCCTTACTGTTGGACCATGAATGCTACTGAAGTGGGGGGTTGGCAGGAAGGAATCACGCTGTTCAATGCAGGCCACTGGTGGGAAGCGCATGAAGCGTGGGAAGAAGTGTGGCTGCAGGCAACGGGCGATGAGCGAGCCTGCCTCTCTGCTCTGATTTTGCTGGCAGCGGCCTTACATAAGCGCTGGCATCACGGCAGTCTGGCCCACCGCAATTTTATCAAGGCCGAAAAGTATTTAGACGCCTTACCGGAACAGTACGCTGGACTCGATTTGACTGAGTTGCGGGCCGATGTCTGGGCGGCGCTTCAGGCTTCTGACATAGATCAGGCGCGTCCACAGCTTCAGCGTGGCGTGAACTGACCCGTAGGCCTGCTTTTCTTTTGTTGGGTACGTTATCTTAAGTAGGTCGGAGTTAATCTTTAGATTAACCGAGCAGAGCGAGACCCAAAAAAGGACGTTGCACTGGGAATGGACTCGCAGATCTACAGTGCAGGGCAGTTCCGGTGATGTCCTGGAAAACACAATATTAAGTGCAACGTCCTTAACTGGAACGCGCCAAAGCTCACCTCTATTTCTGGCGGAACATTCAATTTTCAGGGTCAGATTCAGCAGCACCGATTCGATGGAGGCAAGGCAGATGGAAGGAATTCAAATGGAACGAATTGCATTATTTATTGACGGTGCAAACGTGTATGCGGCGGCCAAACGCCTGGGCTGGAACTTTGACCACCGCAAGATCCTGGAGCATTTTGCAGGGTACGGCGTGTTGTACAACGCCTTTTATTACACGGCTGTACCGCTTCCCATGGACGATAAACAAAAACGCTTTATAGATGCGCTGACATACATGGGGTACACGGTACGTACCCGTCCACTGCGTGAAAATACAGATGAACACGGCGATACACACAGACGGGCCAGTCTTGATATTGAAATCGTGACCGATCTTCTGACGACTTCCGAGCGCTTCGATACTGCAGTGCTGCTGACGGGTGACGGTGACTTTGAACGCCCAGTAGAGGTGCTGCGGGCGCGAGGTAAGCGCGTGGTAGTTGCTAGTATTCCCGAGATGACCAGCTATGAACTTCGTAATGCCGCCGATGGTTACGTGGATTTTAAGGATATTCGCGAGCAGGTGGAGCGTCCCGGCTACCGTCTGCCCAGCGAAGGCGGCAGAGGCACAGAAACACGCGGCACCGAGGCCCGGCCCTTTTACACGTCAGCGGCGCTGACTGATGCGGATGACCGCTAAAGCGGAGTCTCCTGACGCCCAAGCCGCCTTACCCATTGCGCTGGACGCAGTGGGCGGCGATTTTGGTGCATTGCCGAATGTCGAGGGCGCGGTGCTGGCGGCCCGTGCGGGCGTGTCGGTGCTGTTGGTGGGCGACCGCGTCAAGCTGCACGCCGAACTGGGCAAATATGCGGGCAGCGCCAGCCTGCCTCTGGAGGTCGTGGACGCCCCCGATGTCATCGGGATGGATGAACACGCCAGCGACGTGCGGAGCCGCACTGAGGCCAGCATCAACGTGTGTACCCGTCTGGTGAAGGACGGAAAGGCCGCCGCCGCCGTCAGCATGGGCCACAGCGGGGCAACGATGGCAAGCGCTCTGCTGACCCTGGGCCGCATCAAGGGTGTAGACCGGCCCGCCATCCTGACCCATCTCCCGGCCAAATCCGGCTTTACCACGCTGCTGGATGCCGGAGCCAACGCCGACGTGAAAGCGCAGTATCTGGCGCAGTGGGCACGGCTGGCCAGTGTTTATCTCCATGTGGTGGAAGACAAACATAATCCCACGGTGGGCCTCCTGAGCATTGGCGAGGAGGATCACAAGGGCAGTGCGCTGGTGCTGGAAACCCACGCCCTGCTGCGCGATATGCACGGCAAGACCCTGAACTTTCACGGCAACATCGAAGGCCGCGACATCTTTCTGGGAAGCACCGACATCGTGGTGACCGATGGATTTACCGGAAACGTGGTGCTGAAACTGGCCGAGGGAGAAGCCAAGGTGCTGTTCGGGTGGGTCCGCGAGGCCCTGGGCAGCACCCTGAAAAGCAAGTTGGGCGGCCTGTTGGTGCGCGGCGCACTGCGCGGGCTGGCCGAACGGATGGACCCCAGCACCTACGGGGCCAGCATTCTGGTCGGCGTGCGCGGGCTGGCCTTTATCGGGCACGGCAGCGCCGATGCCAGAGCCGTCAAGAACGCCCTCCTGAGGGCCGCACGTGCCCACGAAGCCCAACTGATTCCCAAGCTGGAAGCGGCATTCGCACAGAAGTAGCTACCCAGTGAGTAGCTGCCCAGTGCAAAGAACGTGTCAGCCAAGAACGCTCTGTTTCTGCCCAGCACACGAACTTTGGGGCGCGGCAAGGTCAAGAGGCTGCATTGGCCTGCATCACTCACCTACCTATGAGAGATTGAGCGGATGCTGGATACTTTAGCCATTCAACTGTCCAAGCCGCAGGTGTGGTTGGGCTTAACACTCACAGCACTCACGGCTTACGCTCTGTACCGCTTTGGGCGCATTCTGCTGCGGGCGCTCGAAGCCCATATCGACCGCCGTTTGATTGTGGTGCTCAATGGGCTGTGGCTGCTGATCTGCGCGGTGGGTTGGCTGGCGGTGGCAACACACGTCGCTTACCTGCCCTCGGTGCCGTTCCTGTTTGATCTGGGGCAAGACATTATGGGCGGCTTCCGCAACAGTGCGGGGCAGGCGGTGGTCGTGCTGGCGCTGGCGCTGATCTCCTGGAATCTGATCGGCACACTGTCGGCGCGGATCGTGGCAGAAGAAGAATTCAACCGCCGCAGCGTACGGATTCAGACTCTGAAAGGCGTGGTCGAAAGCTCGCTGAAAGCTGTGGTGGTGGTCATTGGTTTGATCGCAGGGCTGCAGACGCTGGGGGTGAACGCCACCGGCCTTCTGGCGGGCGTGTCGGTGCTGGGGTTGGCTGTCGGCTTCGGCGCTCAGAGCCTGATCAAAGACGTGTTCACGGGCTTTTTTATTCTTCTGGAAGACCAGTACGGTATTGGCGATGTGATCACGGTCAATACCGGCCTGCTCTCGGGCAACGTGGAGCGGCTGAATCTGCGCGTGACGGCCCTGCGGGCGCTTGACGGCACGGTGCATATCATTCCCAACGGCCAGATTCTGACGGTCAGTGTCAGCAGCAAAGACTGGAGCCGCGTGGTGGCGACTGTCAACGTGACCTACGCCGCCAATATCAACGACGCTCTGCGCGTGCTGGAAGCCGTAAGCAACGAAATCTATAATGATCCCGACTGGAGGCCCTTTTTTCTGGAAGCCCCGGAAATGCAGGGCGTCACCCAACTTGCACCCGATAGCGTGACCTTGCGGGCGCTGTACAAGGTGCAGCCCAAAAGCCAGTACGCCATTGGGCGCGAGTACAACCGCCGAATCAAAATCGCCATGGATCAGGCCGGAATCGAGATTCCCTTTCCGCAGCGTTCGCTGAATTTTGGTGGATCGCCCATAGAAATCAAGATCACCCGTGACGATCTGGCCCCCGATCCGCGCACCAGTCAGGACCGCACCCACGCGCCCAGCAAGCCCAGTGTGACGCGTGACCCGGAGGACGATGACGAAACCTGAATACGCCTTCCCGTCCTGAAGCCTGGGCCATGAAGAGCGTCCCTGACTCTTGAGGATCACCTGTCGGCAGGGTGAGTACACAGGAGTCTGCCGCGAGGAGTCAATCTCTCGCGGCAGCCTCCTTTTCTGAATTTTGAGATGGTGCTCAGGCAGGCAGGGGAGAGCCGCCGCCCGCCAACGGGAGAGGTGCGGGGAGGTCGTCCAGCAGACCTCCCGCCAGCAGGGTGCTGAATTCCTCGCCGCTGAGGGTCTCGCGCCGGATGAGAACCGTCACGATTTCGTGGATGGCGGCCAGATGCTCCTGCACCAGATCCAGTACGCGGGCATAGGCGGTATCGATCAGGGCGCGTACCTCTTCATCTACGGCAAAAGCGGTGGCCTCGCTGATGGGCATGGCCTGAGAACCGCCGCCCAGAAAGTTACCGTCATCGCTGGCAAGGGCCACTTTGCCGATCCGGGCCGACATGCCCCATTCCGTGACCATTCGGCGGGCAATGTTGGTGGCCTGCTGAAAGTCGTTCTGTGCCCCGGTGGTGACTTCGCCGTAGATGACCTCTTCGGCGGCGCGGCCCGCCAACGCCACCGCAATCATGTCCTCCAGCGCTGGGCGCGTGACGTGCAGGCGGTCATCGGCGTCGGGCATCATGTAGCCCGCTGCACGGCCACGCGGTACCACGGTCAGTTTGGCGACCCGGTTGGCGTGCGGCAATAGTTGGGCAGCGAGGGCATGTCCGACTTCGTGGTAGGCCGTCACCTTGCGGTCGGCTTCCCGGACCACCAGCGAGCGGCGTTCCGGCCCCATCAAGACCCGGTCCCGTGCCTCATCCACATCCCGCCCCGTAATCCGCGTCCGGCCTTCCCGCGCCGCCAACAGCGCCGCTTCGTTCAGCAGGTTCTCCAGATCTGCCCCCACCATCCCCGCCGTTCTGCGGGCCACCAGTGCCAGATCCACACTGGCATCCAGCGGCTTTTTACGGGCATGAATTCGCAGCACCATTTCCCGGCCCCGCACATCCGGCGCGTCCACCACCACCTGACGGTCAAAACGCCCCGGACGCAGCAACGCCGCATCCAACACATCGGGTCTATTGGTGGCCGCCAGAATGATCACTTCCTGTCCACTGCCGAAGCCGTCCATCTCCACCAAGAGTTGATTGAGGGTCTGTTCGCGTTCGTCGTTGCCGCCCTGCAAACTCACGCCGCGTTTGCGGCCCACCGCGTCGATTTCATCGATAAAGACGATGCAGGGCGCACTTTTGCGGGCCTGCTCGAACAGGTCACGGACGCGGGCGGCCCCGACGCCGACGAACATCTCGACGAAATCGGAACCGGAGATGGAGTAATAGGGAACTTTGGCTTCTCCAGCGACAGCTTTGGCGAGCAGGGTTTTGCCGCTGCCGGGAGGGCCGACGAGCAGGACGCCGTGGGGAATGCGGGCGCCGAGTTGGTGGTAACGCTCGGGGTGGCGCAGGAATTCGACGACTTCCTGCAGGTCCTGCTTGGCTTCGTCGCAGCCCGCGACATCGGCGAAGGTCTGCTTGATCTGGCCTTCAGCGATCACCGCCGCCTTCGACTTCCCAAACTGGCTCGCGGC
>NZ_KB899754.1 GCF_000378445.1 Deinococcus aquatilis DSM 23025 | reverse complement strand
TGAAGTCATGACATTGAGGCATAAGCGAACCCAAAAGAAAACGCCCTCAGCTTGAGCACTTGGCTCGTACTGAGGGCGGTATTATGTGGAAGTCACCGAACCCTAAGTGTCTATAGGGGGTTGGAACAAGCACCGAAATTAGGCGACAGGAAGGGAGTTTTTCTAGTTCCCTCACAGGTTGCCCCGTTACACACTTTCCAGGCGTGCTCCTTCAACCACTCGGACACCGTTCCAGCGCACGCCAATCTAGCGGAGGCGCGGCCAAAAATCAAATGCCTAGTGGAGTAGCTGGCGGGTGTATGCAGGAAAAGCGTGTACTAGACGTGCTCGGGGGCTTTTTCGGCAGTGGCAGGGGTCACAGCTTGCGCGGGCTGCGGCGCGGCAGTTTGGGGAAGGATGGTCTGGGAAGCTACGGCTTGGGGCGTCGCGTCTTTTGCCATGACCACACCGGGCGTCACTGCCGAGGCGGTGATGGTCTGCACGGGTGCGGGGCCTGCGGGTTGGGTCGGTTCGCGCATACTGCCCTCAAACTCTTCTTTCAGGCCAGCAGTGCCTTTGCGGAACTCGCGGATGCCTGCGCCCAGGCTTTTGCCCAGTTCGGGCAACTTGCGCGGGCCAAAGACCACGAGGGCAATAATTAAAATAACGAGGATTTCTCCGGGGCCGATATTGGGCATAGTGTGTACCTCCGTAGCACAAACCCCCTTGGGTCGTGCAGCGTCCTGCCCTTATGCTACGCCTGATTCCCGGCCACCAAACGAGGCCCAGATGAGAGTTTGCCAGCCAAGGCCAGAGCCAGAGGGGCCATGTTGTGGGGGGTGTCTGGCTGTCTACCGAGCTGCTCTCCTGTGTACCCTAGAGGCATGGCCGACCCCAGCCTCGCTGTCCTGACTGCCATGATCACGCCCGCCGTACTGATCAGCGGCGCGGGCACCCTGCTGATGAGCACCAGCGCCCGCCTGGGCCGCAGCACTGACCGGGTGCGGGTGCTTACTTCGCGTTTCAAATTTCTGGTCAGCGAGGAAGGGCAACGTGAACCGCTGGCCCGCGAGGAAAAACGCATGATCATCGAGCAGTTGCCGCGCCTGACCCGCCGCACGCGCTATATCCAGCGGGCCATGCAGGCTTTTTACCTGGCCGTCACGCTGCTGGTGTGTACCAGCATCCTGATCGGCGCGGGCAATCTGGGCAACTTTGATACGGGTCTGGCACCTATCCTGCTTGCCATTCTGGGAGCCGGGGGACTGGCCTACGGTGCCCTTTTGCTCAGCTATGAAGCCACCCTGAGCGCCATCACCACGCGCCAGGAAATGCGGTTTCTGGAGAAACTGGGGGCACATTACGCGGGGCTGTATGACGAAGCAACAGAACTGAACGCCGAGGTACAGGGGAGAGAGACTGTCGAAGGGTCTAGGGTCTAAGGGTCAAGGAAAAGATTGCAAGCTGGCAAGGGAGCAGACTGGGAGTTCGTTGTGCATAGCTCAGCCGGGCAAACATATGAAGTGGCTCAGCCCGACAAAAACTGAAAAAGCAGTTGCCCTCGCCCTTCCCTAGACCCTTCGACTCTTGACCCTTAGACCTACGCCCCCAGAACGCCCGCCCCCCTCAATCATCCCCAAACCAAAAAAAGCCCCCACCCGTTTCCGAGTGGGGGTCTTCCCTATTGACGTAAGGCTTGAAGCTTTAGCCGTTGAAGCTGATGGTCGGCGTGCTGGTGGGGCGGGTGTCGTCGTAACGCTGGGTTCCGGTGACGGCGTCGGGGCTGACGCTGCCTTCGCCGTATTTTTCCAGAGTGCGCTCGTCGGCGACCTGCATTTCGCGCACGGTACGGAGGCCCGTTCCGGCGGGAATCAGTTTGCCCAAGATCACGTTTTCCTTCAGGCCGATCAGTTCATCGACCTGACCCTTCATGCTGGCTTCGGTCAGCACGTGGGTGGTGTGCTGGAAGCTGGCGGCGCTGAGCCACGACTTGGTGGTCAGGCTGCTCTTGGTGATGCCGAGCAGCACAGGCTTCCACGAGCTGGGGGTCTGGCCTTCCGCGAGGGCGTCGTTGGCCTGATCGACTTCCCAACGCTCCACGGTCTGACCTTCGAGCAGTTCGGTGGAACCGCCGTCGATGACTTCGACCCAGCGCAGCATCTGCCGCACGATGATTTCGATGTGCTTGTCGTGGACCTTCACGCCCTGAGAGCGGTACACGCGCTGCACTTCTTCGACGAGGTAATGCTGGGCCGCGCCGCTGTCTTTGTAGAGCAGCAGGTCGTGGGGGTTCACAGCGCCGCGCGTCATGGCCTGTCCGGCTTCCACGCGGTCGCCGTCCTTCACGATCAGGCGCAGGGTCTTGGGCACTTTGGTCGCGGTCTTGGCCGAGTACTGATCGTCGTCGGCTTCGATCTTGATCATGTAGCGCTCTTCTTCTTCCTCGATCCGCACCAGTCCGTCACGGTCGGCCACAACGGCCTGCGTCTTGGGCTTGCGGGCCTCGAACAGCTCGATCACGCGGGGCAGACCCATCGTGATGTCGCCGCCGCCTGCCACGCCGCCGGTGTGGAAGGTACGCATGGTGAGCTGGGTTCCGGGTTCACCGATGGATTCTGCGGCCACCACTCCCACTGCTTCGCCCATGCTGACGGGTTTGGCCTGCGAGAGGTCATAGCCGTAGCACTTCTGGCACACGCCAGCCTTGACGCGGCAGTTCAGGGGCGTACGGACGTACACGCTCTGGAGGGCACGCGACTGCTTGGCGATCAGCTTCACGTCTTCGAGGTTCAGCATCTCGCCTGCGGGCACCACACGGCCGTCTTCGAGTTCCACATCGGCGGTCAGGGTGCGGCCATAGATGCTGGTTTCGATTTCGCTGGCCTTGCGCGAACGCCATTCGCCGGTGCGGTCATCGGTGGCCCCGAGGAAGATCTCGGTGTAATCCGTGCTTCCGCAGTCCACGTCACGCACCACGACTTCGTGCGCCACATCGACCAATTTACGGGTCAGGTAGCCGGAGTCGGCGGTACGGAGCGCCGTATCTGCACCACCCTTACGGGCACCGTGCGTACTGATGAAGTACTCGGCCACGGTCAGACCTTCGCGGAAGCTCGCCTTGATGGGCACTTCGATGGTGCTGCCGTCAGGACGGGCCATCAGGCCGCGCATCCCCGCCAACTGACGAATCTGCTGAGGGTTACCACGGGCACCCGACTGGCTCATGATCCAGAGGGGGTTGAAGGGGTAGTTCTGGCTGAAGTTCTCGAACACCGCGTTTTTCACTTCGTCGGTGGTGTCGTTCCAGAGCTGCACGACCTGCTTGTAGCGTTCCTCGTGGGTCATAAAGCCGAACTCGTAGTTCTGCTCGATTTCCTTGAGTTTCAGGTCGGCGGCGGCCAGAAGCGCGGGCTTGCTGGGCGGCAACACGATGTCGTCGATACCGATGGTAATACCCGAGGTGGTGGACAGCTTGAAGCCGCTGTCTTTCAGGCCGTCGAGCAGTCCCGCCGTGGCCTCGATGCCGAGGTGCTTGAAGCAGGCCATGACCATATCTTTGAGGGCGTCTTTTTCGTAGGTGGTGTCGAGGTCCACCAGCGTATCGACGAGGCTGGCCTGATTGCCGAGGGCTTCCTGCACGATCCGGCGGAAGCTGACGCGGCCCGCGCTGGTCTCGTACATCTTGCCGTTCAGGCGAATGAGGACGTGATCCTGGTTGTCGATGCTGCCGCGCTCCACGGCCATGATGGCTTCATCGGGGCTGGAGAACACGAAGCGCAGACGACCGGGGCTGGTTTCCTTGCCGCGCAGCATCACGGGGCTGTTGAGGCTCAGGATGCCACTGTCGAAGGCGGCGAGGACATCCTGCTCGCTGCTGTATTCCGTGCCTGCGCCGGGGTTGTCGCGGCGAAGCTGGGTCAGCGTGAAGATACCGAGGATGATGTCGCGGCTGGGCTTGACGTTCGGTTCGCCGTTGGCGGGCGAAAGCAGGTTGTGGGCCGAGAGCATCTGGATGCGGGCTTCGGCCTGCGCCTGTGCGCTCAGGGGGACGTGAATCGCCATCTGGTCGCCGTCGAAGTCTGCGTTGAAGGCTTCACAGACGAGGGGGTGCAGTTGGATCGACTGACCTTCGACCAGCACCGGCTCAAAGGCCTGAATGCCGAGGCGGTGAAGCGTGGGCGCACGGTTGAGCAGCACGACCTTATCTTCAATCACTTCTTCGAGGGCGTCCCACACGCTGTCGCGGGTGTCGCGGTAGCGTTCGAGCATCTTGCGGGCCTGCTTGATGTTGGTGACTTCGCCCTTCTCTTCCAGCACCTTGAACAAGAAGGGCTTGAAGAGTTCGAGGGCCATGCGCTTGGGCACACCACACTGGTGCAACCGGAGCTGCGGGCCGACCACGATGACCGAACGGCCCGAGTAGTCCACACGCTTGCCCAGCAGGTTCTGGCGGAACCGTCCCTGCTTACCGCCGAGCAGGTCGGTGAGGGAACGCAGGCTGCGGTCGGAACCGGGGTTGGTCACGGGGCTGCCGCGCCGTCCGTTGTCGATCAGGGCGTCTACAGCTTCCTGAAGCATCCGCTTTTCGTTGCGGATGATCATGTCGGGCGCACCCTGTCCGATCAGCTTCTTGAGGCGGTTGTTGCGGTTGATCAGGCGGCGGTACAGGTCGTTCAGGTCGGACGTGGCAAAGCGTCCACCGTCCACCTGCACCATCGGGCGGAGGTCTGGCGGCATCACCGGAACAGTGTTCAGGATCATCCAGCTGGGGTGGTTGCCGCTGCGCTTGAAGGCACGGGTGACTTCCAACCGTTTACGGGCCTTGGCACGCTTGTGGCGGCTGGAGTCCTTCATCATCTCGCCCAGTTCGGCTTCCAGCGTATCCAGATCGAGTTCGTCCAGCAGTTCCTTCACGGCTTCCGCGCCCATCTTGGCCTCGAAATCGTAGGACTCGATCACACGGACCTGCTTGCGGACAAGGTCGATCTCGATGCGGCCAGAGATTTCGGAGCGGATGTTGCCGCTGTCGGCCAGTTCGTCGCCGGGTTCCACACGGTCTCCGATGACCACGAGGGGTTCATCGTTGTACGGGTAGACCTTGGCCTTAGAAACGATCACGCTGGCGGGCGCGTGCAGGGTGATGACCCCGGCGGCCTCGGCGATGATCTCTTCTTCCTTGTCGATTGCGCCGACCACTTTCTGGCCCTTTTTGACCTCGCTGCCGTCTCCGACCAACACGTGCATGGTGGGGTTGATCGGGTACTCGGCGCGGCGCATCCAGTGGGCCGTGACCGTCACGTCGCCCTTCTTTTTGGGGAAGGTGACGGCGCTCAGGCGGCTGTCACGGCTGACACGCAGGCGGCTTCCGGCGCTGGCCTCGGCCAACACGGCTCCCGCTTCCACGATTTCGCCGTGCACGACCTGCACGTTCATGCCGTGAGGCAGGTACACGCGGGCCAACACTTCGCCCAGCGGCGTTGCGGCGGCTTCTTCCTCATCGTCTTCGGAGGCTTCGGGGGCGTCCACGCTGGCGCGGAGAACCACCATGACCGAATCTTCGCCCAGGTCGTCGATGAAAGCAGTGCCGTCTACCGGAGCCGTGATGGTGACATCGGCTTCCAGTTCGGCCAGGATTTCTCCGGCGCGGAAGCTGTCCTGCTCGACCAGCACATCGGCGGGCAGGGGCAAGGAGGCTTCGACTTCTTCGCTGTAAGCGATTTCGGCGCGGCGGGGAAAGCGGTACTGGGCGAGGCCGTCCATCTTGGCGACCACGTTGCCGCCCAGAATCTGCCCACGCGTCACGTACTCGCCGTCACGGATAACGGCTTCCTGTCCGCCGGGAATGGCGTAGGTTTCCTGACGGCCAAAGCGCAGTTCGCGGTATTCGTCGTCGGTCAGCAGTTCGCCGCGCTTGAGGGGCCGTCCGTCTTTCTGGGCGTTCAGCGGCTGAGTGACCAGGAACGAGGAAAAGTACAGGACTTTTTCCAGCTGTCCGGCGCTCAGGTCAAGCAGCGTGCCGATCTTGCTGGGCGTGTCCTTGACGTACCAGATGTGCGCGGCAGGCGTCGCCAGATCGATGTGACCCATGCGGTAGCGGCGCACCTTGCTGGACGTAACTTCTACGCCGCAGCGCTCGCAGACTTTGCCCTCGTAGCGCTGGCGCTTGTACTTCCCGCAGGCGCACTCGTAATCCTTGATTGGCCCAAAGATTCGCTCGTCGAACAGACCTTCGCGTTCGGGCTTGAGGGTACGGTAATTGATGGTTTCGGGCTTTTCGACTTCGCCGAAGCTCCACTCGCGAATCTTCGCGGGGCTGGCGATGGCAATACGGACCTTGCTGAAATCTTTCAAAGCAGTAGCTCCTGTGGTGGGAGGCGTGGTGATGCTTGTTCGGTGGTGCTGTTGGGCGGTGCTTGCGGGGACGCGGTCTAAGGGTCTGAGGTACTGGGGCGGTTGGCCTTTCGGGTGAACCCCCCCGTTGCTTTGCAACGCCCCCCCTTAAAGGGGAGGACAAACCCAGTTGCCGTTTTACTGTTCTTGGACCCTTAGACCCTCGCCTCTTAGACCGTCTGTCCGCTCAGCGCTTGGGCATCATGCCTTCAAAGATGTCCACGTTCTTGTCGTAGCTGTCGAGCACTTCGACATCCAGACCCAGCGAGTGGAGTTCTTTGACGAGCACTTTGAAGGATTCGGGAATGGTGCTGCCCGAGACTTCTTCGCCCTTCACGATGCTCTGGTAGGCAGCGTCGCGTCCATCGATGTCGTCGGACTTGATGGTCAGCATTTCCTGAAGGGTGTGCGCCGCGCCGTAAGCTTCGAGCGCCCACACTTCCATTTCCCCGAAACGCTGTCCGCCGAACTGCGCCTTACCGCCCAGAGGCTGCTGGGTAATCAGGCTGTAGGGGCCAGTGGAGCGGGCGTGCAACTTGTCTTCCACCATGTGGTACAGCTTCATGACGTACATGGTGCCGACCACCACCGGGCCGCTGATCGCTTCGCCGCTGCGTCCGTCGTACAGGATGCTCTTGCCGGTGCGGGCCAGTTGCATCTGTGCGGCGTCGTAGTCGCCGTTGGGCGAGTCGATCACACCGGTTTTGCCAGCGCGGTCCAGAACCTTCTGCTCACGGGAATCCAGCTCGAAGCCTTCATCCTTGCGAACCTGCAGGCGTTCGGCAGCGGCCACTTCCAGCATTTCCTTGATGGTCGCTTCGGTCACGGAGTCGAACACGGGGGTTTCAAACTTCTGACCGGTCAGACGGGCCACTTCACCGAGGTGAGTTTCCAGAATCTGGCCGAGGTTCATGCGCGAGGGCACACCGAGTGGGTTGAAGACGAGGTCAACGGGAGTGCCGTCTTCCAGGTAGGGCATGTCTTCGGGGGGCAGAATCTTGGAAACGACGCCCTTGTTCCCGTGGCGGTTGGCGACCTTATCGCCCACCTGAAGCTGACGCTTCTGGGCCACGTACACGCGCACCATCTCGCGCACGCCGGGTTTCAGGTCCACGCCTTCATCGCCCCGGCGGAAGCGCACGGTCTTGACGACGATGCCGCCCTGACCCGACTGCACGCGCAGCGAGGTGTCTTTCACTTCGCGGGCCTTCTCACCGAAGATCGAGCGCAGCAGACGCTCTTCCGGGGTGGGTTCGGATTCGCCCTTGAAGGAGGTCTTGCCGACCAGAATATCGCCGGGTTTGACCTCGGCACCCACGCGCACGATGCCGTCTTCGTCGAGGTCGCGCAGGGCGGCTTCGGAAAGTCCGGGGATATCGCGGGTGATCTTTTCTGGCCCCAGCTTGGTGTCACGGGCTTCGATTTCGTCTTTCTCGATGTGAACCGAGGTGTAGAAATCCTTGCGAACCAGGCCCTCATTGATGCAGATGGCGTCTTCGAAGTTGAAGCCGTCGAAGGGCATGATGGCGATGGTGATGTTCTGGCCCAGCGCGAGGCGGCCCAGATCAGAGGCGGGACCGTCAGCGATGACCTGTCCGGCCTTCACTTCGTCGCCCGTATCCACGATGGGATGCTGATCGAGGTTGGTGCCCTGGTTGGAGCGGGTAAAGCGCACGAGTTCAAAGGTGCGGACGTTGCCCTTGACCATTCCGGCGGTGGCCGAGTCTTCGCTCAGCGTGACCTGAATCACGCGGGCGTCCACATAGCTCACGCGGCCCGTCACGTCACTGACCACGCTGGTGCCCGAGTCGGTCACCACGCGGGTTTCGACGCCCGTGCCCACGGCGGGGCTGTCGGCACGCACCAGCGGCACGGCCTGAGACTGCATGTTCGATCCCATGAGGGCGCGGTTGGCGTCGTCGTGCTCCAGGAAGGGAATCAACGAGGTGTTGATGGACACGATCTGCTTGGGCGAAACGTCCATGAAGTCCACGTCTTCGTGTTCGTAGTAGGTCGGGTCGCCTTTCTTACGCGCCAGCACACGCTCTTCGGCAAAGGTGCCGTCGGTGTTCAGCGCGGTGTTGGCCTGCGCGATCACGTAGCGGTCTTCGATGTCGGCGGTCATGTAGATCACTTCGTCGCTGACCACGCCGTTGTTTACCTTGCGGTAAGGAGCCTGAATAAAGCCGAGGCTGTTCACTTTGGCGTAGCTCGAGAGCGAAGAAATCAGGCCGATGTTTGCGCCTTCGGGCGTTTCGATGGGGCAGATGCGTCCGTAGTGAGTACGGTGAACGTCACGGACATCGAAGCCTGCGCGTTCGCGGGTCAGCCCGCCTGGCCCCAGTGCGGAAATACGGCGCTTGTGGCGCAAATCCGACAGAGGATTGGTCTGATCCTTAAACTGTGAAAGCTGGCTGCGTCCGAAGAACTCGCGCATGGCCGCCACGATGGGACGGTTGTTGACCAGTTTGGTGGGGGTCGCGGCGTCGGGGTTGCCCAGCAGCATCCGCTCGCGCACGCCACGCGCCATCCGGCCCATGCCCACGCGAAGTTGATCGGCCAGCAGTTCGCCCACGGTCCGCACGCGGCGGTTGCCGAGGTGGTCGATGTCGTCTTCGGCCACAGGCACTTCCAGAGCGCCCTCTTCGATCTTGACGGTTTCCAGCCCCTGCTGAAGCGCCAGCAGGTAGCGGATGGTGTCCACCAGTCCGGCGTCGCTGAACTTGCCGTCCACGAAGGTCAGCAGGGTGCGCTCAGGACGGTTGACGCCCAGCTTGGTGTTCATCTTGAAGCGGCCCGGTTCGCCCAGATCGTAGCGGCGGGGGTCGGCCAGCAGGCCGTACAGGTACTGAATCGCCTTGTCGCGCTTTGGTGGATCGCCGGGGCGCAGCACCGTAAACAGGCGCAGCATGGCCTCGTCAGCTCCCATGCCCGCGCTCTTGTCTTCGGGCAATTCCAGGTTGGGGTCAAATTCGGTAAACAGCGCCTTCAGGCTGGCGTCGTCGTAGCCCAGCACACGCAGCAGCATTGCCACGGGGAACTTGCGCTTGTTGACCTTCATTTCCAGCACGCCGCCATTGGATTCGAGTTCGATCCACGGGCCGCGCTTGGGCATCGGAATAATTGCGCCCGTGTACATCTTCTTGATGCCCTTGTAGGAGCTGGTGAAGTACACGCCGGGGCTGCGGTGAATCTGCGAAATCACCACGCGGTCTGCGCCGTTGATCACGAACGAGCCGTCAGCGGTCATCAGGGGCAGGTCACCGAGGAACACCTGGTCTTCTTTGATCAGGCCGCTGTCTTTGTGGATCAGCTGCAGCTTGGCGTACATCGGGGCCTGATAGGTCAGGTCTTTTTCGCGGCACTCTTCGGGCGTGTAGGGCACGTCTCCGAGTCGGTATTCCAAGAAGTCGAGCACGAGGCCCGTGCTGCGGCCCTTCTCGGTTTCGTCAATGGGAAACACTTCGCGGAACGCACTTTGCAGGCCCACGTTGTCGCGGGCGTCCGGGGCGCGGTCAGCTTGCAGGAACGCCTGAAAGGAGTTCATCTGCACTTCGGTCAGATTGGGAAGCGGGATCACTTCGGTGATTTCACCAAAACGTTCGATGCGGGGTTTCTTACCGATAAAACTCATGCACACCTCGCGGGGCACCCTGATGAACCAATTTGCCATGTTCCGGGGCAGAGAACAGCGCAAACGGGACAGCAACCCTCAGCGGTTGCGTCCCAGACAATCAAATTAGTTGTGAAGTCCAGCAGGTTGCGGCAAAATTAGGCCGCGCGTTGACGCCGTGCTGATTGGCACATCACTCCCGTCCAACCCATCATGGTCGGCCACAGAAGAATATACGACTGTTGGGGTTAGATGTCAATGGCTGGACGGGTAAGAGCTGGTCTAAGGGTCGAGGGTCTAAGGGACCAAGAAAAGATTCCAACATAGATCAATGCTATTACCTTCTCCCGCTCCCCGCCCCAGACCAAGGCAACTGACTCAGCCGCCTTCTGTACAGTGGGGCTATGAATCTGGGTTCCATTTTCAATCAGGCACCGTGGCTGTTTACGGTGTTCTATGTGCTCAATATCCTGTTTCTGATTCACGCCATTGCCACCCGGCGCGGCGTGATCTGGATTGCCGTACTGGGGTTCAGCCTGTTCTTTGGGGGATTTCTGGGGCCACTGATCTACTTCTTTGCAGAATTTCTGCCTACCCTGCGCGGCAGTCGGCGGGCGGCCAGCAGCGTGCTACAAAGCGGCCTGGAGGCGATCAAGCCGCTGGATACCCGCATTCGGGAAGCGCAGGAGAACCTGTCGGAAAGCGATACGCTGGCCCACCGCGCCGAGCTGGCCGGGTTGCTGGCCCGCGCTGGCCGCCCCGACGAGGCGCAGGCCACACTGAATCCGCTGCTGGTGGGTATCTACGCCGATGATCCGGTGGTGCTGCTGTCAAGCGCCGAACTGGATCTGGCACGCGGCAACCCCGCCGACGCCGAAGCCCGCCTGACCCGCGTAGATCTGAGAACCAGCGCCGCCACTCGTACCCGCACCCTCACTCTGCTGGCGCAGGCGCAGGAAAAACAGAGCAAAGCAGCCGACGCCGACGCCACCTACCAGCAAGCCATGGTTGCCGCGACCACCGAGGAACCCCGCGCCCGTTACGCCGCCTTTTTGCTGGCGCAGGGCCGCCGTGAAGAAACAGCGCAATTGTTGGAAGCTCTCGCAAAAACAGAGCGCCGTGCCACAAATCTATACAAACGGCAGGAACGCGAATGGTTTGCGTTGGCCGCAGAATTACGGCAGAACTTGAAGTAGGCTCTTACGCTCCAAACAATGCAAAATCCCCCAGCCTTTCAGCGAGGGGGATCAACATTTTAAATGTCAGAGGTTATTGAAGATTGGGTTGGATTACCAGCGGTCGTCGCGGCGAGGGCGGTCGCTGAACGCAGGTGCAGGAGCAGCCTTCGTTACCACGATGTTCTTGGCCTGGGGGCCTTTGCCGCGCTGGCCTTCTTCCACTTCAAATTCCACTTCGTCGCCTTCGTTCAGCTTCTTGAAGCCGCTGCTCTGGATGGCGCTGAAGTGCGCAAACACGTCGGGGCTGCCGGGTGTTTCGATGAAGCCAAAGCCTTTCTCTGCGTTAAACCATTTCACTTTACCTGTAGCCATCTGATACTCTCCTTGCTGCTTCCAGCATTCTCAACCCAGCGGTGTCGGGCTTGCCAAGAGCTTTTCCTGACCTGCCGTCTCAAAAGACCCACCGGAGTAGAACCCGTGGAGAATAGTGCGGCCTCTACTGTCAGATAGTAATTTCTATTACATTAGTAAGCCTAGGCCAAGCAGCCTAACGGTAGCCCCATTAAGCACTTACAGGTGCCGAACCATCGTCTTTCACTTCTTGAATTTGGAAGTCAGTCACACACTGTAGCGAGATCAGATGCTTGCCAGGATAAGAAAAAGTACGTCTGGAGCAGCTTTTGAACTCTCTAAGACGTCCATAAAAACAAAGGTGATCTCCGCTGTTGGCAGAGATCAAATAGGAACCCCCAACCGCTGGGGTTGGGGGCTGCACTCCCGGTGATGCTTTAAAGCAGAGTTAAAAGAAGATTACTTGAGTTCGACGCGTGCGCCAGCTGCTTCGAGCTGGGCCTTGATCTTCTCGGCTTCTTCCTTGGGCAGGCCTTCTTTCAGTGCGCCGCCCTTCTCGCTCATGTCCTTCGCTTCCTTCAGGCCGAGGCCCGTGATGGCGCGTATTTCCTTAATGACGTTGATCTTGCTCGAACCGGCGTCGATCAGGATGACGTCGAATTCGGTCTTCTCTTCGACCACTGCAGCAGCGGTGGCGGGGCCGCTAGAAGCGACAACGGCGGTAACGCCCCAGGTTTCCTTCAGGCCGTCGATCAGGTCGGCGAGTTCCATGATGGTGAGGGTGCCCAGTTGGTCGATAAGTGCCTGTTTGTCGTATGCCATGATGTCTTCCTCCGAATGTTGGTTTGGGTGGTACTGATGGTGCTGGTTATCAAAGAAGGGCTACAGAAGCTGGAATCAGAGAACGCCGAGGCGGTCTTAGACGCTGGCTTCGGGTGCGCTGTCTTCTGGGGCGCTGGCATCTGCAACGACTGCATCTGCACTGCCGCCTTCCGAAGCGCCGCCTTCGAGTTTGGCCTTGTAGGCTTCCAGAATTCCGACGAAGCCCGACAGGTGGCTGGAAAGCACACCCACGAACTCGGCCTGAAGGCTCTGCTTGCTGCCGAGGCTGGCAAGGCGTTCGATGACTTTGACATCGACGCGGTTGCCTTCGACGAGGCCGCCTTTCATGGCGGGAATACCCTTGTCGTTGGCCTTGGCAGCGTCGCTGAGGGTCTTGGCGACTCCAGCGGGGTCTTCATGGGCCAGCACGAGGGCGCTGGGGCCTTTCAGGGCGTCGGTGAAATCACGTCCACCATCCTGAAGGGCAATGTTGATCAGGGTGTTCTTGGCAACGATGAGTTGCCCGCCCTTCTCGCGGATGTCTTTACGCAGTTTGCTCAGTTGCCCTGCGGTCAGGCCCTGGTAATCGACCACGTAAAACGTGTCGACGCCCGAAAGGCTGCCCTTGAGGCTGCTGAGGTTCTGCTGGTTTTTTTCGTTCGCCACGCGGTGAACCTCCTTTGTGTCGAACAAGTCCGGGTGCGGTGCTGCGCCCTGACAACTCGGCGGGATGTTTAAACTTGGCAAGAGTCCCCGCTGTCACGGAAGCCGGTCTAACGGTAAAGCTGTTAAGAGGTGCAGAACGCACCGGGGTGCTGAAGTCAGCAGGGGCGCGGGCCAAAGACCCAGACGCCCCCAAAGATCACGCCGTGGTCAGCGAGAGGGGAATGCTCGGCCCCATCGTGCTGGTCATGAAGGCGCTGCGTACAAAGACGCCCTTGGCGCTGCCGGGCTTGGCCGCTTCGACAGCCTGAATCAGGGCCGCGTAGTTGGCGGTCAGATTGGCAGGATCGAAGCTGGCTTTGCCGATAGGCGCGTGAACGACGCCCGTCTTGTCGTTACGGAACTCGATACGTCCGGCCTTGAGGCTACGCACCATGCCCGTCACGTCAGGACCGACAGTGCCGCTCTTGGGGTTGGGCAGGAGGCCGCGAGGCCCCAGCAGACGCGCGAGCTTCTGACCGACCTGGGCCATCATGTCGGGGGTTGCGACCACGGAGTCGAACTCCATGAAACCGCCCGCAATGCGCTCGATCAGGTCGTCGCTGCCGACCACATCTGCACCGGCAGCTTCGGCCAGTTGCACGTTTTCACCCTTGGTGATGACGGCAACGCGCACCGTGCGGCCCGTGCCGTGAGGCAGGGCCACCGTACCGCGCACGTTCTGATCGCTCTTACGAGGATCGATGCCGAGGCGGAAGTGAATTTCTACAGTTTCGTCGAACTTCGCGTTGGCGATGTCCTTGACGAGTGCAGCGGCTTCATCGATGGTGTACTGCTTGTTGCGGTCGACCTTGTCGGTCAGAGCGCGGTAACGCTTGCCATGCTTAGGCATTCGGAGCCCCCTCAATGGTCACGCCCATGGAGCGTGCCGTGCCTGCCACGGTGTACGCGGCGGCCTCGATGCTGCCTGCGTTCAGGTCGGGCATCTTGGTTTTGGCGATTTCCAGCACCTGATCCCAGTTCAACTTGCCCACTTTGGCCTTGTTGGGGGTCGGGCTGCCCTTGGAGAGACCTGCGGCCTTGCGGATCAGGTAGCTCATGGGGGGGGTCTTGGTGATGAACGTGAAGGAGCGGTCAGCGTAGATCGTGATCTCGACGGGGATGATCGCGTCACCCTTGTCGGCGGTCTGCGCGTTGAACGCCTTCGTGAATTCCATGATGTTCGCGCCGTACTGACCGAGCGCGGGACCCACAGGCGGGGCTGGTGTGGCCTTGCCTGCCGGGAGTTGGAGTTTCACCATTCCGGTAATTTTCTTCATGCCTTGTGCCTCCTTAGCTCCCCCAAACGCCCTGTACACGCGGCGGCGGGGTGCTGACGCTAAGTTCTGCCTGCCCGGTTGGGGGCTCTATCCTGAGGATAGATTGACAGCAACTTTTTGATTTTACTGCCCACTCCCCCTGTTTGCCTAGTGCCTCTCGGCTCTGGCCTGTGGGAGCGGCAGAACGGACCTGCTGATCCTGCGCTTATTTGGTGACTTGCGCGAAATCCAGCTCGACGGGCGTTTCGCGGCCAAAGATGCTGACGAGCACCTTGACCTTGGCCTGAGGAGCGTTCACTTCGCTGATGATGCCGCTGAAGTCGGCAAAAGGACCGCCCGTGACCCGAACCATATCGCCGGGTTTGAGGCTGACCTTGATGCGCGGAGCTTCTTCGATCACCGGCTGTGCCGCCACTCCCACGGAGGCCAACAGACGCTGGACCTCATCATGAGAGAGGGGAACGGGGCGCGTAGCCGTACCAACAAAGCCAGTCACGCCGTTGGTACCGCGCACCACTTCCCATGATTCACCCAGTTCACCGGGCGCGTCATCGTCTTCTACGTCCATCTGCACGAACACGTAACCCGGAAACAGCTTGCGCTTGACGGTTTCTTTCTTGCCGCCCTCACGCAGTTCTACGGCTTCCTCGCTGGGCTGCAACACCTGAAAAATCTTGGTGTAGTACATGCCCAGTTTTTTGGCCCGGTCCATCAGTTGGTCTTGCACGCGGTCTTCCTGACCCACGTAGGTATGTACGGCGTACCATTCAATACTCATGTCAGCCGCCTTATGGGAGGAGCGCCCGAACGGCCAAGCCGAACACACGGTCCATAATGAACACGATCAGGGTGAGTGCCACGACGAAAATCAGCACAGCCTGCGTGCCTTCCAGCACCTGCTGGCGGGTAGGCCACGTCACGCGGGACAATTCTGCGCGGGCATCCCGGAAGTACTGAATCAAGTTCATGCGTTCACCTGCGCCTTAAGGAAAGAAAGCCGACCCGGTGGAGCCGCCCGCCCAACTTGGGAACAGGCGGCCCCAGCAGATCAGACCTTCTTCTCCTTGAAGACGACGTGCTTTTTGGCAACGGGGTCGTACTTACGCAGTTCCAGCTTGGTCTGCGTGGTGCGGCGGTTTTTGGTGGTCGTGTAGTAAAAGCCCGTTCCAGCAGTGCTTTCCATCTTCACGATAATGCGGGGTCCGTCCTTCGCCATGTTCAAACTCCTTTCGCTGGGTGAGGCGCACGCGCCCCCGATCCCTGCTCCCAGCGCTCCGCTGCTGCGGGAAAACCATGCGGGCTGCCTGACGCTTGGTGAGGTGCCCTCTGGTTGCGCTGGTAAAGAACCCGCCTTCTGGCGGGCAACATTCCAAGTATAGAGATACACGGGGTGAGTGTCTAGGGTTGGCTTACGTTCTGGGGATGAGTGGATTGGAGTTGGAAGGTGAACCCCCCCGTTGCTGGCACAACGCCCCCCCTCAGAGGGGAGGACAACTGCGCTTTTGCGCTCCCCTTAAGGGGGGCTGGCGGCGAAGCCGACTGGGGGGTTCACCTTCCACCTCAACTCAAACCATCTCCACCTAAACCCGCAGTGCCGCCCAGGCCGCCTGCACCGCCGCGCCGCGCTGTACCTCCACGCCCAACCCGGCAAACGCTTCTTCCAGAATGCCCGCAATTGCCAGAGCGTCGTAACGGTCTGCGTAGCCCATCGTGGACACGCGGAACACGGTGTCTTCGTGCGGAGCCTGACCGGGCAGGGCACGCTGGCCCATCTCGGCCAGGCGAGCGGAGACCTGACGGCCCGTGATTCCGGCGGGCGGAGTGAGAACCGCCACGGCGGGGCTGGTGCGCGGTGCCCAGGCAGGCGCACCCAGCGCGGTTCCGGCAGCAATCAGGGCGTCGGCCTGACGGCGTTTTTCGGCCCACAGCACCTCCAGCGGCACGGACAGCAGGCGCTCCAGCGACAACGACAGGGCGTAGATCAGGTTGATGGCGGGCGTCTGGGGCGTGCTGCCTGCCTTTTGCCCGGTCAGTTCGCGGTGCATGTCGAGGTAAAAGCCGCGTGGAGTGTTCCTGATCAGGCGGCTCTGGATTTCGGGAGAAAACAGCACGAAACCGAGGCCGGGAGGTGTGGCGGTTCCCTTCTGGCTGCCCGACACGATCACGTCTATGCCCCACGCGGCTGGGCGCAACTCGGCCACGCCGTAGCTGGTGATGCAGTCGGCAATGATGATCAGGTCGGGGTTCTGGGCGCGGGCCGCCTGCGAAATGGCCGCCAGATCGTGCAGCGCCCCGGTACTGGTTTCGCTGTGGGTGATCAGGAGGGTGTGGGCATCCCTGGCCGCGTCGGCCACCTCCTGCGGGTCGAGGACTTCGCCCCAGGGACGCGCCACGATGTGCGCGTCGTAGCCCAGCCGTCCGGCCATCTCGCCCCAGCGTTCGCTGAATTTTCCGGCCTGCGCGTTCACGACTTTGGCCCCTTCCGGCACCAGGCTGACCAGTGCGCCTTCAAAGGCCCCGGTGCCGCTGCTGGTGGTGATCACGGCGTCGTAGGGATCACCCAGCAGTTGGGTCAGCTTGGCGCGGGCTTCCATCAGTTTGGCGATGCCTGCCGCTGCCCGGTGGTGCATCTGTGGCTGGGCCAGTTCCAGCAGCACGCGGGGGTCCACTTCCACGGGGCCGGGGGCGATCAGGCGCTCACGGTTCAGGGGCGTATAGGCGGGCAGATCGGTGGCCGGAAGGCTGGAGCGGGCGGCAGTATCGGTCATAAGATCATCGTAACGGCCCCAGCACGGCAGCGGGGTAGCCTGCCTGTATGGGCACAAAGGCAGCGGCAGGCAGCACCGGCAGAATCGTGATCATCGGGGGCGTGGCGGCGGGCATGAGCGCGGCCAGCCGGGCCAAACGCTTTGATCCGGGGGCCGAAGTGGTGGTCTTCGAGCGGGGCGAGTACATCAGCTACGGCGCGTGCGGCCTGCCCTACGTGATCGGCGGAAAAGTGGAGGACTTTGAAGATCTGATCGCCCGGACGCCGGAACGGATGCGCGGCCAGGGCGTCAGCGTTCGCACCGGGCATGAGATCACGGGCGTGGATGCGGGCGCGGGGACAGTCACGGTGCTTGACCGGGCTGCCGGACGCACCACCACCGAACCTTTTGACCGCCTGTTGATCGCCACCGGAGTCAGCGCCGTGCGGCCTGCCTGGGCACAGGCCAATCTGGGCGGCGTACATGTACTGCGCGATATTCCCGATGGACAGGCTATAGAAGCCAGTTTGCAGGGCGCGGGGGGCAAACCCGCCAAACGCGCCTGCATCGTGGGCGGCGGTTACATCGGTCTGGAAATGGCCGAAGCCCTGCACGCACGCGGCCTAAGCGTGATCCTGCTGGAAAAGGGGCCGGAAGTGGCAGGCCGAATGCTGGACAAACAGTTGCAGCGCCGTGTGCGGGCCGAACTGGAAGCCAAAGGCGTGGAGGTGCGCTGCGGCACAGCAGTGGAAGGTCTGACCGGAACAGGACACGTCACGGGCGTGCAGACCTCGGGCGGGCTGGTGCGGGCCGATCTGGTGATCGTGGCCGTGGGCGTCAAACCCAATACCGAGCTTGCCAGGGCTGCGGGCGCACGCATCGGCAAAACGGGCGCGGTGGCAGTGAATATCCGGCAGGAAACCAGCGCGGCGGGCATCTATGCGGCGGGCGACAACACCGAGAGCCTGCACCGGGTCACGCGGCGCAAGGTGCATATTCCGCTGGGCCTGACCGCCAACCGCATGGGGCGCGTGGCAGGCGTGAACATGGCGGGCGGAGACGCCACTTTTCCCGGCATCGTGGGCACCGCCATTTTCAAGGTCTTCGATCTGGGAGTATCGCGCACCGGATTGACACAGGCCGAAGCCGAGGGCGTGGGCCTGAAAGCCGTGAGTGTGGATGTAGACAGCACCGACCATGCCGGGTACTACAACGATTCCCTCCCCATTCATGTGCGCCTGACCGCCGAGATGGGCACGGGGCGGCTGTTGGGGGCACAACTGGTCAGCCCCCGCCACATCAGCGTGAAACGGGTGGATGTGGTGGCTGCCCTGCTGCACCGCCGCAGCACCGTTCAACACCTCTTTGACACCGATCTGGCCTACGCTCCACCTTTTTCTGGCGTGTGGGATGTGCTGTTGGTGGCCGCCGACAAATTGAACCGACTGATTCGGGAACCCTAGAACTAGGCTTACATAGGACGAGAGGTCAGCCCTCGGTTAAAGCAACTGTTAAAGAAATGCCCCATAGAAAACATAAATGTTCCTGACATTTCACCTTTAGACTTGATTGCCTCAGGTCAAACTCATCTTTTCCGCTCATCGCCCGACCTGATTCAGAGGTTCTATTCAATTCTGTTCCGTACACCGGAAGCTTGATCTCATCTTGCGCCCTTCTTCCAAGTTTGCTTATAAGGAATCCATGAAACGAACCCTTCTGACCCTCGCGCTCATGGCTGCTCTGGCAGCCTGTACGCCCGCGCCCGTACCCGTTCCCGAACCCACCCCCAACGGCACTGCGCCGATTGTGGCCCTGACCATCAACGGCATGGGCACGAAAGTTCTGGGCAGCAGCCTGACTGTATTGAGGAGCGGCCTGACCGCGCAGGACGCGGCGGCCCTGACCTTTACGCTGGACAGTGTTCAGACTTTTACGGCCACCGTGAACGGGCAAGATACCCGCCATTTCCACGCCGCCTACCGTGTTTCGGGCGCGGGCAGTGCGCCGCTGGCCTTTGTGCCCGTGAGTCTGTCGGACGATTCGGCCAGCGCGGGCGAGGGCACGCCGCTGACCATCGACGGCACGCCCTACAGCCTGATTCGGCTGTTCGACGGGACATCTGCGCCTGCCTATGCCTCAGCGCTGAGCCTCGGGCAGCCCAAGACCTTCAATGCGGCCACGGGCACCACAGAAGACGTGACTATTCCCGGCGCAAGCGTGTACAACGACGTTTCTCTGATGACCTCCGGCGCGAACCGTCCGGCGGGCACGCTGGCAGGCTACCCGGCGGGCACCCTGGCAGCGGGCACCTATACCGGCAAAGCCTTCGTCACCCAGGGCAGCAGCGATACCCGGCCCCTGAACGTGGGTCTGACCCTCAGCCGCACGGCGAACCCCGGCGCTGAACCCTTCTCGGTCACGGTCTTGCTGGCTGCCGTTCAGCCTGCGCCAACCACCGCCGTCCCATTGTCCTTGCCCTCCCGGAGCCAACACTAATGCCCACCAAACGCTTTATTCTTGCCGGATTGTTGGCCCTGACCGCCTGTGGTCAACCGGGCGCACAGACTCCTTCCAATCCAACCGCCAGCCAGCCCAGCACCAATCAGCCGGGCCGCGCCACGCCCGCCAACCTCGGCACCTATGAACTGCGCGTGACCGGGGCCAACTCCGCCACCCCCACCATCAGCGTGCAGGCGGTCAAGGGGTTGCAGCCGCAGGCCACTGCCGTCAGCGAGTTGCTGTATACGCCCCTGTCGGCGGGCACGCTGACCGATGAGGCGGGCCGGGTGCGTTACCTGCGGGCTTCGTTCCGGGTCAAGAACACCGGAAGCGCCGCGCTGACGGCTCCCACCTTCGTCCCCGTGGACACGGCAGGCGGCGACGCGGGCAACCCGGCCACCGTCTCCTCTACTCCGTTCAGGGACGTAAAACGCTTTGACGGCTCGCCTGTGCCCGACACCCGCGCCGCCCAACTGAAGGCCGATACGGGCCGCGAACTGACCTACGTGAGCGGCGTACCCACCTTTGCGCCCGATCCCAAAGCCACGCCGCTGGTCACGGATCTGAACACGGGTGATTTGCAAGTGACCCTGCCCGCTGGTCTTCAGGTGGCGGGTGTGGCCCATCAGGGGTGGCAGAGTTCGGCCAGCCTTGCGCCCGGAGCCGAAACGGTGGTCACGTTCGCTACCCAGATTCCGATGGCGGCCACCGCTGCCGAAGACCCCTACGCCTTCAGCCTCGTGTTCAGCGCCACCGACAACCCCGGCAGCCTGAGCCTCACCAACATCGGAGCCGTGCAGGGCAGCACTCCCAGCGGCAACGCCCCCAGCCCTCTCAGCGGAGCCGTGACGGTAGAAGGTGTGGTCACCAGCAATCTGGTCGCCGGAACCCTGAAGGGCTTCTTTGTACAGGAAGAGGGCATCGACGCCGACAACGACGCCCAGACCAGCGACGGCGTGTTCATCTACTGCGGTTCCACGGGCGGCAACTGCCCCACCCTGACCACCGGAGACCGGGTGCGCGTGACCGGAACCGTCAGCGAATTCGTGACCGCCACGCAGATCAGCCCAGCCAGTGCTACCGCCGTGAGCGTGCTTGCCAGCGGAACGGCCCTGCCGGATGCTCAGACGCTGACCCTGCCGCTGCCGGTGACGGAGCGCGAACGCTTTGAAGGCATGCTGGTGACGGTCAGCGGCACCGTGACCAACAATTTCACGCTGGGACGCGGCGGCAGCTTCGATCTGGCCGACGAGCGCCTGCCCACCTTCAGTCAGACCAACGCCCCCAGCGTCAGCGGATTGGCCGCCTATACCGCCGATCTGCCCAACCGCTTTATTCGCATCGACGACGGCACGCGGGCACAGAATCCCAATCCGCTGATCTTTGGGCGCGGCAACCAGCCCCTCAGCGCAGCCAACACCCTGCGCGGCGGCGATACGGCCACGGCCACAGGCGTCCTGACCTACAGCAACGATGGCTGGACGGGCAGCGGCAGCCTCGATACCTACCGCATTCATACGTCGGCGGCCAGCACGACCATCACGGCCACCAATCCGCGCCTGCCCGTGCCCGAAGCGGTGGGCGGCACTCTGCGCGTGGGCAGCATGAATGTGCTGAACTTCTTTACCACGCTGGTGACCACCAACACGGGCTGCACCCCCAACGGCGTGAGCAGCGCGGCACGCGGGGCCAACAACTGCGACGAATTCCTGCGCCAGCGGGCCAAAACCGTGGACGCCATCCGCAAGCTGAACCCGGACGTGTTGGGCATTCTGGAAATGCAGAACGACTACGCCAGGGGCGCAAACAGCAGCCTCGCCAACCTGGTGAATGCCCTGAACGATCCGGCCACGGGCGGCACGGCGGGCGCTTACGCCTACATCAACTCGGCGGCCAACATCGGCACCGACGCCATCACCGTCGCCATGCTCTACAAGCCCGCCGCCGTGACCCCGGTGGGCAATCTGGCGATTCTGGACAGCTCCTTCGACCCGGCCTATATCGACACCTGTAACCGCCCCACGCTGGCCCAGACCTTCCAGAGCAACGCCAACGGCGGACGCCTGACGGCAGTGATGGCCCACCTGAAGAGCAAGGGCAGTGCGTGTGCGGGCGACGCCGACCTGCTGGACGGTCAGGGAGCCAGCAACGCCACTCGCCTCGCCGCCGCCGACGTGATCACCAGATGGCTGGAAACCAACCCCACGGGCATCACCGAATCAGACCGCATTCTGCTGGGCGACCTGAACGCCTACCGGATGGAAGACCCGATCATGCGCCTGATGCGCGGAGCCGACAATGCGGCGGGCAACGCCGACGATCTGGTCAGCGTCTTCGGCCCCGAGAGCTACTCCTATCAGTTCGACGGCACCTGGGGCAGCCTCGATCACGCCATCGTGAGCCAGAGCCTGAACGCCCAGCTGACGGGCAAGACCAAGTGGCACATCAACTCTGATGAACCCGTGATTCTGGACTACAACACCGAGTTCAAGAGCGCCGATCAGCAGGCGTCCTTCTTTGCCCCCGACGCCTTCCGTAGCAGCGACCATGATCCCGTGCTGGTGGGCCTGAACCTCACGGCAGACGCGCCCATCACCACCCCGATTGCCAGCCTGACCCTGACGCCCGAGGCAGGCAGCGCTACCGTGACCGTGGGCGGCGGAACCGTGACCCAGAGCTTTACGGCCAGCAACGTGAATGCCAGCGGCCCCATCACCCTCGGCGTGACGCCCGTAAACGGCGCACCCGCCATCGTGAGCGTCCCCGCCACCGTCGCCAGCGGCGCGGCCTTCAACGCCACCGTTTCGGCCCCGGCTGGCACGGCTCCCGGCAGCTACCAGTACACCATCACGGCCCGCAACGGCGCACTCAGCGACAGCAGCACCCTGAACGTGACCGTGAATCCGGCGGCAGCAGTGGCGGGCGGCTCCTTGGTCATCCGTCAGGTGTTCGGCGGCGGCGGCAACACCGGCGCACCTTTCGTCAGCGATTTCGTGGAACTGTTCAACCGCAGCAACCAGCCCGTGAATACGGCAGGCATGAGCGTGCAGTACGCCTCGGCAGCGGGCAATTTCAGCAGCGCGGCCACGGCTTTTCTCGCTCTGCCCAGCTTCACCGTGCAGCCCGGTCAGTCCTTCCTGATCCGTATGTCGGACGGCACAGGCGCGGCAGCGGCCCTGCCCACGCCCGACGCCAACTTCACGGGCACGGGCATCGCCATGTCGGGCACCAACGGCAAAGTCGCGCTGGTGGCCGACGCCACAGCCATCACCGGACTGGCTGACCCCGATGTGCTGGACTTCGTGGGCTACGGCAGCGCCAACGCCTTCGAGGGCAGCGGCGCGGCTCCGGCCCTGGGCAACACCACGGCAGCCAACCGCGCAGGCAACGGCTGCACCGACGCCAACAACAACGCCAGCGACTTTGCAACGGCGGCCCCCACCCCCCGCAACAGCACGAGTCCAGTGACTCCTTGCCCCTGAACTGAACACTGAACCCCCCCGTTGCTGGCGCAACGCCCCCCCTTAGAGGTGGGGACAAGAGAGAGGTGCTCCCCTTTAAGGGGGGCTGGCTGCGAAGCAGACTGGGGGGTTTACGGGGATCAATAAGACTTAGCTACACACACCGCCGCACGCCCTCACCGGATGCGGCGGTTTTCATTCTCCCAACCCCAGTGCGCTAGCGTCTTCTCATGACCAACCCCATCACCCTGATTACTGGCGCAACGGGCGGCATCGGCGCAGCACTTGCCCACGCTCTGGCAGGCACACATGACCTGATTCTGGTGGGCCGCGACCCCGCCAAATTGCAGGCACTTCAGGCAGAAGTGGGCGGCGAAACGTTGGCCCTCGACCTGACCCGGCCCGAAACATTCGCGGAGGCGGTGACCGGACTGGGCCGCGTGACCAACCTGATCCACAACGCCGGAGTCGTGGAACTGGGCGCAGTGGCCGAGCAGCACCACACGGTCTGGACGCACACCCTGACCGTGAACGTGGTGGCCCCCGCCGAACTGACCCGGCTGCTGCTGCCGCAGGTGCGGGCCGAACAGGGCACCATCCTGTTTGTGAACAGCGGCGCGGGACTGCGGGCGAACGCAGATTGGGCCAGTTATGCGGCCAGCAAGCACGCCCTGAAAGCCTTAGCCGACGCTCTGCGCGACGAGGAAGCCCCCCACGGTGTGCGCGTGACCAGCCTCTATCCGGGCCGCACCGCCACCGAGATGCAGCGCAAGGTACGCGGGCAGGAAGGCGCAACTTACGACGCCGACGCCTTTGTGCAGGCTGAAACAGTGGCCGACACCATCCGCAACGTGTTGAACCTGCCCCGTGACGCCACCATGCCCGACCTCAGCATTCGTCCGGGGCCGCGTTGATTCCGGTCCGCGCCGTTCTGTTCGATCTGGACGGCACTCTGCATGACCGAAACGCCACCGTGCAGACGTGGCTGGGCGGGCATGTGGAACGGTTGGGCCTGCCTGCCGGATATGCCCAGCGCTTCACCGAATTGGATGATTACGGCTACCGGCCCAAAGAAGAAGTATTTGACCTGCTTATTTCCGAGCACAGTCTCAAAAACTCTTGTGAATCATTAGACCTCTTGCGAAAGTCGTGGGCTAAGCTGGCAGGGTGGAGCAAGATCGTCTGACACGCACGCTAAAGATGAACCGCAAGCAGTTTCGGCGACGCACCGGGGTCTATCCGGAAACCTTCGCCGAGATGGAAGCAGTGCTGAATGAACGCGAAGGGCGGAAGAAGAAATCTGGCCGCCCAGCCGCGCTGAGCGTGGCTGAACAGCTGCTGATGACCCTGGAATTCTGGCGCGAGTACCGCACTTTCGCGCATCTTGGCGACGACTGGGGCGTGCATGAAACCACCGTGCACCCTCCGG
>NZ_KB899753.1 GCF_000378445.1 Deinococcus aquatilis DSM 23025 | reverse complement strand
GACACCGCCACGCGTGAACGACTGGTCGCCCGTCTGCTGCGGCACCTTCCAGCGAGACGCTGGAAGGTGCTGATCGCCGACCGCGAGTTTGTTGGTCAGGACTGGTCAAGGTTCCTGCAACGCCGCCGGATCAAGCGGTGTCTGCGCGTCAAAGGCAACGCTCGCGTGGATGGTGATCGTCTGGACGAGGTCTACGCTGACCTGGCTCCCGGTCAGATGGTCGCCATGATGGACAAAGAAGTCATCTACGGCTGCCGCATGCAGATGGTCGTCACCAGGTCTCCGGCCGGAGACCTGGTGTGTCTCGCCACCGATCTACACGCCCAGGAGGCCGGTGTGGTCTACCGACTTCGCTGGTCGGTTGAATGCACGTTTTCTTCGATGAAATTGCGCGGCTTCGACTTGGAACGCACTGCGATGACCCAGCAGGATCGCCTCGAGCGCCTGTTTGGCATGGTGACGCTCGCCTGGGTGTGGTGCCTGCTTGTCGGCGTGGATGGGGTGCTTCAGCGCCCCATCCAACTCAAGACCCATGGCCGCAAGGCCCTGAGCCTCGTCACCGCTGGTTGGGAACGCCTGGCACACGCACTTCGGTGGAGTCGTCGCGCACAGGTGACCTTTACGAAGCTTCTCACGACTGGTTTTTCAGCGCCTGACGCGGCTGGAGACCAAGATGTCCAGTACTGAAGGCCAGACCTTGGGCCAGCACCACGGGCGCTGAGCATTCGCCCCTCAGAGCAAGAGAGCTCACTTCATCCTTTAAGCGGCCTTCACACCCACTGATTTTTACACGACCTTTACACAGCGGTTTTAGGCTGCGAGCGTTCCACATCTGGGAGGTTCCTTATGACGATGACCGCGAAGCTCAGCCCCGAACTGCAGGCCTGTCTTGACGCCTGCCTGACCTGTCTGGCCGCGTGTGAACACTGCGCGACCGCCTGCTTGATGGAAGACGACGTGAAGATGATGGCGCGGTGTGTGCAGTTGGACCGTGACTGTGCCGACGCCTGTGCATTCACGGCCCGTTTGCTGATGCGGGGCAGTGATCTCCATCCAGAGGCCTGCCGGATGTGCGCTGAAGCGTGCGAGCGCTGCGCTGCCGAGTGTGAGCAGCACGCCGCCCATCACGACCACTGCCGCGTGTGCGCTGAGGCCTGCCGCGCCTGCGCCGCCCTGTGCCGTCAGATGGCCGCCTGAACGATGGGGCTGATCCCAGCCGAAGTTGAAAGTGTCCCTGTTGGCGATGACGTGTGAGGAAGAGGGGGCTCTGCCTGTTCCAGCTCAGCCCCGTTGAAAGGACAGGCGAGATGGGTAACGTCGTCCATGCACTTCAAGCTCTGTGTGAGGCACGGTGAAGCAGAAAGCGCTTCCCTGTCTCACTTCCTACGTCTCTATCACGTCCCTGACGCAGGCCAAGCCGCGTGCCGCTGCCCCCTCCCGTGCGTGATTGGGGATCATCCCAGTAAAACGTTTGGGAATACGGCACTTGATGGTGTTGTCAGCGAGAGTCACTCTGACGGGAGCGCGGCTTGGGTGGACAGTGCGGCTGGATTTCAGAGAGAGCTCAAAGACCCGCTCAAGCCACAGCAGTGCCAACCTCGCAGAAGTTCCTGCCAGAGAACAGAGAGTTTGGGTGGACAGTCCCGATAAGAGCCTGGGCCGCACCTGAAGGATCAAGGCACAGGACGAGCGAACAATCAACCTGGTGTCCCTGGATTAAGGAGGAAAGGGTGAATGAATACCGTTTCAAGCTGAGGGTTCAGTCAGCAACATGTGCTGCTCAAGGGACGTCCAGGAGCCCGGACTGCTCCTCTTCCCTGACGACACACGCTGGGCAGAACCGGACATGATGGTTCCTCGTTGGTGGCCGTTGGCTGTCTTCGCATTCACACCTCCTGCCGCTGCTGCGCCCTCCAGCACTGTCCTGAATAACATCCGACATGAGTATCAGCGGCTCAACAATTGTGGCCCGGTCACGGCGCTGACCGTGTTAGGGTACTACGGCACTTCGGTCAGTCAAACGCAGGCGGCGGCCGCGCTGAAAGATGGTTCCAACGATCCGCAAGTCACCAGCCTTGAATTGGCCGCCTATTTAGGTCGATTTGGGCTGCAGAGCGTGATCCGTTACGCAGGAGATGTGGAAGTGGTGCGTGAACTGGTCTCCCGCGGCCTTCCGGTGGTGGTGCAGCAACGGCTTCAATCTGGCAGCAATGTGGCCCACTTTCGCACGGTCTACGGCTACAGTGCTGGGCGGTTTCTGGTGAGCGATCCGCTGCGGGGGCCGAACTTGAGCCTGACCACGGCTGAATTCACCGAGCTGTGGCGCTACTACAACGGAGAATATCTCGTGGCTTTTCCTCCGGCCAAAGGAGGGTTGGTGCGCGAGGCGATGGGCAGCGATTGGAACGTGACGGCCAACTGGCAGCATGCCAAACTGCACGGCGAAGAGGACGTCAAAGCCCGGCCCAACGACCCCTTCGCTTGGTGGGGCCTGGGCAAAGCCAACTTGAGACTGGGGAACATCCAAGCCGCCACAGCCAACTTTGACCGCGCAGTTCAGATCGGTGTGCCCACCCAGTATTACGTCTACCGGCAAGAAGCATTTGAGGCGTGGACTCAGATGGGGCAACACCAGAAGACGCTGACTTGGACGCAGCGGGGACTCCGCGTCGATCCAGTCAGCAAAGAGCTGCTCCGATTTCGGAATCTGGCGGGCCAAGCCCTCGACAGCTGAGAATGAAGGGGGCTAGCCTCCTGATCAGCAGCGAGATGCCGGTGTGACTGAGAGCAGAGACCCCCCTCGTCCAAGTACACGAGGGGGGTCTCTCTGCGTTCACGTGGCTGACCTTCTATGAATTCTGGGTGGGGATGACCGAGAGTTTTGTCCATGGCGCGTTTCTGGGCTTGGTGTTTGTGCCGGTGTGCAACCTGCTTCCCTGAGGACGCAGTTCGTCCTCAGGGAAGCAAAGCCCCAGGTGAGCGAGCACACCTGAGCTGGTAACTGATCCGTAACACCTCTGCCAGAGACTTCCTTCTAGGAATTTTCGAGAGTGAACGCTGGGCCGGAGACCACTCTCTCAACCCGTCGGCAAATGGACGGGCATCTATGGTCAAAGAGGTTGCTATGACGAGTATTGCAAACCCCCTCCTCGCTTCCACGCTGACGCCCACTGAACTTCGTCTCACCCACGCCTACTGGCGGGCCGCCAACTACCTGTCCGTCGGTCAAATCTACCTGCTGGCCAACCCGTTGCTGCGCGAACCGCTCACTCTGACCCATATCAAACCAAGATTGCTCGGTCACTGGGGCACCACGCCGGGCCTGAACTTTATCTATGTCCACCTCAACCGACTGATCCGGAAGCACGACCTCTCGGTGCTGTACGTGGCTGGCCCCGGTCACGGCGGCCCCGGACTGGTGGCCAACACCTATCTAGAAGGCAGTTATAGCGAGCTGTATCCAGATATTTCGCTGGGCAGGCTCTCGCTGTCTTCGCCGGGGTGCTGCACCGATAAAAACAACGTCTTGCCGTCGGGCGAGAACACGGGGCCGGTCATTTCGGCGTCCACGGGGCCGATGGCGAAGCGGTGGGCCTGGCCTGCGTTGGGGCCCTCGGTGGCAAAGAAGAACATGGCGTTGTTGCCGTGGTAGCCCTTGATAGGGTTGGTGGCCAGGTCGCTGTTGTCGGTCACCATCCACAGATTGCCGTAAGGATCGAACACCAGATTGTCGGGGCTGGCAAACCCGCTCTGGGGGCCGCCCACGGCAAAGACTTCCCAGAGGAAGGTGCTGGCCGTCCAGTCGTCGCCGGTTTCCCGGAATTTCACGATCTGCCCGAAGTAGTTGCCGTGCTTGGCATTGTTGGTCAAGGCCACGTACACCTCACCCGTCTTGGGGTGAATCTCGATGTCTTCGGGGCGGTCAACCGGCGTGCCGCCCACCGCAAGGGCGCTGGCGCGGGCATCCGCCAGCACATCGGCCTGGCTGGCAAACAGCGCCTTGCCTTCAGCACCCAGGACTCGGCCGCCCGACGCCTCACTTGAGTTAACCCGGACAGCAGATGGTCTCGCTTCCGCTGCCAGAGGCCCTGATACAGAACGGCATGAAGCCAGCCACTGCTGAAATCATCTTGGTCTCAAACAGCAGTTTGAGCTTCCGCTGTTCCCCACAACAACCTTCCGATTCTGCTGGCGAATTTCCGGAGGAGAATGCACCATGAGCAATGTTGCGTCCCACCGCGATTCCAGCTGAAACGACTCGCCTCGCCCGCACTGGGTTTCCCACAGGTGCGCCAGTTCTCCGTCTGCGCCGTGAACTCAACGTTTTCCCGACGGATCAGGAGTTCATCGATCTCCATCCTCAGCGGGGCAACCTGCGGCGGCCCCTGGTCATGAACGTGATTCCACAGACCTCTGGTGACAACTCAGCCCGCTGTCGCCCTCTGCGGAGTCGTCACCCCTATTTCACGTCCACCGCCAACGGCGCCGCGCTCAGCTTGCCGAAGCCAAGACTGAGGTCGAGCCAGTAGCGCCCGGCGGGCAGGGCACTGACCGCCCAGTCGATCACTACTGTTTTCCCCGCACCCACGTTCGGTTGCGCCGCGGGCAAGCAGTCGATGGCCGGCGCCGGATCGGGAACGACCACCGCGCCTGAGGCCCGGGCCCGCACCGTCACACTCACCGGACAGAGGGGGGCCGGCACGAGATACGGCTGGGCGGCCGCGTTGGTGAGTGAGAGGCGCACCTTGAGGCTCTGATTTGCCGCCGCTGCACCCACCAGCGAGGCCCTAAGTACGGGAGCGCTAGAAACGGGGGGGCCGGCGCCGCCTGCCGACGCCAAGGAAGCGAGCACCAGACCCGCGAGCGCCACGAGGCGCAGAGCAAAAGACATGGACTCAGCTTACCGGAGTCCGGACGTCCCAACTCAGGAGCTTGGTAGAGGTAACGTCGATAGCGTCTCAACGAACCTCTTGATTACGGGCTCTAAGCCTCAGAACGGGGGCCGTGAGAACGTTACCAGCGAAGATGCGCACCCGTCCGGCCGACAACGCCGTCACTCGACATGGGTTGACTGGACATCACATGAGTTCGAGTGCCAAACAGGGATGGCTGAACCAGCCCTGACCGGGCTGCTGGCGTTGGGCACCGCGACCTTGCTGTATCTCGTGACCGAGGAATTGCTGATCAGTGTCCACGATCACGAAGTCGAGGAAACGCCCGTCGTCACCCTAACGTTCTTCATAGGACTTCTGGTGGTGTTTGCCGTTCAATTCCTGGTGTAGGCCAACGCGGCTGAGTCTGGAACCCAACAGGGGCTGAACCGCAGGATCACTTCAACTTGACCCTAGACCAGCACGAACGTGACTGTGCTGCTTTGATCCGGCGCACGGTCATGTGCCAACACCTGGATGGGCAAGATCATGCCGTTCACTGCGGCACTGGGTTCGGAGATGCCTTCGAAATCTGCCAGGCGCAGGCCCACCTGAGTGCCCACAGGCAAACGAGGGTCATCACTCTGAATCACTAGGCCTGAAATCTGACCTGCAGGAACATGAACGGTACTGGACATCGCTCCTCCCCGAGTTGCTGAACACTGCCCAGCCCTTGTGGTTCCTTGATTTGGATGCTGGCAACGGATCTTTCGGGGGTGGGAACTTAAGGAGCACCTGCGGCGTCCTCAGTTGCGTCCTCAAGTGGAGCATTGACAGCGTCTTGGGCTGTGTGTGCCGCCACCCGCCCGGCAGCCGTGATGGGATCTTCCGAGGCTCCAGCCATAAAGTGCGCGTGGTAGGAGGCGAGGGCACGCCCAACGACGCCTGCTTCGTCGTCCCCAGTACCACGGCACAGCTCGTCAAGAAAAGAGCGGGTCAGGGAATCTAACGTCAACACAACGGTCGAATGGGAGTCACTCATGTCCAGAGCATCGCATAAGGCTGCAAGGGTGGTGCCCAGTGTCCCTACTGAACTGGGTTAAAGCCTTGGGGGCAGACCGGTTCATTCAGTGGTTCTAGGGGCTGCAACGCGTTCACCTTTTAACCTGCCAGACGTTATCCAGATGAACGCCAGCAACACCAAGGCCAGCAAGCCGCCATAGAGAAAGCTGCGCTCTGGAAAGCGGGTGCCCAAGAACCCAGCCAATGGATAGGCAAGGGCATACCACAGGTGACTCCAGGCAAAATGGGCGCCATACACCCGGCCCTGCGCCGCTTCCTCGGTTCGTTCGGCCAGCAGCGTCTCGGCGGGCAGGTTGACCCAGTTCTGTCCGATGCCAGCCACCAGCCAGAACGCCAGCAGGGGGTACAGCGCACTCTGGTTTCCAGGCAAGATCGCCAAGCTGGTGACAAGCGCGCCCAACAGCACGAAGGTGGTGCGGGGAACGCGTTTGCCGTAGGCCCCCACGACCAGGGAGGCCAGCGTCGCCCCCAAGCCGTAGGCTGCCATGACCCACCCGTAAGAGGCGTCTCCCAACTGGAGATCCGTTTTCACGTGGGTGACGGTGCCGACCAGAATCAGGGCGCCGGCGATGGCGGCCACCAGTTCCATCAGCAGGGCGAACCGGATGGGCGGATCCCGCCAGAGCCGGGCCGTGCCGTCCCGGATGTCACTCCAGGTGCTGCGCTGCACTTCCCCTCGTGTGGCCTGCAGGGAGGGGAGCGTCATGATCAGCAGTCCGGACACCAGAAAGGTCACCGCATCCAGAAAGAACAGATCACGTCCGCCGAGCAGGGCGGCCGCCGCACCGGCCAACCCAGGCCCCGCGATGTTGATCAGTTCGGTGGTGGCGCTGGACAGCGCAAAACCCTGTCCCGCATCTTCTTGGCCCATCACCAGCGGCACCGTGGCCTGATTGGTGGGCGTAAAGAAGGCCGTGAACGTATTGAGGATGAACATCAGTCCATACACTTGCCAGACTGCGTCGACGAAGGGCAAACAGGCGATCACCAGCACCCGCCCGAAATCGCAGCTGATCAGCAGCCATTTGCGGTTGACCCGGTCGGCCACCACACCGGCCAGCGGGCTGAAGATCACAAACGCCAACACCCGCAGGGTCAGGGCCGTGCCCAGAACCACCGCCGCATTCCCCTGGGCAAGCTGGTAGGCCAGCAGGGCCAGGCCCACCCACGTCAGGGCGTCGCCGATCTGGCTGATGGCTTGAGCGGTATACAGCCGAGCGAAACGTGGGTTTTTCAGGGCAGAGAACAGCGCGAAGGCCTTCACTGAGTCCCGCCGATTGAGGCAGGTGGAGCGGGGTGGTCAGGAAGGCCCAGCCGGTCATGTTGGGCGTGACTGAAGGCTTGGGTGAGCAGCTCCGCCACGTGGGTGTCGGCCAAGCGGTAGTACACGCTGGTGGTTTCCCGCCGGGTCTGAACCAGTTGCGCCGTCCGCAAGAGGGTCAGATGACGGCTGACGGTACTTTGTGGTTGCTGTAGGGCGTCCACGAGAGCAGTGACGTTGCGCTCGCCCTGCATCAGCAGTACCAGCACATGCAGGCGGGTGGGATCGCTCAGGGCTGTAAAGACTTCGGTGACCCGGTGAAGGTCCAAGGGATCTATCGGCAAAGACAGCGGGTGGTGTTGCATCTATATATTCTGACGTTCGGATGAACGGATGTAAAGACCTGATACGGATGACGCGTGATTCCTTAAAATGCGAAAGAGCGCCGGATATGAGTTCATCTCCCGCCAGCCGTGGTCTTTGTTCCCACTGTGTCCGGCTCAACTCAGTCACATGTCAGTGATTGAATGGCAGGGTGCCTGCGCAGCAGACTGCCAACTCACGTTACTGGAGGGGTCGCCATGACCACCTGGATGGAGATTCTTAGCCGCCAAACAGCCTGAACAGTTCTGTCGCCTGTGCGGAAGAGGACATAACGGTTCTTTAAAACAGCGTTTTGTTGTGTGGTGGCCTCCATCGCACAGAGCTCGCGTTCGGGGCGGCATTCCTGTTTCTGTCGAGTGTAAAGGCAGTCAAAACCTCTACAGTCAGGCCGTGACAAGCTGAGCTGGTGACCGTCTCAGCGTGTTTAAGTTGAGTTCGGGTGCGAAGGAGTGACCATGACGCTGAAAAATGACCAGACCAGCAAGTACCCGTTCCTAAGGGACATGGAGAACGACCCATACTATCCACCTCAATTCGTGAGCAAAGGACAAGCCATCCTGCATGACTTGTGTCTCCAGATTGAAGCGGGACGCCCGCAGACGTCCGAGCAACTGACGGCACTGACCCACGCGGCGACCGCGCAGTTCAACCAACTTGGCCGTGAATTTGAAGAGCAAGGCAGTGGACTGGAGACGGCCGCCCGGGAAAACATCGCACAGGACGTTGCCTTTATCGCGCAGGCCTACGGCTTTCAGGAAGATGTCGAGATGTTGATCGAGAACCGCGAGTGGTGACTTCGGCTGTTAAGGGAAACGATCCCGGTCTCATTCCCTGTAGGGCGACAAGGGCAGGTTCAGCCGAGCTTCGGCTCATGACGCACTCAACGAATTCCTAGGCTTGTACGTCCCGATCACTCATCTCCGCACGCCAGGCCTGGACTAGGGTGTCTGCATCAACTAGAAACTAAAATTAAACCTTGCAGACGTAGTCTGTGGTTGTCATCAGGCTCCCTCCTTTCTAGCTGTCTTGGGCGGGTTGAGGCAACACAGTCCTAATCATTCAGTCCATCAAGTCAATCCAAGAAGCGCTCACGTTGTTCGCTGCGGGTGAAACAGGGAACAATCCGTTGATGAAGCACTTCGAGGTCAGCCAACCATTGACGGGGCTGAGCCAGAGTAGAGGAGCCCAACATGTCTCACCCTAACGCCATTCACTGCAGCTGTAGTACTCAGGGCGGCGGCCAAAACCACCCCCTATCCTGTCTTCTGTATCCAGCAGCTATACCGTCCCTCAACCTGATGGGAGGACAGTGCAGGCATGAACAAACTGAGCAGCTGGGCAGCAGGAGTAACTGCAGCTGGTTTGATCGCGTGGGCCGTCTCCCCGGCGGAAGTTCCTTGGAACCTGAGTCAGATTGATCTTCCGTCCGCTCTGGTGTCTGTTGCTGCCCGGCCGACCGTGGTCGCTATCCTCGATACTGGTCTATCGGCCCAACCGGTGTTGCAAGGGGTGCAGCGTGCGGGCTACGATTTTGTGACCAATCCACGGGATGCGGGCGACCATTCGGGCCGTGATCCGGATCCAACTGCCTCCATCGGTGGCGTTGGGTTCCACGGGACGGCGGTCGCGGGCCTCATTCATAGCGTAAATCCGCAGGCCACGCTCGTGCATGTGCGGGTGATTGGTCGCGCGAATACCACCACCTTGAAGGACGCGCGGGACGGGTTGCGCTGGGCCGCAGGGCTCCCCGTGCCCGGTGTCCCGCGCAACCCGCTGCCTGCCCGGGTGATCAATGCTTCGTTTGTGCTGAGGGACGTGGCCCGCACCGGCTGCGCCCCAGCGATGCAGCGAGCAGTGGATGAAGTGGTAGCGCACGGTACGGTTATTGTGGCCTCCGCGGGCAACCAAGGGGCGCCCGCGGTCCGCAATACCCCCGCTGGTTGCCGGGGGGTCATCGCTGTGGCCGCCACCGATCCGCAGGGCCGCCGGACGCGCTATTCCAACTGGGGTTCAGCCGTGGCATTGGCTGCGCCGGGCGGCACGGCGGCCGAAGGCATTGACACGCTGCGTCCCAGCGGGGGCCAAACAGAACTGACTGGCACCAGCTTGTCGGCACCACTGGTCGCCGGCGCCGTGAGCCTGCTTCTCACGGCGCGGCCCAACCTCACGCCAGCAGCGGTACGAACTCTCCTGCTGCGCAGTGCCCGCCCGTTTGCCGGAGGACAGTGTGACCGGGTGATCCAGTACACCTGCGGCGCTGGAGTGCTCGACGTCGCCGCGGCGCTACAGGCGGCCCAAAGAGAACTGTTGCCTGTGGGCCGCGCTCACTCCGCTCCATTCACTTTACGCTCCGACCAAGGCACTTGAATTCAGATGCCGAGCCCGCTCACGCGAGCTTGATTGATGCTTCCCCGGAGCGCTGAGCCGAATTTCCGCTTTCTCCACTTTCCCTCCCACCTGAAGGAGAATTAGTGATGCCCACCGTTCCCTGGCTCCTGTGTGCGTTGGCCCTGCTGACGGCCTGCAGTCCCCAAACCCCTGAGCAACCGTCCCGCGCCGCTTCAGTCCCGGCTGTGGGGGCGAAGGGCTGGACAGTGGAGGCAGACGGCCGGGCCTCCCGCGCTATTGCTGATCCAGGGGGAGCGGCGCAGTTGATTGTCCCCGCGCGCTGCCGGACTGCCCCCTGCGCGTTGGTGATCGTCTCGCATGGCCGGGGCGGGCAGGCCCTCGACGGCGTCACCCACCCGCCGTTTGACACTGTGGTTGACGCCATCGATAGCCAGGGTTACGTGCTCCTGCTCAGCAATGATGGCGGCAAAGAAACCTGGGGCAGTCCTCGGGCGCTGGCCTCCGTTCGCCGAATCTATCAAGCGGCTCAAGCGCATTTTCAGGGGAACGGCCGCGTGTACACCCTGGGCATCTCTATGGGTGGCCTGCCCGCCACCCTCACCGCCTACCGGCGCACCTTGGGCATTCCCATCCGCGCCGTTGCCCTTGTGGCAGGGCGAGTCAATTTGCAAGACGCCCGCCGAACCTCGGTCAAACGGGCCCAAAGTATTGGATTGGCCTACGGGACTGCCCCCCTGACCGGACACGATCCTGTCAACGATTTTGCCAGCTTTCCAGGGCGCTTAACGCCGCTGCTGACGGTGGTCAGTCCGCAGGACACGGCGGTGGCCAGCACGCCCAATGGGGAGCGCTTGGCAGCGCTCGCCCGCCGTGCGGGTGCCGACACACAAGTGGTCACGGTGCAGGGGCCGCACCTTTCCAGCGGATACATGAATGCCAACGTGGGCCGGCAGATTGCCCTCTTTTTTAAGGCCCATCCTTAGGGCGGCCCTGGGTGTGGCGGCGTGGAATGCCTCCGAAACTCAGATGGTTTTTTAGCAGAGGCCAGAGACGGTGTCCCGTTGGCCCCCTCCACACTGTTCAGTAGAACGCCGTCAATCTCTATAGCGCTGCTACAAGACACGTGTTTGCGCAGGGCGATGCAGCAGGCACGGTTGATCACTGTCTGCTGGACTGCGCGGCGCCGCCCAAATGCCAGTCACCAGCTGAGTGCTGAGGGGGACTCTGTCTCTGGGCAGGGCGGCACGGGGCGCGCGGGTGAAGGCGTTGATAGCCAGCGCCTGGAGTGAGGGTATACCGCAGTTATACTTCGCAGTGCCACGCTTCTCTGGTGACTCTTGTTCAGCACATTTTCACCTGCACGGCGCGGGCACGGATACACCATGGATCTCATCACTTCCCCTGGGTAGGGCGGTGCCGCGCCGCGTGTTGAACCTGCCCTGGTTTGCGCAGTTGCATTTGAGAACCATTCAGGCGGGAACTTGGAGCAAAGGCCGCGGCTCGCATCAGGCCCTCGCCGAGGTACGGCGTCTCGAAGGTTTGCTCAGCGCCGTTGGCCACACCCCACTCACAGTGCTCAATACGCACGGCACACTGGATCATCCCCCACCAGAGGTCTACCGGGCCGTTCAGTACGCGTTGGACGTGGCCCGTCAAACCCACACCCCCTTGCGGAGCAGTTCGCCGCTGGCCGCTGGAGACGAGCACTTGCTCGGACGATCTTCTAACGAGCTGGACGGCAACGGGATAGTGTGTACACCGGCTGTTGTGGCCTTGCCGCCGGGCCACGTCCTTGATCTCAGCAGCACGGTGGCGGGCTGGACCGCTGCTGAGGCCGCACGGTTATTGCAAGGTTCTGCCGTCTTGGCTGTGGGGAACAGTGCCGTGGTGAACCAAGCGGCGCCTTGGATCCTTGAAATTGAGCACCCGTTCGGAGGTCAGTCTGGCCTGCTGGAGCTGGCCGCTGGCTCTTACGGCGTGGCCACTGCTGTGCTGCTTCAGCCAGCCGGTGCCCCTCGCCTGATGGACCCGCGCACCCGGCAGCCCCTGGTCAGTGGCTTGGTGCAGGTCACTGCGCTGTGCGGCAGCATACTGGACGCCCAGATGCTCAGCAGACTGGCCTTCTTCGGGGCCGCCGCGCTCCAGAACCCACAGGCGTTTCGGTCGCCGAGTATCCTCCTTGCGTTTGACCACTCGGGAACATTGTTGCAGTGGGATCGCCAAACCTGGTGGGCTGTCAGGTGAGGCGCAGGTGCCGATCTCTCTCAGTGAGTTTCTCTACTAACCAGAGTGAGGTGAGTCTGGAACAGGGCTCCGCTCCAGACCGCCCCCGCAGGCTCGTGCCTGTATACCGGGCAAGGTGCAAAGACTATTGATAATGGCCAGAGCCTAAGTTGGGTTTCGACGCTGATTGAACGTGCCAGGCAGAGTCTGAGCATTCGGAAGGGCTCAGAACCCACGCAAACTTACACCTTTCTCAATAGCTTAAGCGAACGCCCTAGGCTGCGGAAAGGATTAGAGCGTGCACTGAGAGCATTCGTTTGAATGACAACGCTGGAAAAACTTCTGATATTTCCAGTCTCCCGGCTCCTTGCTCAAATTGATTCCGTTCGGTTAAAGGCAAACAACACTGTTGACACATGTTCTGAGTCGCCTCACCTTGTTCCTCAATGGCCACACTCGTTCGGCGCGGCGCTTCATACAACGTCACTCTGATTGGTTCTCAGAACTGAACGTCCAGCGGCTATACCGCCTCTATACCGTGACCCACTAGCTTCACAAGTATGATTCCTGAAGTGCAGGCAGTACTGCTGGGTGTGGTTGAGGGCTTGACGGAATTCCTCCCTGTTTCCTCGACTGGACATTTGATCGTCGCAGAGCGCCTGATCGGGTACCAAGACACAGGGAAAGTGTTTACCATTGTGGTGCAGCTTGGAGCCATTTTGGCTGTGGTGTGGTTTTACGGACGGCAACTGTGGGACAAGGTTTCTGGCTTGTTGCGGGGCCGCCCCACTGCCCGCCGGTTCTGGCTCCATCTGATCGTGGCCTCTCTTCCAGCGGCTTTGGTGGGGTTGCTGTTTGAACAGGCCATAAAAGCCGCTCTGTTTTCACCACTCACTGTGGCGATCACGCTGATCTTGGGCGGCGTCATCTTGTGGTGGGTGGAGACGCTACCGCAGGTGAGGGCCAGCGCGCAGACCACACTGCCTGAGCTGGACAGCATCACGCTCAAGCAGGCTGTGGTGATCGGTGTGGCCCAAGCAGTGGCCGTTATTCCAGGCGTGTCCCGCAGCGGCGCAAGCATCGTTGGGGGACTGCTGACTGGACTGAACCGGGTCACCGCCACCGCCTTTTCATTTTTCATGGGCATCCCTGTTTTGGGTGGAGCAGGTCTGTATAGCCTCTACAAGGCGAGAGATACGCTCGGCAGCGTGACGGGCGGCTCCACTGCCTTAGGGCTCGGTACGCTCGTGGCGTTTATCACTGCGCTGCTCTCCATTTCGTGGCTCCTGCGGTACGTCTCTGCCCATAGCTTTAAGGGATTTGCCATTTACCGGGTGGGGCTGGGCCTCTTCGTCCTGCTTCTCCTCGCACTGGGTGTCATGCAGTAAGCCTCATCTGGGCCGCGTCCCCGGTTCAATCGAATTTGAAATTCCCGCAGCGGATCAATCTCAGGGCATATTGAGGGGAAATGATCGCTGCAGCGACCTCCAAAGGTCGTTGCAGTCCACTGACCCGCACAACTGGAGCGCCGTATGTGGGTGCATGCGTTCAAACTTACCTGCCCCGCCACTTTGTTGATCAGCTGAATGAATAATCTATATGCTTCGACATTCGAGGGCGGCGCACAAGCCCTTCAATCTCTGCACCTGGCAGGCGACTCCGCTCTGGTCAATCACGAACCGGTTCAGGCCGACTTCCACTACAGCATTGGCTCTGCGGGAAAGCGCGAACCAAAAGGTGGTTCCAAGTCACCCTAAACCCTTTGAAGGCCGGCGGTGCAGGGCAGCTGTGGTCACGGGCGACCTGCGGGAGACTTCGCTCCTGGCTGGCCCGGCAAAGGGAACTACGGCAAAGGCGCTGGACTCAACAGTTCATTTTGCCGCACGAAGGCCCGCATAAACCGGCCCATGACGCGCGTCTGGGTGTGATACGCATTGACTGCGTCCAGTTTCCGCTGCCTGTGCGCCGCGCTCAGCGTCACCCGGGTCCAGGGAAGCGTGCTGGCCAACGGTGGCACCGTGAGGCTCAGCTCTGGATGCAGCCCTTTGGGCAAAGGCCATTCTAGGCCGCCGTGCACCACCCAAAACCGGAGTCGGTCCTCTTGCTGCCGCGCAGCCATCAGGCGCAGCGCGACATACGACAGCGTCCGGTGATCCGAATGAAAGTCCTGCGGCGCAGGGGCCAGGACGAGGTGGGGCTGCACCCGCGCCAGTACCCGGTTCAGATCGGCTTCCCAAGCCTGACCCGTGAAGGGGGCGTTGGGCGTCAGTGCACCGTTGACGTACACGGCAGCGGTTCCTGTGTGGGGGGCCAGGTAGGGGTCTTGATAGTGGGTGGTGAACAGTTGGAACAGCCCGCCGTCCGGGTACCCCAACATAAAGGTGCGTGCTGGGGGGACGCCTAGGAGGGCCACGGCCCGGCGTGCCTCCGCTGCCCGGGCGTTCCCCAAGGCCTGCATGTCCAGCGGACTGGGATCAGCGACCCGCTGGGTCAGCACAGCGTCAAACTCGAAGCCGTCGCCCGCAGTCATCCAGGCCACAAACACCTGCGCTCCGGCCGCTTGGGCCTGCTGGATGATGCCCGCGCAGCACAGCGTCTCATCGTCCGGGTGGGGCGAGAGCAGCAGCACCCGCTGACCCCGGATGAACGGGGAACTGGCGGGCAGCGCGGCCACCCGGTCGGCACCGCCGTCAAACAGGCGGGCCACAAGGGGCGCATTGATCCAGGCGGCGAGGGCAAGCAGCACGAGGACCACCAGCGCCGCGAGCGCCGTACGCAGGCCAGAACGACGGATCAAACGGTTCATTTGAGGATGTTCACGGCGCGGCTGGCCACCAACACCACGGTCAGCATGGACGTGGCCGCCTGCACGGTCATCAGGCCCTTCACGCGGCGGCTCAGCGGCAAGGTGTCGGTGGGACTGAACGCGGCGGCGTTGGTGAAGGCCACAAACAGGTAATCCAGATATTCCGGTCGCCAGCCGGACGGGGCCAACTGGGGCAAGGTGGTTTGGGGAAACGCGAAATCCAGCATGGTCCCCGGCTGACCCCGCCGCAGTGGGCCGCCCTGATCCAGCTCCCAGTACCACAGGCTGAAGACCAACACATTGGTCACCCAAATGTTCAGTGCTCCCGCGAGTAGCCCTGCGGCGGCTGGCCCGCTGCCGTTCAGGAGACCTGTGATCAGCAGGCCCAGCGAGACCAGATTGGTGAGGTACAAGACGGCGATCAGGCCCAGAGCCAGCAGGCGCACCGGTTGGGCCAGTTCGGGCCGCTGTCGTCGGTGAATCACGTGGTGTCGCTCTCGGCTGCGCAGGACACTGAGGGGCAGCAGCAGCACGGTTTCCAGAGCAGGCAGGAGCCAGGTGGGCCCCGCAGTGAGCGCCTCATTCAGCGACAAGTTCAGCCCGATTACCGACACCAGGGCCAGACGGGCAGGCCACAGGGATTCCGGCGCCGGAGGGAAGCGGCTCATCCGTCCCTGGGAAACTGCATCCGGATCACGAAGGTCTGGCTCCGCCACTCCGGCACTAGGGCAGCGTGCCAGCGCTGGGTCAAGGCCGAGACCAACGCCAGCCCCAAACCGCTGCCGCTCACGCCCTGGAGGCCCTGGCCCCGTTCAAACGCTTGTAGCAACCGGGGCCAACTGCCCGGTTCTGGCCCCGGCCCGCTGTTCTCCACGGCCACCTCACACCCCTGCACCCGGAGCCACACTTCACTCCCTGTGCCGTACTTGAGGGCGTTTTCCAGCAGGTTGCGGATGGCGCGCGCGACGCCCTCAGGCTCAGCCTGCACCCAGCTCTCTTCCAGATCAAGCCGGACACGCTTGCCCTGCTGGGTGGCCGCGTCCTCCAGCGCTTCACTGACCTGAAGCGCGGTGGCGGCCAGTTCCACAGCCTGAAGAGTGACGGGGCCGTCGGTGCGGGCCAGGGCCAGCAAACTTTCGGTCAACTCAGTCAGCGCGTTCACCCGGCCCCGCATCCCGAGGAGCGCTTTTTCATACTCTTCGGCTGGACGGGGCCGGTCCAGCGTCAGATCCAAGCGGCCTTTCAGGGCCGTGAGCGGCGTGCGCAGTTCATGAGCCGCCGTGCGGGCGAACTGTTTTTCGCGCTCAATGGTGCTGGAGAGCTGATCGAGCATGGCGTTCACCGTTCGGGTGAGCCGCGCCATTTCGTCGTGGCCCGGAGCCTGCGGCACCCGCTCGGCGTAATCGCCTTGATCAGCGATACTCTGAGCCGTACGGGCCACCGCGTCTACCGGCTTCAGGGCGCGGTGGGCGAGCAGGTACCCTGCGGCGCAGGCGGCCGCGATCATGGCCGCGCCACTGAACAGCAAGAGTCGCCCCAAGGTTTCCAAAAATTCTGTCAGGATGTCGGTCGGCCTAGAAACCCGGAGCAGCAGTGACCCAGGCACCGCGAGGGTCAGCACCCGGCGGTGGGCTTGGGTGCTGAGGCCAAGGGTCAAGACCGAGAGGCTCCCGCTCTCCTCCCCTCCTTGCCCCGCCTGGGTCAGCCGCACGCCGCGTTGGGTCAGCAGCTCGATACTCAGGTCGCCCGAAACCTGCAGTTCAGGCGTAAATCGGACGCGGCCATTGTCGCGTTCAATGCTGCCCTGAGCCACACTGGCCGTCTCCTGAAGCGTGGCGTCCAGCGACGTGGTCAGCACTTGGCGGGTGGCCAAAAACACCGCGCCGCCCCCCACCAGCACCGTCAGGGCAAACACCAACGCGTACCCGAGCGTCAGCTTGATCCGGAGGCTCAGCCGCTGCGTCATCCTGCGCGTCCCAGCCGGTACCCCGTGCCGCGCAGGGTCTCGATCAGCCGCTCATCGGTCTTGCGGCGGATGGTGCTGACATACACGTCAATGACTTTGGGTTCTACCCCGCCGTCTCCGCCCCAGAGGCGGTCGATGATCTCATCACGCGTAAAGGCCCGCCCGGCATGGAGCACCAACAGTTCCAACAGACCGAATTCACGGCGGGTCAGGTCAGCACGCACGCCTGCCCCGTACAGTTCTCGCCCGCCCAGATCAATCACCCAGCCAAACGGCAGCGCTACCGTGTTCTGCGCGTTGCCACTGGCACGGCGCAGCAAGGCGCGCACGCGGGCACGCAATTCCTGAAAGGCAAACGGCTTGACCAGATAGTCGTCGCCCCCCGCTTCCAGCCCCTCCACCCGGTCTTCGACGGTGCCGCGGGCTGTGAGGTACAGAATCGGTGTCCGCAGCCCCTCAGCCCGCAGGCGCCGGCCCAACTGGTACCCCGCGTCAATCCCTTCAGGCAGCATCACGTCCAAGATCAGCAAGCTATACGGAAAAAGCTGCGCCAGTGCCGCCGCTTCAGTGGCGTCGCCGGCTTGATCGCACTCATACCCGTCTTCGGTCAGACCGTCGCGCAGCAGCTCAGCAATATGAGGATCGTCTTCGACAATCAGGAGCCGCATCAGCGCCCCCCCTGGCCCCGGCGCAGCAGACCCGAGGCGGCCGCCACACACAGCAGCGCGGTCAAGACACCGGCGAGGACGTCGGTGGGGTAATGCACGCCCAAGACGACGCGGGACAGGCCCATCAGTGCCACGTACCCGAGGCCCAACATCAGGACAGACCACCTTGCAGGGGTTCGCCAAGTCAGCACTGTCAGCACGCCGGCGAGCGCCGCTGCCATCGTCACGTGTCCGCTGGGAAACGAAAGCCCAGAGACAAAGACGGCGTCGGGCCACAAGTCTGGCCGGGGCCGCCCGTAGAGCAGTTTGAGGAACCACTGCGCCCCCACTGCACTCCAGAGGGCTGTCAGCGCGAACAACGCGCCGGCTCGGGAGCCTCTCAGCCACAACGCAGCTGGCAGCAGCGCCATCAGGGGAAAGCTCACCCATGGCCCACCCAAGACGTTCATGAACGTGCTGAAAGACAGGAGTGCTGCTGAAGTGTGGGCATGCAGCCAGAGCATACTGGCTTGTTCGTAAGCAAACGGTTCACGCTCGATCACCTCAGCTCCGAGGGCGGCCAACGCTCCGGTGGGGGCAAGTATTCCGCCCCAGCGAACTGCCGCAGTTGGAGGCTGAACCGGAAGTTTTGCAGTCATTCTCATGCCTCCATCTTGGCCACCTGAAGTAAAGGCCCGGTATACTGTGAGCCGTCAGTCGGGTCACAGCCACATTCGCTCGGAAACGTCTGTTAAGGAAAGTAGACTGTCTGGGACGAGATTCTTTCCGATTGGCATCACCATCTCATGCAATTGCTTTCCTCCTGCCGACACGCCACACCGTCTCTTAACGGGTGTTTTTGGGCGAGCCTGGTGCCGAGCCGCTCGGCACACCCGCTCCCTGTGCAGGACTCGGTCCCCCGCATGGTTCAGGAGTATGAACATGCACAGGCCAGCGCCTGTACATGCTTGCGACATGCGGTTTCTCAGTGGGCCAGTGGGGACTGAGGCAGGTTACGCGGCACGGAGACGGTTGGGAGGGGCGCTACTCTCAAGCCATGACCAGACCACAAGACGACCCACAACGCTTGCTGGCAGCGTATGACGCCCAGTTGCGTGAACAAGCCGAAATGGTGTCTGCCACCAGTGTTGACCGGGCTGGCCCTCTCTGGCGAGGCAAGTTCGGTGATCGGGGGTTCGTCTCTTACCGCACGCTCGATGGCTACAACGGTGCGGCGTTAGACGATTTGATCGCTCAAACAGTTGAGCACTACCGGGCGGATGGGCAGATCGCTTCAGCCGAATGGAAAACGCGCGGGCATGATGGCCCGCCCGAGTTGGCAGACCGCTTGAGAGCCCACGGGTTTGAACCCGAAGAGCCAGAGACTGTCATGGTGGGCGAGGCGGTGCTGCTGGCTGGAGACGTGGCCCTGCCAGCAGGTGTGCGGCTGCGGCGGATTGACAACGTGCCGAACCCCTATCCCGAGGTGGTGAAGGCTGCAGCTGCACAGGCCAGAGCCTTTGGGGTTGCTTTTGGCGTTGAAGACGCCATGCGCCGCCTAGAGCGCAATGCAGACCTCCTCGAACTCTGGATTGCGGAAACGGCGACTGAGGTGGTGTGTGTGGGCCGCCTCGAAGTGGTGGCACACAGTGAGTTTGCGGGCTTATGGGGCGGGGGTACCGTGCCCGACTGGCGCGGCCAGGGGATCTACCGGGCGTTGACAGCAGCGCGGGCACAGTCTGCCTTGGCCCGGGGCGTCCGGTATCTCCACAGCGACTGTACGGCCGCCTCGCGCCCCATTTTGGAGCGCAGCGGCCTCGTACCGGTGACGACCACAATGCCGTATATCTGGCACCAGTGAGGAGCGGGGTCAAACCCGGAACGCCGCACACTTTCTTTCCGGGGGAGGAGGTGTCGGTCAAGTCTGGGACAGTCATCATTTAGGGCTCAACAAGGGCTCTGGATATCGCTCCGGCCGCAAGTGTGTCAGTACTTTGCTTGGCCCTGTGTAGCTCCCTCCTCATCTGAAAGACGTGTCGGGGTGGGCCTTACTTCTGTTCGGGGCCTTCTTAACCCTGTTCAACGGCTGGCTGTGGCACACCCAGTTGGGACGCAGCCCTCTCTTCGGCTGGCCTGTTCCAGATGTTCAGGGCACTCGGAAGGGCGTGCTCACTTCTGTTGATGCTCCGCTGGGCGTTCAGCGACCTCTCGCCCCAGAACAGTCTTTTTAGTGATTCGCTAGACAGCCTTCCACTTCCAGGCCATCCTCTACACCCAAGAAAGCAATTCACGCTCGGTGGCTGCTGGATTTTTCCGGCATGGCGATGAGATGGAACTGGTCTACTCCCAAAACGTTCCTGACCTGAGCCTTCAGCAACACAGTCCACCGCATCTGGGAACGGCCATCCTCGAAATGGTCTCGACTCGACCGGTTGAGCTGAAGGGGTAGTACACGCAGCAGCTGACGCGGGGCGGGCTGCATTTCACGGCACATGGCAACGATTTGGCTCAGGGGTATCAAGATGCTAGCCGCATGAGTGGTATCGTCCGCCCAGTCCGGAGATAGCCGGCGGCCAGAACGCTAGGCTGAATGAATGACCGAAGCCGAGATGCACGCCGTGGGGCAAAAGCTCCTGACTCAGCTGGGGCAGGCGAACGCCTTCTCCGTGCAGGTGAGCAGCCATACCAGTCCAGACCCGAGCGCCCTCGTGTTCATGGCCCGCCAGCGCGGGGATACCGGACGGTCCGCGCGGGGCGGCACCGTGTACGTATCAAAACAAGCCCTCGACGATGATGGGAAGGCCGCTGCTTTGGAAGGCTTAGACTACCTGCTGACCCGCGTGCGAATGGAGACCTTACCCGCATGCCCCATGACGCGCAAAGCCCCCGTACTCGCGGTACGCGATTCGGAGGGCATGCGGATGATGCGGGAGGGCGACAGCCTGCCGTTCTAGTGGCCCTGTTGTTCCCAACTGAGCAGCAGGGGGGCGATAGGGCCCATCCAACCCAACCGCAGGGCGTGGTCCATGTCTGCCTGGATTGGTGGCTGGCCCTTGGCCCACTCAGACAGGTAGATCCTGCCCCGGTAGGTCACCATGCCCCAATTGCCGCCGGTGGCCCGCTGCAAACGAAGCGTGACCGGGCTGCCAAAGCGGGGCGGGGGCGAGCGCAGCAGACCGCTGAGCGTCCAGACCCGGTGAGGATCAGGGTCAACTTGCAGCGGGCGCCCCAATTCATCCTGATCCACCGCGAGCATTACGTTAACCACGTGGGCTTCCGGCATCAACCACACGATCTCCAGAGTTCCCTCTGCCATACCCGCATCATATCGGTCAAGCTGCGTCCTGGCCTCCGTTCGCGGCTCAGAACAGCAGATATGGCGTGGACGATTGGCGACCTCGGTTACGACATGGTGCTGAGTACGTACGTGCCGTCGATCATCGAAACGCATATTTCGGGCGCACTAGTGCCGCTGCTCTCCCGTGAGCCTGCGCTGGCTGCTGGCCCCCAAAACGCTGTGCAGCACTGGGCCATTCACCCCGGCGGGCGCAGCATTCTAGACAAGGTAGAAACCGCCCTGAACCTGACGCCCGAACAACTGCAGCCCTCGCGGGACGTGCTGCGCGAGTACGGCAACATGAGCAGCGCCACCGTGCTGTTTATTCTGCGCAGTCTGTTGCACAGCGCCCACGACGACGAGCGGGTCTGCGCGATGGCCTTCGGGCCGGGTCTGACGGTGGAATCGGGCCTGCTGACCAAACTCTCGGGGCTGGACTGAAGGGCGGGACAGGCCTAACGTGCCTGGCCCAGCCGCTCCCTGCGCCCGCGTATACCTCGACTTTACCTTCTCCAGTTAGGGTGCGCCCATGAATCTGTTTGACATTCCGACCCTGCTGCATACCGTCTCTTACGCGGGAATTTTCGCGATCGTGTTTGCTGAAACCGGTCTGCTCGCCGGATTTTTCTTGCCTGGAGACAGCCTGCTCATCACGGCAGGCATCGTGGCGCAGCAGGGCAGCCTGAATCTGTGGGGCGCCATGGCCGCCATTGTTGCCGGCGCTGTGTTGGGCGATACCGTGGGTTACTTGATCGGGCGGCGCTACGGCCCAGCCGTGTTCGCCCGCCAAAACAGCCGGGTGTTCCGGCCAGAGTTTGTGACCAGAACGCAGGCCTATTTTGAGAAATACGGCAAATTTGCAGTCGTCGTTGCTCGTTTTATCCCAGTCGCGCGGACTGTGGCCCCTACCCTCGCGGGGGTCGGGCATATGCCTTACGGAACATTCCTCGCCTATAACTTGATTGGCGCCGTTCTGTGGGGAATCAGTGTGCCTTTGGCCGGATATCTGTTGGGTGGCTTGATCCCGCATCTGGACCGCTACATTCTCATGATTGTGGGCGGGGTCGTGGTGCTCTCGCTGATACCTGTGGCCCTTGAATTTCGACGGGCACGGCGTTCCGTCTGAGTCAAGCAGGGGAAGAGCCCTTTCCTGCTCAACAGTGGCAGGCCACTGGGTTTAGAGTGAGCACGCCTAAGCGCATGGAGAAACGTGGGTGTTCTCTTGTGCGTTCAATGCTGTCCTGGGCAAAACGGGCGCACAGCAGCAGCCTACGCGCTGCAGAAGAGAAGGCGGTTTCCGTGGGCTCCACTCCGCTGCTGTCTTCGAGACCGGAAGGTCAGCTCGGAATGCCCCTAAACCTGGCGGGCACTGTCCCGGTTCACCTAGGCTTGCTGAAAGACCCGCTGCTGCACCCCGTCCTCCAGCCGAGTGAGCTGTTCCTGCAGCAACGTGATCCGCTCCCGCGCCTAGACGTTGCGACTCTAGGCGCTGATTTCACGGTGGTTCAGCGCCTCTTGCCTGTGGCGCTCCTCAGTCAGCGTCACCAGCAGGACTCCGCGTTCCCGCACCAAGTATTTGAATTCAGTCGGTTCCGGGCTCGGAGACTGCCATGCTCGCCTCCGAGCAGAATGCCTAAACCAAGGAGAGGTGCTTGCTTCCGCACAACGTGCCAGCGTTCTGGTAGGAGGCTGACAAGCGTTTTAGAACGCCCATAGACCACATTTGTCGCTGACACACGGCTGACTCGGCCGGCTTCAACTTCTGTCCCCTGTGCTTGAGCCGAGTTTCTACTCAAAGTTGTCCAAACTGTGGGGCCGGCCCACCTCCTCCTGGGCGGCCCGGATGGAGTGTTGACTTCACTGGAAAGCGACTGAGAACCACCCTGCCACTTGAGGCAGGGTGGTTCTCAGTTGGGAGTCAACCGAGTTTAGTCGTTGGTTTCGCCCGCCTCAGCGTCGCCGGTTTCGTTCTCCGTGTCGGCCGCAGCCTGATCCAGCACTTTGGCATTGCCTGCGTCCACCTTGACCTCCGTCTTGCCGATCGCCACCTCATAGATCAGGTTCCCGTTCTCATCACCGAGCAGCACGCTGGTCACTGTGCCGGGAACCGCAGCCAGGGCAGCTTGTTTGGCCTGTTCAGGCGTAATCTTGGCCAGCGCCTGCAACCCGGCCTGTTCCTGCGCGTCGGGCACTTCTGCACCGCTTTGCTCAGCGGGAAGCTGAATGCTGCTGGTGTAGGTGGGTGTCTCGTCCTTTTCGGTTCCTTCGGCAGCCTCGGCACCTTCAGGCTGGGCCGTGTTTTGGGCCATCGTCTGGGTGGGAGCGGCGGAGGTCTGGGCGAAAGCGTATCCGGCCAGCGGGATGCCGACGGCGGCGGTGGTGGCGAGGGCCAGCAGGACGGTTCTCAGATTCTTGGTCATGGTCGTTCTCCTTAGGTAGGAGCAGCGGCGCGGTGCCTCTGCTTGAGAGGAGTGTGCCGGAGGTTGGTAAAAACGGCGTATAGCCCGGCAAAGGCGCTCTGTACCGGGCAGCCGCTTACCGCCCCGGCCCTGTCTCCCTCCTCTGCATCCATGAACGAGGCAGCCTTCAGGCAGCGTGAGAACGGGATGGTGCCCGGCTCTCCTGCCCGAACCCAGCCGCGTATTGGGCCTCATACGAGATTGAAATGAGTCTCGAACATCTTGGTGTTGCCCTCTCCACCTGCGGGACTCGCAGAGCTTCTGGACGCTCTTGAGCACGCCTGACCGCTGCGAAGCAGCGCGGTGGCCTGTAAAGCGGCAAAGCAGAGGGGGCAGTTCAGCGGCGTATCTAACCCACGCACAGAAATCATTTTAGGTTCGTATCAGTGGTTCAGCTGTCCCGCTGCTCGCGCTCCGGTGGGCCACCCATCCCCCCGAACCAACGCTCCGCAGCCGGGTATACCGTGCTTTAACCTGGGCGCACGACGCTGCCCCGAAGGAGGGCTTATGCCTGCATGCTGCGCCGCCCCGCTGGGTCATTCGTCTGTCCACCCGCCCCTGACTCTGGTCAGTCGCCACCGCCTGCGTCCCCACGGGGATATGGCGGCTGAATTTCAGCCCATCGCCACGCTTGAGTCGGGCGTGGCCCGGTGACAGATTCGGCCCAGGCTCCCGAGGTCACGCCGCCTGGCCCGCCCGCCCGCCTCACGGCCCTCGACGCCTGGCGCGGACTGACGGTGCTGCTGATGCTGCTGGTCAACAACGTTTCGCTGGGGAGCCGGACACCGGCGCAGCTCATGCACGCCCCATTCGGCAGCGTGACCCTCACCGACATGGTGTTTCCCTGGTTCCTGTTCTGCGCGGGCGCGGCGCTGCCCTTGTCCCACGCGGCGGCGCGGCGCAGCGGCGGGTCTGCAGGAGGCCGTTTCAGACGCCTCGTCTCCCGAACGGCGCTGCTCTATCTGGTCGGAGCCGGACTGACTAGCGTGACCGAACACCGCTTCACACTGGGACTGGGAGTGCTGCAACTGATTGCCCTGTCCACCCTGTTGGCGAGCCTGGTGGTGGGCGCCCGCGTTTGGGTGCAGTCGGCCCTGGCCCTGACGCTGCTGGGCGGCTATGGGCTGTTCCTCAGCCTAGTACAGCGTTCAATTAATGCGAACGGCTTCGTAGTGTCGTCCGAGGGTTCGTCGAGCGTCCTGTGTGGAGAACTGCCAGTTGAGGATGATGCCCACGCGTTCACGCGCGGTAACCCAGGCCTCGACTTCGGAACGCAGCCGTTCCAGCGAAGGAATCCGCCGATTTAAGCACTGCCGCTGAAGGGCGCTGAATTCCAACTCCGCCATATTCAGCCAGCTAGCGTGTTTCGGCGTGTAGATCCACTCGAATCGGCCCACCA
>NZ_KB899752.1 GCF_000378445.1 Deinococcus aquatilis DSM 23025 | reverse complement strand
GGTCTGGATCCCTTCCGGGGCGTGGGCCTGACGCTGCTGCTGCCGCTGGTGTTGGTCGGGGCCAGCTTCCTGCCGCGTCAGGACATCCGCAAAACCGCAGGGGACATCTACAACTCGCCCATCAAGCTCGGAGACATCGTGGTGATGGGCCTCGGCCTCGCCGTGTTCGCGCTGGTCTTTTTGCGCCGGGGCAATACCAGTTCGGTGGGCGTCAGCGACGCTGAAAAAGAAGTGCGCCAGAACCTTCAGGACTCCATCATTCGCCCCCGCTTCAAGGAACTGGCCGGACATCCGCTGGCCTTGCTGGGCCTCAGCGGAACCCTGCCGGGCTATTTCAGCACGCTGGTGCTGCTGGGCGGCGTGATCGGGCAGGCCAGCCTCCTGAACACCTTTTCGCACTTTCATACGCCCCTGCTGATCAGCGCTGCCCGCTGCTTTATCGGCCTCGGCGTGGGTCTGGTGGCCGGATACGTGGTGATCTGGGTGGTGCAACAGGCCATTCGCCTCTGGAGCAGTTACGGTACGCGCCGCGCCACTGGGGTGCAGGCATGAGGGCAGGCAAGAACGCCGCGCCTGAAAGGGTCAGCCGATGAAGGTCACGGTCAGCGGGTATTACGGTTTCGGCAACACGGGCGACGAGGCCATCGCGCTCGCCATTACCCGCGAACTGAAACGCCGGGGCCAGACGCCGGTGCTGCTTTCCAATACCCCCGAGGCCACCGCCGAAACCTACGGCTGCGAAAGTGCGCCGCGCATGAAGCCTGCCGGACTGCTCTCGGCCATCGCCCGCTCAGGCGTGGTGCTGTCGGGCGGCGGCGGCCTGCTGCAAGACAAGACCAGCGCCCGCACCCTGACCTATTACCTGGGCGTGATTCGTGCGGCGCGGATGCTGGGCAAGCGCGTGGTGATCTTCAACCAGAGCATCGGCCCGCTCAGCCCGGAAGGTGGCCGCAAGGTGGCCTCGGCCCTGCGCGGCCTGCGCGTGATCGTGCGTGACCGGGGCAGTCTGGATACGTTGCAATCACTGGGCATCACGGGCGAACTGGGCGGCGACCCGGCCCTGCTGCTGCAACCCAGCCCCAACCTGCCGCGTCAGCTGGGACAGGTCATCATTGCCCCGCGCGGCGACGTGTTGGGTGCCACCGAACGCCTGAAAACTGTGACCGCCGAGTTGCAGGCCCAGGGCCGCCGCGTGCTGGCCCTCAGTTTCATGCCTGCCCACGATGACGCCGCTGCCCACAGTCTGGGAGCCGATGAGGTGCTGAGTACCGTTGACCCGCAGGTGGCCCTGGACGCCATCGCTGCGAGCGGGTTCGTGATCGGCGTGAGGCTGCATGCCGTGATTCTGGCCGCCGCTGCGGGTGTTCCATTTGCAGGCGTGGCCTACGATCCCAAAGTGCAGGGCTTTTGCTCGGATGCTGGCGCACCTTTTCACCCCGTCGAACTGGACCCACAGACAATCTGTCAGCAGGCCTACAACCGCACCGCGCCCGACTGGAACGCGGTGGCCCAGATGAGAGACAGAGCGGAAGAAAGCTTTACGCGTGCGCTGAAAGGATAGGCCTAGGAACCGTGGAGCGTAGATCGTGGTTGGGCTTTTTCCACGTTCTACGCTCCACGTCCATTGTCCTGAACGCTCCTATTGTCCGCCGTGCGTCACCACGTTGCAGGTGCAGCGGGCCAGGGTCGTGGTGCGGCCTTTTTCGTCCTTCATCTCCACGGTCCAGACCATGACCGTGCGGCCCCGGTACACCAGCAGCGCCTCGGCAGTCACCCAGCCCTCAGAGACGCCGCGAACATGCGTGCCGTTCAGGTCCACGCCCACGCCAAACTGCGTTCTGGGGTCCACGTTCAGAAAGCTGCCGAGGCTGGCAAGTTCTTCGGCCAGGGCCAGACTCGCGCCGCCGTGCAATCGCCCGGTGGGTTGGCGGTTGCCTTCCACGGGCATCCGGGCCGTCAGGCGGTCACGGGCCACGCTCAGCAGTTCTATGCCGAGGCGTTGACCGAGCGTGCCGCTGAGTTTTCCCATGCGCCCCGCCAGTTCTTCGGGCGACAGGCGGGCAAAGTCTTCGGGCGTGGGAATCTGGATATCTGGGTGGAGGGTCATGGAGGCATGCTAGAGCAGGAATTGGGGGAGAGAGGGAGATTTGAAGTTGCTGGTACGCCTTCTCTCACCACTCCCAGATCCGCGGCCTCCGACTCTCAGACCTGTTCCACCGCTTCCGTCACGCACGCCTCGAACGCCGCCGTATATTCCGCCCTGTCCAGCCCGCGCCCGATAAACACCAGTTCGGTCTGACCGTCGCCGGGTTCCCAGGCATCCGCCGTAAACAGGTCACGCACCGCCTGAAACAGGATGCGCTGTGGGTACCCATATAGGTCCACAAAGCCCTTCACGCGCAGGACCTCGGCGGGGCGCGACAGGATCAGGTCGGTCATGAAGCGCTGCCAGCGGTAGGGATCGAGGGGACGGGTGGCCCGCAGGGTAAAGGATTTCAGCCCCGGCGTGTGCTGCGCGGCTTGGTCGGCTCCGTCCAGCACGCGGGGATCGAAGTCGTCTCGGGCCAGCAGGGCGTCGGCGTCCAGTTGGCCCTGCTCCACGCGCACGATCCGCGCCAGAGGATTCACGCCGCGCAGCACGCTCGCGGCATGATCCAGCAGGCCGGGGTCAGACAAATCGGTTTTGTTCAGCACGATCACGTTGGCGTAGGCCAGTTGCCGCGCCGCTTCGGGGTGGTCGCGCAGGGTTTGCAGGGCGTGGCGGGCGTCTACCACCGCCACCAGTGTGGTCACGCGGAAAGCGGCTCGCACCGAGCGTTCCAGCAGCGTGGTCAGCACGGGCGTGGGGTCGGCCACCCCCGACAATTCCACGATCACGGCGTCGGGCTTTTGCTCGCGCATGGCAATCGTGACCAAGGCCCGCAGCAGGTCGTCGCGCCCGGTGCAGCACAGGCAGCCCGCCGTCAGTTCGGTGACGTCGTCGTTCAATCGCTCGATCAGGCCGCCGTCTACACCTGCCTGCCCAAATTCGTTGACGATAATGCCCAGACGGTGCGGCAGGGAGCGGATCAGGTGATTGACCAGCGTGGTTTTGCCTGCTCCCAGAAAACCGCCGATGACGATGACGGGCACGCGTTCATCGATGCGGGGCGTGGGGGTGGGGGAGAGGTCGGACATGGGGGCAGGATAGCGGGCGGGAGATACCTAGATTGAGGAACTGCCCCAAAGTTCATATGTGAGGGGGCCGTCCTCTGGGACATTCAGCGCGAGGTCGTAACCAAGATAACCATCGTGTTGTTGATCTCCTGAATCGGCATGACTTAAAAAATGCAGCATAACTGTCATAGGGGAGTTGTCGCCAGAATTGATGTCAGAAATATAATACTCGCCTGTCAGTTCCAGACGACTGGGGAAGAAATTGTCATCCACATGGCCGGAGCCGCTTCCATCATTGACGGCTTCCATCGCGGCCTCTTGCAAGCAAGCCAACACTTCGGGCCAACGACGTTCTAAGGTCAGGCGGTCTTCATCTGTTGGCTTTCCTCTTGCAATCTCACCGACAGTCAGCGTTTTAACGAGTTTGAACTTAAGATTAGAAATTTGGCTATCGTAATTGGTGTCATGAGCGAGAATGGATTGGCCCTGTTTGGTTGCAGGATCCCAGAGAAGTGTAACTAGATGTCGTTGATACACAGACAGAAGATTCTTGTAATTAAGTCGCGTCAGAATTAGTTCAGTTTCTACGAGGATACGACTAGATTGCTCTGAACTGAATTCTAAATGTTGACGGCCAACAAAATAGTTTCCATTTACGCCTTCTGAGTAGTAACTGAAGGGTTGAAACTTGGCAACAGCAGTGGGATCAGTCAAAGCCCATTGCAAGAAATCCTGCGCCTGACGAACAATGTCATCCGAAGATATTTCTAAAATTTTCTCTAACTCTGCTTGCCGTTCGCCGTAAGTGACGCCCTGAACGGCCCAATCGGGCGTCGGGATGCGCTGAAGCTGGAACAGTTCGGGATCAAATCCATATTTCATGGCGGTCACTCTTTCATGGCTCGCCACAGGAGCGGGCCGAATTTGCTTCTTCTGCTCCTACAGCCCTCCACGCGGGTTCACGTCTACCCGCACCCTTGCTTTCACACTCCGGTCTATGGTTGCCAGCAGTTGGGCCAGCCGTGCATCGTCGCGGGCGCGCAAAAACAGATGGTACGGGTACACGCCGCGCAAGCGGGCCACCGGGCTGGCGGCGGGGCCGAGGACTTCCTGCGCGGTGGCTCCTGCGCCGTGGAGGGCGTCAGCCACAGCCTGAGCGGCGATGCGGGCTTTTTCGGGGTCGCGGGCAGCAATTTCCACTTGCGCCAGGCGGGCGTGCGGCGGGTAGCCCAATTCTTTCCTGACCCTTTCTTCGGCGGCGGGATAGGCCAGCGCGTCACGGCCCTCCACCAGCACCTTCAGGGCGGGATGATCGGCCTGAAAGGTCTGCACGACCAGCAGCGGGGCGCGGTCTGGGTGCCATTCGGCCAGTTGCCTCAGCAGGCGGTGGTAGCGTTCCGAGGCCCGGAAATCGGACACGTTCAGCCACGTATCGGCCAGCGTGAGGCCCAGTAGGGCCAGATTGGGCGGCGCGTCGGAAGACAGGAGCAGTTGCGTGCCCACCACCACGCCACTTTCTCCGGCATACAGGGGGGTCAGGTCGTCCTGGCGGTCTCTGTCCATCCGGTAGACCTTCAGCCCCGGCACCAGCTTTTCCACCATCTGGGCAATCCATTCTGTGCCGGGGCCGCGTGCCTGCCACATGCGCTCGCCGCAGTTGTCGCAGCGTTCGGGAATGGCCTCGTGATAGCCGCACTGATGGCAGGTCAGTTGGCGGGTGTCCTGATGAAACCGCAGCGGCACGTCGCAGTTGCGGCACTGCGGCACATGTTCGCAGGTGGGGCAGCGCAGCAGCGCCGAATAGCCGCGCCGGGGGGCGAGCAGGGCCGCCTGTCTGCCGCGCTCCTGCACCTGCCGCAGCAACCTCACCAGATCGTGACTCAGCGGGTAGCCGAGGTCGGCAGGGGTGAGGTGGGTGCCGCTGAGTGGCCCCAGTTCGGCCTGTTGCGGCGGGTTGGCATAGTCCACCACATGCACGCGGGCACGCGGCGGCGGCAGCACGGCCCCCACGTAGGGCACGCTTTCGGCGGCGGGCGCGGCCCCGACCAGGGCCAAAGCGGCGTCGTGCGCGGCGGCCACCCGCGCAGCCACATCCGGCACGAAGGCCCGCGATCCAGCCTGCAACTTATAGGCGTCGCTGCCTTCTTCTAGCACCACGATCAGGGCCGGATCGACCAGCGGCGCGGTGAGGGCCAGATAGGAGCCGATGACCAGCCTTGCCTCCCCGCTGCCGATCAAGGCCCAACTGTGTGCCCGCTGCACCTCGCTCAGTTGCCCGCTGATCTGAATGGCCCGCGTGCCCGCCGCCTCTGCCAGCCCCGAGAGCAGCTCCCAGTTGCGTCGCAGGGTGGCGTGATCGGGGGCCAGCACCAGCACGCCGCGCCCCTGCGTCAGCAGACGCCCTATGCGCGGGGCCAGCGTGCGGGCGCGGCTGGCCGGGCGTCCACCGTGCAGCCGCCACACCGGGGCCTCGGGCAGTCGGTCAGGGTCGGGCGCTGTGGGGGGGGCAGCGGGCGTGGGACCGGGCAAGAGGGGCGGGGGCGCGGGCTGCTGCACGGTTTCGGCCCAGCCCCTTGCGGCCAGCGTGCCCGCCGCTGTGGGGGTCAGGTGCACTCCCGCCAACGATGCGCCGTTGGCCCAGGCGGTCAGCGAGTCCACCGGGCCATGCTCCTGCAGCCACGTCCACGCGTCAGGCGGCGGCGCAAGCTCGGGAACGTAGGCCGCCGCGCCCGCATTCAGCAGAGCAGTCACGGCAGCGGCACTCACGCCCGCTCCCTTGGCCCACCCGCTCAGGCTGGATTGTGGTTCGTGGGCGGCCAGCCAGTGCCAAGCCGGGGGCGCTTCCCGCTCGCGCAGCACGGCCCGCGTGCCTCCCCTGGCGGTGACGCCGTTCAGCACGCCCACGCCTACGCCTGTAGCCTGTGCCCACTCGCTGAGGCTGCGAACCGGGCCATTGGCATTCAGCCAGCCCCACGCGCCCGCCTGCTTGGGCGTCAGGGCGGCGGGGTCGGGCGGCGCGGCGGCTTCCAGCCACGTTTCTAGGCGCACGCTGGCGTCGGCCTGTGCCCAGGGTTCGGCCCTCAGCAGGGTGGTCAGGCGGCTGGCCTGCGGTACGTCGTCCAGTGCCCGCGCCTGCACCACGCCGCGCATTTTGGGGGTCAGCCGGAAGGCCTCTTCCAGCAGGCCCTGTTCCCGGATGGCGTCCAGCAGATTGGGGGCAAAAGCGGCGGCATCGGCCCACGCCAGCCCCGGCACCTTGCGCCCGAACGCCGAGAGGTCTGCATCCTTCACGGCCCGCACGCGGTGGTCATAGGCGGCGTCCCAGCCCACGCCCAGCAGGTCGCCCCACACCAACCCGGCGGGCAACTGGGCATCTGCCGCCCAGCCCCCGATGCCCGTGGCGGTGGCGGCGGGCACCCAGGGGCTTTCGGGACTGTCCAGCACCGTCACCACTTCGCGCACCCGGTGGGCACTGACTGGGTTGCCCGCGCCCACCACCAGCCCCACCGTCAGTTCTCCGCGCCAGGGCACCAGCACGCGGCAGCCCAGCGGAATGCCCCCGGCCCAGCCGTGTGGCACGGCAAAATCCAGCGCCGGAACGGGCAGCGGTACAGCCACCAGCCACGGCGTAAAGGGGAAGGCGGCGGGCGGCGTCACACCTTTCAGGCTAGCGCGGGGGCAGTTTTGCAAAGTGGCAGGGGGCTACAGACAGGGGCAGAAGGGGTGTTGATGTACCGAATACGCCCTGCCTTCGAGACCTGATGCTGTACAAATTTGCGCCGTTCAGCACATCAATCCAGACTTTTCCATCTGATCTGTGGCCCGGTATGTCGGGGCAAGTCTGCCCAAATCGAGGTTCAAATGAGGGGCGGGATTCAGAGGCGGAATTTCACCGGAATCCGTGTCGGCGTCCGGTGTGGCCTGTGCCCCCTCCAGGTGACCGAAGCGCCCAACAGTGGGTCAAGAGTCCTTCAGCGCTGCTCAGGCGTTACCCTGCCGCACGTGTCTGCTTCCCGTGCCCTCCCTGTTGCCGCTCCTTCTGCCCGCTCCGGCATTTTGCTGTCGCTGCTGTCGGCCCTCAGTTTCAGCACGCTGGGCATCTGGGGCAAGCTGGCCTCCGAGGCTGGAATGAACAGTTTTACGGCGCTGGCCTGGCGGTTCGTGGCGGTGGCGCTGCTGCTGTTGCCCCTCTCCTCACGCGGGCTGACGTGGCGGTTGCGGGGCCAGATGGTCGGCGTGGGCGTGATCTATGCGCTGGCGACCACGCTGTATTTCGGCGCACTTGACCGCATCAGCGCCGGAACCACCAGCCTGCTGCTGTACCTGGCTCCGGCCTTCGTGGTGCTGCTGGGCTGGGCCGTGCTGGGGCGCAAACCCGGCGGCAGGCAACTGGGCGCGGTGGCTCTGGCCGGGGCGGGCCTGGGCCTGGTGGTCGGCATTCCCGGCGCGGGCGACCAGAACGCGCTGGGGCTGGGGCTGGCGGCGGGCGCGGGGTTCCTGTATGCCGTGTATCTGCTGGCTTCCGAACGTTGGTTGCTGGGGGTCAGCCCACTGGCGGCCACCGCGCATATGGCGCTGGTTTCGGGCGTGTGGTTCACGGTGCTAGCGGGGGCGGGCGGCCAACTCGGAGTGCCGCACGGTTGGGCGCAGTGGGGCGTCATTGGCGGTATGGCGCTGGTGTCCACCATTATTGCCGTGCCTGCCCTGTACGGCGCAATTACCCGCCTGGGGGCCGCCCGCGCCAGTTTGCTGGGCACGCTGGAACCGCTGTTTACCGTGCTGCTGGCCTTCCTGATCCTGCATGAACCCCTGCGGCCTGCCGTGCTGCTGGGCGGGGTCTTGATTCTGGGCGGCGCGGTGCTGGCGCAGAAGCGTCGGGCGCGGGCCTGAGGAGTTAGAGCGTGACTGGGAACGATTTCACGCCCTCTCCCCAGAGGTAGAGGGAAACACCAACTTTCCCACCCCCTACAGCAGCCCCACCACCCCGAATCCGTTCACCAGTGCCACGGGCACGCCCAGGGCCGCTGCTTTGGCGCTGTCGGGGACTCCGGGCGGGCCGGGCAAAATCAAGGTGGGCCGCGCATCCAGTCCCACGCCGCCCGTATCGTCCAGGCGGGTCAGCACAGCCTCGAATGTCCAGTCGGAGGTCCAGAGACGTTTAAGGGCGTGCAGGGCGGCAGTTCCGGGCGGCATCACGTGGGCAGATTCGGTGTGCAGTTCTCCGGGGCGGCGCAGATGCACGTCCCGGATGGCGACCCCGGCGAGGCCAGATCCGGCCAGCCCAGCATTTGCCAGCGCCCGGTAAAACACCTGTACGGCGTCGTCAAGCAGGTAACTGGTGCGTACCAATTCCTGCGCCCGCCCGCACAGCGCCTCCAGATGGTCTTCATCTATTCGCGCCGGATTGATCACCGAAAACAGCCGCCGAATCTGTTCGGGCAGATTGGTTCCCCGGTAAAAACCCTCCTCGAAAGCTGCCGGAACCACCATGCCCCCCGGCACCTCTGATTCCTGTGCCGCCAACCGGTGAGATTCGGCTCCCACACGGCTCTGGGGTTGCCGTGCCGCCTCTGCAAACGTGAGCATGAAGGCAGTTTAGCGGCCAGCCAGCAGCAAAGGACCACGCAACAAAGAATGAAGGCACAGATCAGGCGTTCTCGGCGGGCTGCCGTTGACCCTTCGCCTCAGCCGATCATTCCCGGCATTCCGCTCAGGTGGTTTCGCAGCCACGCCTTGACCGTACTGGCTCCGGGGGTGTCGCGCACCAGCACGGCCAAAAATCCATCCGAAAGGGGGAGGGCCACCAGCACGCGGTCTTGATATTCCACCTGCACGCTGCGGGGCAGATGCGGCGTGCCGAGGTGCGGGCCACTGATGCGGGCGGCCATGACCAACACCCGCACCGACTGGCCGAGGTCGCTGGGGAGCGCCGCGCCCTGGCCTTCTTGCCATCCTCCCTGGGCGTCGTAGTGCGCCACTGCCGCCACTCCCGGCAGCAGGGCCACTCCTGCCATCAGGGCGCGGTTGGCTTCCGGGTCAAGGTGCGTGGGGAGGCCGACTTCAGAAGGCTGAGCGGCCTGAGCCAGCGGTGCGTTCGCTGCCTGCACTCCAATCTTCTGTGCCGCAATCGCCGGGGCCACAGCCTCCAGTCCCTCGCCCAGCCAGCCGCGCAGGGCCGGAAACAGCGTGCCGGGGGTAATCGGTTTACGCAGCACGTCCAGCACGCCCAGTTCCAGTGCCTGTGCCCGCAACTCGTCTTCGACCACGCCCGTCATCAGCACCACGGGCAGGTTGGGTCGCTGCTCACGCAGAGTCCGGGCCAGATCCAGCCCACTTTCTCCCGGCATCCGGACATCCGACAACACCAACGCCGTTTCGGGCGTCAGGGCATCCATGGCGCTGCTGACGCCATCGGCCAGACGCACCGACAGATGCGGAGCCAGCAGGCGGGCCAGCATCAGCCTCACGCCAGAACTGTCATCCACGATCAGGATGGTGGGCGGCGGAGTCGGGGCAGACATATGCCCGAGCCTACCGGGGTGTCAGTGACGCAGACCTTACGTGTCAGCTGTATTTAGTGACATTTATCACTCATCGGTTCTATTGGAGGTCAATTCCACGGGCAGCCTCTCTGGGCAAACAAGGCGGGTATTCTGCATGGCATGACTGTGCCCGACCCCACCTCTACCCCTGCCGCCGCTGCCGACGCAGCGCGTGTGGCCCCCAATTTCATCACCGAGATCATCGAGCGCGACCTGGAGGCGGGGAGGTACCCCCAGATCGTGACCCGTTTTCCGCCTGAACCCAACGGCTACCTGCATCTGGGCCACACGTTCGCCTCGTTTCTGGATTTTCAGACGGCGGTGCAGTACGGTGGGCGTTACCACCTCCGCATGGACGACACCAACCCCGAGGGCGAGAGCGAGGAATTCGCGCAGGGCATTCAGGACGACCTCAAGTGGATGGGCTGGGAATGGGGCGAGCACCTCTATTACGCCAGCGACAACTTCGAGCGCTACTACGAATACGCCGTCAAACTGATCCGGCTGGGCAAAGCCTACGTGGACTCGGTCAGCGGCGACGAGATGGCCCGGCTGCGGGGCACCGTCAGTGAGGCGGGTACGCCCAGCCCCTACCGAGAGCGCCCAGTCGAGGAAAATCTGGATCTGTTCGCCCGGATGCGGGCCGGAGAATTCCTCGAGGGCGCACATGTGCTGCGGGCCAAGATAGACCTTGCCAGCGCCAACATGAAGCTGCGTGACCCGGTGCTGTACCGGATTTTGCGGGCCGACCACTACCGTGCCGGAACCGCCTGGTGCATCTATCCCATGTACGATTTTCAGCACCCGCTGCAAGACGCCCTGGAAGGCGTGACGCACTCCATGTGCAGCCTCGAATTCGTGGATAACCGCGCCATCTACGACTGGCTGATGGAGACTTTGGGCTTCAGCCCCCGCCCCCATCAGTACGAATTTGGGCGGCGCAGTCTGGAATACACCATCGTCTCCAAGCGCAAATTGCGCCTGCTGGTCAATGAAGGTCATGTCTCCGGCTGGGACGATCCCCGGATGCCCACGCTGCGTGCCCAGCGCCGCCTGGGGGTCACGCCCGAAGCGGTGCGGGCCTTTGCTGCCCAGATCGGGGTCAGTCGTACCAACCGTACCGTGGACCTTGCTGTCTACGAAAACGCCGTGCGGGGCGACCTGAATCACCGTGCCCCCCGCGTGATGGCGGTGCTGGAGCCGCTTCCCGTCACGCTCAGTGGGCTGGACTCCGAGCGTGTGTTGTCTGTTCCCTATTACCCGCATGACGTGGTGCAGGCCAGCTCAGACGGTCTGGTGCCCCTGCCGGGTGGACAGCGCGTGCCGCCCGAACAGGCCGTGCGTGGCGTGCCTCTGGGCACGGAACTGTACATAGAGCAGGACGATTTCAGCGCCGATCCGCCCAAAGGTTTCAAGCGCCTCACTCTGGGCGGAACGGTGAGACTGCGCGGGGCAGGCATTATTCGTGCAGACCGCTTTGATGTCGGTGCGGACGGCAACGTGACCCGTGTGTACGCCACCCTGCTGGGCGAGGAGGCCAAAGCCGGAGGCGTGATCCACTGGGTCAGCGCTGCCCACGCCCTGCCTGCCGAATTCCGGCTCTACGACCGACTCTTTTCTGTGCCCAACCCGGAGCGCACCGAAGCCTCCACCGACGACCTGCCCGAACCCGAAGAGGACGCTGCCCCGATGGACGCGGCCTTCCTACGTCATCTGAACCCCAACAGCCTGCGCGTCACGCGGGGCTACGTGGAAGGCAGTGTGGCTGCCGACCCCGCCGATACCCGCTACCAGTTCGAGCGGCAGGGGTACTTCTGGCGCGATCCGGTAGGCAGCCGGGAGGACGCCCTGGTCTTCGGACGGATCATCACCCTCAAGGATGCCTGGGCGGGGAATGCGGGTGAGGCAACCAAAGCCGAACCGCGCAGGCCGAAAGCCGAAGCCAAAGCTGGTCCGCAGCCTACGCCCCATGCTCCACAGCCCACGGCCCTGACCCCCGAACAGGCCGCAGAAGCTGCCCGCCTGAGTGCGCTGGGGGTATCGGATGCCGATGCCCGCACACTGGCCCGCGATCCAGAGTTGCTGGCCTTTATCAACATGGCGGCCACCGATTCCACACTGGCCCAGGTCGCGTCCTGGACAGTCAATGATCTCGCCGCCGCCATCAAGGGAGACCGTGCCCGCGTGCAGCCCGCCGACCTTGCGCCGCTGGCCGCACTGCTGGCCGCCGGAAAAGTGACCAGCCGCGTGGCCCGCGATACCCTGGCCCGCGCCGCCGAATCAGGCGAAGCGCCCGCCGCCATCATCGAACGCGAGGGCCTGAGCGCCCGTCTGGACCCCGCCGAACTCGCCCGCGCGATTGCCGAAACGGTGGCGGCCAACCCCGACAAGGTAGAGGCTTACCGGGGCGGCAAAGTGGGGCTGATGGGCTTTTTTACCGGTCAGGTCATGCGGGCCACCGGGGGCAAAGCCGACCCGCAGGCAGTGGCGCAGGGGCTGAAGGCGGCGCTGGAGGGCTAGGTGGGCACCTGGATCAGTCATTTCCGGGTGGCGGAACGGTTGTTGGAGCGCTGGCCCGGCCTCGATGCCCGGCAGTTCGTCACCGGCAACGTGGCCCCCGATTCTGGGCGTCCCAATCACGACTGGACAAGTTTTGACCCGCCCAAATCGGTCACGCATTTTCTGCAACCCGGTGAGGACGAGGGCCGGATTCGTGACCTGACCTTCTACCGGGAATTCGTGCAACCTTTGCGCGGCGGCGACCCGGCCCACTTCAGCTTCATGCTGGGGTATTTCGCGCACCTGGTCACCGATAACCTGTGGATGCACCTGATCGGTCAAAGCACCCAACAGGCTTTTGCCGCCGAATTCGATGCAGACAAGGCCGCCACCTGGGAGCGTGTCAAAGACGATTGGTACGGCCTGGACCACAAATATCTGCGCGATTTTCCCGACAACGCCTTCGTGCAATGGGTGGTGGACGCACCCAATCCACCCTCACCCTTTTCGTTCCTGCCCTCGGACGCGCTGGCCTACCGTCTGGACGATCTGCGCGGGTTCTACAGCCGCCCTGAAGAATTCGTCCTCGACCGGGAGTATCCGTATCTCAGCGAGGCCAGCATGAACCGCGCCGTCCAGGACTGTGCCCGCGAGATCGCCCTGCTGCTGGAACAGTTGGAGGGAGGCCAGATTCCCGGTGATGCCCGGATTTCACTGCATGTCCTGGAGTTGCCGCAACCCTACGCCCTGCCCTGAAACTCTTTCAGCACGCCACTTCGCCTAGCCCGCCTCAGCTCCCTGGCGGATGCAGCGCGGGCGGCGCGGCGCGTAGCTTGAGGGCACTTCAACGCACGGAGGTTCAAGCATGAAACAAACCCAACCCGACGGTAGTTGTACTCTCCCCGCTTCCAACTGAGGACGCGCTTTCTGGTGGCCTGACCCGCTCTGCACTCATCTGCTGCGCTGGTCAGGCCGCTTCACTTCGGAAGGCGTTCCTGCCGAGGTTTTTTCATGACCATCCAGACAGCCGATCCCATCGGTCATCTCCGGCGTTCCTTTGCCCGCCTGGGCATGCGCGTGCTGGCGGCGCCCACCCACATGCCGCGCTGGGGCCGCCGCGCCTCCGCTTTCGATATCGATGTGGCCCGCGACGCACGCGGTGAACATTTTCTGATTCGCCTGCCCGAAGAGGCCGCGCCTGAACTGCTGACCCTGGACGTGCGCCCCGAACTGCGCCAACTGCTGCTGCTGGCCCGCGTCGGGGAGCGCAAGGACAAGTTTCTGTGCGGCTTTGACGAACGGCACCTGTTTACGGCTGCTGTGCCCGGTCAGAGCGTGCGTGACGTGGTGGGAGCCATGCACGCGCTCAAGCCCACGCCCATACAGGTCAGCGAAGCGCAGTTGCGGGTCCGTGGCAAAGACCGTCTGCGCCGCAGAAATGCGGCCTTCGTGCGTCAGGGGGAGTGGTTTTTTGCGCCCATGCCCGACCTGATCGTGCCTGCTCAGCGGATACGCCGCAACGAACCCCTGACGCGGGGCGCGGGCAGCAAGCCGCACCTGTGCGCCGAGGCTGCCCGGCTAGGCGGCGAACCTGTGATGGTCTGCGACAGGCGGCCCAACGGAATTTCTCTGGAACGCCACGCCCAGTTGCTGAAATCCGATCCCAAGGCCCGTGCCTGGAACTGGCAATCCTTTCAGCGCAACCCCGAACTGTATGTGCGCGGCGACGTGCGCCACAGGGATCACGCCACCCTGCACCTTCCCAACTGGCACCGGGTACTCATGAACACCGAAAACGAATCGGCGGGGCGGGAGTTCGTGGCTTTTCTGGACTGAACCACTCCATCACAGCGGCAGGCGCGGGACATCTTCAGTCCGTGCCTGCCGCCTGTTCTGCTGCTCCTGTTTGATAGCCCTGAACTTCTGTTTCTTAAGGTGCGCCCGGCAGGTTCACGCCTGTGGCGGGCAGCGGTTCTCCGAAGGCGATATAGCGGCGGGCCACGGCAGGATCGCCGCGCCCACACAACACGTTGACGTGTGGCACGCCGTGGACATTCACGTCCAGCAGGGCCAGCCGTCCGGTTTCGTAGGCCCCCAGATCTATGTAGAGGTGGCGGCCCAGGCGTGTGGGCGTCCTGACGGGCGTATGTCCATGAACGCTGTACACCACGCCATCCGGCATGGCAAACGGCCCCTCGAACGGCCTGAGCCACAGCGCCGCCGACAGGGGATTGGGATACTGCTGGTGTTTGACGGGGGGTGCGGCGTGCGAGACCAGCACGCTCGGCTCAGAGGGCGCTTCGTCGTGGATCTCGCCGTCGGCAGTCACGAAGACCACGCGCTTGAGCTGCTCCATATACGACGACAGCAACGTTGGAAATTTTTCCAGCGTGAGGCCGCCCAATTCCCGGCGCACGCTGTCTCCGCCATTCCCCATCCACCACTGGTAGCCCTCCATCGCCTTGCGGTAATCGCCCAGATCGTGCGTGCCCGTGTAGCGCGTGTACCATTTCAGACCTTCCTCGGCCATGCGCTCGTGGTTGCCCATCAGCAGCGTGGCGCGGCCCTGATCTTTAAGGTCCAGCAGCAGTTTCACGGTTTCCATGCTGTGCCGTCCCCGGTCTATGGCGTCACCGAGGCTCAGAAAATGGGCCTCGGGGTAGCGTTCGGCGGCGGCGGTCAGCAGGTCTACCCGTCCGTGCAGATCGGGCACGATCAAGACCTGGCGGCTCATTCGTCCCCGCTGGGTTCATCACTGCCGTGCTCATCGCTGAAGTCCAGCAGCGTCTGCTTGCTGCGCTCTCTCAGCAGGCGTGCGCCGCTCTGGTCGGGCACGAAGGTCACGCGGCCTCCATCCACCTCCACGCGGTAGGCCGCACCATCGGCAGCACCGGGCAGCCATTCGGCGGGCAACTGAAAGGTACGCCCCAACAGGTCTTCCACATCGGCCAGCCCCGCTTCCTCGTCCAGCACATCAATGACCAGGATGTTCGGGGTCATTTCATTCGGGGCATCTTCGGCGGCAGAACCAGACATAGGCGGCAGTGTAGCGCCCAGCACAGATTTTGGCGCTGAACCCGGTCAGAAAATCTGCCGCACAACTGCCCACGTAGACCTGATGCCGATTCCATATAAACACCTGATATGGATTCCGGATAAACACTGTGCTTTTCGGTATTTAATTCGGCCCGTAAAGCTCTGCGGGCTAGCTCTGCAAGTGCGAAGCGGAGATGGGCGGACAGGCCGTGGAGTTCTGGCGGTACGGGAATCACAAGGAATCCGTCTGACCTCACCTCTTCTTAACCGTCAGATTTCTCAGTGTCGGGGACAACTTCCGAATGACGCCCCGCCCTGCATGTCTGCCCTAACCTGTGCAGGTGTCCGACTCGTCCAGCCCCCGTACCACTATTCCCAATTCCTCCCGACGCCGCTTTTTGCGGGGTGTGCTGGGCAGCGGGGTTGCGCTGGGCCTGTTGGGTGGAGCAGGTGTGGCCCAGAGTTACCGTCACGGCGTCACGCGCCACACGCGCACGTTGCCGGGCTTGCAGTCGCCTCTGCGCGTGGCCTTTCTGACCGACATGCATTACGGCCTGTTTATAGATGCGGGCAATGTGCAGCAGTGGATAGAGGCCACCAACGCCGAGCGCCCCGACCTCGTGCTGTTGGGCGGCGACCAGCTGGATTACCGCACCGACGGCCCGCCCACGCCGCTGCTGGCGCAATTGGAGCGGCTGAGTGCGCCGCTGGGCGTGTACGGGGTGTGGGGCAACCACGATTACGGCAGCTTCGGCTATTACGGCAACAAACATTACGGCCCCGAACGTCCTGACTGGCAGGCCCGGCGCGAAGCCCTGCGCGTCTCCTTCGCGGCGGCGGGCGTGAACCTGCTCAGGAATGAAGGCCGCGCCGTGCGTCCTGACCTTCAGCTTGGCGGAGTGGACGACCTCTGGCACGGCCAGCCCGATGCGGCCACAGCTCTGGCAGGGGCAGAGGGCCGCGCCACCCTGCTGGTCAGCCACAATCCCGACCTCCTGCCCGATCTGCCTGCCCCGGTGGGGTTGGTACTGTGCGGCCACACGCACGGCGGGCAGGTGCGGCTGCCGCTGCTCGGTGCGCCCGTGGTGCCCAGTCAGTACGGCCAGAAATACGCCATGGGCTGGGTCACGGGGGCACACGGTACGCCCGCCTATGTCAGCCGGGGCCTGGGCGTCAGCGGGCTGCCCATCCGGAACATGTGTACGCCAGAAATCGCGGTACTGACCCTGAATCCGGCGTAGGCAATAGATGCTGCTCAGTCAGCACCACACAGCCTTTCTCCCAGATGCCCTAAAAACTCCCAGCCTCGTCCCAGGGTCTTCCCTCCACACCTGCCCAATCTGCCGCCAGATCAAATGCGGTCGCCAGCCCAAACGTGTCGGCCAGTGGGCCACCCAGCAGCAGCGATACGTCCGGCATCAGGCGCTGATGCTGGGGCGGCGCGTCGGTGCGGCCCCCCGGCAGGGCCAGCCACGCGCCCGGTACATCGGCCAGGCTGCGGCCCGTTTCCAGCGCTTCCGTTCCCAGCACCGGGAGGGCGTCGATCAGGCCCACCAGGTCTTCCAGCGTTTCGCGGCGCAGGCCCACAGGCACTCCGGTCAGGCGGCCCCCGGTGGGCGCGTAGCCGTGCGGATCGCGGTGATGAATGTGCGGGTACAGCGTATAACCGCCGTTCTGGGGCCGCAGGGTCAGACTGCCCGCGCTGCACACAGGCACACGCAGAACGGGGGAGAGGTCGGTCCCGCTCCCGTCATCAGAGGTGCTGCCCACAGACCTGCCGTCGCTGGGCGCATTCAGGCGCGGCGTCTGGCGGTAGGCCCGGGCGTGGGTCGTGTGAATACCGAGGCCCTGTTCCAGCAGCTCCGGCCCCTCTGCTCCGGCAGCCACCACCACGAACCCGGCCCGGACGGTGTGCGTTTCGTGGGTCACGATCTGGTGGGTATTGGTCACGGTGAGGCGGTCCAGGCGCACGCCGCCGGGAATCAGATGGGCCTGGGTATTCAGCATCAGGTCGGCTCCGGCCCCCACCGCTGCTCCCGCCTGAGCTGCGGCCAGCGCACCGGGCCTGTAGGTGGCCGCCCTCAGGTCAGGCCGAGCGAAAGGAAGTTCGTCGGTGTCCAGCAGGGCCAGTGAATCTGGATACGCGGCCAGAGCCTCGGCAGTCGGCAGACATCCCGGCCCCTGTTGCGCATGCAGGCTCAGCAGCGGGCGCTCCTGAAACTGAATGCCGTCCTGGGCAGCCAGTTGTGCCCGTGTCCAGTCTGCTTTGGCCTGCCAGGTGGGGCCGTCTTCCCCGGTGGGAATGTCCTGCACCGTCCACACCCCTGCCGCCAGAATCGTCGCGCCTTCCTCGTTGGGCAGGCCGCCCTGCTCGACCAGCAGCAGCTTTGAATGCGGCATCAATTGCCTCAGGTACAGCGTACAGGCCGCGCCCATCCGTCCGGCCCCGATCACCACGATGTCGTACCGGGTCTGTGTCCCGTCAGGCGGAGCAAATGCCTGCCCGACATGTGCCCAGACCTGTCCTGCCGCCGTTGCCGTCATGGGTGCATGATGGCAGTGTTTGGGCTGTGGGTCGTGGTGTGGGCGTCCAGGGGTCAGAGGTTTAAAAAGCTGAGAACTGATGACAGACTCGGGCCAAAGCAGTTTCCCTCTGCCCCGGTGGAACCCGTAGAACGTGAGCGGAAGAGCCGCAGTGATCAACGAGTTCAGATCTCGCTCCCTGGACTGTTCCCCCTGACCTGTGCCCCATAGCCGAGCTTTCTCATGGCCCTCCGATGGGTGGCTGCGTATACTCGCCCCACATGTCTGCACCGCGTTTCTCTTCCCGGCTGCCCTCCTACGCCCTGGTGTTGGGGGGGTTGCTTTGCATTCCTGTGGCCTCGGCCCTGAATGTGCGCGTGCTGGTACTGGCTGCGCCCAGCCTGACGGTGCGGGTTCCGGTGGCCGCCGCTCCGGCTCCGGTAGCGCCCCTGACGGTCAATCCCGGCGTCCCCACACCCGCGCCCCTGCAGTTCGATGCGTGGCGCGTGGGCGTGAAGGGCAGCGGCGCAGGCGCACGGCTCACGCTCAATGGGCAGGATTCCGGCAACGCCACGCTGTATCTGCCCCCCACTCCCGGCAGCGTCGTAGAAATCGGCGGCAAGGCCTACCGGGGCGGTGTGTTCCTCAGAACCGAGCGGGGCGGCGTGCAGGCCATCAACGTCGTCAACGTCGAAGACTATCTGCGCGGCGTGGTGCCGTCCGAGATGCCCAGTTCCTGGCCTGCTGCGGCGCTGGCGGCTCAGGCCGTGATTGCCCGTACCTACGTGGCTGCCCGCGTGAATCCGGCCCTACCCTTCGATACCTGCGCCACCGAGAGCTGTCAGGTCTACACCGGAATCGCCTCCGAGAAACCGGCCACCGACGCCGCCATCACTGCCACTGCCGGACAGGTCGTGGCCTATGCGGCCAAGGCGGCCAGTACCTACTTTTCCAGCGATTCCGGTGGGTTTACGGCCTCCAGCGCCGAGGTCTGGGGCAAAGACGTGCCCTACTTGACCGCCAAAGCCGACCCCTTCTCGGCGGGTGGCCCGCGTGCGCGGTGGCGTCTGGAGGTGCCGCTGAGCAAGGTGCAGGAGGTGGCGGGGCGCTACGGCGTGCGCGTCGGCACCCTTCAGACCGTCACCGTGACCAGTCTGAGTGCGTCGGGCAGGCCGCAGGACATCACCTTTTCGGGGGCGTCGGGGGTGGCCCGCGTTTCCGGTGCCGATGCAGGCGGCTTCGTGCGTTCGCTGGGCGCGGTCAGCAGCCGGGCCACCCTCTCGGGCCTGAATCCCCTGATCGTGGAGGGTGCGGGCGCGGGCCACGGCGTCGGCCTCTCGCAGTACGGGGCGTTGGGGCTGGCGCGGCAGGGTTACGACCATCTCCATGTGCTGGGCTTTTATTACCCCGGTACGTCGCTCAGTGCGCTGGCCGACGCCGGAAGGGGTGAGACCGGGCGGCCCGTGCTGGCGCTCCAGCGGGCGCTGCCACAGCCTGTTTTGCCCCAGCCGACCTTGCCTCCGTCTGCACCCGTGAACGTCTTTGCTGCCCATTCCCTTCCGTCTTCCTGGGTCAGCCAATGAAACGGGCCAGCGCGTCCGGTACGGTCAGACGCAGGAAAGGCCTCCTGAATGGCCGACTGGCTGGCCTGATCTTGGGCGCGGCCCTCACGTTGGGCGGCCTGCTGGGTGGTGCAGAGGCCCGCACTGTCAAGATCATCAGCGCCGATACTCTCGAACTGCGGCAACTGGATGGTCAGGAACTCGTGCTGATCGGCGGGACAGGCGAATCGGGTGTAGAACTGCGGGTCGATGACGACATCGTCAAGGCCCTGCGCGTGGAATACAACCGCACCCGGCGCACGCTGACGCTGGTGGGAAGGGCCAGCTACTTTTCGGCCTCTGACGCGCAGACATTGACCGGAGAAAACCTAGTCGTGGATCTGGGAACCGAGGAACTGACCGGCCAGGACGTGCTGATCAGCGACGCCGATCTGGAGATTCGCGGATCGGAAGTGGACCGGATTCCGGGGCAACTGCGGGCCACGGGCGGCTATTTCACGCCCTGCGCCAAGTGTGGCCGCACGCCCAACGACTACGCCTTCCGCGCCGAACGCCTGATCGTGTATCCCGGAGACCGCCTCGTGGCCTACCGTGCCCAGTTGCTGCTGGCCGATTTCCCGGTGCTGTATCTGCCCGTGCTGGTGCTGCCCCTCAACGATCCCGAACGCCAGCCGCGCCTGTCGATCGGTCAGGCGGCGCAGGACGGCTACACCGTGGAAGCCGATCTGCCCTTCAGCATCGGTTCGACCACGTTGGGCACGACCTTACTGCGCTACTACCAGAACCGCAGCCCCAGCTTCGGCGTCGGCGTGTCGCTGCGTTCATATCAGCCGCTCCCGTTCATAGACCGCCTGAATCTGTACGTCCTGAGCAACCCGCGCCCCTTCCTCTCCGACGGCACGCAGCAGCCCGGCTCCGATCTGGACATTAATTTCAGTGCCAAAGGCCGCATTCCGCTCGTGACCGCTGTGCGCGACCTCGATTACAGCCTGACCGTGACCCGCAGCGATCTGGGGCGTGCCTCGACCGACCCGGAGCGCGGCGTCACCAACGTCAATTTCGGCGTCAACGTGGAATATCCGCTGTTTACTGGACAGTTCAGCTACGTGGACCGTTACGGCCCGGAGGGGGTCACGCGGCTGACCACGCCACTCAAACAACCGGAAGTGGTCGTCGATCCCAAACCTTACGTGCAGGGCGGTCTCAGCACCGATTTCAAATTCACCGTGGGGCAATACACCGCCCAGAGCAATCCTCTGTCGCGCAGCGCCACGTTGCAGGGCATCAACATTTCCACCTCCCGGATAGAAGAGCAGCACAGCCTCGCCTACAGCGCCAAACCGTGGACGAATGCCGACCTGATCCTCACCAATACCTTCACCGGGCGTTACTACGGCACCGGAGCCAGAACCGTACAGCTGAATCTGGGCGCTCAACTGACCCAGCGCTGGAATACCACCAACACCTTCACGGTCAGCGGGGCGTATACCCGCATCGAGGGCACGAGTCCCTTCGCCTTCGACGCCCTGCCGGGCCGCCGCATCAGTGCGCCTATTGGTCTCACCATCAGCACCGTTCCAGTCAAAGACGTGAGTTTCGGCGTCTCGCTCACCCGCGACCTGATGCTCGGCCCCGAAGCGCAGACTCCCGCCACCTTCAACCTGTCGGTCAACCGGGTGCCACTCAGTGTCTCGGCCTCTCTGGCGCACAATTTCTATACCGGAGAGGTGGAGAGCGCCAATTACTCCATCACGCTCAGCGATCCGCGTAGCGACGAGCAGATCGCGGCGGCGAACCGGGCGAATGCCGTTCAGAGCGGCAACCAGGGGCGAACGGGTCAGGAGGTTGTCAATCCAACTGTGGCGGCGACCCAGACCGCACCCCAGACCACGCCAGCTCCACCCGCAACGTCCAGCACAGCTCCCAGCGGCACACCTACCACTACCAGCACGGCGACCAACACCAGTACAGTGACCACCACCACCAACACTGTCACTCCGACGCCTGCTCCCGCGCCTATTCGCCGCCTGTGGCCCGCGCCCAACCTCGCGCTTTCTGCGACTGGGGGCTACAGCCGCTCCGGGGGCTACTCGCCCTTTACCGTGCGGGCCACCGTGACAGGCGACGTGCGAACCAACAATTTCAACGTGTTCGCCACGCACGCCGTCCAGACACCCAATATCAGTGTGATCGGCGCAGAGTTCAACGCGACTGGGACGCGCGACACGGTTCTCAATCCTTTTACCGTCAGCGCCCGCGAAACACTGAATTTTCCCACCGATGCCGCCATCTCGTCGGTGCAGGCCACCCCCCGCCTGACCGGAGCCGCTAGCCTGACCTGGCGCGGGGCCTACACGCTGTCCACGGCCCACGATCTTCAGATCAATCAGCCCGCCACCACCAAGGAGAGCGGCACCTTGACCTTCAGTGCGGGCACCGTGGCAGGGCAGGCCACCAACTGGCAGGTGACCTACGGCGGCCCCTTCGATGTGGCGCGGTTCGGCTGGACACGCCCGACCCTCAGCGCCAGTCTGAGAACCACCCGTCCGGGCCAGAGCATTGGCATAGCGGGCGTGCTGAACGTCAAGGGGCTGGATCAGCCACGCACCGAACTGGCCCGCGCCGACCTGACCGCCGACTGGCAGTTTGGCACCCGTCTTTCACTTTCCGGCACGGCCAATTACAACCGCACGCGCAGCGGAACCTTCCCCGACGACAAGGCGACCGACAGTCTGGTCCTGAACCCGCTGAAGCTGGGGCTGGCCCTGGGCAACGGCTCCAAACCCGGTGCGTACCTGACGGCCAGCCTGCGCCAGACATTCACCTGGCAAGATGGCGTGCGCCTGAATCCCACGCCGCTGGCCCCAGTCATCGGCCTCACCATCGACCGCTGCTGCTGGGCCATTCAGGCCGAAATCGACCTGAGCATCCAGCGCTACCGCCTCGCCATCGGGCTACCCGGCAGCACCAACTACCCGCTGTTCGACATCGGCTCGGGTGGCCTCACGCCGCTCCCCACGCTGTTGCCGGGCGCCCGCTGAACTGTTCCGTTTCTCAGAGGTGATTGTTTTGAAACTCAAATCTACGCAGCGTCCGGGCAGTCAAAAGAGGGTCAGAGAGTGTGGGGAGGGTAGAAGCCCACATCCCGGCCAAGGTGCAGCTTCTACAAGTACGTTCTCTGCACTCGTCACTGACCATGCCCCACGCTCAGTCAGTCCAGCACGGAGAAAAACCCTCAAGACCCTCGGCCCGAAATCTCTGGCTCTGGGATTGCTCCCTCTGCTGCTGGCCGCCTGCACCGGTACCGAAGAAGGTTCGCCCACGCTCCGGCTGGCGGTTCTGACCGATGGCGGCGCGACTTTGCGCACGGTCACCACGGGCGGCATTGCGGGTCAACCCGCTCCCACCGAGGTCACGGTGCCGGTCACAGGCGGCGTCAGTCTGGATACGTTACCGGGAGGCACGCGCACAGCCCTGACACTGGCGGGGGGCATAGAAAGCCGGGACGTGAATCTGGCCACGCCTCAGGCCTTTGCCGCGCTGCCTTTTTCGCCCGTGTGCCTGACCACCACAGCGGCCAGCGCTGCCCGTGACCGACTGTTGACCCTCAGTGCCTGCCCCAATGCGGCCCAGCAACTGGCCCTCTACCGCAGCGACGGCACGCTGATCTGGACGGCCACCCTGCCTACCTTTACCCCCCCGATCCCTGGTCTGGACACCCCTCCGATCCGGCTGGCCGTGCTGGGCGATACGGCTGTGGTCGCCCGACCTGCACTGGGCGGCGGCAGCGAGGTACTGCGGGCTGCACCTGCCACCGTAGGCGACCCGGTTGCCACCGTAACCACGCCTCTACCCAGTCCCGCTATCCGAGACCTCGCGCCCTACGGCTCCTCTCTCCTGGCCGCCACGGATACAGGCGTGCAGGCGCTCGGCTCCACCGGACTCCCCGACGCCGCTCAGGCTGTGGCCGCTTTCGGTGCGCAGCGGGTAGACCGTCTCTGGACCAATGCCAGCGGTGACCGCTCCCTTCTGGCCGCCTGGCGAGACAATACGGTGTCAGGCACGTCCAGCGAACCGCTACGCCTGTGGGATGGGGTGCGGGCAAACGCCGCCATCGTGGCATATATAGACCGCCTGCGCGACGTGACCCTGGCTCCCGACGGCAATCTCTACGCTCTGACCCCTTTCGCCCTGACCCGCTACGACACGGTTTTTGGTCTGCAACAGGGCAACTGGCAGCCCGCAACTCTTCTCGGCGGCCTCAATGACGCCCGCGCCGTGACCTGGCTGGTGCCCTGACAGGTCTGGCCATCAGGCAAAAGAAGGCGAATCTGTCAGAAGGTTCGTCTTTTTTATGCGAACTTGAGGCGATTTATGGTTACTGCTTACTGAAACAATGGGGCAGACCTGGCGGAGTCCATCTGACGACGCACGCTTGAAAGACCATATACAGAAGAACGAGCCGCAATCACTCCAGGAGGTGCAGGTTTGCTGAAGATGCAACGCTCTCCCGATGACCGGGAATCACAACCCGATCATTCCATCAGCGGTTGGTGCTCTCCAGCAGTCGCAGCAACAGCACCGTGACCACATCCCGTCTGGCCCAGCCCAATCCGCCGCGTGCCAGCACCGTGATCACCGTGCCGCTGTGCGGAGAAAACCCCAGTGCTGTGCGTGTTCCCCGTGCCACACCGCCGTGCCAGATGGCCCCACCAGTCCGAAACCAACCCGGCGCGACGCTGTGGATCTGTGCGGGCAGGCCAGGGGGCCGCTCCATCATCTGCCAATGGGTTCCCGTTTCGCCGCTGAGGTGGGCTGCTCCAAAGTTCAGCAAATCCTGTGCTGTGCCGTACAGACCGCCCGCCCCTGCCAGCGGGCCAAACCGGGTGGCCTGCGTACTCCCCAACAGGCTGTAAGCCGTGCTGTGGCGCTCCGGAGGCATCAGCGTGATGCTCGGCAGTTCAAGCGGTTGTGTGACGTATTGGGCCAGGGCTGCGCCGTACCCGTTAATACTCGGGGGCTGACCAGCGGCGGACGCCAGGGCAAGTGCCAGCGCACCTGCACCCAGATTGGAATAGAGAAAACGTGATGGCTGACCAGCTTTTGTCACCGAATTGGCGCTTGCCCACCGCTTCACACTGTTCAACACGGCCTGTTCACTCATTGCTGCATATGGATCGTGCCAGTGGGTCAGAGCGGTCAGCCCCGTGCGAAAAGGATGGGCAGGCACTCCAGCCGTGTGTGTCGCCAGTGTCAATGCCGTAAGAGAAGCTGGAAGCCGCCGCAACGGCCCACCCAACCGCGCAACCGGTGCCGTCCATTCCAGACGGCCTGCCTGTACCAGAGCACCTGCCAGAGCAGCAGTGAAAGGCTTGGTGACGCTTGCCAGTTCAAAAATCTCGTCGCTGCGAATCTGTTTCAGGCCGACCAGAAGAGTCTGTCCTTCATGTCGCACCCCCAGAACACCGCCCCGTGCATATACCTCTCTGAGCAGGGGATACAGCGGCGTCAAATTGGCTCTTAGAAGGCTCCGAATGTCGCTCAGCACGGCATCTAGCGGGTCGCGGCGAAACATGGCTCAGCCTAGCCTGTTGAGGTGAGCAGGGAAGGGGTTGACAGGTGAGGGAATCCCCTGTAATCTCTCTGAGCCTCAAGAGAGGCGCGGTGCATGACAAGCGAGTGAGAAGAGCGAGAGCAAGCAGAAATTATTCTGTCTGCCTTGAGCAGACAGTAGCAAGCTGCCTCCTGAGAGGGAGGCAGTGGAGCGGTCAAGATATGAAGGGTCCACGGTGGATGCCCTGGCACTGGAGCCGATGAAGGACGCGATTACCTGCGAAAAGCCCCGACGAGCCGGAGATACGCATTGACTCGGGGATAT
>NZ_KB899751.1 GCF_000378445.1 Deinococcus aquatilis DSM 23025 | reverse complement strand
TGGCGGTTGAAAAACCGCTCAATTCGGCGAATGACCGACGACGCCCCTGCGCTTCCCGGGAAACGCTCAGCCAGCTCCCCATGCCGGACGTCCTTGGCTTGAAGGAGTGCCAGGACAACGAGAGAAAGCAGTTCCACTTGGTTTTTGCGGTACTCCGGGAAATGAGCACAAAAGCAGCGCGTCAGATGGGTCAGCGTGGCAGGGGACGCGTTCTGTTTTGACGGATCAGACGGGAGATTTCAACCCCTCAACAAAGTGTCGGGTACTGAGCCCATCAAGGCTCCATTTGGATGACCACCGCGAAATAACTGAGATTCAATGCAACAAACTGAATAAAGAGTTGGCAGGTTCAGTCCGTCGCATTGATCTGTAAATCCTCTTCAGGGAAAGGAATATTGTGAACAAGAGCGGCCAGCACGACTCGGACAGCTATTCGGCTGCGGGCTATTGTCAGGGCAGATTGGTCTGTGTGGATTGAGTTCAGTCGGCCACGTCTACGTCTTGCAGCACGGTGACCTGCGGGGCCTCACTGAACCAGTCAGCGGCTTTGGCGCGGTAGGCCTGATAATGGGCACTGGCACGGTGGGCTTCCACAGCGGCCATGTCACGGTAGCGTTCCTGAACATAAAAACGCAGCAGGCCGTCCCGCTCCTCACGCAGCAGATCGTAGCGGAGGTTGCCTTCTTCCTGGCGGCTGTGCAGAACCATCGTCCGCATTTCCTGCTCGACCTGCGCGGCATATTCGGGTTTGGGCACAATGATGGCCTGGACATTGACGTAGGCGCTTTTGGAATCGCTGCTCATGCCTGTGCCGCCACAGGGCTTTCCTGAAGGGCAGTCAGGAACACCGTCACGAACTCCTCGTCGCTCATGGGGTTCTGCCCGGTGATCAGCTCACGGTCGCGCATGACATTGCTGCTCCACTTCGCGCCGTTCTGAATGGTCATGCCAGCAGCGGTCAGGGCGTCTTCCGGGTAGTACAGCATGGGAGCATCGAAACCGCTCTCGGCGTCCTTTTCCTCGGGGGTGCTGAACACAGTGGCCTTATAGCCACCGTACAGGAAGTCCTGAGCGCTGGGCGTAGCACCATTTTGCAGAGCTTCCTGATAGGCGGCGGCATCTTTCTGTGCAGCCAGAAGCGCCACAGGCGCGTGACAGATCAGCGCTGTGGGCAGGCTCTGAGCATGGAAGTGGGCCAGCACACGGCCCAGGTCAGGATCACGCATCAGCTCGATCATGGGCGCGTGTCCGCCGGGAAGGAAAACAGCGGCGTAATCGTCCAGGTGCGCGGCGGCGTCGGACAACTTCAGAATGGGGCCGCTCAGGGTCTGCTCGACGAAGGCCTTGATCTGTCCGTACTCGGCTTCATCCTTGAAGAAGTTGGCGGCGTCGCTCACCTGATCCAGCGGTGGCCGGTTGCCGCGCGGGGTGGCAATGATCAGTTCGTAGCCTTCCTGCACGAGGCGGTGCGCGGGTACGCCGAACTCGTTGAGATAGAAGCCGGTGGCATGCGTCTGACCGCCTTGCAACGGAAGGACGGATTCACTGGACATGACAACGAGGATCTTCTTATTCATAAAGTCAGCATAGGAAGCGGCTTCAGGGCAATATGTGCGATAAATCACTTTGATAAACAAAGCACAAGAAACGGCACACGTCTGATGGGGGCTGAAAATACATGAGACTGGGCAGGCAACTTGGGCCGCCCAGTGGAATTGCACAACAGGGTGGTTACGGCCCGGATTCCGGAAAGGAACTCTGCCACACCGCCTGAAATCAGGTGCATACAATCAGGTCTGACCTGATTAGAGGCTGGTTCGCACCTGCCACAGTTCCGGAAAAAGCACGATTTCCAGGGCTTTCCGGAGATAGCCAGCGCCGCTGGTGCCTCCGCTACCTGTCTTGAATCCGATGGTGCGTTCCACGGTGGTCAGATGATTGAAACGCCATGCCCGGAAGTTGTCTTCCACGTCCAGCAGTTTCTCGGCCAGTTCATAGAGATCCCAGTACTGTTCGGGATTGCGGTACACGGTCAGCCACGCGGCCAGAACATCGGCATTTTCGACGGGCTTCTGGGAAAAGTCGCGCTGCAAGACTTCGGTGGGCACGAACAGACCACGCGCCGCCAGCAGTTGCAGGGTCAGGTCGTACACGCTGGGGGCTGCGAGGGCTGCCTGAAGTGGGTCATGCAGGTCGGTGCGGTGGGCATGGGGCCGCAGCAGGGCCGGATCGCGGTTGCCCAGCAGCACCTCCACCATGCGGTACTGCGCCGACTGGAACCCCGAAGCCCGCCCGAAGGCGTCCCGAAACTGGAGGTAGTCGGCAGGCGTCATGGTCTTGAGCACGTCCCAGGCATTGGTCATCTGCTGCTGCGCCTTGACCACCCGTGAGAGCATTTTCAGCGGCGCATCGGTCACGCCCGCCGCCAGCAGGGTCATGGCCGCCGTCAGTTCGCGCACCACCAGCGACATCCAGACCTCCGACACGTGATGCACGGAAACGAACAGATGCTCGTCGTGCGCCTGGGTCACTGGTTGGTGCGCCGAGAGCAGCGTATCGATCTGCAAATATTCCACGTAACTGAGTGCCCGCGAAAAGTCACCGTAGGCGCGTTCGGCAGAATTCGGGTCTGGGTCGGCAGGGATGACGGGAGGCCGTGAGTCGCTCATAGGCTGAGGGTACTCCCAGAGGGGAGGTCATAGATACCCAGGATGGGGGTAAATAACCAGCAGGTTTCAGGAATCAAAGAACACAAACAGCAGGCAAATCCTGAGCCGCACTTCAGCAGAACGCTTCCTGGAACTTGCCGATGCAGTGGGAAATTTTCGTCTAGAAGCCAGAATTCTTCGATACAGATGACCTTCTGCTCAGAAAGTGATCGATTCCTCGTATCCCGCCCGTACCTGTTGACGGCGTTGTTTGACCGCGTACATCCGGCGGTCAGCCAGTTCGATCAAGTCCGGGCCAGAGGCTTCACTGCTCTGGGCAATACCCATGCTGACGCCCCTCAGTCCAGAAACCTGCCGGGCAGCCAGCACCGCCACATCAACCTGCTCGTACAGGGCGTCTTCCTCGGTGCTGACCGATAGCAGAATGAATTCATCGCCACCCACACGGTACAAACTGGCTGCCTTGCCCAGTTCTACGGCCAGTGTTCCGGCAAATACCTGCAACACCTTGTCGCCCTGCGCGTGGCCTTCGGCGTCGTTGACCGTCTTGAGGCCGTCGAGATCCAGAACAGCCAGAGTAAAGGCTTTGTCGATGCTGCTCCATTCGTCCAGATCGTGGTCGAAGGCCCGCCGATTCAGTGCCCCGGTCAGGGAATCCTGGCGTGCTTCCTGAAGGGCCGCGTCCATCACCAGACGCCGGTCCAGAGCGCTCCGCACGCTGCGCCCCGCCGCCTCCAACAGCGCCCGGTCACTGCTGCGCCACTGAGGTACGGGGTTGTCCTTCAGGCGCACTGTCATCAGCAGAGAAGTCACCTTGCCCCGTGTCCCGAGCGGCAACCATGCAATTTGCTTGACCCCGGCCTCGATCACTTCTTTCAGGGCACCCTGATTGGCCGCGTAATCGTTCGTATACAGCGGCAAGGTGGCATTTCTGAGGGCCGAGGTGAGCGTGCCGGGCAAGCGCAAGACCCGGTCCGGGATGGCGTGCGCCTCGATGGGCAAACGCGGATGGCTATAGGCCGCCTCAATTCTGAGAGTTTCGCCGTGAAACAGGATCAGGCCCGTGTAATCGGCTCCCAATGCCTCGCCCAGAAGTCCTGCTGCCGCAAGGGTAATCTCTTCCGGGCCGAGATCGAGATCCATCAGGCTGGAAACGCCTTCCAGGACCCGGCCATGCTCCAGAGTTCGGCGCAACTCCTGGCCCAGTTGCTCCTGTGCTCCCAATTCGCGGCTCAGTTGCAGATTCTTGATTCTGAGTTCCAGTTCATCCACGACCAGCGCCGCCAGATCCTGAAGGGCCTGGAGATCGCCGGGAGTCAGTGGATGGGGCTGATCGTCCATGACGCAGAGCGTGCCAATGCGGTGCCCACTGGGACTGGTCAGGGGTGCGCCCGCATACATATGAATGTGCGGGTCGCCCGTGACCCCCGGGTTGTAGCAAAAGCGGGGATCAAGGTGGGCATTCTCGACGACCATGGGCGTGTCATGCAAAATAGTCCAGGCACACAGCGCCTCTGAACGCGGCATGCTGACTGGATTCACGCCCACCGCCGACTTGCCCCAGAGCCGGTGCTGATCCACAAAATTGACCATAGCAACGGGAGTTTTAAGCAGGTGGGCGGCCAGCCGGGTAATCCGGTCGAAAGCCGCTTCCGGATAGGTATCCAGGATCTCGTACTGGGCCAGTGTCAACAGCCGGGCATATTCTTGGTCGGGGAAAGGAGCACCGGTCATGTGCGTACAGCATAGGCCTCGTCTTCTGGCAATCCCCTGACAAGGGGTATAGCGGATAGGCCATGAAGAAAAAATCTCGGTGGAAGGCGGCTGAGCCGGGCCAGCTGCCATGAAGATCCGAAGAACCAGGGCCGCTGCCAATCAGTTCAGGTTCAGGCGCGTCCAGAAGTCGCATTTATGGTCGGCGGCAAAGGCAGTGCTTTCCTGCACGCCCATAAGATTGAACACCTGAACATTGGCGCGGGCTGGATCGAAGGGCTGCCAGGCGGGTTGGCCCGTGACCGTGGGGCGGCCCGTTTTGGCAAAAGTTGCCCAGGCTTCACTCAGGTGATCCGACAATCTGGCCTGCTGCGGGCTGAACTGTTCCGGCGACCCCAGGCCCGCGATAGGCTTCTGGAAGGCGTAGATCAGGCCGCTGCTGTGGGCCGAACCCAGTCCTGGCAGGTCGGCGGGGGTCTTGATGGACGTGGCGGCCTGTGGATCGCTGAACTCGAAGGCGTAGACGGGCACGTACTGAGAAAGAGCGGTACCGACCCGCACGGCAGGGCAGCTGAACACGGCATCAGTGAACAGCGTGGCAAAAGCCAGTGCAGGTGTGGAATAGGAGCGGACAGGATACTGCGCCAGCACCCGGCCCAGGTTGGCCGCGCCCGCCAACAGGCCCGTGCCGCCCCAGTACTGAACGACGCTGAGGGGTTTGCCGCCCGGCGAAATAGCGGAAACGAACAGACGGCCCTCATCGTGATTGGTGCCCGCCAGCACGGGAACCCGGTTAAAACGGCCCTGTGCGAAGGCGTCCTGAAGCGTCAGAGGCAGGATTCCGGCTCCGTAGACAGGTGACCAGACCAGATTGCTGGCGGGCCTCAGCCCCGGCACCGTGGTCTTCAGAAGGGTTTCTGGATTGACTTTACGCAGGCAGGCCAGATCGGTGGGGCGGCAGGCCAACTTGTCGGCGTAACGCACGTTGCGAGCCGAAGCCTGCGCCAGCGTGACCGCATTACCCGGACTGAGACACAATCCACTCTGAATAATGGCCTTCTGGAACAGGCCCGCCGCCTGCGGTGACGCGAGTTGGGCGCAGACGCTCATGCCGCCTGCCGATTCACCGAAGATGGTCACGTCGGCAGGATTGCCCCCGAATGCGGCCACATTACGCCCCACCCAGCGCAGAGCCGCCTGCTGATCCATCAACCCATAATTGCCTGAAGTCTGGTCAGCAGCTTCGGCGTTCAGTGCAGGCAGCGACAGGAACCCCAGCGCTCCCAGGCGGTAGTTGAGGGTCACGACCACCACACCGTACTTTTCGGCCAGCACACTGCCGTCATAGGCGCTGCCGGAACCCAGGGTAAAACTGCCGCCGTGCAGCCACACCATCACGGGCAGGCGGCTGTCGGCAGTGGCCGATCTGGGCGTGTAGACATTCAAAAACAGGCAGTCTTCATTGCCTTGCACCTCTCCGGGCGTCACTCCAGCCACCGGAAAGAGGCCGAGAGCGACCTGAGGACAGACAGACCCCGCCTGAGTGGCATCACGGGGCGCTGTCCAACTGGGCGCGGGCTGCGGCGGTTGCCAGCGTAATTCGCCCACCGGAGGCGCGGCGTAGGGAATGCCCAGAAAGCTGTTGGCCTCGGCCTGCTGTCCGGTCACTGCGCCCTGAGCGGTCTGCACAGTCACTGGGGTCTGAGCCTGGGCCGCGCACAGAAGCAGCGTCGTGGTGGTTGCCAGCCGAAAAAACGCTGTTCCTGTCAACACAGTTCTCAACATAGAACACCTCTGGAAAGAGCGGAAGAGGAAGGGAGAAGACCGCATCCGCTCACGACAACAACTCTTGGTAGTCAGGATCTTTGCTCGGGATTCTGGCTCAGGATAGGCATTCAGGGGGAAGCACTTTCAAGGTAAGCAGGCTTACGAAAATGTTCTGTACGGAGAAGGACAAATCAGAGGACAGGGTTAGAAAGAGCAGCAAAACAGGTCTGTTGACAGATCATTTTTTCCTGGCTGGGCAACGAAAGCAGTCTTATTCGGTTGGTCTTCCGTGGAATGTTGCCCAGCCCTATCCCCTTAAGGTCTACCAGACAAAACCTGACCACCAGGGCACAGATTGGTACTCTGTAGGCCTGATGACCCTGCCGCACTCCTCCCCCACTCCAGCTGCAAGCACCTCGTGCAGAGCCGCACCACCTGTTCTTCCAGAACTCCATTCAGGCGAGGCGCGGCGATGAGCGGCGGTCTGGTGGCCCTGCTGGACGATGTGGCGGCCATTGCCAAAGTCGCGGCGTCTTCTCTGGACGATATCGCGGCGGCGGCAGGCAAGGCAGGCACCAAGGCCATCGGCATCGTGGTAGACGATACGGCAGTCACCCCGCGCTACGTGGTGGGCTTTACTCCCGACCGCGAGTTGCCGATCATCTGGCGAATTGCCAAGGGGTCGCTCCGCAACAAGATCGTGTTTATCCTGCCCGCCGCGTTGCTGCTGAGTCAGTTCGTCCCGTGGGCCATGACGCCCCTGCTGATGGTGGGCGGTGCCTACCTGTGCTACGAGGGAGCTGAAAAACTCTATGAGGCGGTCACAGGACATCAGGAAGTGCCGGAGGAATCGGCGGCCAAGCTGTCCAGCACCTCGCACGAGGAAACGATGGTGGCCGGAGCCATCCGCACCGACTTCATCCTGTCGGCAGAGATCATGGCGATCTCGCTGGCTGAAGTGGCCGACCAGCCCCTGCTGTCCCGCGCCCTTATTCTGGTGTTGGTGGCCGTTCTGATCACGGCGCTGGTCTACGGTCTGGTCGGAATTATCGTCAAGACCGACGATTTTGGCCTCAGGCTTGCCAAGAGCGGCTCCGGTGCGGCCCGCAGCATCGGGCGCGGGTTGGTCAAGGGCATGCCGGTTGTCATGGCGGCCCTTTCGGTCATCGGCACGGCGGCGATGCTGTGGGTGGGCGGACATATCATCATCGACGGCCTGAACAAGTTCGGTTTCAGTGCGCCCGCCCACTTCCTGCACGATCTGGCACTGGCAGCAGGCCACGCCCTGCCCGCAGTAGAGGCTGTCGTGGAATGGCTGGTGGAGACGCTGGGTTCTGCCCTGGTCGGCGTGGTTGTCGGGGCCATCATCGTAGCGATCATGCATCTGCTGCCCAGCAAGAAAAAACACTGAGAGTCAGGCCAGCTGCTTTGTCTCTGGAGTCAATCAGGCGGATTCCCGAAGGAAGGCAACCGGAATAAACGATGCCTGATTCCGTGGATCGGCTCTGACCCTCTCAGTGACGTAACAGCGCATTGACGGCGTCCTTGATGGCCTGCCTGCGGTGGGCATGGTCGGTATCCTGTTCCGATCCGTCCATCAGCAGAGGCCGGATCTGGGTGAGGGCAATGACCAGATCGAGCAGGGTGGCGGCGGGGAAAGTGGCGCTCAGTACCCCTGCCTGCTGTGCGCTACCGATTGCAGCCACTTTGTGTCGGTTGGCCTCTACGACCGCGTCCGTCTTCATTCCCACCGAGCCACGTTCCAGGCTGTCCCACGCGGCTATACGGGAGACTTCCGGGTATTTTTGCAACTGGTCGAAGAGGCGGGCGGCGTACTCGGCCAGGTCATGGACATCGACCGGAACATCGTTCATATTGCGGACGATCAGAGAATCGAAGACCGCGTCGAACAGCTGATCTTTGCTGTAGTAGTAGGCATAGATCATCGCTTTGTTGCTGCCCGAAGCCTGCGCGATTCGGTCTATTCTTGCTCCAGCAATGCCGTAGCGAGCAAATTCAGCGGTGGCGGCCTCCAGAATTCGTTGACGGGTGGCCTGGGCGTCTCTTTTCATGCAATCAGAATACAACCAACCAGTTGCTTGACTTCCTGGAGTTGAACTGTTGTAATTTCTGGAACAAGCAACCAGTTGGTTGCCTCACTTGCCCCACCTGTCCTGTACATCAGGCGCAGTCGACTTTGCAGGAGACCTATGAAACTGACCGATTTCCGTACCCTTGGACGCTCTGGCCTGATTGTCAGCCCCCTGGCTCTGGGAACCATGACTTTCGGCGCACCGCGCTGGGGTTCATCCGATGACGTATCAGAAAGTATTTTCAATGAATACGTGGATGCGGGCGGCAATTTTATCGATACCGCCGATGTCTATGCGGGTGGCCGCAGTGAAGAGCTGGTGGGACGGTACACGGCAGTCCGCGAACTGCGCGACCAGTTGGTGTTGGCAACCAAATTCACCTTTGGGGCGGTGCGCGGCAACCCGAACGCCAGCGGCAACGGGCGCAAGAACATCCACCGGGCGCTGGAAGGCTCCTTGCGCCGCCTGAACACCGACTACATCGACCTGTACTGGATGCATGCCTGGGATACGGTGACACCCGTAGAAGAGGTGGTGCAGTCGTTCGGCGACCTGGTGCGGGCGGGAACCATCCGGTATTACGGCTTTTCCAACGTGCCTGCCTGGTATCTGGCACGCGCCGCCACACTCGCCGCCGAAAATAATCTGCCCGGCCCCGTGGCCCTGCAGGCCCAGTATTCCCTAGTAGAACGCAGCGTGGAACAGGAGCTGGTGCCTGCGGCCAGAGCCTGTGGCCTGGGGATTACGCCCTGGAGTCCGCTGGCAGCAGGATTTCTGAGTGGCAAATACAGCCGTGAGGGAGCGGGAGCCAGTGCAGCCGGGCGGCTCAGCGGCCCCAACCCCTTTGGCGATACCAAATTCACGGAACATAACTGGCAGGTGCTGGACGCCGTACAGGACGTGGCCCAGGAGGTGGAGCGTCCACCCGCACAGGTGGCTCTGGCCTGGGTCTTGGCCCAACCGGGTGTCTGTGCGCCTATCGTGGGGGCCAGCCGGGTGTCACAACTGCGCGACAGCCTCAGCGCCCTTGATCTGCACCTGACACCCGAACAGTTGACGCGCCTGAATGACCGTAGCGTGCTTGATCCAGCTCACGGCATGACCACCATGCTCAAAAACGCCATCTTTGGTGGAATGCCGGTACAGGGCTGGGAAGACCAGTAAACGGCCTGCCCGTCAGCAGACCCGGTCCGGCAATCGTCTGACCGGGCTTTGTCGGTGCTTCAGAAAGCCTCTGCATGGACGGCCAGCACGCTATGGTGTTTTCAACTCTGCTGGAAACAGCTTTCGCGCCTACAAATTTCGGCCTACCGGTGTTTCACCGGCCCAGTTGCCCTGCAGGACAATCTTTAGTCAGAACAAAGTTCTCAGCCACGCAGTTTCCAACCAGCACCATCTCTCAGCAAAACAGGAGAAAATATGGAACCCAGAAGACTCGGCAAAACGGGGAACCTGATCTCCCCCATCGGTTTCGGTGCGTGGGCCATCGGCGGTACGTGGGGTGCGGTAGACGACGACACCAGCCTCGCCGCACTGCACCGCGCCCTCGATCTGGGGGTCAATTTTTTTGATACGGCAGACGTATACGGCGACGGCCACAGCGAGCAACTGCTGGCGCACCTGCGCCGTGAGCGATCTGAGCCTTTTCTGATCGCCACAAAAGCAGGTCGCCGCCTTGATCCTCATACCGCCGCAGGTTATACGGCGCAGAATCTGCGGGCTTTCGCGGAGCGCAGCCTGCGTAACCTCGGCGTAGAGACGCTGGATCTGCTGCAACTGCATTGCCCACCCAGCGAGGTCTACGAGCGCGACGATGTATATGCCGCGCTGGACGGGATGGTGCAGGAGGGCCTGCTGCGGGCCTACGGCGTGAGTGTGGAAACGGTGGACGAGGCCCTGACTGCCGTCCAGCACCCCCACGTGTCTACGGTACAGATCATCTTCAATGCCTTCCGGCTCAAACCCGCCGAGGCCCTGTTTGCGGCGGCGCGTGAGCATGACGTGGGCATCATCGCGCGGGTTCCGCTGGCCAGCGGCCTGCTGAGCGGCAAGCTCAGGCGCAATACCACTTTTGCCGAGGACGACCACCGCCAGTTCAACCGCCACGGTGAGGCCTTCGACAAGGGCGAAACATTCTCGGGTGTGGACTACGAAACGGGCCTGGAAGCCGTGGAGCGGCTGCGCCCACTGGTGCCCGAGGGGGCGACGCTGGCCCAGTTCGCCCTGCGCTGGATTCTGATGTTCCCGGAGGTGAGCTGCGCGATTCCCGGAGGCAGGACGCCCCAGCAGGTGGCCGACAATACGGCGGCGGCGGCCCTGCCTCCTCTGACCGAGGAACAGATGAAGGGAGTGCAGACTGTATACGACGATCTGATCCGCGCACAGGTTCATCCACTGTGGTAGAGGCAATTCAGGCCCAGCTTCTACAGATTGGCGGTGTAGAACTGAACGTGCAGCAGGCCGGAACAGGACAACCGCTGGTGATGTTGCACGGCCTCGCCAGCAACCTGACAGCCATGCAGCCCGAAATAGACCGTCTGAGCCAATTTTTCCGGGTCATTGCACTGGACAGCCGTGGACACGGACGTTCTCAGCGCCCCGCCGCCTACACCCTGCAAGATCATGTGGATGACGTGATCGGGGTGATGGACGCGCTAGGCCTGGGCACGGTGTATCTGATGGGCAGTTCTATGGGCAGCTATATCGCGCAGGGAGTCGCCACACAGCAGCCTGCGCGGGTGGCGAAACTGGTGTTGATCACCCCCAAGGCCAGAGGAAAAACTTCCTCAGTGGCCCGCTTCCTGGTGGCACACGCTGCCGAACTGGAGGGCCTGACACCGGAAGAGGTGCAGGCGTTCCTGATGAACGGCATTTTTGCACCCTCCACCCCGGCAGCGGTCAGGTCAGCACTGGCCGAGGCCGCGCAGCAACAGGCTGCCGCCGGACTGATGCTGACACCGGAAGAGAATCTGGCCGCCAACCGCGCCCTGGAGGGTTTCGACTTCACGCCGCTGTTGCCGCAGGTCACGGCCCGGACGCTGGTCATCAGTGGCCGCTTCGACCCTCTCAATCCCGTGGAGGACGGCCAGGAAATCGCGCGGCTGATTCCGGGGGCACAGTTCGAGGTTCTGGAACACTCCGGCCACATACCCAATCTGGAGGAGCCAGAGCAACTGCACGGGCTGATAGAGGACTTCCTGAAAGCCTGATGGGGCCTGATCCGGAGACCGATTCTCAGGACTTCACGCGAACTGGTCGACCACCGTCATTCCCAGCCCCGAGAACTGGTTCATCTTTACCAGTGCGTCAATCGACTCTGCCAGCGAGATCCGGTTGCCGATCAATTGATCCGGTCGGAGCAGGCCGCCAGCGATCATTCTCAGCATCTCAGGATAGGCGTGGGCGGCGAGGCCGTGGCTGCCGTAAATTTCCAGTTCCCGTGAGATCACGGCGTCCATGGGCACGGCGGGGTGGCGTTGGTCGGCCAGCATCAGCCCCACCTGCACATGCCGCCCCCGCGTTCTGAGGTTCTGCACCGAATTGAAACATGTCTGCGGATGTCCCAGAGCATCAAGTGAGAGGTGGACCCCGCCCCCCGAAAGTTGACGGACCGCGTCCACCACATTGGGAATCAGGCTGCTGTTGAGGGTATGGTCTGCACCCACCTGGCGGGCAAAATCCAGCTTGGCTTCGTCTATATCGATAGCGACGATGCTGGCCCCATGCGCCTTGGCAATCATGATGGCCGACAAACCTATGCCGCCGCAACCGTGTACGGCCACCCACTCGCCGCCCCGCACCCGGCCCTGCTGCACCACGGCCCGGAAAGAGGTGGCAAAGCGGCAGCCCAGGCCAGCAGCGGTCACAAAGTCCATCTGATCGGGCAGACGCACCAGATTCTGGTCGGCAAATTCGAGTGCCACGTACTGCGCGAACGATCCCCAGTGCGTAAATCCGGGCTGGAATTGCCGTTCACAGACCTGCTGATGCCCCGCCTGACACTGAGAGCAGCGCCCGCACCCGCAGACGAACGGCAAAGTCACGCGGTCTCCAGCCCGCCACTGCTGTACCTGTGCGCCCACTGCCACCACCGTTCCGGCGAGTTCATGGCCTGGAATGTGCGGCAAGACGATATCGGGGTCATGGCCCATCCAGCCGTGCCAGTCGCTGCGGCACACACCTGTAGCTCCTACCTCTACCACGACGCCGTGAGGGGTGGGAACGGGGTCGGGCACACTGACGAGTTGGGGCCGCTCACCAAACGCGGTATACATGACTGCCTTCATGCCCAGACTTTACAGGGCGGATGACTGGGCGGAAGCGGCCAGTACAGCAGGACGGGGCGGTGATCCGCAGTTCCCTTCACCCTCAATGACGTGGGTTCCCCCCGACAGCCTTCACGGTTGTGTTTCCCTGTTGTTCTTTATTGTAAGGTCGGGTTCAGTTCTGCGGTCTACTCTCAGAGGAATCTCCCATGTCTTCATCTTTTCCCCCGCCCACCCCCGTTCCTGTCGCTCCGCCCAGCACCATCGGCACCCTCTGGAAGTCGGCCTGGTTCCGGCTGATCGTGTATGTGCTGATCGGGATTGCTCTGTTGTGGCTGTACCGGCGATTGAGAACGGTGCTGATCGCGACGCTGGCGGCCTACCTGATCGCCTACCTGGTTCACCCGATCTTGCAGCGGCTGGAACGCTACGGTGTCCAGCGGCCCCTGGGAATCACGCTGCTGCTGCTGGCCGTGGTGGGCGTCTTTACCGCCATCAGCCCGCTCCTGGGTGTGGTGTTCAATCAGGTGTCGTCGCTGGTGCAGGCCCTTCCCAGCCTGGCCGATACCTTCAGTGCGTGGCTCAGCCAGTTGGCCGAGAAGCGTCCGGCCTGGGCAGGCGTGCAGCAGCAGGTCGAGGTCTGGCTCGACGGCATATCGCACAACCTCTCGACCAATCTGGGAGCTGTACTGGGCGAAGTCTTCTCGCCCAGCGGCGTCTTGGTCGGGGGACTGCTGGGAGCGGTGGGACTGCTGGGGCAGGTGGCCCTGACCACCCTCATCAGCATCTACATGATGGCGGTCTATCCACAGATCGGGCCGTCGCTGCTGCGGCTTCTGCCCCGGCGATTCCAGTCGTTGGCCGCCGATGTCAGCGGGCATGTGGGCCATGCGGTCGGCGGTTATTTCCGGGGACAGGTGTTGGTCACGCTGTCTTTCGGGGTCCTGGTGGGCATAGGACTGACCCTGATAGGACATCCGGCTGCGCTGGGCATCGGCTTCGTGGCTGCGCTGTTCTATATCGTGCCGTATCTGGGCGTCTGGGTGGCGCTGGTGCCCGCGCTGCTGCTGGCCGTGCCGTTGGGCGGCCTGAAAGTACTGCTGGTGCTGCTGGTCTTCTTTCTGGCCGATCAACTGTCAGTCCATGTCATCTCGCCAAGGGTGATCGGCCAGAACACCAACCTGTCGTCGTTGGCGGTGGTTCTGGCTGTGACCTTCGGTGTGGGGCTGTTCGGCCTTCCGGGTCTGTTTATCTCGGTGCCGTTGGCAGCGCTGGCCAAGGCCCTGATCGAGGCGTATTACTTCAGCAGCCGGGGTTATCAGGCCATCAGCCGACCTTATCCGGTCCCGGAACCAGATCCGCCGATGATCGTGACCCAGGATCAGGTCTTACGTCCAGAGGAGGGGTCGATCAGATGAGGCCCCAGTGTTAGGGTGAACGTATGAAAATCAGCGATCACGTCTATGCCCTGCCACTGACGGCCATGATGGGCGGCGGCCCCTCGACCCTGTTTCTGGCGCTGATCGTGGATGACCTTCAGGGCGCAACGCTGGTGGATACAGGCATTCCCGGCATGAAAGACAAGATCGGGGCCGCGCTGAGTGAAATTGGCATGAGCCTGAGCGATATCAGGCGCGTCATTATCACGCACCATGATCTGGATCATATCGGCTCGCTGCCCGCCATCGTGGAGGCCACAGGCGCACGGGTTCTGACTTCGGCAGGAGAATTGCCCTATGTGCAGGGCGAGTTGCCGGGCCAGAAACAGCCCACGCCGGAAATGCGGGCGGGAATGTCGCCTCAGATGCTGGCGGTGTTCGACAACCCACCCAAAGCCCAGGTCGATCAGGTGCTTGAAGACGGCGAGCGGCTGGACCTTGCGGGTGGCGTGCGGATCGTCTATACGCCGGGACACACGGTCGGTCACCTGAGCCTGTTTGTAGAGGCAGACGGGGTGGTGATTTCTGGCGACGCACTGGGCAGCAACCAGGGAACGCTCACCCTGCCCTGGGCGCAGGGAACGGCAGATATGCCAGAAGCCGTGCGGAGCGTAGCCAAACTGGCTCAGCTTCCCGCAGAGGCCATACTGACCTATCACGGCGGTCTGGTCAGCGAGAACGCCGCGCAACAATTGCAGACCCTGGCCGCGCAGCAGACAGCCTAAAAGCATGCTTACATCGGGCAATGCAGTAGTTCAGATTTGATTTCTGCCGGAGTTTTTCAACCCGGCTCGAAAAAATTCTGGAAGGGTGACGGAATGTCCTGGAATTCGTTTCAGCCCTTGCCCAGTGGAGATTGATCCAGCTGTTCCAACCACTCCTGGGGATCGGCGTACACTGCCGCCGCGCCCTCGAAACGGGTGTCTCCGCCGCAGCGCAGGGCCACCGTCGCCACGCCAGCCTTGTGGGCACTCTCTATATCAAAGGGAGTATCCCCGACCATCAGGACTTCGGCGGGGGCCAGCCCAAGCTTGGTCACGGCGGCCTGCACGATATCCGGCTCCGGCTTGGAGGATTCCACATCCGAGGCGGTCGTGTATTCGGTCAACAGATCATCTACGCCAGCAACCCTGAGCAGGTCGGCCACCAGAGCCTCGTCTGCCGATGTGCCCACGATCAGGCGCAGTCCACGCTCCTGCAGCCGCTCGATCAGGGCACGCACGCCGGGCTGGGCCTTCAGGTGAGGCATTTCTTCGGCCTGAAAGTGCTGTTTCCAGGCCTCACCGAGCCGCTTGAACGTGGGTGAGTCCTTTTGAACGTCTGTCAGGCGAGGCACCATCTGATCACTACCCATGCCGATCAGTGGGCGCACCTGATCGAACGGAACAGTAATGTGCTCATCGGCAAAAGCCTTCACCCAGGCACGGGCATGGGCATCGTTACTGTCTACGAGGGTACCGTCGATATCAAAAATGACGCCTTTATACATGCGGTCAAGGTAGACATCTTCGGCCCGCCGCACATAAGAGCGGCATGGACAGGACTTTAGAGAGAGTGTCAAACTGGTTATTTGTATCGATTGTCGAGCTGAAGGCAGCATTTTCTCTGTTTCTCTGGACTCTCTCAAGGATGAGTCTGGTTTTTAAGAGAGCAGCAGCCGCTATCTTGCCTGCACTGCCGGAAAACATCGACAAGTCCACCTGTGTCGATGGCATCCCTTTCTGGCGTCGGAGGCTGTTATGGTTCGCCTTACTTCACTGCTTGCCCTGCCTGCGTTGGCAGTGGCCGCCCTGATCCTGCGTGGGCCGCAAGAGCCGCTGCGCCCCAGTACTCCCCAAGAAGGCGTAGGGCCACTGACCCGCCGCCGCTACTGGGCCGAGGTGCAGGGATGCACGCGCACGCCGCAGGACATCGCCGCCGACTGGCGTCACCACCTGCCCCAGCACGCGCCCAAAGCATTGGCTTGGTTCCGGGGGCTAGACCACCCGGTGCCGCCCATTTCGCAGGGGGACCGGTTGTGGATCTTGCTGCTGTGCACACGCCGCGCACGGGTGGTCATCGAACATGTGGACGACCTGGACTTCCGCGCCCGCACGCTGCGCCTTCACCCCGATGCAGGCACCTCCGAATTCCGGGTGTTGCCGGGAAAACGGGCTGGGCACCTGGTGTTGCAGGTCGAATCGGTCATGAGAAACCAATCGCATTTTGACCGAATGGCCTATGTTCTGGGAGTCCACGCACTCCAGCGCATGACCTGGGAACGGGTGCTGGACAGCGTGGCCGCCTTCAGCGGCGGGCAGATCATCAACCGGGGCCATGAATCGGTGGAACTGCCGATGTTGCCGCGAGTGCCGGAGCTGGTCGCCGGAGAGCCTGCCTGAAGTGACGACTGGACTTTCGACTATTCGGCCAATGCCTGTGCCCCTGCCCGCAGATTGACGGGTCGAAATCCGTGCGAAACCAGTGCTGGAAAAGGCAGGACGGCAGCGTGTTCGGGATTCCAGAGGGCCAGATGAAGGACGTGTGGGCGCGTCTGTAACGTCGGCAGAAGTGCGGTCTGGGCCGAACTCAGGCCCCAGCGGTTGGCGGTGGCAAACAGCACAGGCGCAGCAGGAAACCGAGTCAGAAGGGCCAACGCTTCTGCTGGGTCGCCGCGCAGAAGGGCCACCTGCAGGGCCGGAAAGTGGGGGCGAAGGGCATCTGCCAACGCCGCACCGCTGGGCGGATCACCGTATGGGCCGCCGATTTCGCCCATTTCGGGCACGATCAGCAGGAGGGGCGCGGCAGGATCGGGCGTAGGCCAATGGCCGCTGAAGGTGATGCTCTGAGCCGCCCAGGCCTGAATCTGGTTTTCGTCGGCCACTTGCTGGGCTGGGGAATAGGGGCGCGGTGTACCGGGAAAGCGGGCGGCAGCATGTTCCAGACGGCTGACCGCCTGGGCCACACGCTGGGGCATCAGTCGGCCCTCATCCAGCGCCCGCACGAGGGCAGCGGCGTGGTCGGCGTGGGTGGTCAGGTCGCCGTGCCCGCAACTCAGTACGGCGTCGGCTCCGGCCAGCAGCGCCAACGGAGCGGCCTCGCCGTGTGGGTGGCGATCCGCGATGGCGTGCATATCGGTGGCGTCGGTCACGACTACGCCGTCATAGTTCCAAGCGGTTCTGAGGAGGTCGGTCAGGAAGGCGGGCGAGAGGGTGGCGGGCTGCACGGCGTCCAGCGCGGGATAAACGATATGGGCGGTCATGATGCTGCCCACGCCTGCCGCCACTGCTGCCCGGAAAGGCCGCCATTCGGTCTGCTCCAGTTGTGCGCGGGATTTATTCACGGTGGGCAGGGTCAGGTGACTGTCCTGAGTGGTATCACCATGCCCCGGAAAGTGCTTGACGGCGCTCAGTACGCCCTCTTCCTCGCTGCCCAGCGCCCACGCCACGCCCAGCCGCGCCACCAGATCGGGGTCACGGCCAAATGCTCGCTCGCCAATCACCGGATTGTGCGGATTCACGTTGACATCCAGACTCGGCGCGTAGTTCCAGTTGAGGCCCAGTTCAATCAGCCCGCGTGCGGCAATCTGGCCCGCTTCCCGCGCCGCTTCCTCGCTGCCCATCATGCCCAGGGCTTGCGGCGTGGGCGCGTGTGGCCGGTCCAGACGGCGCAACACCGCGCCCCCCTCCTGATCGGTGGCAATCAGGGCGTCGTGCCCCAGCGCCTGCCGGATATCCCGCACCAGTTGGGCCGTGCGCTGCGGCGTGCTGAAATTGCGGGCAAACAGGCACACACCGCCAAAGCCGTAGCGGGCCAGAAACCGGGCCTGTTCGGGCGTGAGGTCGGGGCCGGGAAGATCGATGATCAGGGTGCGGTTGGGGTTCACAGCCGCCGTCACTTCACCGCCCCTTCCATCCCTTTCATGAAGTAGCGCTGAGCTGCCAGAAACACCAGCAGCACGGGCAGCATCATGATCAGCGAACCGGCGGCGATGTTAAAAGGATCGTAGTTGAATTGTCCCTTCAGGCGCAGCACGGCCACACTCAGCGGCGCTTTGTCGGGCGCGGCAGACAGCACCAGCATGGGCCAGAAATAGGCATTCCAGGTGCCCACCAGCGTAAAAATGCCCAACGCGGCCAGGGAAGGTTTGGTCAGCGGCAGCATGATCCGGGTCAGAATGGTCATCTCGCCCGCACCGTCCAGCCGCGCCGCTTCCAGGAGGGCGGTGGGCACGCCCAGAAAAGCCTGCCGCATGAGGAAGATGCCGAATGCGCCCGCGATGGTGGGAATGACCACGCCCAGATGCGTGCCCAGGAGGCCCAGTTTTTTGAGGGTCAGGGTATTGACGATAAAAGTGGTTTCGCCCGGCAACACCAGCGTCGCCACGATGATGGCAAAAATGATATTGCGGCCCGGAAAGCGGAAGCGGGCCAGCGGATAGGCCGCCAGTGCCGACACCACCAGCGTGCCAATCACCGTCAGGACCGTAATAGAAATGCTGTTCCAGACATACTTGCCCAGCTCGAAAGTCCGGTAGACCTCCAAAAAGTTGTTCAGGGTGACGGCTTTGGGAAACAGGCTGGCCGGAAAATCATAGATGCTGGTTCCGGCGCGTTTGTCGGTGATGGCAATCGCCAGCGTCCAGACGAACGGAAATACGGCAAAGATCAGAACGAGGGTCAGGAGGACGTAACGCAGCACCAGCCGGAGCGCCTTGCGGTTGCTCTTGCGGCGCGGCACGGTGAGGGGTATGGGCCGGGTGACGGCGCTCATGTGCCTTCCCCGCTGCTGTCACGGAACAGCCGGAAGTTGGCGACCGACAGCGCCAGAGCCACCACCGCCACCACCAGACCCGCCGCACTTGCCAGCCCGTAATCGAAGTTGAAGCCCTGAAACGCTTTGGAATAGACGTACATCAGCGCGGTATACGTGCTGTTCAGCGGGCCGCCATTGGTGAGCACCAAAACCTCTTCCAGCACGCGCAGCGCGGCGATGGTCGAAAGCAGGCTGCACAGCAAGATGGTGGGTTTCATCATGGGCACCGTGATTTTCCAGAACCGCTGCCACGCCGACGCGCCGTCCAGCACCGCCGCCTCTTCCAGCTCCTCGGGAATGCCCTGTAGGCCCGCCAGATACAGCACCATGTAATAGCCGAAGCCACGCCAGAACGTGACCAGCATGACGGCCCAGAACGCGGTGTACTCGCTGTTGAGCCATCCCACCGCCCCACCCGGCAGCAGATGCAGCGCCCCCAGCACCCAATTCAGCGTGCCGTCCTTGTTGTACACCCATTCCCACATCACGGCGGCCAGAGAAATACTGGTGACAACCGGCACGTAATAGGCCGCCCTGAAAAACGGCATGGCAGGCAGATTCTTGTTGACCAGCACGGCCACCGCCAACGACGCCAACTGCAAGACGGGCACCACGATCAGGTATTTCACGCTGTTGCCCAGCGAGGTCAGAAACAGCGGGTCGGCAAACAGGGTGCGGAAGTTGTCCAGCCCGATCCATTTGGGCGGGAGTCCCTGCCCGAACCGCGCCCCACCGTACTCGGTAAAGCCCAGATAACTGCCGTAAGCCAGCGGATAGAAGGTAAAGAGGGTCAGCAGGATCAGGGCGGGGGCCAAAAATGCATACGACAGCAGCGTGTCACGCCATGAAAAAGCGGAGCGGGCGGGAGCGGGTCGGCGGCGCTGGGCACGGGTCATGAAACACCTCCTTGAGAGCTGGGAAGAGGTTGGGTGGGTTCAGCTTACGCCCGGATTAACCCGGCGGATCAGCCCAAGCATCGGCCCGCCCCGACACTCGGCAGGCGGGCCAGTACAGGCGGGGCGAGGAATGGACTTCCGCGCCCCAGACCCTTACTTGCTCATGTTGGCGTTCCAGTAACTCACCGTGTCATTGAGTGCCTGAGCCGCTGTTTTCTTGCCCAGCATGGCGGCTTCTATGTTGTCGCTGAAGTTCTTGTACAGGTCGTCACTGTTGCCCGGAACCTTGAAACCGGGGTTGATAAAGCGGCCCGACGCACCCACCAGACTGGTGGCCTTGGCAATCGGATCGGCGCTGACCTTCTTGAAATAGGGATCGTTCTGGGCGGCGGCGGTGGTGGGCACAATCGGCACGATCTTGGCAAAAGCAATCTGGTTGGCGTTGTTGGTAAAGAAGGCGGCGAGTTTGGCAGCCTCGGCGGGGTGCTTGCTGGCGGTGGGAATGACCATGCCCATGCTGGTGCCCGTCTGTACGTTGGCCCTGCCCAGCGGCGCAGTCGTGACCACCGTTTTGGCGTACAGGCTGGGGTTGGAATCCTTGATGCGGTTCAGGGCCTGCGGGCCGCCCACGATCATCGCAACCTTGTTCTGGGCGTACAGTTCGGTGGCAAGCTGGAAGGCTTCTTTGCGGAGCGCGTCTTCGGGCAGGTAGCCGCCCTTGAACAGGTCTACGTAGCGCTGCAGCAGGGCAATATGCGCGGGAGAATTGAAGGCCGCCTTGCCGCCAGCATCGTAAATCGGCAGGCCATCCGAGAAGAAATAGCCGAGGAACGACGCGCCGCCGGGGTCTTTGAGGGCCGGAACCCACGCGTAAGCGCCCGTTTTATCTTTCACGGCCTTGACCATATTCAGCATCTCGGTCATGTTGCGCGGCGCAGCTACACCGGCTTTTTTCAGCAGATCGGGGTTGTACAGCAGCACGCCTTCGTTCAGCGAGCCGTACCACGGGTAGCCGTACACCTTGCCGCCAATCGTAAAATTTCGCAGCGTTTGAGGGTAGAAGGTGGTTTTGAGGGTGGCCGCAGGAGTCAGACCGTCCACAGCCCGCAAAAAGCCGTTCTGTGCGGCCTTGGCCGTTTCGTCGATGTTCAGGTTCACCACGTCGGGAGCGCCGCCCATGTTCACGCTGGCAATAAAGTCCTGCACCATCGTGGCCTGCTTATCGAACCATTTGACCTTGATGGTGGGGTTGGCCTTCTCGAACGCGGCGATGGTGGTCTTGATGTACGGATCGAATTTGGGGCTGAGGTACCACGTCCAGAACTGGATTTCTACGGGCTGCTGGGCGGCAGCGGTGCTGAGGTGGCCGGAGGCGGCGCTGAAGGCGAGACCGAGAGTGAGCAGGCGCAGAGCGTGTTTCATATGGACTCCTTGGGAAGGGCCGGGGGGCCTGAAAGGAAAGCGAACGTCAGTCCTTCAAGATCAGTACTTCTTGTCCACCACGCTTTCAGCGGTGACGCGCAGCATGGCGTGACTTTCGGGGCGGCGGGCCAGGACAGCGGCGTACAGCATTTCCAGCACCAACGCCTGAGAGGTCAGGTTGCCCAGAACGCTGCCCGTGAGTGGGTCTTCCTGGGTGGAGGCAAACAGAACGGCGCTGGCGTAGCGGGTCACGGGGCTGCTGGCGCGGTGGGTAATAGACACCGTAAAATGGCCGCCCTGCTGGGCAAGTTTCAGGTGCTGCACGGTGTCGATGGTGCTGCCGCTTCCGCTGAGGCCGATCACGACTCCGCCGCGTGGCATGGCGCTGATACTGACGGCGGCGAGGTGGGGGTCGGTGTATACGACGGCGGTGATGCCCAGTCTCATCAGGCGGTGGGCGAAATACTGGGCCAGGAGGCCGCTGTTGCCCTGCCCGGTCAGATCGACTCTGGGGGCGCGGGCCAACGCCTCCGCCACTGTGTCCATCACAGCGGGATCGTACAGATGGGCCGTGTCCTCAAGCGTCTGGGCGCACTGCCGAACCAGTGTTTGTGCGTGGGTATGTGCCAGCCCCGGCCCCGAGAGCTGCGGGGCTGGGCGACCCAGGACATCCGTAGCCAGCGCAATTTTGAAGGCGTGAAATCCGGCAAATCCCAGCTTGCGGCACAGCCGCGTAATGGTGGCCTCCCCCACCCCGACCTGTAAGGCCAACTCGGTAATCGTCTGGTGCATCACGGCGTCGGCATCGTGCGAAACATGGTCGGCAACGCGTTTAAGGCTGGGCGAGAGAGCAGAGGCTTGCAGGCGAATGCGGCCCAGGACACCGGCGGGGGGCGTGGAGGGAGAAACGGGAACGCTGGGCAATGCGTGACCTCCTGAGAACCGACAACAGAGTGAGTTCTACGATGGCTGCCGCTGTTCTTGTACTTGAGTGCAGGTGTTTGTTGTGACCACATCATGATAAAAAAAATTACCGATGTCAAGTATTGGCATGAAAATTTCAGCCAAGATCAGGATTGAGGTAGGCTCGTCAGACTACTTGAGCGGGCGAGATTGATCGGCCTTGCCGTCGCTGGAGAAAGGAAAAAAGCCCTTTCTGTCGCCCCGAACGCGTTTTATCCAATTTTCAGGTACACGAGGTTGGCTCTCCGCGCCTGAAACTCTCCTTGTCATGCCTCAGGCATATTCTGAACGCTAAACCTGAAAGATATTTTCAGGTATCTGTAGAGAGGGCCAACAGAAAGCGCCGCCTCCAAACAGGAGACGGCGCTGAGGGATGAAGTTTAGGCCTGAACCTGAGCCAAGAGATCCCGCAATTTCTGCGTGTCCTGATGAAACTGCCGGATACCTTCGTTCAGTTTCTCGCCTGCCATCGGGTTTTCTGCGAGGCTCCAGCGGTATTCGGCCTCGGTGACTTCGGTTTCGGTGCGCTGGCCTTCGCTGGGTTGCAGTTGACGCTCCAGCACGCCTTCATCGGCGGCAAGTTCGCCCAGCAACTGCGGGCTGACCGTCAGGCGGTCACATCCAGCCAGGGCTTCCACCTGTGCGGCGCTGCGGAACGATGCGCCCATGACCACCGTGGCGTACCCCTGCTCCTTGAAGTGGCTGTAAATCTTGCGTACAGACTGCACGCCGGGATCCTCGTCGATAGGATAATCCTTGATTCCGGTGGACTTTTTGTACCAGTCGGTGATGCGGCCCACGAAGGGCGAGATCAGGAATACGCCCGCCTGAGCGCAGGCGATGGCCTGTTCCAGACCAAAAATCAGGGTCAGGTTGCAGCGAATGCCCTCGCCTTCCAGGATCTGGGCGGCCTGAATGCCTTCCCAGGTGGCGGCCAGCTTGATCAGGATGCGGTCACGGCCCACGCCCTGGCCCTCATACAGCGCAATCAGGTGGCGGGCACGGCTCAACATGGCGTCTTTGTTGAACGAGAGGCGAGCGTCGACTTCGGTGCTCACGTCGCCGGGAACGATGCGGGTCAGTTCTGCGCCGATCTGCACGGTCAATAGGTCGATCACGTCGTCCACGCTCTGGCCGCCCGTCAGACCCTCTCTGGCCGCCGAGAGCAGCGAGGAGTAGCCCGTGAGTTGTGCGGCCTTCAGGATCAACGACGGATTGGTCGTGCAGTCACGGGGCTGATACAGCTTGATGGCCTCAATGTCGCCCGTATCGGCCACCACGATGGACATGCTCTTCAATTGTTCCAGTTTGTTCATGGTCGTTCTCCTGTCATTCTGCGTGAGGGGGAAGGGACTGGTCTTGCTGCACAGATGCTACTCCCCTGAAGTCTGCAGCAAACTTTAAGTGTTAGCACACGGACGGCCTGGGGGCGACCTGGCTCGGCGGCAGAGACAATTTGCCCGCGATCACGGCGCGGCGTGCCCCGGTGGTACGCGGCAAGGTATTGGGCCAGCCCTGCGCGGCGTAGTAGCCCAGCACCGCAAAAGCCGCCGCTTCCCGCGCTGCCGAATTCCAGCCTTTCTCCTCGAAAGTAACGACAGGCACGGGCGCGAGGGCCGCCCGAAACTGCGCCATAAACACCGGATTGAATGCGCCGCCGCCCGCCACCACGATTTCGTCCAGTCCGTGCGGCAACACGAACCGGGCGTAACTCTGGGCGATGGCCTGCACGCTGAAGGCCGTGACTGTGGCGGCCAGATCGGGCACAGACAGCGCCGAAGTTTCCGGCAGATGCGCCAAGGTCCAGTATTCGCGGCCTGTGCTTTTGGGCGGCGGCGTGAGCAGTTGGGGGTCTTGCAGCCAGCGGGCAATCAAAGCAGTGTCTGCCTGCCCACCCGCCGCCAAGCGTCCGCCCTCGTCGTAGCGCAGGCCCGCTAGGGCGGCGGCTTCATCGATCAGGGCGTTGGCGGGACCGGTATCAAACGCCAGCACCTCCTGACCCAGCCCCGGTAGGTAGGTCAGGTTGGAAATTCCGCCCAGATTGTGAATGGCCCGCCGCACGCCCGCTTCGGCAAACATGATCTGGTCGGCAAAAGGCACCAACGGCGCGGCCTGCCCACCTGCGGCCATGTCTGCGGGCCGAAAATCGGAGATCACAGGTTTTCCGGTGCGTTCCGCGATCAGCGCGGCTTCGCCCAGTTGCAGGGTGGCCCGCCGTATCCAGCCCCGGCCCGCATCAAGGCGCGGAATATGCATCACCGTCTGCCCATGCGAGGCGATCAGATCGGCCCCGTCTGAGAGTTCGGCGGCGGCCCCGGCCAGTACCTCGCCCAGCCAGAAATGCAACTGGGCCAGATCGGAAGTCCGGGCATCGTCGCGCCCAGCCGCCAGAACTGCAGCCCGCAATTCGTCCGTGAAAGGAGTAAATCGGTGTTCCAGCACCCGCACCTTGCCTGCAACGTCGGCCAGTGCGGGTGGCCCCTGCTCCGGCCCACGCCCACGCAGCGCAGGCCAGCCCGGAAACTCGGTCAGCACGGCGTCTATGCCGTCGGCACTGGTGCCGCTCATCAGGCCCAGCACACGGGGAGCCACTACGCGGGGAGGGGGGGCAGTCATGGCGGCAGGCTAGAGCATTCGCGGGCGCTGGAGAGCAGTTCAGCGGTTTTGCGGGAAGCCCAGATCGACCTTGCTGCTCGCCGGGTCGGGCCAGCGCGAGGTAATCACCTTGGAGCGGGTGTAGAACTTGACCCCCTCCGGGCCGTACATGTGCGTGTCTCCAAACAGACTGGCCTTCCAGCCACCGAAGGAGTAATACGCGACTGGCACAGGAATCGGCACATTCACGCCGACCATGCCCACTTCCACATCGAACTGAAACTGGCGGGCCGCGCCGCCGTCGCGGGTGAAGATGGCGGTGCCGTTGCCGAACTCGTTGCTGTTGATGAGTTCCAGCCCCTCGGCGTAGGTGTCGGCCCGCACCACACACAGCACCGGGCCAAAGATTTCGTCGTCGTAGGCGGCCATTCCCGGCTTCACGTTGTCGAGCAGCGATACGCCGAGGAAAAAGCCGTCGCTGTCGAAGCTGGCCTCGCGCCCATCCACGACCACCGTTGCGCCCTGTTCCTGCGCCGACTGGATGTAACCCGCCACCCTGTCACGGTGTTCGCGGGTGATCAGCGGCCCCATTTCGTTGCCTGCCACGTCGCCGGGGCCGATTTTCAGGGCCGGAATGCGCTCCTGAATGGCGCTGATAAGCTGATCGCCCGCCCCGCCCACCGCCACCAGAACGCTGATCGCCATGCAGCGTTCGCCTGCCGAACCGTAGGCGGCACTCACGGCAGCGTCGGCGGCCATGCCGATATCGGCGTCGGGCAGTACCAACATGTGGTTTTTAGCTCCACCCAGCGCCTGCACGCGCTTGCCGTTTTTGGTTCCGGTTTCGTAGATGTATCGGGCAATCGGCGTGCTGCCCACAAAGCTGACCGCAGCAATGCCGGGATGGTTCAGAATGGCGTCCACCGCTTCCTTGTCGCCGTGGACCACGCTCAGCACGCCGTCGGGCAGCCCCGCATCCCTGAACAGTTCGGCCAGAAACATCGCAGAAGACGGGTCTTTCTCGCTGGGCTTGAGAATGAAGGCATTGCCGCAGGCAATCGCGTTGCACAGCATCCACAGCGGCACCATCGCCGGAAAGTTGAACGGCGTGATGCCTGCCACCACACCCAGCGGCTGCTGGATGGAGTACACGTCCACGCCCGTGCTGACCTGCTCGGAGTAGCCGCCCTTCAGCAGATTGGGAATGCCACACGCATATTCCACGTTTTCGATGCCACGTGCAATTTCGCCCAGCGCGTCGGAATGTACCTTGCCGTGCTCGCGGGTGATGATGCGGGCCAGTTCGTCTTTGCGGGCCACCAGCAATTCACGGAATTTGAAGATGACCTCGGAACGCTTGCCCAGCGCTGTAGAACGCCAGATTTTGGCCGCAGCAGTGGCGATCTGCACGGCGGCGTCTATCTCGGCGGTGCTGGCCAGCGGCACCTGCGCCTGCACTTGCCCGGTGGCGGGGTTGTACACAGGCGCGGTGCGGCCCGACTGCCCGGCGGCGGGGGCATTGTTCAGCCAGTGGGCGAGGGTCTGGACGGTGGTTGGAGCGGTTGCAGTCATGGGGATACCTCGGAAGATCATTCTTCAGGGCGCGTTTGTTCGACGAACTCTAAAGCAGAGAGATACTGATTCTTGTCAAACCGGAAGGGGCCAAATCCTGAGTAATCCCAATACTCTTTTATGGAAGGGTAGTACAACGAATGTCCCGTATTCTTACGGGCATGCTCATCCATAGAGTAAGGTGCAAGAAACAAATCATCATCGGAAGCCGAATCAATCTCTTCGCTAAAATATTCTTTAGTGCTTCGGTGGGGTTGTTCAAAATCTTGCCAGATGACTTGTTCGCCCTGAAGTTGGATATGAGCCAGCATGGGCCAACAGCCTTCGATGCGGCAATCGGCGCAAATCAGGAGCACTGCTTTATCATCCCAGATATCACGCATAGGTCGGCCATTCCACCGCATAAAATTGGGGTCTTCGGGCAAAAAGTATGAAGGATTTAATCCAGCGTAGGCAGGCACCTTGCTTATCTCGCCGCGAAATCCGTCTTCAAACTCTTTCATCAATTCGATCAAATTTTTGCCATCAATGAGTATCTGAAGTTCTGATTGATTGAAATTATTGACAATCCAGTTTAATTCAATTGTATTCAACTTGCCTTCAGTCCGCTGCCACTGGCCCCGCGATCATCTGATCTACCAGCGCCAGCGCTTCCTCGTACACATTCAGGCCGTGATCGAGTTCTTCCTTCGTGACCACCAACGGCGGGCAGACCCACAGGAAATTGAAGCGGCTGTAGGCATACACATGCTGGCTCTTGATATGCGCGGCCATCTTGCCCATTTCTGGCGAGGTGCCGTTGAAGGGCGCAAGCGGTTCTTTGGTGGCCTTGTCCTTCACCAGTTCGATGACGCTGAACAGGCCCTTGTAGCGCACGTCGCCCACGCAGGCGTATCTGGCTTTGATGGCTTCGAGGCGCTGGCCCAGATACGCGCCGAGTTCGCGGGTATGCTCGAACAGGTTTTCTTCCTCATACACGGCGAGATTGCCGATGGCGGCGGCCAGACTGACCGGATGCCCGCTGTAGGTCAGGCCGCCCGCCAGAAAGTGCGTTTCAAAATACTCAGCAATCTGGCTGCTGACCACCACCGCGCCGAGGGGCATATAGCCGCTGGTGAGGCCCTTGGCACAGGTCACGATGTCGGGTTTGATGCCGTAATGCTGGGTGGCAAGCCAGGTGCCGGTGCGGCCAAATCCGCTCATGACCTCATCGTCGATCAGGAGGATGGCGTACTTGTCACACAGGGCGCGGAGCTTGGGGTAATAGTCGTCGGGCGGCACGAGCAGGCCATTGCTGCCAGTGATGCCTTCGACCATGATGGCGGCGATATTGTGCGGGCCTTCCATCTGAATAATTTCTTCGATGTGCGACACGCATTCGCGGTTGCAACTGTCGGGCGTTTTGCCGAACGGGCAGCGGTAGCAGTACGGATCGAAGGCCCGCACGATGCCGGGAACGCCGGGTTCCACAGGCCAGCGGCGCGGGTCGCCGGAAGCGGTCATGCTGCCCATCGTCGCGCCGTGGTAGCTGCGGTAGCGGGTAATAATCTTGTCGCGCCCGGTGTACAGGCGGGCCATTTTCATGGCGTTCTCGTTGGCCTCGCTGCCGCCGAGGGTAAAAAAGCTTTTGCCGAGGCCCGTGACCTCTGCCAACTTCTTGCCCAGCGTGGCGCGAACATCGGTGGCAAAGCTGGGGCCTGCAAAGCACATCACGTCCACCTGATCTTTGATGGCCTGAAGCACTGTGGGATGTTGGTGGCCCACGTTGATATTGATGAGTTGGCTGGAAAAATCGAGCCAGGTATTGCCGTCGCCATCAAAAAAGTGGCTGCCCTTGCCGCCCGTCATATGAATAGGGTTGGCAGCGCCCTGCACACTCCAGGAAAACAGCGTGTAATCGCGGTTGTCCTGAATAACCTGATGGGTATCGGGATGAGCCTGCGGAAAAGAATCGGGCATAGGTGACCTCCCTGAACTGCGTTTGCTGGCCTTCAGTTTAGGTTCATCTGCTTGCCAACGCGAGAGACACAGTGTCAAAGCTGGGCTGAATTTGAAACTGCCGAGTCAATTTACATTTCAAAACACGTCTTTGGGTCCATCAGTTGACAAAGTAAAGTACTTTAGCGCAATATAAATCCAGTTGAGGTCGGTGACTTGCGCCCTGCAGGCCACTCCTCACAGCTACCCCCACTCAAGAACAGAGGAGCTTCACATGACGAAAGTACTGTTTGTAAAAGGCAACCCCAAAGGCACCGACCAGTCTTACTCGCTACGCCTCGGCCAGAGCTTTGTAGACGCCTACACCGCCGAACACCCAGACGCCCAGATCACCGAACTGGACTTGTACGAGGACCACATCCCCCTGATCGACGCAGACGTGATGACCGGGTGGGGCAAGCTGGCCCAGCAAACAGAACTCAGCCACCACGAGGCCACCAAGGTGCAGCGCCTCGGCGTGCTGGTCGATCAGTTTCTGGAAAGTGATGTGATCGTGCTCGCCGCCCCGATGTGGAACTTCGGCTACCCTCCGATGGTCAAAGCCTACATGGACGCCATTGCCGTGGCTGGGAAAACCTTCAAATACACCGCAGAAGGACCTGTGGGTCTGGCAGGCGGCAAGAAAGTAGTGGTTACCGAGGCACGCGGCGGCTTCTGGAGCGAAGGCCCCGCGCAGAACATGGAACATTCTCAGAGCCACCTGCGGGCCTTCTTCAGCTTTCTAGGCATCACCGACGTGCAGGTTCTGCTGGCCGAGGGTCTGGCTTACGACCCCAGCAAGGGCGAGGAGATCTTCGCCGCAGCGGCGACCCGCGCACAACAAGCGGCGCAGGCCCAGGCACTTGTTCCCACTGCCTAGAGCATTTGTCATAATGATGACATGAAACGAGTGGGAGGCCGAGGGTACAGTCTGGATTTGCGTGAACGGGTGGTGGCTGCGATCGAAGGCGGACAGCCCCGTCAAGTCGTCGCCCGGTTGTATCGGATTCACATTGAAACCGTTGATGCCTACCTCGCAAAGCAGCGTCTCGGGAC
>NZ_KB899750.1 GCF_000378445.1 Deinococcus aquatilis DSM 23025 | reverse complement strand
CGGGGGAGTTGCGCCCACTGCGCACCAGTACGCAACACCCATAGGATGCCTTCAAGCAGCTCTTGGTCACCCCGCCGCGGACGTCCGCGGCGGGTCTGCTTCAGAGGGGGAGGAAGGAGGGGGGCGAGGATGGCCCATTGCTCGTCCGTCAACCGCATTCATTCAGGATGCCAGTCGTCCTCGCCTCGCTACCGTAACCAATTTCCGGATGATCTCTAGGCTCAGGGAGCGGGTCAAGGGGTTGGCGAGTTTTGAGGCCGACCATCACCGTGCCGGACCGGATGCCTGTGCCCTCCGCACAGGCATTCTTGTCGATTGGGGTTCCCTCAATATGCCGCAGGTGAACTTAAGTACGTCGTAGTTAAATCAGCCGCTTTGTCCCAACCTACAGGGTAAAGCTCCATTCCCAGGACGACCTCCTTAAGTCCCTGGGAAGCGGTAGGACAGAGCACAGGGCGGAGTCCAGCACGCCCAGAGAAAACCGGGAACAGTCGGGCTTCCTCGCCTTCCCCGCTCACCACCCTTCACGCTTCTTCGTAAAGCCGGGTATAGAGGGTTTGCCAGCGCTGCCACGCCGTATCTAAGGCGTGCTGCTGGGCAGGATCAGGCGCAATAGGGGAGACTGCTTCAGCTCTGGCGGCCCAGATCAGGGCTGTGGGGTGGGTATGGCCCAGCAAAGCTGCCCCGATTGCAGAGGCGTCGGCTACCTCGGCAACCTGTACCGGCACGCCCAACGCCGAGGCCAGTACGCTGTTCCAGAGCGGTTCGGCGGCCAGTCCACCCGTGGAATACACCTTCTGGGAAAGGGCCGCTCTTGCAGAAGGCTGCCCCAGTTCCCAGACCTGCTTGACGCTGAAGGCCAGTGCTTCCAGGGCGGCGCGGGCAATGTGGGCGCGGGTATGGTGCAACTGGAGGCCGTGCAGGGTGGCGCTCAGATCGCTGCGCCAGTGGGGGCTGCGCTCGCCGGTCAGGTAGGGCAGGAGGGTCAGGCCACCGGCTCCGGCGGGAATCTGGCCCGCATCGCTCCAGAGGCGGCCAAAGCCTTCTGGCTTGCTCAGGTCGCCGTACCATTGCCGCCGCACCCAGTCCAGCAGTAGGCCGCCGTTGTTGATGGCCCCGCCGCTGAGGTGCGTGGCGCGGTCAAGTCGGTAACTCCATGTTCGGGCCTGCGCCTCCAGATACGGCCCCTGCCCCAGCCGCCGCACGGCTCCACTGGTGCCCACCGTCACGACACTGTGGCCCCGCCGCGCCGGATCGACGCCCAGATTTGCCAGTGCGCCGTCGCTGCTTCCGGCCAACACAGCCACGCCCCGGCATGATCCAGCCAGTACCGTTCCCACTTCCTCCTGTGCGTCATACACGGCGGGCAACCGATCTGCGCTGATACCGAGCGTTTCCAGAATACCGGTGTCCCAGGTTCCGGTGTGCAGGTTCCAGAGGCCCGTACTGGAGGCCAGCCCCACGCTGGTGGCCCACTGCCCGGTGAGGCGGTGCAGCAACAGATCGGTCAGTGAGACGATGCGGGCGCAGCGCCGCCAGAGTTCCGGCTGGGTGCCGCGCAGCCACCACAGCCGCGCCGGATGGTAGGGCGTTTGCAGCGGGCAGCCTGTCCGGGCGTAACTTTGGGCCGGGTCCAGCACTCCTCGCAGGCTGGGCAGGGTCGCGGCAGGGCGGCCATCAGCCCAGGTCAGTGCGGGGGCCAGCACCGCATCGGCAGCGTCCAGCAGTACCAGACTATGCATGGCGGCGCTGGGCACGAGAGCCAATATCGGCGCACTGTTCAGAGACTCTGCTACTTTTTCTAGGGCCGCCAATGCCGCGCCGATCACCTCTTCCGCGTCCTGCACCGCCGACCCGTCTGGGCCGCTGTGCAGGGCGTAACCGCCGCTGGTCTGGGCCACCACCTCGCCGCGTTCGTTCAGTGCGAGGACTTTGACTGCCGTGGTGCCCAGATCAAGCCCGATGACCACGCCTGTTCTGCCTGTTCCCTGCGTCATCTACAGTACCGCCAGCATCCCGCCGTCCACATAGATGATCTGACCGTTCACGAAATCGGACGCACGGGAGGCCAGAAACACGGCGGCCCCGGCCAGTTCGGCAGGCTGGCCCCAGCGCCCCGCCGGAGTCCGGCTTTTGACCCAGCCACTAAACGTCTGATCCTGTACCAGGGGAGCCGTCATCTCGGTTTCAAAATACCCCGGCCCGATGCCGTTGATCTGTATGTTGTGCTCGGCCCACTCGGCGCACATGGCCTTGACCAGCATCTTCAGTCCACCCTTGGAGGCGGTATATGGCCCGGTGGTGCGGCGGCCCAGTTCGCTCATCAGCGAGAGCGTGCAGATGATTTTGCCCCCACCCTGCTCAATCATGTGCGGAGCCACTGCCCGCGAAACCAGCAACGCCGATGTGAGGTTGGTCCTCAGAACCTCGTCCCACACGGACAAGGTCACGTCCAGCAGCGGCACCCGGCGCTGAATTCCGGCGTTGTTGATCAAAATGTCGAGCGGGCCGTCTGCCAACACTTCGGCCACACCCGCATTCACTGCCGCTTCGTCGGTCACGTCGAAGGCCGCCGCCGAAACCGTCAATCTTTCCCCGCGCAGTTGAGCCACTGCCGCTGCCAGCCGGTCAGGACGCTGCCCATTCAGGATCACGTCGGCTCCGTGTTGTGCCAGCCCACGGGCCAGCTCCAGGCCGATGCCCGCGCTGGAACCTGTGATCAGGGCGCGGCGGCCACGCAGGTCGAACAGGCTCATGGGCGAACCTGTGCGCGGCCAAGAAAAGAGCGGATACGGGCAAGCAAAGTTGTCATACGACCACCTGTGGGGAGCAGAGGAGGGACGAAAAGAGACTTGTATTACTATATTGATAACGCTATCATTTGGGGGTCAACTTCACAACCTGATTTCCTGGCGGCATCTGTATTCCGTCTCTTTACCCACTGGGCGCAGTTCTTCTTTCTGTCCACGCCTTGCCCCAGACCAGCTCGGCCTGAGCTGTTGCTGCCTTCCGACCGCGTTTCTTCCGTTCCCCAAGGAGTTTTCTGTGAGCAAGGCCGAGCTTTCCAAATCCCCGACTGGGCGCAAGCGTCAGCGAATTACCATCGCAGACGTGGCGCTGCGGGCACGCGTGGCCACCATGACGGCCAGCCGCGCCCTGAACCGACCCGAAATGGTCTCGGATGAGCTGCGGGCGCGGGTGCTTCAGGCCGCAGAGGACCTGAATTACATTCCTGACCGGGCCGCCGGAGGGCTGGCGAGCGGCGCGGGTCTGGCCCTGCCCGTGCTGGTTCCCACCCTGCACCACAGCGTTTATGTGCAACTTCTGGAAGGTCTGGAAGAAACCCTGCCGGAAGCCGGATACCAGTTGCTGCTGGGATCGACGGAATACAGCCGCGAAAAGGAAGAAAAGCTGGTGGAAGTCTTTCTGGGTTGGCGGCCCAGCGGCATCATCTTGTCGGGCATCGACCATTCCGAGCGCACCGCGCGGCTGCTGCGGGCTTCGGGCGTGCCTGTCGTGGAAACTATGGATCTGGCCGAGCCTGAGCAGGCTGGATTACCTCTCGATCTGAACATCGGCTTTTCGCATTACCGGGTTGGTGAGGCGGTGGTGGAGTATCTGGCGGCCTGCGGCTACCGGCAGATCGCCTACGCCGGAACCCTGACCGAACTCGATCCACGCAGTGTGCGGCGCATTCGGGGCTTTCAGAACGCGCTGAAGCGGCTGGGCCTGCCCCACCACCAGATCGGGCGCAGTGACCAGCCCTCCAGCCTGGCCGTGGGGCGCGACCTGCTGAGCGGGCTGCTGGCCGAGCATCCCACGCTGGACGCGGTGTTTTTTGCCAACGATGAGCTGGCGGCAGGTGCCCTGTTCGAGTGTCAGCGCCGGGGCATCAAGGTGCCTGAAGACCTCGCCATCATGGGCTTTGCGGACGAAGAAATCGCCTCTCATCTCAATCCTGCCCTGACCACCGTGCGGATTCCTCGCCGCGAGATGGGCCGCCTGGCCGCCGACCTGCTGCTGGCGCGGTTGGGAGGCCAACTGGGGCCACAGCCTCCGGTAGATGTGGGCTTCGACATCGTGCAGCGGGCCACCACCCGCCTGCCCATCAATGCAACCCAGGAGCGTGTATGAATTCAGACCGTCCCGATCCGCTGCCCGAGCTTCTGGTCGTCGCTCCGATGATGCCCTTGTGATAGAGGCGCTGGAGCGCGACTACCGCACCCACCGCCTCTGGGAAGCGCCCGATCAGGCTGCTGCACGGCCCAGCCATTCGGGGTGTGGCGACCAACGGCGGCGTCGGCCTGAAGCCGGACATCATGGCCGCCCTGCCCGCGCTCAAAATGGTGGCGATCTACGGCGTCGGACTGGACGCCATCGACCTGCACGGGGCGGCGCGGCGTGAGCTGAAGGTCAGCATCACCCCCGACGTGCTGACCAACGATGTGGCCGATCAGGGCGTGGTGCTGCTGTTGGCGGTGGCCCGCCGGGTGGTGTTCGGAGACCGCTACGTGCAGGCTGGCGAATGGGCGCGGCGGCGGCTGGCTCTATTTCACGCGGCACGATTGTGGATGAAGTCGCGCTGGTGGCGGCCCTACAAGGCGGGTGGTTGGGCGGCGCGGGGCTGGATGTCTTTGCCGCCGAACCGAATGTCCCCGCCGAGCTTCTCAGGCCGGAAGTCCAGGCCCTGACGCTCTCCCGGTTGTCGTGGATCGGGCAGAATTACCTGCGGGCGGACACCCTCATGGCCTCGAATGCCTGCCTGGTGGATGCGCAGCTCGAGCTGCCGCTGGCGCAGGTGTGGGGCGGTGGGGAAGTCGCCTCCGCCGATGGACTACGGTTCGTGGTGCCGGTTCGCAGCATTCACACGGGCTGAAACAGCAAGTATTTCGGTGCTCAGCGCGGCGTGACCTATTACAACTTCACCAGTGACCAGTTCACCGGCTTTCACGGCATCGTGATCCAGGGACGCTCCGGGACAGCCTGTACATTCTGGCGGGCCTGCTGGAACAGCAGACCCGTCTGGACCCCCACGAGATCATGTCCGACACGCACGGGTACAGCGATGTGGTCTTCGGCCTGTTCGCCCTGCTGGGATACAAGTTCAGTCCGAGAATTGCCGATCTGCCAGATCAGCGGTTCTGGCGTCTGGACCGGGATGCAGATTATGGGGCGCTTGACGAGCTGAGTCGCCACCGCCTGGATAAGCGACTGATCGCCGCCCACTGAGAGGACATGCTCAGGCTGGCCGGATCGCTCAAGCTCGGGAAGGTGGGGGCCGCGTCGGTGATGCGGACCCTGCAACGGGGCAGCAGCTTGTCCGGTCTGGGCCGGGCGGTGGCGGAATTCGGGCGGATCGAGAAGACGCTGTACCTGCTGCGCTATGTGGACGACGAGGCGTACCGGCAACGGATCTTGCGGCAGCTCAACCGGGGCGAGCAGTGCCACGGCGTGGCGCGGGTGGTCTTTCACGGACGCAGGGGAGAACTGCGGCAGAAATACCGCGAGGGCATGGAGGACCAACTGGGAGCGCTGGGGCTGGTGGTCAATGCCACCGTGCTGTGGAACACGCGCTACATGCAAGAAATCCTGGCGCAACTGCGCTGGGAGGGGATGGACGTGCGGGAGGAGGACCTGGCCCGCCTGACGCCGCTGGTGCATGAGCATGTGAACATGCTGGGGCGATACGATTTCACGCTGCCTGAAGCCATCACCCAGGGGCAACTGCGAACCTTGCGTGACCCCAGGACACTGGAGGCGTATCTGGAGGGCATTGAATTGTGATTTAAGTTGCTAGGGTAATCCGCCGTTCTGAGTCTCGGGTGGCCCTGGTGTCGCCTGCACCCTGTCCGGTACCATTATCGGCATCGTGCTGACCCACCGATTCGGCTGGTAGAGCGAGTACCAAGAGTGTCGCTCTCGCCACTGCCTCATACAGTCCGCGAACGCACCAACTGAGGCCTCCAAGGCGTCACCCTACACATAAAATAAAATTTGTGACTCCTCACTGGGGGCCGCCCACGGGTTCGTCCCTTGCCTTCCTTCCGAGCACACCTGGCGTAACGGCAAGGCTGTCGCCAGCTTCGACGATGACCGCCGTCAGCTCAAGGTTGACCGCGTCAGGGTCGAGCCGTGAACGAGAAATCAGAGGTGCTGAGGCAGCCCCTCAATCAGCACCATGTCAAACTCAGCAATGCCCGCCCTGGCCTGCTTGGCCTCTGCGTACGCTTCGGAGGAATACCATGCCTCTGCCTGGTCCACAGTGGGGAATTCCAGCAGTACCAATCGCTCAGGGTGGTATGACCCCTCCAGTACACTAAGGGAAGCTCCTCGCACGAGGTACTTGCCACCAAACTGCTTGACAGACTGCTCGGCCAGATCACGGTACTTTTGAACTCTGGTGGGGTCAGTAACCCGGGTATTGACAATCACAAAGGCAGGCATCTTTTCAGGCTACCTGCTCGGCCAGGTCGAGACTCCCTGATGAGTAGTCACTAAAATTTCTCGCTTACACTACGACCAGTCGACTATGAGCTTCAATCGCTGAGAATCGCATCTGACTTTGTGGTTGGATGGTCTAACGACGCTGCCAGACCGCCAAGCGCACAGCCCAACGCGGAGTCAAGTTGGTGACACTCCGGCCGAGCAGCAGACGTCAGGGGATATAGCAATGCCTCCCAAAGTGCATCGTGCGCCGCCTGCCACCATTCGGCAGGTGAACGCGATAGCTGATCACCTTCGACGCGGACAGTGGCCAACGGCCTGATGGGCCGCAGCAACTCACTTGCCGCTCTACTCTGCGGCGCGTCGCTGAGGTTTTGGGACTAGAGATGAGGGGCTGCTTCCAGCAGCAAGCGACGCCACCAACGTCTTGCCTGGAGCCTGATGGCGTCAGGTTCTTCAGTAACCGTCGCCTCCACGAATCGCTGTTTAGAGAACAACAACAGACATACAACAGGCCCGTATAACTGAGGCCGAATCTGTGTATAAGGGTCACATTCACGTCCTACCAGCACGCAAAATCTCACAGAATCACAATTTTGTTTTTCTGTGAGGCGGCAAGAATGTGAAAATCGTCCGTGTCCTGAGTCGTACGTCACTTGGATTCTTACGCTGGGTAAGTCGGATAACCAGGAACAGGACGGCGTTTTGCAGGGCACTGCTTCTCCCACAAAAGCGACCGTCCCTCTCTGCCGGTCTTTCACGGCACCTCCCTTGTCAAGGAGCACAGAGCCGCTTCAGCTCAGGCGGTGGCGCCGGGCGATCACCTTGATCTTGGCCTGCACCAGGCTCAGCCGGGGATCATGCGGTTCCAGCAAGTGGGCGAGCTGTTCCCACGGCTCCAGCTCGTCCGGAAAGCGGCTGCAAAACAGCCACAGCAGGGGTAAACTCCCGCTCTGAAGGACCGCCTGACGCACACTCTCGTGCAGACATTCCCGCAGATCTGACACGGCGGGAGCGTCCGACAGCGGCAACAGTTCCCCAGTATACGCCCGGATGGCCGCCTCCACCTGGCCGTGCATCAACTGCTCCTGGACATCCAGGAAATCCGCACTCAGACAGACGCCGACGCGGTAGGGCCGAGAGGAGATCGGCACCAGTTTGGACAGGCGGTGGATCTCCAGGCCCTGATTCTGAATTTCGATCCATTCGCCGTACAGTTCGCTGCACAGCTTGGCACTGCTCACGCCGGAAGGGTTGAGCGCCAGGATCACCAAGATCTCGCAAAACCGCCGCCGCAGCCGAACCGGCTCAGCATCCAGCGTGCCTTCCGTCCGGCCCAGGAAGTCCAGTCGCAGGACGGGGCGGAGCGTGGGGGGCGGGGCGACCGACAGCAAATGAGTGGGGGCAGGAAAGGTCATGTCAAGCCTCCTTGAGGCGGGGTCTTCCACATCCAGGTCACCGTCATCAAGATCAGGCTGAAGGTCAGGGCCCCCAGAGCCACTGGGAGCCGGGTGTAGTCCAAGCCCGCCCAGCCGCTGACCGGTCCCAGATACCACAGGGCGATCCACAGGGCTTCAAACAGAGTCGAGCCCCGAGTCAAGGCGGCGGTTCCCAGTGCGAGGACAGGCAGGAAGACTGGGAAAACCAGCAGCCCCCACGCCGCGCCCGGCTCCCCGCGCATGATGGTGCTCAGCAGGGCCGGGCCCGTGCACAGCAGGGTCAGGGTCGCCAGAGCTTGCCACCGGATGCCCAGCAGGTGGCGCCCACCTTGGGGCAGACTGGCCAGCAGTGGGGTTAGGCCCCAGCGGAACGGCGCGGTCACCAGGGCGGAGCACACGGGAAGCAGAGCCAACAGGATCACGGGCAGCAGGAGGTGCGGTGCGGCGGCGCCGCCCACACTTAAGAGGCCGAGCAGCAGGGCGGTGGCGGGGTGAAGGCTGCGCAGCGCCACCCGGAGCTCCCCCCAGAGGGGCGCTTGAGCCGAGTCAAGGGGTGGGAGAACCCTTCGGAACCGCTGCAGAGACACCTTGCCAGAGCGTGTCGTCTGGGGGACAGTGACCTCAGGCAGACGCTGTTGCCACCGTCCCACAGCGGCCAACAGCCCCAGGGCCAAGAGCAGCCACAGACCGCGTCCCAGCAGATCACCTGCGGTCCAGGAGACGCCGCTCCACTCGAAGCGTGGGGGCAAGGCTGCAGGCGTCAGGCCCAGGGTGAGCTGTTCCGGCCCCGCGCTGCCTGCAGAAGCGGCCAATACCTGCCGCAGCACCGGCCCCGCACCCAGGGGATCGGGAAAGCCCAGGGGCTGCAGAGCAGCGAGGGCCGCCAAGCTCCACAAGAGCAGAAACAGTCCAGTGCCCAACTGGCCCCGCAGCCGGGGCAGCTGTCCAAAGCTGACGGCCAGGGCCGCAACCAGGAAGAGGGTGGGCAGGGTCAGCAGGGCGCTGGGCAGCAGCAGCGCTGCCCAGTCGAGCGTGCGGTCCTCTCCACGAATCCACTGGATCCAGGGGGCGCTCAGGGCGACCACCCCGGCGAGGAGAGCCAGGAAGGCAAAGTGGCTGCCTGTCTTGGCCAGCAGTTGCCAGAAGGTCGGCAAGGGGGCCGCGCCCGTCCAGCGCTCGGCCCCCCAGCGGCGTTCAGTCTCCAGAGCGGCGCGCACAAGGAGGAAGCCCACCAGGGGAAACGCGAACGTCCCCAGCAGCGCCACGGTGACGCCGACCCACGCCGAGGCGTAGACACCGCGCGCGCCGTTCACGCTGAGCGTCACGTACGGCGCGGTGTGCTCTGGCAAATACAGCGCGGCCAAGGCGACCATCAGGCCAACGGCCAACAGGGCGCCGGGCGCGCGCAAGCGGCCCCGCACGTCCAGCAGCGCGAGTCGCCAGACGCTCAGGAAGGCTGGAACGGGCCGGTGCTCAAGCATGGGCGGCGCTCCGGGGGGTCAGGGCCTGCTGAGCGTACAGCCGGTACGCGTCTTCCAGGGTCGGGGACATCAACCGGGCCGCGCGGTGGGGCTGGGTGGCCTGCAGGCAGCGCACTTCCAGTTGCCCGCCGTGCTGCGCGGTGATGCACGGCCCGGCCACCGACACCAGCTCCTCATCAGGGGCCTGGCGCCAGATCCACAGCTGACCCTGCAGGCGGCTGAGCAGCTGCAGGGGTGGGCCGTGAAAAGCAATCTGGCCCGCCGCGAGCAGCGCCACCCGGTCGACCGTGCCCTCTAGATCCGTGACGATGTGGGTCGAGAGGACAATGACGGGCGTTCCCGGCAGCGCGGCGAGCAGCTGCTTGAACTTGAGCCGTTGCTCGGCATCCAGGCCCACCGTGGGCTCATCCAGGATCAGGACCTCCGGCCTCCCCAAGAGGGCCTGGGCGATGCCCACCCGTTGCCGCATGCCGCCGGAACAACTGGAAAGCAGGCGTCCCGGTTCCAGTCCCAGCTCTCCCAGCAGCTCGTTGCCTTGCCGGCGAACCTGAGTGGCCGGCAGCCTCTTGAGCGCTCCGACGTACTGCAAAAATTCGAGGGCCGTCAGGTGCGGATAGGCGGCGAAATCCTGTGGAAGGTAGCCCAGCACCTGCCTCAGCGTCTCCGGACGGGCCACCACATCGCGGCCCCGCCAGCGCACCGCGCCGCTGCTGGGCCGCAGCAGGGTGGCCAGGAGACGGATCAGGGTTGATTTCCCGGCTCCATTGCCGCCGAGCAGCCCCGTGACGCCCGGCGTGAGGTCCAGATTCAGCCCGCGCAGTACCTCGTTGGCTGTGCCGTACCGGTAGACCAGACCGTCAATCTGCAGCGACATGGGTGCGCTCCTGTTCGTAGGCACGTAGGGCGTCTGCGATGGCGGCCGTGGCCGGCAAGGTAAAGCGGGAAAAGCGCTCTTCTGGAGCGAACGGCGCAGGGTGTAGGGGATTGAGGTAGCCGCACTCGCCGCTGGGACGTTGCTGAAAGGCCAGAAATTCGGCGATCTCGGTGACCACCGGCGAGGTCAGGCGGCGCCGGATCATCAGCCGCAGCAGGTCGGCCGCCAGCGCCAACTGGTATTCCCGGCAGGCCACCATCGCGCAGGCCGGGAGCACCCAGGCTTCGGCGGGATCCGCGTCCGTTGGCGCAGCCGTCAGGGCCTGCTGCACCTGCAGATGAAGCGCGCTGTCGGGCAGCATGAGCCATTCGGTGAGGGGCACAGGAGCAGCGGTGCTCCCGGACCACAGCTGAGGCTCGGCCCACCCGCCTCCCTCACACAGCTCCGCGAGGCGGCGCAGCTCCACTAGGTCTTCGGGGCAACCGAGCTGATTCAGGGCGGTGGCCGTCCAGGTCCGGAGGGCGTTCCAGTCAAAAGGGGCGAACATAGCAGACTCCTTGAGGGGCAGAGACAAGGGCGCAGGGGCCGCCTCTTGACGGCGTAGCTGCGAGGCACTGACGGCCAAGTAGGCGTGGCCCAGGGCCTCGTCCCAGGCCTTGGGGGGCACGCGCGGCGTGGCGGTCCAGGCCTGCTCGAGCAGCTCAGGTGGGCCGCCGCCCAACCGGTGGTGAAAGGCGGCGCGGCCCACGGCCAGACCATCGCCCTCCCGCAGGGCGAACGCCAGATCGGCGGTGCAGGTCTCCTGCCACGCTTCGGGCAGCGTCCAGCCGGCGCCGCCCACCACCAGCATCAGAAAGTCGAGCACCGAGCTCTTCTCGAAGCACCACACCCAACCGGGCACCGACAGGTCGAGCAGGGTCTGCTGGCGGGCCGCCTCCACCGAGCACGGTGCGGGGTAGCCGAGTTCGTGCAGCGCCAACACCGCTTCCAGCAGGTACAGCGGCATCCATTCGCTCTGGTCGAAATAGCGCTCGCGCAGCAGGGCTTCCAGCGGGGCAAAGACCTGCGGCTGGGGGCCGTCCAGTCGGCGGTACAGGCGCAGCAGGGGCAATGCCTGAACGATCAAGCCTGGATTGCGCTGCAGCAGATCGCGCCATTGGGGCAGGTGAAGCAGGCCGTACAGCGCTTGGTGCAGGCGGGGCGCGCTGGTCACGGCGTCCCGCAGCGTGTCTGGATCCAGGCACAGCAGCACCCGCGCCAGCTGGGCCAGGCGCCCGATGTCTTTTTCGGCCTCCTGGGCAAACAGGCGCCGGGGCAGCGCGGCGTCCATGCAGGAGAGGTCGGGAGCAGTCACAACAGGTCTCCGGTCAGAGTGGGTGACCGCCACAGCGGCTGATCGCCGACGCCGTCAGCGCTGCCCGGTTGCCCCAGCGTCGCGGCCCCCAGCATCACCAGAGTGGTGTGGTAGCACTGCGTGAATTCGTAGCGGGCGGCGGCGTCGCCCACCAGTTCAGCTTGGCGGCCAGCCGAGTAGGTGGGTGACGGCATGGCCCCGCCCGGCAACTGTTGGGCGGCCAATTCAGCCCACGCCAGCTTCAGGAGGGGGCTGTCTGTTTCACCGAAGAAACTCAGGCACATGATAAATTCTCCGGCCAGGTCGAGGTTCTTCTGCCGCAGCATCATGGCCAGGGCGTGCCGCAGCAGGTCGTGCACCCGGCCCGCGTCGGCGCCCAGCAGCGGGGCCACCGGGGACTGCCCCAGATCCGCTAGGTAAAACAGGGTATGGGTGATGCTGTAGAGGTCGTTGGTGTTGCAGCGCGTCAGGCCCCGGCCCCGGGCCAGCACCGTGTGAGCGTAGAGCGGCAGGTACGCTTCAGGCTGGCAGTGGCCGGCGGCGCGGTCGAGGGCGTAGTGCAGGTCCATGACCCGGAAAGGAATGCGGCTGCGCGTGACCCGTTCATGCAGACCTGAGGCCACGAAGCGTGCGAGCAGGCCGTCATTGTCGTCTGTGTTGCGTCCGGTCACGCCGAAGTACTCGTCTCGCAGGGCCAGCAGCAGCAGGCCCGCCGGATCGTTGTGCGCGAACGCAGCGAAATCGTAGTTCGCAAAGGTGGCGTCGATGAACTGGGTCAGGCGGCGCAGCTCAGGGACCTGCTGGTCGAGGCCCACCCGCAGGGCTGGGTTCAGGACGAACACGAGTTCCAAAAAGGGCTTGACCCGCAGCTGGTGATCTTGAACAAACGAGTGCCGGGGGTCAAAGCACTCCAGGTGGGCCAGCACCCAGGCTAGGGCCCGCTGGTAGACGGGGCCTGGCCCCGCCGCGGGCGGAAGGGAAGCAGGCCGAGGGAGCGGGGCGGTTTCAAGCCAGGGCAACATGGTGCTCCTCCAGTGAAGAGAGGGTCAGGGCGTCGGCCAGCACAGCTCCCGCTCCACCTCTCAGGTAGTGACCGGCCACGCGCCGCAGGTCATCCGCCTGGGTACTGGCCACCTGATCGTAAAAGGCGTCGCGCAGCGCCGGGGTGTAGCCCTGTTGGGCATCCAGGAAGGCCCTGCGGGCGGCGCCGGGGAGGGAGGTGAGGGGCCGCAGCAGGCGGGCCGCTGAGGTTCGGGCGTGGCACAGGTCCGCTGAAGTCAGCGGTTCCAACAGCTCTGGCAGGGCCTGAAAGAGCTTCAGGCTGCGTCCGATGTCGGGATCGCGCAGCGAGGCACATAGCAGCAGGCCTTGCTCGGCCGAGGCCCGGCAGGTGGCGCCGTAGGCGCCGCCCAGCTGCCGCACCTGCTCGTGCAGGCGCTCATGCAGAACGCGGCTGAGCAGCGCGAGCGCGGGAGCGTCGGGATGCCGGTACGGCACGCCTGAAAAGGCCCAGGCCCCGGAAGCCACTGGCACGGGCAGTTCGTGACTCCACAGCGAACGGCGCGGGCTCCAGGGGACGGCCGGGATCTGGGTGCCGGGCAACCGGTCATCCGGCAGATCGGCCAAGAGTTCCCCGAGGGTGCCCCTCAGCAGGTCGTCATCCAAATCACTGACCGCCAGCAGGCTCAGACCAGGCTGCCGCCAGAGGTCTCGGTGAAGGTGTTCCAGGGCGTCGCCAAGCGCCGGATCGTTTCGCCAGACCTGCAGATGCTGGAACGCTCCCCAGCCGTCCAGGGTGTCCCGCAGCTGCAGGGCCGGGCTGACTCCCAGCCCAGCCTGCAGCAGGGCCAGCTGGTGTCCCTGCGTCACGAGCAGCGTTTCAAAGGTGCGCAGGCGTTCTTCCACGCTCTGGATCACGGTGAGCGGGCGAACCTCTGGAGCCTTGATCCAGCCCCGCAGGAGGGCCGTCACCTGAGGCAGATGCCGGGAGAGAACCTTGAGGCTCAGCGTCCACTGGGCGGCCACGGCCCCAGAATCGTTCGGGCTGTGAAGGGTGTCCACGCTGAACTGGCAGAGGGCCCCCCAAGTCTGCAGCTGGGCCGTCAATGCCTTTCCTCCCACCTCACTGCGCGGGGCCAGACTGCCGTAGAGCGCCACCAGAGGCAGCGTCTCACGGCTCAGGTGTGCCAGCGACCCGCTCAGCGTCAGGTGGGTGAGCCCTGTCCCGGGTGTGGCGACCCGCTGTGCTGGGATGGAAAGGCCGGCCAAGGGCTCCAGGCGAATGTGCAGCGGAGGCAAGGAACCCGCCGGGCTGTGGACGGGCGCAGAAGGGGAGGCCTGCGGACTCGGCCTGATGGCCTCCTGGGCACCGGCGGGCGGTGCTGGTAGGGCGACGGCCGGGCCCCGCCTCATCACAACCGCTGTGCGGCGGGGGTTGTCCAGCAGGTGGTCGTGGATCAGTTGACGGAAAAACCCGGTTCGGTCGGGCAAGGCCCGCAACGCCTGAATGCCAGGTTCCAGCCGGGCCAGGATGCAGGGATCCGCGCCGTGGTGATGGGCAGAGAGGGCATTGAACAGGCGCCTCACCCCATACGGCACGGCCCCATGCGACGTGTCGAGATCCTCGAGTTCGAAGCGGGTCAGGGCCGCCTCGATCAGCGCGTCGTCCACGCCGCCCTGCAGGGTGGCCTGCACAGTGTCCCAGACAGCTTCTGCGTCTACGGTGCCCCGAATGCCGACCGCAAACACCCCTTCCGGCGTCTCGGAATGAAACCCGGTGTAGTCGGCCAGGCCGGAACCATGGGCTGACAGGGCCTGAGCGAGTGGCGCGCCTGGATGACCCAGCAGGGCAAAGGACAGGGCAGTCAGGGCGAAGTGTTCCAGAGAATCGGCCCGCGGCGAGGTCGCCCAGGCGAGCAGCACCTGTTCTCCGCCCGGGTGCGTGTGTTCCAGCCGCGCCAGGGGAAGCTGTGTCTGCTCGCCCCGGGGCACCGCCGTTCCCACTGGGACATTCTGCAGGGATTGGTCCAGCCGAATCAGAAGGGGGGTGAGTTTCAGGTCGCCGGAGCTGTAGAAACACACGTTGTTGGCCGTGTAATGCGTCTGGTGGTAGGCCCGAACGTCGTCTGGCGTCAGGTTCACCAGGTGGGCGGGGTCACCTCCCGAATTGCGGCTGTAGGGACTGCCGGGAAAAAGAGCCCGGCCGACCAGGTCCCGCATCACCCGGGCGCTGTGGGCCATCGCGCCGCTCATCTCGTTGTAGACCACGCCTTGGTAGCTGCCGCGCTCGACGCGCCAGGCCTCCTGCTGGAAACTCTGATCGCGCAGCAGCGGATGAAAACAGGCGTCGAGGTACAGGCTCAGGAGCGACCAGTAATCGCTCTCGACCCGGCTGGCGAAGGTATAGGCGGTCCAGTCGCGGGTGGTGCTGGCGTTCATATAGTCGCGCGGCGACGCGCCCTGGGCCTCGAAGAACGGTTGCCCAGACGGGTAGTGCCGTGACCCACACAGTGCCAGGTGCTCCAAGACGTGGGTGACGCCGCTCTCATCGGGTGGAGGCGTGTAAAAGGACGCGGAGAAGACCCAGCAGGGATCAGGAGTGGCAAAGTGCAGGACCTGGGCGCCCGAGGGGTGAATCCAGTGAAGGTATTCGCCTTCGCCCGTCGGGAGAGGATGGCGGCGCAACAACGTAAAAGCGTGGGGGTGGGTCATGTGGACTCCTGAGCAAACGCAGAGGGGGGCCTGACGCGGTCGGCAGCCTAGTAGGAGTTCAGGACACCCCGCTGCCTGACGCTGCGGTCGGCGCCCCGGAAGGCGAGCAGACCCAGGCCGAACCACACGGCGCCGGACAGCAGCATGACCATCACCTGCAGCGGCTCCAGCGGCTGACCCTGAACCAAAGTGAGGCGCAGGCCCTCGGCGCTGGGCACCAGGGGCAGCACAGACGTCACGGCCCGGACGACTGGCCCCATCGTTTCAAAGGGCGTCATCAGCAAGAACAGCAGGGCGAAATTCACCAGGTTCAGGAGTTGCTGGATCTTTTTCGCGCTCAGGGCCAGGCTGCCAAACAAGAAGGCCAGGCCGTAAGCGCTCAGCAGAGCGCCGATCACTGGAACGATGACCCAGGCGCTCACCTGGAGACTCACGCCGGTGATCAGCAGCAGCAGGCCCAAGACGGCGGCGTTGGTGCACAACATCCAGAGCATGTTGGCCAGACCGCGCAGGACGAAGATGCGCGTCAGACCAAACGGCGAGAGACACACCTGTTCCAGCGTGCCGCTCTGCGCTTCTTGCTGGGCGTCGGAGCTGACCTCTGCCAGCACGAACAATATCAGCGTCCACAAGGTGTAACCCACCACCAGGGTGTCTAGCCGGTCACCGAAGCGGTTGACGCCGGAGATGAACTGGGCTCCGTAGAACAGGGCCAAGAAGACCAGGGTGATGCCGATAATGCCGCCTACGGTATTCCCGAGGTAGCGCCGCATCAGCAGCGCGCTGCGACGAAATTCTGCCGCGAATAACCTAAGCATGCAGGGCCTCCTGGTTCAGAACGGGTGAAGTGGGCAATGGGCCGTAGCGGGCTGCGGGGGGGAGCGGCGCGCCGTCCCGGTTGAGGTACACGAAGATGTCGCTCAGGTCGGCCAGCGTCGGCTCGATGCTGATGAGCGGCTGCGGTCGCAGCGCTTCCAAGACGGCATACAGTCCATCAGGTGCTCCGAAATACAGCAGCAGGCTCTCGTCATCACGCAGTTCCAACCGGACGGGGAGGCCCGCCAGCAAGGCCACCTGCGGTTCAGCCAGCGTGCCCTGAAAGCGCACGGTGTAGGACTGGCCGCTGTACTGCCGGATCAGCTCAGCGGTCGACTGCTCGGCCAAAATGGCGCCCTGGCGCATGATGACGACCCGCGACGACAGTTCCTGAGCCACGTCCAGCTGGTGGGTGGTCAGCAGCACGGCGTTGCCTTCGGCTGCCCACTCAGCGACATATCCTTTCAACGCGGTAGTGGCTTCCACGTCGAGCCCCAGGGTCGGCTCATCAAGGAGCAGCAGCCGGGGCCGGTGCAGTACCGAGATGGCGAATGCCAGCTTTTGCTGCATGCCCCGCGACAACTTGTGCACTAGGGTGTGGCGTTTGCCCTCCAGATCCAGGCGGCCCAACCACAGGATGGCGGCGCGGGAGGCTTCCAGGCGGCCCATGCCCCGCAGGGCCCCGAAATACTCCAGGTTTTCCTGGGCGGTCAGTTTCCAGTACAGGTTGCGGTTGCCTTCCAATACCGCTCCGATGTGCCGCAGAACCCGGGCATCCCGGTTGGGATCGCCGCCGCAGACGCTGACCTCACCGCGGTCTGGCCGGATCAATCCGGTCAGCATTTTGAGCGTCGTGGTTTTGCCCGCCCCGTTGGCCCCCAAGAACGCCACCACTTCGCCTGAAGCGCAGCGCAGAGAAACGTCTCGTACCGCTTCGACGGTCTGACCACGACTTCGGAACTGCTTGCTGAGCTGGGTTGCGCTTAGTATTTCCATACTCTCCCCCTCCTGAGTGGGTGTGATCACGCTAGGCGCAGGCTGGAGAACAACTGAAAAAACCCACCGCAGGGGTGGGTTCAGCGAAAAACACAGGGTGGACTCCGCTGGTGAGCGCGCTGGCTGGGGAGAGTGTTCAGCCCGGGCCACTGCCGATCAAAACCCGGGTGCTGGGGCCGGAGAACAATTGAAAAAACCCACCGCAGAGGGTGGGTTCAGTGGCGAGTGGCCGCTCAGTCGAGTTCGGTGGCGAGGCTGCTTTCGAAGCCGGTGGCCGCTTCGTCTTCGGCGTTGTAGACCAGGAAGTAGCCGGTCAGGGCGAGTACGTTCACGCCGTCCAGGCTTGCGTCGGTGTGGGCATCAGCGGTCCAGTCGATTCCGTTGGTCATGGCAGTTCTCCTTGGTGAGTGAGGGCGTCGGGCCGGGGGCGAGGTGCTTCGGGCTGGGGGGTGGCTGCTCAGTCGAGTTCGGTGGCGAGGCTGCTTTCGAAGCCGGTGGCCGCTTCGTCTTCGGCGTTGTAGACCAGGAAGTAGCCGGTCAGGGCGAGTACGTTCACGCCGTCCAGGCTTGCGTCGGTGTGGGCATCAGCGATCCAGTCGATTCCGTTGGTCATGGCAGTTCTCCTTGGTGAATGAGGGCGTCGGGTTGACTTGGCCACTCCTGCTGGGATGGGGCTTACTGCAGTTCCAACACCAACGCACTTTCAAATCCCTGACCGGCGTTCACTTGGGCGGGGAAAATGAACCGAAATCCGGTAAACGTGAAGATGTTGAGGTCGTCCATCTCGGGCGTGTTGCCCCCACCGTCTTCTCCGAGCCAAAAGCTTGACTTTTCCATAGCTCCTCCTTTGAAAGGCCACCTGTGTTCGAGACCTTGATCGGGGTCTGCCTGTCTGGCCGGTCCGATCGCTCCTGCACTTGCTCGCCTTCTGAACCCAGTATGTGTTGGGGGCCTTTTCCACGACATTGCGGGCAATATCGGCCGCCATCCAGAAACGATCAACTTATACTCAGTTCAAAACGGGTTGGATTGCGCAGTGTTGACGCCATCCAATGGAACCAAGCTTGGCCGAGAGAACGGCGGCGGCTTTTTCCGGCAGGTGCTGTACTCCGATTTTTCTCTGGTGTCCCTTCACCATGACCTCACTTCACCAGGGGGCCAAGACATGACACAGAAACGTTGGAGCACCGTGAGCAAAGCGCTGATCGTGGTACTCGTGTTGGGCGGCATCGGGCAGGCAGAGGTCAGTGGAGGGGGCACGCCGCCCCCGGCCCCCTGCCCCAACGTGACCCTGCCCCCCGTGACGCCCCCGGCCCGCTGAGGTGGAGTTCTCGTCCCTGCCAAGACGTCCGTTGCGGCCGCCTGTGCGGGGATGAACGCCCTCATTTCCTGTTAAGGCGGAACTGCTATGACTCTTCAATGTCGCGTCACCTTCCCATGACCACGCTTGATCTGGCCGCCCTGCAACCGCTGCTGCAGCGGCTTGAAACCCGGGCAGGTCAGTGGGAGACCGGACGGGTGCAGGCCGAGACGGGCCGGCGCTTCCGGGCAGAACTGCAGGCCCTGAAACGGTGTACTGCGGCGGCGTGCGTGCACCATCACCTCAACGGCCTGCTGGCGCTCACCCCTGACCTGCCTGAAGCGGACATCACCCTGCTGCATGCGCTGCGCGAGGCGGCCGAGACCTGGTTGTGAGCCCTCAGTCCAGGGTGGCGACGACCTGCGGGTAGGGGCGCGGCTCTTCGGCAAATTCCCGGCGCATCATGCGGCTGTAGGCTCCGTAGGCCTGCGAGGCGGCCACGGCGTCCGCACGGCCGTGGAGCAGCCGGATCAGGGCATGGTGGGCCGGCACCTGCAGGGGATCGAGCCTCAAGATCAACTGGTAGGCTTGCTGGGCCAGTTCCGGGTGGGTCGCCTGAACACCGGCAGCCTCATGCAGGATTTGAACCGTCCACTCATCTTGAATGCGCCGCCGCTCCTCTTGAATCCATTCGCTGGTCAGCCCGGGCAGGAACTCCCCCTGCCACAGAGACAGCCGCTGCGTGAGGCGTCCAGCCTCATCGTCGGTGCTGGAGAAGCTGCGGGTCACGTCCAGGTCCACACTGAAGTCTGAACTGAGCGCGTACTGCCCTGCCTCAAACGGCAGGGGATTGATCACGTCGGGCAAAATCTCGCTGAGGGCCAGGCGCAGCCGCCGGACCACGACCTTGAAGTATCCGATATGCCGCTCTTCCCGGGAGCCGTCCCACAGGGCGTCCACAATTTGTTCCCGGCTGGCCGGACCGTGGAGGGCCAGCCAGACCAGCAGCTCGCCCGCTTTGGCGAAAGGAATCTGCAGCGGCCGGCTCTCCACGCGGGCTCTGAGTTGACCGAGCGTGTTCAGGTGCAGGGTGGCGCGCGGCGTGGTCAAGGTGGGCTGAAACTGAAGCTTGACCTCCCGCAGGGTCCGGGTCACCCACGGCGCGTCCTGGCGAAGAACATGTTGGGCCGGATGCTGCTGAATCCACGCGGCCTCTGCGGTGGAGAGCTTGTGGACGCGCTTCAGTTTCAGTTGCAGTTCACGGCGGTAGACCACGGTGCGCAGGGCCAGTGGGTGATGGGCTTGAAAGTCCAGTGGGCCGAACCGGGCCAGGGCAGCCTGAGCGTCCCCCTGCACCAGCGCGATCAGCCCCCGCACAAACTCTGCGCGGGGGCGCAGACCGCTGTTGAGGGGTTCAGCCTGCTCCAGCTGATCTTCTGCCTGCGCGACCTGGTCTGTGCGGGCCAGGGCTTCGGCGAGAATCAGCCGAATCCGGCGTTGCAGATTGAGCGCCCCAAACTCGTCACAGATCCCCAGCGCCTGCCTCAGGGTCCCCATGCCGGACTCCAGGTCACCCATGTCCAGCAGGGTTTCCCCTAACGTCTCCAGCAGCATGGGCAGGGCTGCACTGTTTTCCTCGCGAGCTGTCCGAACCGCCTGTTCCAGCAGATCGTGCGCTTCGGGAAGGCGGCCCTGTTTGCGGTAGAGATCGGCCAGATCATTAAAGAGGTAGAGGGTGCGCACTGGCATGGAGAGGGCCGTAAAGGCGTCCAGCGCCCGTTCCAGCATCCGTTGATATTCCTGCCAGCGCCCCAATCCATACAGGCACTGCGCGCAGAGGTGCAGGCACTGCGCTTCTTCGACTCCCAGCGGCACGGGGCAGCGCGCCAGAGCGTACTGGGCGGTCTGGAGGGCCTCTTCAGCCTGCTCCAGATTCAGCAGGGCGTGGGCTTTGAGGCGCAGCAAGGACAGGGCGTCTGGATAGGTTCTCAACGCCTCTTCGGCCGCGTCCAGCTGGGCCTGGTAATTCTGCCCAGACCCTCTCAAACGCGCCTGGTAGAACCGGAGGAGTGCGCTGTCTTGCTGTGCCTGGACTTGCGCCAACAGGGCCGCCCCCGCCTCGGGTTGCCCGGTTTCCAGCAGGGCCCCCGCCCACTGCAACTGCACTTCCACGGGCAACTGGTCCGGCGAAAAGTCCTGCAGGGTCCGGCAGACCAGGCTCATTTCCAGCCGCTCGGTGTAGCGGTTGACCAGCTCGCGGGCAAGTGCCAGGGCGTCTTGGAAGTGCCCCGCACGCTGGTGCAGACGCAGCGCTGCCAGGGCATCTCCAGCCTCCTGATGCACGGCGGCCATCCGGGCATGGAGGGTGCCGAAGCGCTCTGGTACGAGGCGCAACCGGCTAAGCAAAGTTTGGAGCAGCAACTGATGCGGGGCAAACCGGTTGTTTCCCAAGGGGGCCAGCGGAAGTCCCAACCGTTTGACCGTGTCCAGCCAGCCGGGCGGGAGGTCAAGCTGCAACTGCTGCGCCAAGCTTTCCTCCCAGACGTCCATGACCGCCGCCTCAGGCAGCTTGCCGGAGAGGTCCGGTTCAAGCGTCTCGATCAGATCTGCGATCAGGTGCTCGGGTTGGTAGTGCAGCGAGGCTTCGCTTGACACCAGGGCCAGGCCGACCGGCCAGCCGCTGAGGTGGGCGTAGGCCCGGTCTGGACGCCCCTGAAACTGCCGGGTACGCAGATACAGCTCGCTTTCCTGACGTGAGAATGCCAGCTCCTCGAGGCCGATCACCAGGGCGGAGCCCCGGGCCACCAGCCGGGCCAGCCGCAGCGGCGGATCCACGTACGAACCGATCAGCACCTGATGCCCTTCGGTCAGTGCCTCAATGAAGCGGCTCAGCTCCCGGCCAGACTCGGCGCCGAGGACCTGGACGTCGTCAAACACCAGGCGGACACTGAACGCCAGGTTATTGAGCAGGGTCGCCAGATCGCGCAGGGTCGAGCTCGGCGGCAGACCCGAAGGAGAGACAAAGTCAAACGACGCGACCGCAGCGCACAGCGACTGCACGAAGACTGCGGGATCCGCGTCATCCTCGCGCAGGCTCAACCAGGCGACTGGGTAAGGGGTCGTGCGGGCGAATTGGGCGAGGGCCGTAGTCTTCCCGTAGCCGCTGGGGGCCACCAGGGCGACCACCTGGTAATCCATGGCGGTGGCCAACCGCTCCAACAGGCCCGTTCTGGACAGTTCATGACGAAGCACCTGGGGCGGAGCATGGCTCTGTTTCATCCTGACTCTCCCACCCTGGTCTTAACGAGATGCCGTCGTCGTGAGCGAAGTTGCGCAGTAGGAGTGAACGGGCGAATGCCTGCGAATCCTGTGAAGTTCGAGCCAAGCGAACCGTTCTTTAAGCCGAGATCCAGTTGGGTTTGTGGGTGTACAGGTCCGGTTGAACAGCTGCGCGCTGCTGATCGCTGCCTTCCGGGATTCTATAAGGAGTGAGCTGCGCTGTGGGGTGAACTTCAGAGTGAAAGACGCTTAATCCTTGTGATTTTCTAGGACACCCATAAGGGGCTTCCGTAAGGTTCACATCCTTATTTGCTCAAAAAACTCAGCGATCACAACTTCACATTTCCATCTTTGTGTGACACAGTGAGGGTTGTGGCAAGTTGTTGGGATAGGGTGAGGTGATGCTCAGCGGTCAGAAGCTCTCCGGTGACCGATTCCCCCTCGCCGTCATCGACTACGCTGTATGGCTCTACCACCGCTTTACCCTGAGTGATCGGGATATTGAAGAACTTCTCCTACAACGCGGAATTTGCGTCACTCGTGAATCTCTCCGTACTTGGTGCATCAACTTCAGCGACCTGTTCGCCCCTGGTCTTCGTCACCGGGAACCCCGTCGGGGTTCCCGGTGGCATCTGGACGAAATGCATGTGGACGTCGGGGGAGTCACCCACTGGTTGTGGCGAGCCGTTGATGAGAAAGGGGCCGTGTTGGACGTCTTTCTTCAGGGACACCGTGATACGGAGGCCGCCACATCGTTTTTTCAACACCTGTTGAGTGAATATGACGTGCCAGAGATCATCCATACTGACAAGCTCGGAAGTGATGGTGCTGCTCTACGTGATCTTCCCGTGCTCCAAGGGATGGAGCACGTCCAAGTGATTTCAACAGCGCGCTGCAACAATTTGATTGAACAATCCCATCGCCACACACGACAACAAGAGCGACAGCAACGCGGGTTTAGATCACGCCTCCGGGCACAAGGCTTTCTTGAGTTGCACGCTCGAATCACGAATCTTCACCACCCTGCCCGCACGACCGTTCCCGCTCACTATCGGCGCTTTCATCAACGCATAGCCTTCAAAACGTGGCAAGACACCGTGCAACAGGCGGCCTGAACTTCAGGCCGCCTGACTGTCCAATACCCCTCCGTTTTCTGAAGGCCAACAACTTGCCACAACCCAGCGTCCCAAGCTGGTGGGCTATTACACCAAAGGGAAAACACCGAACTGAACACGGATGAAGGAGTATCACCCTTGGAAGGATCATGTGCGGGGGCAGTGCCGGGGCCGCTACCTGAGCCAACGAAAGCACAGCTTGTTCGGGTGGACGTGTGGTGTTTCTTTGAGAACGGCACCCACAACGATCCGGAGAACGTCCGCAAAGGGATCGTCGATGCGTTATTTCCGGCGGGGGACAAGTACGTCTATGGCTACCATCACTACCCGCAGTACGACGCCCAGAACCCGCGTGTGGTGCTCAGTATCAGTCAGGGGCAGTCATGAGGCACAGGGTCAGGGGAGCAGACAGTGCCGCTGGGAAGCAAACGGTACACGTTCCGGTTCAGTTTTTTCAAGCGTCGCCGCTTGACCAAGTATTTCAAACAGGTGCGCAGGGTGTCCCGCCCCCACTTCAGCCCTTGCTGCTTCAGAACGTCTTGGAGATCACCCACCAGCACCGAGGCGTCAGGACGTCGCGCTTGTAGGGAGCGGATGGCGTCCAAGATCACGAGTTGACGGTACATGTCTCCAGTGTGGGGGGGACGCTCTCACGCGTCTCTGACAGCGCCAAGCGGGGCCATTCATGAGGCCTAGAGAGCGCAAGCGGCTCGCCAAGGCCCTGCTGCGGCTTCAGGCAGCGGCAGAAGCGGACGAAGTTGATCCGGTGGAGATCGTGCGGTTCATGGTGGCCCACAAGCGGCGGCAGCTGGGGTTCCTGCCAATCAAGGACAGCGAGGCGCACTACCTGAGGCAATTGGGGCTAGAAGACGTGCTGCATGAGGGAACTGAGATGACTTCAGGGCAAATTTTTACCCATCGCCGCTCCGATCGCTGCTCCCAAGGACAACCCAAGAGCTACACCGAGTCCAATGTTGTGCAAGGCGGCCCCCAGACTCGATCCAATTGCCACACCAATCGCTATACAGAATCCGAGCATTTGTTGTTTGGTTTTCATAAATGGGAGCTTAGGTTGCTCAGCCATGAGAACAGTCCGCTTTTAGTTGGCCGTTCAGACTTCGGGCTTCTGTGCTTTTTCCTAAGTCACTCGTTGGATATCTTCGCGTATTGGCAGGCCCAGCCATGACCCTCACCCTTTCACGCCACCAGGAGGCGCACTTGACGAACGGAACCAAGAGAAGCCGCGCTGTCCAGGTCGCTGGCCCCGGCCCCGCTGTTCGGGAATTCGTTTCACAACGCAGCAATCAGCAGGCAGCGCGTGCCTATGCAGAGGCGTGGTATCAGTCTCTCAGAGCATGGAAGCTGGTGTTTGGGGAAGTGGCAGTCCTGTCCGTCAGTTATGCCGCCTTCCGGAGTACCAGCAGTGGCGATGGAATCAGCACCCTGGGTGAAGGTGGTACGCCTTCTCCAACTACGTTGATCACGCCCATGGGCGAGGTCGGGGAGGGCGAAGCGGGCCGCACCATTACGAATCTGGAATATGCGGGAACACCAGATGCCGCCCGACTGGGGAGACGACTGAAGGCTGTTCGCGAGGGCACAAGCATGGCGTCTCTCGTGGATGAGTGTGGCGGTTGGGCCAGTCCCAAAGACCGGGCAGTAGAGTACGCGGTGGCGGTGCTGACTCTGGCTGTGCGACTGGGTGGCGCTCAGGCAGAAATTCACCTATTTCACTTGCGGGAATCCGTTGATTGACCTACTATGCATGTAAGTTCAGAGTTTTATCCCCCAAGGCGGCCTCGCTTGGGGGATTTTCGTTGGGCCTTATCTCATACCTCGCGCCTCAGCCATTCTCAGCAGCGGCGGGCGCACCATCGCCGCTCAGCTTCCTTTGCTGGAATAAGGCCCATAACCAGGCCTGATCCGTTTGGTGATCACCGCGTTTCCGTCAACGAAAGTACCTATGGCTCCTTCCGCTCCCTGCGCGGAAGTTAGGTTCTCCGAGATGTTAAATGTACCCGCCCAAGGAGCTCCCTCGGGTGTGCCAAGCGGGAAATTCATACGAATAATGATCGTCTGTGAGGGGGTTGATTGCCCATAGGCACTAAGTAGCAAAGAGTTGCTATTGACTTCAACCACCAGAGGGAGACGTACCGGCAAGAGGGGGTAAGGGTTATAGATGTCATACATGCTTGAAATTCCGGGCAACGGAGGCTCGACATATATGCACAAGAGGTTGGACAAGCGTCCGGGTGCCAAGTTCCCAATACTGTTCTTAATGGTGTAGACCGCGTCGTAACAGCCCGAGATCGTGTCTGGAGTGGCGCCCAGCAAGGGCGGTGGGACGGTCGTGAGTGGCGGTGGCGGAGTTACGGGCGGCGCAGGCTCTGGTGCTGGTGAGCAGGCAGTAAGCCCCATCAGGGCTAGCAGGAGCAGTCGCTTCATGGCGGTAGTGTGGCCTGGGGAACCACACATGGCTCTGACAGGGGGAGCGCTTGCAAAGATGGGGGCGAACACAGCGACTGTCTTCAACTAATCCGAGCGCACCACGCGAAACTTTGCCCCATTGCCCAGGCTGAAAATGGTCACGGTGCCTTGGACCGTGAACACTGGGCCAATGATCTGAACCACCTCGTGTGTTTCGCTGGCCTTTGTCAAAACATTGACCTCGTCTGACGCGCTGCCCATCGGGTAATCCACCCATGCAAAGCTGTCGGTGCTGCGGTACATCTGGCCGTCGGTGATTCGGATGGCAGGGACAGGCATGGGCTATTTGAGCATGTTGCGCCCACGCTAAGCCTTTTGGGTGATGGTTTTGCCTCAGTGTAGTGGTTACACTAACTGCATCCCACAACTTAGGCCGACCGGGTGAAGTCGGCGGGCAGCCTCGCCAAAAGCAGGGCTTTTTTACTCAGCAGGATTATTCCGGTAATACGTGCTCAATCTCACCAGCATCTGGTGCGCACAACTGCGCACCACATCCGGAGCAGGCGTTGGCTTGACCGGATCTGAGGAAACCAACACTGTGGATCCAGCCCAGGCTTCGATCTTCCACTGCAGCTTTTTGTTATAGGTGTTGGTTTCCTCTGTCCATACGATCAGGAGACCCCCGGCCTCATAGCGCTCCAAGAGCACACGGTCTGGTTCCAGTAGCCAGCTGCGCCATTCGTCCATTCCCCACTTTACCTACCTGAAGAGGTGAGCCGATGACCCAGCCCGAATCCCCCAACACTGCCGAGGAGCTGGGCGCGGCCCTCAACCTGCGTCTCAAGAGTCGAGGTTGGGAATTACTTGAAGACCATACATTTCCAGTTGGGTGGCGGCGTCACTGAGTGCCGTGACGACCAGCGCCGCTTCATCCGCGCTGTACCGCCTGTACTCCACCAAAACTTCACCGTTGTAGTGCACGGCAAAGGTGTAGAACTCGCTGGCCTGGACATTCCACCCTGTTAAACCCATTTGCTTTTGAAGGAGCCCAGGGTCTCCATTCAGGGGGTCAATCCAGTGGGCAGTCACGCCGAGCGCCTTCATCTTGTGCCAGACCTCAGCGGTGAGGCCCGTGAGGGAGGGCTCCCACCGGGCATTGAATTCTTCCAAAAGCGCCATAGTTCAACCTCCTGAGATCTGACGAGAATAGGTGACATTGCTGTAATGACCTGTCAGTAGACTTTCTTCATCCCAAACAATTCAAGCCCCACCCCGCCGACTGTGGCGGGTTTTTTCTTGCCCCAAACAGGGAGGCCCGCTGATGTCGAAGAAAGCGCAGAAACGGGCCGCCCGCCGTGCCCAGATCACTTCCCATCTGTCTCAGTCGGATGAGCGCCGCGATTGGTGGATGAAGCAAGAGCGGCGGGGCCGCGTCCAGACCACGCCGAAAGAGTGGCAACAGCGTAATCCCGCCCCTTGGTACTTGCCGGAATTGGGGCTGGAGCGCGAGCCCTTTCAGACGATTCCCCCGCGTGGGGAGTTGCCGCCCATCATTCGCACCCACAGGAGGTAAGCTAAGGCATCCCACAACTCAAGCCGACCGGGTGAAGTCGGCGGGCAGCCTCGCCATCAGCAGGGCTTTTTTCAGGCTTCAGTTCATTGACTGGGGACTGCTTTGACGGGTGTCCATCGTCTGCAGTGCTTTCCTGAGCTGTTCCAGTTCGGTCTGAACCCGGGCAGCACTGCGGTGCAAATCCTCGTTGAGCGTCTCAGACACCTTCCTCAGGACATTTTCCACGCCTGCGGCGTCGGGCATCTCGGGAAAAACGGGATGTGAGAGCAGTTGGGCTGAAGTACTTTCGTAAGCTTGGACCAAATCAGCCAGTTCATCCGCGAGTTGGGTCAACGACTTGTTCTTCATGGCGCCACCCTACGCCTCAGGAGGTGACTGTGACCCAGCCTATTGATGACGGTGTAAATGTGGGTTGCTCTCTTGGGTGAAGTATGGTCCCTTGGCAACCCTCCAAGTACACCCGCGCGCAGCTGGAAGAACGACGACTCGCCGCCCTATCCGTGATCCAAGCCGGTGGTCAGACCAATCAGCAGATTGCGAATCAATTTGGTGTCTCCGTCCACACCATCTACACCTGGAAAGAGCGTCTTAAGCGCCAAGGCGGTTTGGAAGCCACCGTCACGCCCGGTCGGCCGGGCCGCTTGACGCCGGAACAGCGCCAACAGATCGGCACCCTCCTGCAGGAGGGTGCTCGCGCGTTTGGGTTTCCGGATGACACGTGGACGACGCCTCGCGTGCGTGAGGTCATCGGTCGTCGGTTAAGCGTGTGGTACCACCCGGATCATGTTCGGAAGCTGCTCCACCAACAGGGGTTTTCACCTCAACGACCAAGCAAAGGGGCGCTCGAGCAGAACGAGACAGCAGTGCGAACCTGGGTGCGGACCACGCGCCCGGAGGTCGAAAAAAAACTACGGTGGCAAAATCAGCTTGTCCCAATCTGCCTCAAATTGAGCGAGGCAGGCCTGGGGGGTTCTCCGAAACCGTGACTGCAGCCGGCGGGTTTCCTGACGGTGTTCCAGTTCTTGACGTACTGCACGCCAGTGCTCCATTTTCGTCGGCTGGAGGTCTTGCGGACGGATCAGGCCTTTTCTGGTCGCCGCTGCGGCGACCAGGCGGACGTGTCCACGAATCACCAGACTCGGTGAAGCTGATTTCTGGCCACTGACACGGCGTTCGTAGCGCTTGGCCGAGCCAAAATATTGTTCCAAGGCATTGTTCGTTCGGGGCAAGCCCGGCACCCGGTAGCAATGGAAGAGCCAGTCCTGTTGAGCCGTCAAGATCTTGATGAAATGCGCCAGCGCACTCGAGACCTCAGGCAGACTCTGTTGCTGACGTTGCACGGAGAAGAGCACGCGCTGAAATTGTTGCTGGACGATGTGCGCATCGTCCTCACCGGGATTTTGGAGGACTTGTGCCATACGCATCACGGAGTTGTGCGCTTGGCTGAGGGCCTCCCAAGGTTGACCCTCTTCTTGAAGAGCTTGCTGAAGATGTCGTCTCAGACGACTCAAGTCTTGATCGGTTTGCCCCCCCCTTTTTTCTGGGGCGCTTCTTCAAGGCGCTCCAAAGAGTCGTGAATATGACGGATTCGTTCTTGGAGCCGCAACCCGCTGGCGACCAAGGGCGGACGCCCGTCATCCGTCAGGGCGCTTCTGACGGTCAGGGCATAGTTGAGTAAAACGCCTGCCTGAGGGTCTTGACGCGCTTTCAGAGTGGATTCGATCCTCTTGATCCCTCGCAGACGCTTTTTCAGTTGTACTTTGGCATGACGGTCGACGTCCAGGAGAGGCCGGGCGGCCTCTCGCAGTGAATGGAACTGACACAACTGATGAGGAACCCCTGGAAAGACCCGTTGGATCGCCAGGCGAATCGCTCGCTGTCCATCGCTGATGACGCCAACGACGGGGAGGCGCTCACCGAGCGCCTCTTTGACTTCCGTCAGCAGCGCCGCCAGGTCGTCTTCCGAACTCGTTACCAGGGGACGAGCGAGGAGCACCTCGCCTGAAAGCACCTCCCGAATCAGCCAGAGTACGTCGTGACCGACATCGGGCTGTAACCCATCCAAGCTCAGGATCACCCGACCTTGCTGTTGTAACTTGGCCTGCCAGTGATCCGGATACATCAGTTTGGACGCGAGCAACTCTTCGTACCGGGCGATCAGATAAGTGACTTGACGCTGACTGATCTCGACCTGCTGCTGTGACAACAGGGTATGGATTTCTGGGACAGTCCGGTGGAACGCAAAGCGTTCCCGACCGATAAACGCCAGAACATCAAAACCATATTCGCTGTACGGGAGGGCCAAACGCCCTTCCGCTTCCGGGCGCAGGGGTCTGCGGAACCAGTCACAGGCTTCATTCCGACATCGACGAATCTTCAGGGTATACCTCACCTGTTCCTGCATCCCCACCACAGACCGGCTGTTGTGGTAATCCAGCGGCGCAAAAGCGCCGCAGACCGGACACACCGGAGCTCATCGGTGAAGCGTTTCTTCTCGGTCTTGTGCATGACGACGATATTGGCGGGCCATGATGACTGGATTCTAGCAAGTCGAATTTGCCACCGTAGTTTTTTTGGAGGTGATGCCGTGTCGCCGGAAGACCCGATCCACCGTTCGGTAGCTGATCTTGAGCCCAGTGTTGGCTTCCAACCGGCGGGCATGTTCTTCCAGGGTCGCGTCCAGGTCCTCCTCCAGCAACTGGAGGAGGACCTGCTCATGCTCACGCTGCACTCTTGGGCGACGCCCAGTCGGGCGCTTGACCTGTGAGAGCGTACCTGCCTCGTGCTTCTTCACATATAACCGGACGGTTCGGACATCAACTCCAAACGTTTCGGCCACCTGCTGATCGTTGTGTTCTTTCCGCGCAGCTGCCACAATTCGTTCTCGAAGGTCCAGGCTGTACCCACGTGCGCCTACCCGCTTGTTCATCTTCTTAT
>NZ_KB899749.1 GCF_000378445.1 Deinococcus aquatilis DSM 23025 | reverse complement strand
ATGAGTCGCAAAGGAGAATGCTGGGACAACGCGGCGATGGAAAGCTTTTTTGCCACCCTCAAGCTGGAGCTGAACCTCGATAAAGCACAAGGAAACCGCTCTGACACGCGTAATTTAGTCTTTGAGTGGATTGAGGTGTTTTACAACCGTGAGCGGCGTCACTCCAGCTTAGGGTACCGCTCACCGACTCACTTTGAGGAACACCGCGCCACACTGAACTGATCCTCCACGAAGGCCTTGCAATATCACTGGCTTACCGACTTGGCCTATCTCCTTTGACACCTTGGGCCATGCCAAGCAACAAAACCACGAAAAAGACCGTCAATTTGGACATTCCTAAATCCGTTCAGGACAATGCCGAGCGAGGACTGAAGCTGCGCGAAGAACACGGCTTTGGCGGTACCAAAGTTGGTGAAGCGACAGCCAAGCTACTGGCCGCAGGTGGCACCGTTACGGCACGCAAAGCACGGCACATTGCCCGTTACTTTCCACGGCACGCCCACGACAACCTGGATCAGACGGGCAAAAGCGGCAAGCCATCACGCGGCTACATCGCTTGGCTCCTGTGGGGCGGCGACGCGGGGCGCACTTGGAGTGAAGGGCTTGTCGAGCAGTTGGAAAAAATGGAAGGCAACTAAGTACGATGTAGTTAACATTCCGCTTTACCCCAAACTGCGGAATAAAACTCCATTCCCACTACGACGTACTTTCTTCGATACTCGCTTCGCTCGGTTAATCTATAGATTAACTTCGACCTACTTAAATCGGAAGCCGGAGCTAGCTCATTCTCCCCTACCCCTGCACAGTGGGCTGATCTATTGAACGGAATTGTGCCGTCGCCCTTCACCTCGCAGGTGACGTTGTCAAGGTGGTTCTGGCAAATGAATCAGGGGGAGCTGATTGTCTGTGACTGACTGCAAGTCTGACCAGCACCGTTTGTCTCTGAGCAGTCTTCAATCTACCGTTCAGTCCTTCCACCGGCAGGTTACAGACCTCAAGTCCGGGGCATCAGGGATGGCGGAGGCTGGTCATTGGCTGGAATCTTATTCTTCATCCGTGCGTTGAAGCACTGCCTGGGGCAGATCCAGCGTATCTCTTGGTTGCTTGATGCCAGCCCTCCACCAGATCACAGCTTGGGCCTTCGCTGTTTACCGCACAAAGGCCTCCCCTTTTGCCTGCCTGTGAGCGCAGCATCACTACAGAGAGGGAGACCTACTCAGACTCCTGAATAGACCTCTTGCGAAAGTCATGACGGGCAGGCTCGGGTCAGGTTGCAGAGCGCGGCAATGAGTTGAACCCGGAGGGCGAAGCGACGCCGCCGATGGCGACAGATGCCCTTCAGCACATGAAAGACTTTCATCCGCCGAATGACATGCAGGGTGCCCTGCCGGGTATGCGCCAGCACACGGTTTTCTTGGCGTTGGTCAGCGGAGAGGGGCGACGCTCGCGTCGCCTTATGGGTGGTGATGGCGTGCCCGTGGGTTCTCCAGAGGCCCTGATACCCGGCGTCCCCGATCAGGGCTGTGTCGTGGGGCAACCGCACGCCAGATTGACGAAAGAGTTTTCGATCATGAACCGCTCCAGCACTTGTGGCGGTGCCCAACACGGCGCTGCGTCACCGTGCAGATCAGCAGCTGAAACTTCAGGGTATGCCGCTTTTTCTTGCCGCTGTACCAGCGGCGTTGCTTTTTTTGGGTCGTTCACAGGGCACTTCGGAAGCATCGACGGCAACGATGCTGTAGACGAGTTGCGCTTCCTGAAACACCCGCTTCCTCGGCATCTGGAACTGTGCACTGGCGATCAGGGCCGCTTCCACGCGTTCCACCGGAGGGTGCACGCCATCGTCATGCACGCCCCAATCGTCGCCAAGATGCGCGAAGGTGCGGTACTCGCGCCAGAATTCCAGCGTCATCAGGAGTTGTTCCGCCACGCTGAGCGCGGCCGGGCGGCCAGAGTTCTTCTTCCGTCCTTCGCGGAGGGTCAGCACCTCTTCCATCTCAGCAAAGGTTTCCGGGTAGACCCCGGTACGTCGACGAAATTGCTTGCGATTCATCTTCAGCGTGCGTGTCGGGCGGTCTCGCTCCACCCTGCCAGCTTAACCCACGACTTTCGCAAGAGGTCTAATGAAGCGCGAGTCTGTAATACAAAGAAAAAAGGCGATCCTCGTGGGTCGCCTTTAGATTGTTGCAGAATAGCGCGATATACAGAGGGAGTCCAACTATGCACGCGACTTGGCTGTTGCCCTCAAAGAACGGCACCCGTGTACTGATATCCCCTGTTCGCAGCTTCGGGCGAACATCTTTTCCCCCTGACCTTTTTCCATGACAACGCCCACCTACCTCGGCACCCTCAACGCGCATATCCAGCGCTTGCCTGACCTGCGTCTCGAACTGATGTTGCAGGCACAGTGCGGTTCAGAACCTCAGGCCTTCGAGCGGGTGCTCGCCCTGGGCTACGGCATCAGCCTGGCTATGGGCCTTTTCCTGTATGTGCCCGAACTGCTCCACTGGACCCGGCGCGTCCTGCAGTTCCGCAAGCAAGCTGCCCTCACGCCCCAGTTCTGGACCGCGCCAGATCCACCTGCCGCTGTGCTGGACCCCCTGCTCACCGCCGAGCGCGTGGCGCAGGTCCGGCTGGACATGGTTCGGCACTACGCCACCAGTCCCCTGCTGGTTCACGTCATCACCGGCTACCTGTTGGCGTGCGGTTACCCCCGCAGCGCGGGGACCTGGAGTACCATCGCCCGCCTGAGTGCGCCCCTGCTGTATCGCCCCTTCGCCTCTCTTCGGCCCCACCCGCTACGGACCACCATCTGGCCGCATCCTGACCGGCTGCGGCCACATCTGGGGAGAGACGCACAGGTCCACGATTATGAACTGACCCGGGTACATCATCTGACCCTCTCGCCCAGTGGCACGACCGTCTTGGTGCGGTATGAACGCCCTGGTCACCTCGGCATGCAGTTGATCGGCGTCTTCGATTGGATCCTCACCGGTCACGCCTCGCCCATCGGCAGGCCGTACAATGCCCAGCGCCTGATGGCTGAGCGGGCAGGATCTCTCGATGACCTGGACCTGGCCGCAGGCAGCCCGCTCAGGATGGATGGGGCCAGTCTGGCCCGGCTCCTTGCACGGTTCGGCCGCGCCATACCGGGTCCCATTCTCTGAGCGGGGTAGGGTTGCACCTCGTTCACTTGCCAGAACTTTGTTGCCTTACCGGGATTGAGCTTGAATAGCGTGCAGTACCCCCGGCTGCACCAGAATGTGCTCGCCGCCTGGGGCTAGGCGGTGCGCAACGCCGACCAGCTGTGAGCCAGGAGAGTACCGTGGTGGCAACTCGGCCCGCAGATCAGTCTGAAGCCACGGCCCCGTAGTTTCGTTGAGCCTGCCAAGGTGCCGCCCCGAATGCGTAATATTTGGTGGTGATCAGGTGAAGCGGTCCGCCGAGGCCCTGCGGCAACGTGGCCGTGTGCAGCCGAATGCCTTGATACAGCTGAGGCGACAATTCCTGAGCGGCGTAGCGGTGCAGGGCGCTGCGGTGCCAGTAGTGCAGCCCCGCCTCACTCCGCAGCACCACCAGATTCAGCCAGTCATGTGGGCCGAGTTGACGGGTGCTGTACCCCAAAATCATCCGGCTCTGATCGCGCTCCAGCTGTACGCCCAAGGCGGTATCCACCCGGTTGACCTCTTCCAGCAGAGCGGCCGAGACGTCGGTGCGGCACAGACCCCGGAACCCCACCACTGTTAAAGCGGACAGGGTACGCAGGCCTTCTGGGTCATAGAGGCGGTCAAGTTGAAGGGGGTTGAACTGGGTGGTGTCGGCGGGAAGGCCGTTCAGGGTCAGGCGCAGATGGGCCTGCATCTGGCACAGATCGTGCAGATCGGCGGCGCTGTGTTCGGGGTCGGCAAAGGTGTGGGCGGGAGCGATTTCACTCGGTGAGAGCAGGGGGCGACCCGGTCTTGGCTGTTGTTCAGACTGCAGTGGACTGCTGTATGGGTGGTCGCTGGAAGCAAGTTCAAACATAGGCAGACCTCTGAGCCAGGGGCGCTGTGTGTCGCCAGTGGTCGGCGTGGGCGGCTTCAGCCTGCAGAGGCAGGTAAGCAGCTTCGGTAGTGGCCACAAAGCGGCTGAAGCCCGCCTGCCGCAACAGTGCCCGGCCTGTGGGGTGGACGTGAAGTTCCGTCAGAGCCGCCTGAATCTGTTGGTGCAGCGCGGGCGGCAAGGTGCGGCGCAGCGTGACGGGAGGAATGGGGTAAGGGCCGAGGGTGGTCAGCACGCGCAGATGACGGCGCAGAGCAGGCCGCGCACGTAGGGCAGCGCTGAATACGGTGCTGTCGAGGCCCGCCGCGTCCACCTCACCCCTCAGCACCGCGTCCAGCGAGGCCAGATGAGAGCCGCTCCAGCGGGACACACCGAAGAATCCTGGCGGTAAACCCAGGCGGGCGGCATGGGCATGTAGCGCCACATATCCAGAAAACGAGGTCGGGTCGTTGTAGGTCCAGCGTCCGCCCTCAAGGTCTCCGAACTGCTGAGCGGGCGACTCTCCCCGCACGACGATATGGGTGGCGTACACTGCCTGCCCCTGTCCGAGTGGCACTGGAGCCGCTACCGGCACAAATGCCGAATGCTGCTGCAAAATCAGGCCGCACTGAAACGCGCCGTCTACTTCGGCGGCGGCCACGCTGCGGCGAGCAGCTGACCACTCGCCGGAAGGCAGCAGGCGCAACTGCTGGCCCAGGGGAACCGACAACTGAGCCAGCAGTTGCGTGTAAAAGCCGTGCAGGTGCGGCGAAAGCAGAGAGATGAAGGTCAGGCTGGTCATGCGGCTCCCCTGTGGGCGAGGGCAGACCGTGAAAACCGCAACTGGGTTTGGAACGGCGCGGCCAACTGATCACCAACAGTAAAGGTGACCGCCTGCGCCGCGCTGGAGAGGGGAAGGGCCAGCACAGCAGCACTCAGGGCGCGGGTCTGGAGAAGGTTGAAGGTCATGGGAAGCTCCTTGGCTACAGTTGAAAGCAGGTGGAAAAGTGGGTTTCAGGACCACCAGGCTTCAGATGGAGATGTCGCCGCTGGGCAGGTGGCTGGCCGAGGCGGTCACCGTCGCCGCCGGACGGAATGGGCCAAACACCACTCGGGAACAGGCAAGACTGAGGTGGGCTGAGGACCAAGGGAACCGGACACGGCAACCTCGTAAAGGCAGAAGGGAACTCTCTTCACCCTGTACGGAAAGGTCAGTCAGGAGAGCGGAGGAAGGAGGGCCAAGCTCACCCAGGACGAACTTCAGCCGGGGTCAGACGAACACAGTCACGCGGAGAACAGAGCTCAGGCGCAGCAACAACACATTCGCCCCGAACAGGGGGTCAGGTGGTGGCGGTCAGGCTGGCAGTGCGTCATAAGATCTCCCGGAGGGCGGGAGCAGGCCGATTTGTCTGTTCGGCCTGCCACCGCTCTGGCCCTACGTGACCCGTATTCGGGTTGGAGCTACCGTAGAGCAGTTTACAAAACTTGTCAACTACTTTAGGCTGGTGCATGTTTCCTTCCCTTCTTCAGCCGCCGTAACCTCCAGCTTTCATCTTCTTGCTGCGATGAGCCATAAGGATAGAGGGGAGCTGAAACCCGTGTGAATCGGCCATAGCAGGGGCCGCAGGCGCAGCGAAACTGCTTTTACAGACTCACTTGGCTCTTCTGGCTCGGTTGTCACGCAAGGACTCTGTTCCTCTCCCACTGTCCCCGGTTCTATCTGAGGAGAAACCATGAGCACCGTTTTGGATGAGATTCTGGCCGCCAACGCGCAGTATGTCCGTGAATTTGGAGAGCGGGCCACCCTGCCGCTGCCCCCGGCCCGCAGATTCGCCATCCTGACCTGCATGGACGCCCGGCTTGACCCAGCGCACTTTGCAGGCTTGAAAGAAGGGGACGCCCACGTGATTCGCAATGCAGGCGGACGGGCCAGCGACGACGCCATTCGCTCACTCGTGATTTCGCACAAACTGCTGGGCACCGAAGAGTTTTTCGTGGTGCACCATACCAACTGCGGGATGCAGCTCTTTACCAACGACATCATGGGCGAGTTGCTGGCCCACAGTCTCGACACAGCCGTGCTAGACGAACACGGCTGGCATGACGTGGGCCAGGGTCCCGGCTCGGCAGAAGGGCGCGGCGTAGACTGGTTGGCCTTCGACAATCTGGCCCAGAGCGTGCGCGACGACGTACAACGCATTCGGCACAGTCCGTTGGTTCCCAAAAATCTCCCTGTGCGTGGCTTCATTTACGACGTGACCACAGGTGGGCTTCAGGAAGTCAGTGAGGAACAAGAAGGCTGAACAGGCAATGCGGTCTCAAACCTTGCTCCAGCGCCCTGCCGCCAACTCCTGTTGTGGATGCCACAGGTGGTTCAGGCACGGGCTGTAGCTGCGGCCAGCCTGAAGATCCGTGGCCAGATCAGCCGCCGTGAAACGGGCCAAAACCGCGTGGGTCACGTCCCGCAGCTCGGTATACACGTCGCGCCGGATGCCGCAATCGTTCTGATGGACGCAGGGCACTGGAGCGCTCAGGCTGACGCACGACAGCGGTGCCACCGGGCGCTCCAACACCTGTACCACCTCGCGCAGCGTCACCTGCGTCGGCAAACGGGCCAGCTGGTATCCCCCGGCGCTGCCCCGCTTGGAGACCACGATCCCACCACGAACCAGGCAGGCCAGCACCCGCAGCAAAAACGCCCGGCTGAGCAGGGTGTGTTCACAGACCTCGGCTGCCGTGACCCAGCGGTCGGCATACGCCGCGAGGTACCCCACCGCCTGAAACGCGTGAACATCCAAACTGGAAAGTCGCATGCACCCACTGTAGCGGCATCTGGATGAATAGTTGACAGGATTTGTAATCTATCTGATGATTGGTCAAGCCGTTTCCAATTCAACCGCCCGCGTGTGTCTACCGCTCGGTCTGATCTTCCGCCCTCCTGTAGCCCTTCTCTCTCACTTTCCAAGGAGTTTCCATGAAGCGAATCCTCAGCACTGCTCTGCTGCTTGGCAGCGCGGCCACGGCGGCCACCCTCACCCTGCTCAACGTGTCGTATGACCCCACCCGTGAGCTGTATCAGGACATCAATGCGGCCTTTGCCAAGCAGTGGCAGGCCAAAACGGGCGATACCCTCAAAATCAATGCCTCACACGGCGGCAGTGGAGCGCAGGCCCGCAGCGTCATCGACGGCCTAGAAGCTGACATCGTGACCCTGGCGCTGGCTTACGACATCGACGCGATTGCCGACAAGGGCCTGTTGCCGGAAAACTGGCAAAAGCGCCTGGCCTACAACAGCAGTCCGTATACCTCGACCATCGTGTTTCTGGTGCGGCAAGGCAATCCCAAAGGCATCAAAGACTGGGGTGACCTCATCAAGCCCGGCGTGCAGGTCATCACGCCCAATCCCAAAACCAGTGGCGGGGCACGCTGGAATTTTCTGGCCGCGTGGGGCTGGGCACAGAAAAAATACAGCGGCGAGGCCGGGGCCAAAGACTACGTGACCAAGCTGTTCAAGAACGTCCCGGTGCTCGATTCGGGCGCCCGCGGCAGCACCACGACCTTCGTGGAGCGCGGAATCGGTGACGTCCTGTTGGCCTGGGAAAACGAGGCCCTGCTGGCCAGCCGGGAACTGGGGGTCGGCAAGTTCCAGATCATCGTCCCCAGCGTGAGCATTCTGGCCGAGCCGCCTGTCACGGTGGTGGACAAGAACGCGGCCAAGCACGGGACCGCCAAAGTAGCCAAAGCGTACCTGCAGTACCTTTACACCGCCGAAGCACAGGAGATCATTGCCAAGAATTTCTACCGCCCGCGCTCGCAAGACGTGGCGGCCAAGTATGCCTCACAGTTTCCCAAGGTGAACCTGTTCAGCATCGCGCAGTTTGGCGGCTGGCGGGCGGCCCAGAAGAAATTCTTTGCGGATGGCGGGGTGTTCGATCAGGTGTACGGCGGACGCTAAGGCGTGACTTCCCGCCTATTTCCTGGTCGCCCGGCCCGCCGCCACATCTTGCCGGGCCTGAACCTGACGCTGGGGTACGCCGTGCTGTACCTCAGTGTCATCGTGCTGATCCCTCTGGCCGCGTTGGTGCTCAAAGCAGCGGGACTGGGTGCGGAGGGTTTCTGGGCCGCCATCAATACTCCCCGGGTGTGGTCGGCCCTGCGGGTGTCGTTCCTGACTGCGCTGGCGGCCTCGCTGGTCAATCTGCCTACCGGACTGGTGATCGCGTGGACCCTGACCCGCTACCGTGTGCCGGGCCGCCGGGTGGTGGACGCCCTGATCGACCTGCCGTTTGCGCTCCCCACAGCGGTCGCAGGCATCACCCTGACCACCCTGCTGTCTCCCAACGGCTGGCTGGGTGCGCCGCTTCTGGAGGCGGGCCTGCGGGTGGCCTATACGCCGCTAGGCATCGTCGTGGCCCTGATCTTTATTGGCCTGCCGTTCGTGGTGCGCAGCCTGCAACCGGTACTGGAAGACCTGGGGCATGAGCCGGAAGAAGCGGCCCTGAGCCTCGGGGCCACCCCCAGCCAGACCTTCGCACGCGTGATCTTGCCCGCGCTGTCTCCAGCCCTGCTGAGCGGCTTCACGCTGGCGCTGGCCCGCACCATTGGGGAGTACGGCTCGGTGGTCTTTATCAGCGGCAATCTTCCCTTTAAAACTGAAATCGCGCCCCTGTTGATCGTGGGCAAGTTGGAGCAGTACGACTACGCAGGGGCAGCCGCCGTGGCCGTTGCCATGCTGGTGATCTCCGTCACCTTGCTGCTGGCGGCCAATGGAGCGCAGGCCCGCCTGAGTCGCCGGGGACAGGCGTGAGCGCCAGTAAGGCTCCAGCGCCGCAGCTTCGCCGGACCGGACCGCTGCTGCGGTGGTGGCCCGCGTTCATGGTCACTCTTACGCTGGTTCTGGTCGGCCTGCTGCTGGTCCTGCCCCTCCTGGTGGTACTGATCACCGCCCTTCGCAGCGGCGTCGGGCCTTACTTGCAGGCGCTCCAGACGCCGGACACCCTGTCGGCCCTGCGCCTGTCACTCCTCACGGTCTTGATTGTGGTGCCGCTCAACATGGTCTTCGGGGTCAGTGCGGCGTGGGCCACCGCCAAATTCGACTTTCCGGGCCGCAGTCTGCTGCTGACCCTGATTGACCTGCCGCTGGCCGTGTCTCCCGTCATTTCCGGACTGGTGTACGTACTGCTGTTCGGGCGGCAAGGGTGGCTGGGGCCGTGGCTGGAAGCCAATGATCTCAAGATCATCTTTGCCCCGGCGGGCATCGTTCTGGCGACCACCTTCGTGACCTTCGCATACGTGGCCCGCGAACTGATCCCTGTGATGCAGACGCAGGGCAAGGACGATGAAGAGGCGGCATTGACCCTCGGCGCAAGCGGATGGCAGACCTTCTCGCGCGTCACGCTGCCCAACATCCGCTGGGCGCTGCTGTACGGCGTCATCATGTGTAACGCCCGCGCCCTCGGAGAATTCGGCGCGGTGTCGGTGGTTTCCGGCAAGATTCGCGGCCTCACCAACACGCTGCCGCTGCATGTGGAAATCCTTTACAACGAGTACCAGACGGTGGCCGCGTTTGCCGTGGCTTCTCTCCTGGCGCTGTTCGCCCTGCTCACCCTCGGCCTCAAGGCCCTGATCGAATCCCGCACAGGACACCCCCACCCATGAGCATTCAGGTTCAGCATCTCAGCAAACAGTTCGGCACCTTCGCCGCCCTTCAAGACGTGACCCTCAACGTGCCCGACGGTCAGCTCGTCGCCCTGCTCGGCCCCAGCGGATCGGGTAAAACGACCCTGCTGCGCGTGATCGCCGGACTGGAAATTCCGGACACTGGGCGGGTGCTGTTGGGAGGTCAGGACATCACGCAAGTGGGTCCCGGCGGACGCGGCATCGGCTTCGTCTTTCAGCATTACGCCCTCTTCAAGCATCTGTCGGTCTTTGAAAACGTGGCGTTTGGTTTAAAGGTCAAGCGGGGGGGCCAGCGTCCCGCACCACCTGTGATTCGTGACAAGGTGATGCGCCTGCTGGAACTCGTGCAGCTCGACTGGGCCGCAGCCCGCTATCCAGCGCAGCTGTCCGGCGGGCAGCGGCAACGGGTGGCCCTGGCGCGGGCGCTGGCGGTTGAACCTCAGGTGCTTTTGCTGGATGAACCCTTTGGAGCACTGGACGCCTCGGTGCGCCAGGAACTGCGCGACTGGCTGCGCCGCCTGCACGACGAAATTCACCTCACCAGCATCTTCGTGACCCATGATCAGGCCGAGGCGTTGGAGATTGCCGACCGCATCGTGGTCTTCAATGCCGGTCAGATTGAGCAGGAAGGCACGCCCGAAGAGGTGTATGACCATCCAGCCACGCTGTTCACCTACCGTTTTCTGGGCAAGGCCAATGTGCTGGACCGGGCAGGCGGTCAGGTGACTTTGGCCCGTCCACACGACCTGCACCTGCATCTGCAACCGGTGCCTGGTGCCTGGGCGAGCGTGATCACCCGCATTCATGTGGTCGGGCCGGAAGCGCGGGTGGATGTCACGCGCTCAGACCAGTCGGGTGCTCTGGAAGTGTACCTGCCCAAAACCCAGCTGGGCGGCGCGTCTGTCGGCCAGATCGTCTACCTGACCGCCGGGCGACAGGTGACCTTGCCGGAAGGGGAGTGACCCCAGCAATTCCGGCGAATGGTTGAGGTCAGGCAACTCTTCCTGATCGGCATGTGCAGGTCAGGCTTCCTGCCCCTGACCTACGCCGTTCCGAGGTGAATCAAGCGGTGCCAGGGGACATCCAGTACCAGCGTCTTGAGCGCCAGGAGCAACACGGTGGTTACGAACAGACGGCGAATCCAGCGCTCGTCCAGGCGGAGGGTCCACCGGGCACCCAGGGTGGCCCCGGCATACATCACGGCACTGAGGATCAGGCCCAACCGCCAATCCACCGCGCCCTTCAGGGCAAAGATCAACGTGGCGACCAGCGAGGACGCCACGTTGATGACTTTGGTGGTCGCCACGGCCCGCAGAAACGCCATACGGAAGGCAGTCAGGAACGCGGCGGTCAGAAGCGTCACGTAGCCGCCGCTGAAAAACCCCCCATACACCGCGAGCAAGAACGTCAGGCCGTAGCCCAGAGCAAGTTGCCAGCGGTGTGGCAGCGCGGTCACTGGAGGGCGGGAACGCCGTGGACGCAACACCACCGCCGCCACCACCAGCATGGCCCCCGCAATGATCACAGGGAGCCACGCCTGCGGGATGGCGAAGACCAGGAGCGCTCCAATAACGGAGCCGACCAAGGTCAATCCGATGAGGAGAGGGAGGCGTGGCCGGTCCAGTACGTTGCCGCGCAAAAAGGGCACGGACGCCCCGACGCTCATGGCCGTGAGCGCGAGCATGTTGGTGCCCAGTGCCGTGACGGGGGGCACGCCGAAGGCCAGCAGCGCCGGAACGGTGATCAGAGACGTGGCCCCGGTGACGACACTGATCACGCTGGTCAGGAAGAAGATCAGGGACAGCGCCAGGAGATCAAGCAGGGACACGGACGCCCAGTGTAGGAGACGCAGCGCTCCAGCCCCCCGCTTTGTCTGATGTCCTGAGCCGCAGGTCAGGGCCGCCGCATTGTTGAAAAATCATCGTGAACTCCAGGCGGCCTAGAGAGAGACGGTTGCGATGGCCTCACTTTTGCTTCAGATGGGGGCAAGCTCAGGGACGCAGTCTTCCTGATTCTCGTGTAGCCCTGGCCGGTCAAGAGGCCACGCGGTCCTTAAGAATCTTCTCCCCCGATTTCAGCGGTCTGTCCAGACGGTTCGATCACGACCTCAATGTCAATCTGGGCAGCGAGGCTGGCCCCAATGGTGCAGTACTTCTCGTGCGACAGGTGGGCGGCTTTCTCGAGCGCCTCCATACTCACGCCTTCACCCTGCGCGAAGTGGCGCAGCACGTAGCGCTCGTAGCGGGGCGGAACACTGCCCTCTGCCCTGAAACCTTCCACGGTCACGCGGTAAGCGCTCAGAGGCGTGCGGCGTTTGTCCATGATCTCGACGACGTCATACATCGTGCAGGACGCCAGCGCACTCATCAACGCGTCCATCGGGCCGACCCCGATGCGGTGCTCTGCGCTCATGTCGATGACGATCTGCTGTCCTGCCGGATTGGTACTGGCATACCGCTGGTCGCCAAGGTGGTGGATGGTCAGGGTTTTGCTGGGATTCATCTGGAGTTTTCTCCTTACTTCGTTCGTGGATCGAGGGCGTCCCGCAGCCCGTCTCCAAGCAGGTTGATGGACAGCACGGTGAGCGCGATCATCACGCCGGGGAAGACTTCGAGCCACCAGGCCTGCGGCAGGAAACGGCGTCCACTGCTGAGCATTTCTCCCCAGTCGCTGACCGGCGGCTGCACGCCCAACCCGAGGAAGCTCAGGCCTGCCGCCGCCAGGATGGCGTACCCCACACTGACCGTGGCCTGCACGATCAGCGGCGACGCGACATTGGGCAGAACGTGCCGCAGCAGTACGCGGGGGTGGGGTGCGCCCAGGGCATGCGCGGCTTCCACAAACTCGCCCTGTTTCACTTGCAGCACCTCGGCGCGTACCAGACGTGCGAAGGTGGGCATGAGACCGATGCCGATGGCCAGCACTGCATTCTGAAAACCGGGGCCGAGCGTTCCAAGAATAGCGAGCGCCAGCAGCAGCCCAGGAAAGGCCAGCAGGACGTCCATGACCCGCATGATCAGGGTGTCGGCGGTGCGGCCGATGTACCCGGCCAGCAGACCCAGGAGAGTGCCGACACCCGCGCCAAGCAGAACCGGCAGCACGCCGGACAGCAAAGACACCCGCCCGCCATGAAGGATACGGCTGAGGACGCTGCGGCCGAAGTCGTCTGTGCCGAGCCAGGCAGATGGGTTCGGAGGTTTGAGCCGGTTGAACCAGTTCTGCGTATTGGGTGCCTCGGGGGCCAGGACAGGCGCCAGCAGGGCCAACATCACCAACACGAACAGCAGCGTTGCGCCCGTTTTCACCGACAGATTCCGCCCCAGCTTGCGCCATACAGGATGACGCGACCGGACAGGCACGGTGCCCATACGTGACACCCTGAAACTACGCATACTGCACCCGCGGATTGAGTGCCGCGTAGGCGAGGTCCACGGCGAGATTGACGAAGGTATACAGCACGGCGATGAATACGGTGATGCCCTGAACGAGGTGAATATCTCTGGTCTGGATTGCCTGAAGCGTCAGTCGGCCCAGGCCGGGCCACGCAAAAATCGACTCGGTGATGGCGGCGCCGCCCAGCAGTCCGCCGAACTCCAGACCAACCACCGTGACGACGGGAATGAGCGCGTTACGGAGCGCATGCCGGAGCACGCCTGAACGCGGCAGGCCTTTGGCACGTGCGGTGCGGACGTAATCCTGATCCAGGGTGCCCAGAAGGCTGGCGCGGGTCATGCGGGTGATCAGCGCGACTGACCCGAAAGCGAGCGTCACAGCGGGCAGCACGAGGTTGGCGGGCGAGCCGCTGCCGGAAGCAGGCAGCCAGCCGAGGTTGAGAGCGAAGACCAACATCAGCATCACGGCCAGCCAGAAGCTGGGAATGCTGATGCCGAGCAGCACCATCACCATGACCACAGCGTCCCAGGCGGTGCGCCGTTTGACAGCCGCGAGAATGCCGAGCGGCACGGCCACCAGGACCGCCACCGCGAGGGCAACTGTGGTCAGCAGCAGCGTGTGCGGAAACCGCGCGAGAATCTCGGTGAGTACGGGCGTGCCCGTCCGCACGGAGGCGAGCTGACCTGTGATGAAGTCGCTGAGGAAGCGTCCGTACTGGAGGTACCAGGGGTCATTCAGACCGTAGGCGTCCCGCAGGCGGGCGAGTTCGGCTGCGCCCATGCCCTGAGCGTCCTCACCGAGCAGGGCCACGAGCGGGTCGCCTGGGGTCAGTTTGAGGAGCAAAAATACGAGCAGGGTCACGCCGAACACGACGGGAACGAGGCTGAGCAGTCGGCGCAGCGTGTAGCGGATCAAGTGGGGTCGCCGCTCCTTTACTTCAGGGTGGCGTTCGAGAGGTCGAGGTTGATCCAGGAGTAGCGCCACACTTCGCCCTGCAGGCGGGTACTTTTGGCATAGCTGGAAAGCGGATAGTACAGCGCGAGAAGCGGCAGGTCCTGGTCAATCTGTTCCTGGGCACTCTGGTAGAGCTTGAGGCGGTCGGCCTGATTGTTGCTGCGGCGGGCGTCGAGCAGCAGCTTGTCAACCTTGACGTTGCGGTACAGCGCATTGTTGTTCACCGGAATTTCCCGGGAATGAAAGAGCGCGTACAGCGCATAATCGGCATCCAGGGTGACGGTTCCCCAGCCACTGATGAACAGTTCGGCGTGATTGGGCTTCTGAACCGCAGTGGTGTAGGCGCTGTAGTCGAGGATCTGAACGCTGGTGGTCAGACCAATCTGGGACAGGGAGAACTGGATGGCCTCAGCCAGCTGACGGTTCTCGGCGCTTTCGTAGGTCACCAGGCTGATTTTGGTGCCGTCTTTCACGCCCGCTTCACGCAGGAGCTTGCGGGCGGCCTCGACGTTGTAGGGACGTGGATTGAGATTTTTGCCCGCACCGTACACCGTGGGGGGAACCGGGGCGGTGGCCTTGACGGCGAGACCCTGACGGAGAATCTTGACGATGCTGTCGCGATCAATCGCCTGCGCGATGGCCCGGCGGACCTTGACGTTCTTGGTGATGCCGCTCTGGGTGTTGAACCCCAGGAAGGTCGATCCCCAGCCGAGCTTTTTGTAGACCGCGAGCTTCGGGTTGTTTTCGAGGTCATTGAGACTTTCGGGCGGCACGCTGGTGATCAGGTCGACGCGACCAGTACGCAGCTCAACGATCTGTGTGGCGATATCGGGGATGATACGGAAGACGAGCTTGTCGATCTGGACCTTTCCGCCCCAGTAGGCCTTGTTGCTGTTCAGTTGAATCTGGTTGCCCGTGTTCCAGCGGTCGAATTCAAACGGCCCGGTTCCTACGGGATTGCGGCCAAAGTCCTTGCCGAACTTGCGGGCACTGGTCGGCGACACGATGGCGGTCACCGGATGGGTGAGATGGGCCAGCAGCGGCGCGAAAGGCTCGCTCGTGGTGATCTCGATGGTGTCCGTGTCGATGATTTTGATGGTTTTGATGATATTCAGGACATACGCGCCTGGCGCTTTGGACGCGGGATCGATAAGACGCTCAAAGCTGAATTTGACGGCGGCAGCGTTGAAAGGCGTGCCGTCATGAAATTTGACGTTCTTCCGGAGTTCAAAGCGCCAGGTCGTCGGCGTGACACGTTTCCAACTGGTGGCCAGACGGGGTTTGATGCCGTCGTCGTCGCGGTAGAGCAGGCTGTCGTAGATCTGGTTGGTGATGCCGAAAGCGTTGCCGCTGAAGGTGAGGTTCGGGTCAAGAGTGGGGGCATCGTTGGCCGTGGCGACCGTGACGGTATTCCCCTGTGCATTTGCGGTGGCGAGAGTGGCGGTCAGGAGCAAGAGGGTCAGGGTTTTCAGGGTCTGCATAGGTTCTCCCGGGTGAACAGGCCGGACGTGTTCCGTTGTTCAGAGACGAGTTTCTCGGAGACGAATTGATCAGAGAGGTGAAGACTCGGAGGGCACCAAGGCCCGGCCTTCACGCTGTTCTGCACAGCTCAGAAGGCGGGCACCACTGCGCCGCCATATTTTTTGAGAAGAAAAGCCCGTACCTCAGGACTTTGAAGCGCCTTGACCAGTTTCAGGTAATCGGCATTCTTGAGCGTGGCGGGTTTGACAGCCAGCAGGTTCGCGTACGGACTGCGCCTGTCTTCCAGCAGCAGCGCGTCCTTGAGGGGGTTGAGACCTGCGTCCAGGGCGTAGTTGGTGTTGATGACGGCGGCGTCCACGTCCCCCAGCGCACGAGGAAGCTGAGCGGCCTCCAGCTCGCGGAAACGCAGCCGCTTGACGTTGGTGGTGATGTCCAGCGGCGTGGCATTGACCCCCACCCCTGCCTTCAGGCGGATCAGTCCGGCCTGCTCCAGCAGCTTGAGGGCGCGTCCACTGTTGCTCGGATCGTTGGGAATGGCGATGGTCGCGCCGCTCTTCAGGTCACGCAGGCTCTTGACGCGTCGGCTGTAGACCCCGATGGGTTCCACGTGCACCTTGGCCCCCGCCACCAGACCCAGCGGGCGGTCCTTCTGAAACGCGGTGAGGTAGGGCAGGTGTTGAAAGAAATTCACGTCGATGCTGCCGTCGGCCAGCGCCAGGTTGGGCTGCACGTAATCGGAGAATTCCCGGACGACCAGGGTCACGCCCTGCCTGGCGAGGGTGGGTTTGATGAATTCCAGAATTTCAGCGTGAGGTACGGGGCTGGCCCCCACGCGCAGGGTTCCGGCGAGGGCCGAGGTAGACAGACTGAGGGCGGCGAGCAACACGAGGGTTTTCATGGTCAGGACTCCTGAGAGAAAGTGAAGAGGGAAAATCAGAACGCCGGAATGATGCTGCCGCCGTACTTCTTGAGCAGCCAGGCTTTGGCCTCTGGGCTGGTCAGGGCCTGAGCCAACTTCTTCAGGTCGGGGTTGTTCCGTTGGCTGCGGGTGGTGGCGAGAATATTGACGTACACGCTGTTCGGTCCCTCACGGAAGATGGCGTCCTGTGTAGGATTGAGACCGACTTCCAGGGCGTAGTTGGTGTTGATGATGGCCGCGTCCACGTCGGCCAGCGAGCGGGGCAACTGCGCGGCCTCCAGTTCGCGGAAACGGAGCTGCTTGACGTTGCTCACGATGTCGGTGAGGTTGGCCCGCACGCCCGCGCCCGGCTTCAGACGGATCAGTCCTGCGCGTTCGAGCAGCAGCAGCGCCCGCGCCCCGTTGCTGGGATCGTTGGGAATGGCGAGGGTCGCGCCGCGCCTGAGTTCCGTGACCTTCGTGACCCGTTTGCTGTACAGCCCCAGTGGGGGCAGGTACACCTTGGTGACCGGCACGATGTTCAGGGGGCGATTTTGCTGAAAGGCGTCCAGATAGGGTTGGTGCTGGAACAGGTTGGCGTCCAGGCTGCCCTCTCCCAGCGCAACGTTGGGCTGCACGTAATCTGAAAACTCACGCACGATCAACGTCACCCCCTGCCGGGCCAGGAGGGGTTTCACAAAGTCAAGCAGTTCGCCTGCGGGCACAGGAGTGGCCCCGACCCGCAGGGTGCCTGCCGAGGCCTGTCCGGCCAGGGCGAGCAACAGAAGGCTGCTGAGGACACGAAAACGGATGGTGGTGGACATGACACGCTCCTTGAGCAACTGGGGTGAAGAGGGGCCGATCACCCCGGAATCAACGGGGTGGAGCACAGGTGGGGGCGCAACTGGAAGAAGGCCTGACGCACTCTCAGAAACTTGGATTGGCTGGTCTCAGCGGTGATCTGTGCGGGTCGCGATCCGGTCTCCCAACCACTGCACGGCCTGAACGAGCACCAGCAGAGCGAGTACGGTGGCGATCATCACGCCCGTTTCGAAGCGCTGGTAGCCGTACCGGATGGCAACGTCGCCCAGCCCGCCCCCACCGATGGCCCCGGCCATGGCGCTGTAACCGATCAGGCTGACCAACATGACCGTGAAGCCGTGGACGAGCGCGGGGCGGGCCTCTGGCAGCAGCACCTTGAACACTGTCTGAGCCGTGCTGGCCCCCATGGCGCGGGCAGCTTCCACCACCCCACCGGGCACGTCGCGCAGCGCTCCATCGACCAGACGCGCCACGAACGGAATGGCGGCCATGGTCAGGGGCACGGTGGCCGCAGTGGAGCCGATGCTCGTACCGGTGATCAGGCGCGTGAGGGGAATCAGCAGGACCAACAAGATGATGAAGGGCAGACTGCGGCCAACGTTGACCACGGCGTCCAGCCCCCGGTACACCACGGCCTGTGGCCGCAGCCCGCCGGGGCGCGTCAGGGTCAGCACTGCGCCCAGCGCGGTTCCCAATATCTGCGCGATGAGCGCCGAGGGCAGCACCATCCACAGGGTTTCCAGGGTGGCTTGCCACAGCAGCGGCCAGAGAACGTCCCAGGTCACGCGCTCACCTCCGGGATCAGGCGGGGCGTTTCTATCCCGCTCAGCCCTGTCCCACCCAGCCCAGTCCTACCCAGCTCTGCGGCGGGCACGTGGTCAGGAGCCGTCAGCCAGACGTCGACCCCCAGGGCATGCGCCTCGGCCCGGACAATTCGGGCACGTTGCCGGGCCAGCCTGTCCAGGGTCGCCGCTCCCAGATCCGGCAGGGTCAGGTGGTGCAGGGTTTCGCCAGCAAGGAGAGGGTGTTCAGGTCGGTGGGCGTCCAGCAACGCGCGGGTGACCGCAGACTGTGGCTGGCGCAGCACGGAAGCTGTCTCGCCCGCCTCCACCAGTCTTCCCTGATCCAGCACGGCCACGTGGGTGGTGGCGGCGCGAATCACCTCCAGTTGGTGGGTCACCAGAATGAGGGTGAGATCCCGCTCACGTTGCAGCTCGGTGAGCAGGGTCAGGAGGCCCGCGCTCGTCTCCGGATCAAGGGCGCTGGTGGCCTCATCAGCCAGCAGCAGGTCTGGATCGGTGACCAGGGCGCGGGCAATGCCCACCCGCTGTTTCTGTCCGCCCGACAGCTGAGCGGGGTAGCGTCCAGCCAGGGCTTCCAGGCCGACCAATTGCAGCAGTTCCCGTGCTCGCCGTTCCCGGAGGACTTTGGGGGTGCCGCGCAGTTCCAGCGGCAGGGTCACGTTATGCAGCACGCTGCGCTGGGCGAGCAGGTTAAAGTGCTGAAACACCAACCCGGTTCGCGCCTGAAGCTGCTTGAGGGTGGCCGGGGTCAGGGGTTGGCCCTGGACCTGAATGTGGCCCAGATCTGGGGTTTCCAGCCCACTGATCAGCCTCACCAACGTACTTTTGCCCGCACCGCTGCGCCCGATAATGCCGGTGCGGCTGCCCCGAGGAATGCGGAGCGTGAGGTCTTGCAGGGCGGCCTGTGGCTGTCCCGGATAGGTCTTGGTGACACGGCTGAATTCCAGCGCGGGCGGTGGCGGCGCGGTCGACATAGGGCTTGCTCCGGCGGTCGAATACGGAAGGAGTTCGCCGCAGACAGCGGCGCCCTTCCTGGGTGAAGTCCTGCGGAAGGGCGCTGGGGGCAAGCCCAGAAACGTCTGCAAGCAGGGACGCCCTTCCTTGAGCCGGACCTGCCGCCGTTGTTCATCGTTGAGGCGCACAGCACTGGAGAGCACCGACCGTAATGAAGGCAGGTTGCTGCGGCGATTCCTGGGCCAGTTCCCTCGCGCCGACTTGAACAGCAGGCGACTCCTGTCACGAGTCGTCAGGAAAGGTAGACCAGTTGACCTAATCTGTCAACTTTTATATTTTTAATAATTTACTCATATAATTTACATGCGGCAGTAAAAGGGGGGTTCTAAGGACGCTGCTCCCCAGGGTCCTTCCGCACTCCATGTGATCAGGTGAACGGTATCCCAGTGTCTGATACGGACTTGCGTTGACTCCCGAACATCCGGGAAAACGCCAAGAGGGTCGTCCATCGCCCCCAGCCCTCGTCGTGAACGGACGCCTGGAAAGAGGCCACTCCTCCCGTACTTTTGCCACTCGCTCTGCCTCGCTGCTGTGCCAGTCCGCTCGGATGATTCTCGCGCAGTCTCGCCATTTGGGATGAGCGCTTCCCGGCGTATCGCCCGCTGGGTGAGGTTTCCAATCGGGTCAAGGTGGTGGGAACAGGTAAACCTGACCCTATAAAGCCGGGTTTGTAGAGGCCAAGTGCACGCAGCAGGTCCGCCAATCGGCGCTCTGCTTTCAGGTCTTCCAGGGGTTGTCCGAGTTCTGCTTACCTGCGTTGGCCACCACCCCTTTCAACAAAGCCTCAAAGCTTTCGGCGGGTTGTGGACGGCCCGTCCAGTGACCCTACACATACTCGCATTCCTGCTGACGCATCAATTCCACCTGTTCGCCAGTTTTCACACCTTCCACCGTCACCTTCAGTTCCAACGCGTGCGCCAACTGAATCACGGCCTGCATCAGCGCCTCGTCCCGTTTGGCGGCAAGCTGGGCCGCCAATTCCAGTTGAATGCGTTCGTCAGGAGTGGGGGTATGGGTAAGGTCGCCGCGCAGTACCAACAGACCTGAAGACTGGTCTGGGTCTCTAGCGTGCCCGTACTGGCGTCTGGGCAAGGGGTGATACCAGTTCAGCAGGTACTGCCCGTGGTCTGAGGTGGACTGCACTGCAGCTGTCCCCCAGCATCAAGCACCCAGCTGTGAGTCCGCGCCGTCTCTTGGCCCCGAACGGTAAACACTTTCGTCCATTCGCCGGGCAACACGATGGCGGCGTGGTTGTCCGGCGAACGGCCGCCGCGCCAAGACCTGAGAGCGGGGCCGGTTCCGGGCAGCCAGTTCCAACACTTGAGCTTGCTCGCAGTCCAAATGTTCAGCAAACTGCTTGCGTTCCGTAATATCGCGCTGAATGGAAATCCAATAGGTGTATCAACCCGTCTCATCTGCCAGCGGAGCAATCGAGAGTTCGACCCAAAACTCGCTGCCGTCCTTGCCTTCTGGGGATCCCTCAGTTTTTATGTCTTACACCTGCCGAACATTCCTGATCAGAATGGGAAGTCAGGCCAGCCCGAATCAATAAGCCAGGCTCAGTTTTAGGCCCTTTAAGGCCGTTACGCAGATCTGGCCGGTTCGGGCGCTCTTCTCAAGAACTGAACGCTATCCAAGGCACAGAAGCCTGCACTATAAGAACCAGTTCCGAGAGAGCTCAACTGACCATTTCACTCTACTCTCTAGGAGGTTTGTGATGCATGTCCTTGGCTTGGATATCGGGAAAGACAGCATTTTTGCTCATTTGCTCTTGGTTGATGGCAGGTGCCATTCATTGGCGGCAGTGCCTAACACGGCCATTGGCTTCGAGCAACTTCTCCAATGGGCCAGGAAGCACCAAGTTGGTGGCGCGGAACTGCACGTTGTGATGGAGGCGACGGGCGTGTACTGGGAGAGTTGCGCGCAGCATCTCTACGATCAAGGATGCCAAGTGAGTGTGGAAAATCCTGCGCGCATTCGGTACTTTGCCCACTCGAAGTCGCGCCGAGGAAAAACAGATGCGATGGACGCCGAGTTGATTGCCCAATACGGCGCCACGATGTCTCCCAAGGTCTGGCAACCTCCCAGTCCAGCGCTGCATGAGTTGAAGCTGCTGGTTCGCGAGCGGTCGGCACTGCTGGTGACGCTGAACGCCGAACAGAATCGACTCCATGCCATGAATCACCGAGCCGATGCAGGCACCGTGCTCTTGGGCCTGATCCAACAACGCGTGGCGTTTCTGAAGGTGCAGGTGCAGACCTTGGAAAAAGCGATGCACGCGTTGGTAGGAGCGCATACTTCTCTGAGCGAACCTCTCCACCTGTTGATGACGATTCCCGGCTACGGCTTTCTCAGTGCCGCAAGCGTCCTTGCTGAGACGGATGGCTTCGCGCTGCTCGAGACGGGGACGCAGATTTCTGCTTACGCAGGAATTGCCCCTGCGCCTTTTGAATCCGGAAGCAGTGTTCATCGACGTGGACGCATTTCCAAGGTTGGAAATGCTCATCTCAGGCGAACCGCCTATCTCGCTGCCTTGGGCGCTCAACGTTCCAAGAGTCGGATGGGCGACTTTTACCGGCACCTGCGCGCCGAGGGCAAGCCGCCTAAAGTCGCTTTGGTTGCCTTGGGGCGCAAACTCTTGCGGACGGGCTTAGCCGTGGTGAAGTCAGGCCAGCCCTATCAAGAAGCCTACCGACGACCTCAGCTCCCTCGTCCTTCTGGCCCTTGACCACTTGGCCGAATGACGCTATCTGCGTACCTGAAGAAGCGCCCCGAGAATTGACACGAGGAGAGGCAGGTCCAAACGCAAGCACTACACCAAGGAATTCAAGTTCAAGGCCGTACGGCTCACGAACGAGCCAAATCAACGCTTTGTGCAGGTCGCCAAGAACTTGGGGGCAGCGCGTCGGCCCTGCACCGTTGGGCTTGCGAACTGGGCCGCCAAGGTCAGCAGCCTTTCCCGATTATGGAAAAGCAGGGCTGACAACGGAGCAATCGGAAATCAAACGGCTCCAGCACAAATTGGATTTTGCCCACCAGGAACGGGAGATCCTGAGGGGAGCCGTGGCCCTCTTCACCAAGGAAAATTGATGCGGTTGCAGTTTATTGAAGCGCACCGACAGGAGTTCCGCTTGGAGGTGAAGGACCCGCGAAACGCCATGATGCCGTGCTCACGGCTGAAATTGAGCAGATTCATGCCAGCAGCGAAGGGCGGTATGACGTGCCCAGAATCCATGCGGAACTTGAAGAGCAGGACTTCCCCTGCGCTCGTCGACGGATTACCCGAGGCTTCCCACGACTCGGTTCAGCACACAAATTTGCCAGAACCCCTGGAACAGACAGCAAGAAACCGTGACAATGTCAGTCATGAGGGAAGGATGTCTTCAGCCCCATTCAGGAAAGGCCCAAGATGGAGCGAGGCTGGATGCCTCATACTGCTCCGTGTATGACGTTGCCCTCCAGTGACAGCGCCGAACCTCCCAGTTCGTCTCACAACTCAGCCTCTCAGCGGTTCCCCTTTCGGGCCGGTGAGCGCTCTTGACCCTCCTGCTTCCCCTGCTGGTGATCCTGATCATGGTGATGGTCAATGCCCTGTACGTGGCTGCCGAATTTGCCACGGTCGGCTCACGCCGGTCCCGGGTGCAGGAGAGTGCTGAAGCAGGCAACCGCTCAGCGGCCACCCTGTTGGGGATTTTGCAGGATCCCAAGCGGCTCGACACCTACGTGGCGGCCTGCCAGATCGGCATCACCCTCAGCAGCCTGGTGGCCGGCGCGTATGGACAGTCCCAGCTCACGCCCCTGTTGACCCCGGTCCTAGGGGCCATCGGCGGGGCCGTGGCCGCCACCATCCTGGTGCTGATCTTCATCACTGCTTTCCAGGTCGTGCTGGGTGAGCTGCTGCCCAAAACGGTGGCGCTGCGTTACCCGGAACGGCTGGCCATGGCGACCCTCGTGCCCATGCAGTTCAGTCTGATGCTGTTTCGGCCCCTGATTTTCATCTTCAACGGCACCGCGTTCGCCCTGATGCGGGCGTGGAAGCTGAACGTGGATCACAGCCATTCGCACGTGCATTCTCCCGAAGAATTGCAGGACTTATACAGCGAAAGTGCGGCTGGCGGCCTGATCGACGTTGCCGAACGGGACATGGTGGCCGGAGTCCTGAACATTGAAGACCGGGTGGTGCGCGAGATCATGACCCCACGCACCCGCCTGATCACCGTACCGAGTGGAGTCAGTGTGCAAGACGCCCTGGTGCGGCTGGCCGGAAGCGCGTACTCCCGCTTTCCCGTCACCGGAGAGCAGGACGAAGACGTGGTGGGCGTGGTTCATCTGCGCCGCCTGTTCCTGACGGCAGAGCGCACTCCAGACCGCGCGGTGGCCGAGATCATGACCGAGCCGCTGATCGTGCCGGACGCCATGCCTGTGCCTGACCTGTGGCGACGGTTGCGGGAAGCAGGTCGGCACAGCGCCGTGGTGGTGGACGAATACGGCAATGTGGCTGGACTGGTGACCCTTGAAGACGCCCTGGAAGAAATTTTTGGGGAAGTGCAGGATGAATTCGATCAGGAAGACGAACCCATCAGCGTGCTGGGCCGCCGCGCAACCGTGCGCGGAGACGTGTTGGTGGACGTTCTGAACAGCCGCTTTGACCTTGATCTTCCCACCGATGAGGTGGATACCGTGAGTGGCTTGATGTGGCAGGAGCTGGGCCGTCTGCCGCAGGCAGGGGATGAGGTGAGGGTGGGCAAGGGCGACCTGATTGTCCGGGTCGAGGCCATGGACCGCCGCGCCGTACGCCGGGTCAGTTTTGGCCTGCCAGGAGAGGAAGGCTGATGCTCGAAGTCTTGACGCCCATCGCCGTGATCTTCACGTTGGTCATCCTGAACGGTCTATTCGTGGCCGCCGAATTCTCACTGATCGCGTCTCGGCGTAGCCGCCTCCACACGTTGGCCGGGAGCGGCAACGGGGCAGCCCGCTGGTTGCTGGGCGTCTTTGACCGGCCCGCAGGCAAGGACCGGTACATCGCCATTGCTCAGCTTGGCATTACGTTGGCAAGTATTGGTCTGGGCATGTACGGTGAGCCGCAGATCGCGAAGTGGCTGTACGGCCCGTTTGAGGACTGGGGGCTATCGTATGCCGCCGCACACACCGCCGGATTCGTGGTGGCGCTGAGCCTGATCACCTTCATGCATGTGGTCTTTGGCGAGATGATTCCCAAGGCGCTGGCATTACAAACTCCCGAAGCGGTGAGCCTTCAGGTCAACCCCCTGATGCGGGTGTTCGGCCTGATCTTCCGGCCTCTGGTGTCCGTACTGAATGCAGTGGCCCTGGGATTGATGCGTCTGCTGGGGATCAAAGACCCCGGCAAAGACAGCCTGCTGTACACCAGCAAAGAGCTCTCGATCCTGACTGATGAAACGGCCCTGAGTGGGCAGATCGGAGACGTGCAGCGCGACCTGATTCAGAACATTTTTGCCCTGGAAGAACATACGGCTGAAGACCTGATGACCACGCGCCCGCGCCTGGAAGCGCTGAACGTGCAGGCCAGTGTGGAAGAGGTCACGGCCCGCATCGCCGCCTCACCCCGCAGCCGATACCCGGTGTTTGAGGACAACCTCGATCAGATGATCGGCGTGCTGCATGTCAAGGATTTCATTCGGGCGCGGGCATTCGGGCGTTCGGCTCACCTGGGCCGTCTGGTGCGCCCCCTGCCGCATGTGGCCGCGACCGCCACCGCCGAAGACCTGCTGGCCCAGTTCAAGCGCGAACGCATCCACGCGGCGCTTGTGGTCGATGAATTCGGCGGCACCCTGGGCTTCGTGACCATGGATGACCTGATCGAAGACGTGATGGAAGAGGAAGACACCGAAGTCTCCAACTGGGTGCAGGCCAACACCGATGGCTCGTGGACGCTGGACGGCGAGGTGACCCTGAGCGAACTGAACGAACACGACCTGACACTGCACAGCGACGACGTGAACACGGTGGCTGGTCTGCTTCTGGCCGCTTACGGCACCGTCCCTGCCGCTGGCACCACGGTGCATGTACAGGGTCACGACCTGACCGCTGAAGAGGTGAAGGGCCTCAAAATTACGCGGGTGAGGGTCAGGAAGATCGAGCCACTGGTCTGATGGCAGGGTGATGTTCAGGTGCAGAGGACCGTGTGAAGGGAGGCTGCGGTTGAACCAATCACCCCTCCAATTCAGAGAGATGTTTCCAGAGTTCAAACGCTTCTTGTCCTGATGTCGATCCATTTGGCAGGTGTTTAGGCTGTGGATTGATCGCGTCGACGACCATTCCCTGAGTACACCCCTTTCAACATTCGGAGGCCCGGCTGATACCCTACCCACTTTTCGCGTGCGCAGCCGGGCCGGGGTGCTGGGCCTCAAAGTGGAAGAGAAGCTGCACGCCGCTCAATGTCTGATCCCAGATGGCGAGACTGCGCGAGAATCATCCGGGTGCACTGGCACAGCGGCCAAGCAGAGCGAGTGGCAAGAAGTCCGGGAGGAGTGGCGTCCTTCTGGGTATCGAGGGCTGGGGCGGTGGACAACCCTCTCGGCGCTTTTCCGGATGGTCGGGAATCAAAGCAGGTTCGTATGAGCTGCACCATCAAGCGCTTGGCAAGAAGGTGGCGAACCGAACTTGGCCCTCCAGTCAGGCCTGCGACGTTGTTCGTTTCCAGCAGGATGAACCGTCCGTCCTGATCTTCAAGAAAATCCAGTCCCAGGAGGTCTGCACCCAAATGCAGCGTGGCGGCACGCGTGTACTCCTCCAACTCAGCTGGTGGTTCAATCAACCGGGCTTCATGGGTCTGCCGATTGGCTTTTCAGAACCTGCTACGCCGTTCCATCGCCCAGATGTCTTCGCCGCCCGCAAGGCAACGCAGGTCACGCACATAATCCACGAACGGCTCAGAGGTCATGTAGGCCTTCGCCGTCCAGCTGACATCTCGGATGTCGACCCAGCTCTCCCGGTCTGAAACCAGTGCCGTACCCACGTGGTCATTCCCCACTTCTAGGACGCTGGGAAGGCCGCTCGGGCATGGCCGAGGAGGTCAGATCCCAGAATAATTTCTTGGTCGGGGAGCGGGAGGCCGATGGCCTGCATCTCCGCTCGCGTGGACAGATGGTCGAAGCGACGTTGCAGCGTGGTGGCCGGGTTCACACAGGGGGTTGGTGTCAGACAGATCAGATCCAGCACCACCCGGTATCGGAGATTGGGGCGGATGGCACCGACGCGGGTGCAGCCTTGCTCAGCGAGAGCTGGTGCGGAGCCACCATGACGGAGCGGGTTTGCAGACGATCATGCAGAGTCCAGGCCCACCTCACGACGTTCCGTGAGCACAGGTCCATGACTGTCGTCAGGGAGAGCCAGCCGCCGATCCACGGCAAAGAGGTGATGTTCCCCATCCATTCCTGGTTCGGACTGAACACCACGGTCCCAGATGTTCTCGGCCACCACAGGCGAATTCCTCGGCTGCGCCCAGATGCAGAATTGCCGTCTATAGCGAACCCGAGAGTGTGCTGATCAGATCAGTCGCCACCGGATGGGGCAACTGACCTGCAGTCCGTCCTCTTCGGCGTGGATAGCTCCAGTGTAGGACGATCGATCCATAGGTTAGGCCTCCCCGAGACTGTCTTTGATCTTTCCAGATTCCTGCGCACGCTAAATTACCGTGGTGACGCACAGTTGCCGCCAGTAGAGCCGTCAGCCTAAATATGGGGTTTAAGAGTCAGCAAGCCCGGTGCGCTACTGCTCTGAGTGGAAGAAAAGCGTTGTTCCGTGACGGCAGTCTTTTTCGGCAACTGGAGAAAGGAGATTTTCATGGGCATGCAGGAAGACTTACGGGCACTGATTGAGCGCTATGAGCACCACCCATCTCAATTCCATCTTCCTTTTCTTGATGGCGTGGTCTGGCCTGAAGCCCTTGAGATCGACTCGACTGTCCCTCAGCCATCTCTCCTCCGGGGCAGGCCCGGGGAAGAAGGGGACTGGCCCTTCCTGTTCTGGCAAGAACTTTGGGGACGCCTGCAGGAATGTCAGGCCGCAGCCACTTGGAGTGCTGGACAGAGTGCGCAGGAGGTGGTGTTGGGCTGGATCTCCGTCATGATCCAGGAGGGGCAGCGGCTTGCAGGGGCCTGGGCCGAGCAGAGCGCCCTGGAACGGCAGACCTGGGGGGTCCCCGACCTTGATGCATACCCTGCTCTACAGGCCCAGTTGGGAACGTGGCTGCAGAGGCTCTCGAACGCTGCAGAGCAGGTGAGGCAAGGGGATTTCCAGGTGCGGGAAGCCAGACTTAGGGTGTGGCGCAGCCATATGGCGATGAAACGTTTGGCTCGTCGCTCCCAGCCTTCCCAGCAACTGGTTGACTGGTCGGCGCAGGTGGAGAAGGTACTGCAAAAAGTCATGTGAAGTCCCGCCGAGAGGAGGAGAGCTTGGAAAACGCCCCGGCATGTCCACCACAGGGTAGATGGTCGTCGTGAACAGCCACACCCCAGCAGGGTGGCATTCTCTTTTGCTGGCAGGCGAGATGGTTGTGTTGTCCGAATTGGACCTGGAGTGAACCCAAAGTGCCAGGTCTCCATCATTTTTCATCCCAATTTGATCCTCTGCTTCCCGCTGCGGAGCACCGCTGTAGCACAGTACAGGGCATTCCCAGGAGCGACCTAAAGTCTCCGGAGTGGCGTCACTGATGTCAGGTTTTCTGAACACAACACCCTTGTTATGCGGAGAGCAACTTCAGTCTTTAGGGTGAACGCTTGCTGCAGTTGGATAAGTCGCTCAAAAAACGGCGAGATCGTCGTCTGACACAAAGCGGAAGCCACTGAGATAGGGGCGAACTCCTTGGCCCATAGGGACAGGAACAGGCGCGAATGTCACCCCGACAATACCCGCGCCTTCACACGCCTGCTTGGTCTTTTCCGCACAGAAGAGGCCGTGTAGCTGTTCCATGCGGAAGAGTCCGGGGAGTTGATCTTCAGGCACATTCAAGCTCAGCCGTTCCACTGCCTCAAGATCAAGGTCACCCGGGTCTTCTGCTTGGGCCGCTGTATAAACGAGATATTTCCGGGCAGCACGGGGTTGACTTGGGTCTCGTTTGGCGAGCAGGGTACGCTCCAGATCGACAGCATCCGTCCACGTGGTGAGGTGAACGTTGAAGAACTTCTCGCTGAACACAGAAGCATCGGTCATGTCCTGAAGCTCGGAAAGTTCCTGAGTCTTAAGCTCAGCAGAATAGATCCGGGTGGGATGAAGTTCGTAAGGGAATGCCCCCACCGACAGGCAGGCCAGCAACATCTTCATGGACATCATCGGCAATGTCGGGTTGGTGTGTGGGAAGTCAGTCCCGACCAAGCGGGGCAGATTCCCAACAAAGGTCATCACCTTGGGTGCATATCGCTCATAGGGAAAACCAGGAAGAGCGTAGTTAATGCCTCCAGAGTTTTCAAACTGGATCAGTTCAGCGTCGAAGTCGTTAAAACGGTCAACGTGATCGAGATTGTGTGTCACGCGGTAAATCATGAGATCGCCGTAAGCAGATCTGCTGCTGACAGCAACCGAAATCCCCCTTCGACTGCTCTCGCGCCGTGACTGAGGGGTGTAGGAATTGGGGTGAACCGCATACCGACAATTCTAGCCCGCTCACAAGCCAGCTTCGTCTTCTCCGCACACAGTAAATTTCCCAAACCTCTGATGCGAAACACACCTGGTAAGTCATCTTCACTGACATTGAGTTGGAGATGCTCGATCTCCTCCGGGTTCAAAGAGGTGCTTTCCAGATCACCCGCCCCCTGAGCCACGGGTTTTCCAGAACTTGAATCGGTCTGAACGATGATCGTCTGGTCATAATCGAGTGCATCTGTCCAACTGGCAACCTGAACAATCACGAAATTGTCAGTGTGCGGCTCCAGGTGTTCCGTCTGGTCGCGCACCTCATCGTCGTAAAAACGCTCCTCCACCTGTTCCTTCACACTGAGGTCGTAGATCCTGGTAGAAAACAGTTGATAACCTCGGGTGCTAGGGGATCAAAGGCCGCCAAAGAACAAGGCCAAATTGTGAGCGGCAATTTTTCGGCAGACATGAGCGCGAATAGATCGGAAGGAATTGAGCTGCGGCAGCATCAACTGAAATGAACGATCCAGTCGAGAAAAAACCGCCTCAATGGTCTTTCTGACCCATCGCATGGCGCCCCACCAGGGGCGCGGTTGCTTCATGTTGCTCTTGGGTTGCGCGTAGACGCCACAGCCTTGATAGCCCCGATCACCGAGCACCAAGGCACCTTCGCCTGCGTTCAGGAGGGCACGCGCGAGGGGTGGATCGCTCTCATTTCCAGCAGCCAGAGCAAAGCGAACGATCATGCCATGATCGTCAATGATGGCATGCAGCTTGAACCCATAGAATCGACCTTTGACACCGTAACCCCCATGCCCACCGCGTCCACTGCCTGCCTCACTCATGGCTCGGGGTCGCGCGTAGCGCGTCCCCTTGCAGTGGACAAGCGGTTTGCTGTCAATGACGTACACGGTGTCGTCGTCGAAGTGGGGCAGTCTCAGCGCAAGGTCGGCGTAAATAGTTTCCAAATTCAACTGGATGCGCAGGTATCGACTGCGATCCGGTAAGCATGGAAACAGCGCCCGATACGTCGAACGCACTTGAGCCAACCATTTCTGCCCGGACACCTCACCGAGCAATTCCCCGACCAGTGCGATGGTCATCAGTTCGCTGTAACTCCCCTTCTGATTCGGTTCGTGGGGGAGCACAAATAAGCCGCTGCACGCAGCGGCTTGCACATAATCATCCACGTAGACGTAAATGAGGGTGAACAGGTCTTCAACGGTATTCTGGGCAAGCGGAAGTTCTTTGGTAGCCATACCGGAGCTTCCGCTTTCTCAGCTCCCCTGAGCTACCCCCTAGCACCCGAGGTT